>CALKBZ010000034.1 GCA_937775295.1 uncultured Opitutales bacterium
AATGTCGACCTGCGAACGATTCAAGAGCTGCTCGGGCATGCCGACATCAAAACCACTATGATTTACACCCACACGGTGCAGAGCCAGACGAAGAAGCAAATGGTCAGTCCTCTGGATTTATAGCCTCAACCCTCAAGTCTCAGGCCTCCCCCTCAAGTCTCTTACTTCGCGATCAAAGTCCGGCGTCTAAGCTGTAGCCATAAGTTCCAGGCGTGGCTTTTCAAAATGGTTCGGGCGCGGTCAATCTCGGCTTTGCGTAGCTCGAGGTTCTCGTTGGCGATATTGGAAAGGTCGTCGAGATTGTAGAGATAGACGTTCTCTAGCTTGCTCACTGTCGGGTCGATGTCGCGAGGCAGTGCCACGTCGATTAGGAAGAAGGGCCGCTCGGGGCGTTGCTTCAGTGCGGCCGCAAGCGTGTCACGGTCCAGAATTAATCCAGCGGCGGCGGTTGAGCTGATGACGATATCGAAGCGTTTGAGCTGAGCGGCGAAATCGCTTAGCTCAATGGCTGCACCGCCGAGGCTGTGGGCGAGGGTATGGGAGTTTTCGTAAGTGCGACTGGCGACGGTAATGTCGGCTACACCACGGCTTTTGAGTGATTGCGCGGTCTTTTCTGCGACGTCGCCACTGCCGATCAGTAGCACGCGGCTGTCGCGCAGGTGCCCAAAAATACGGTTAGCTAGATCGACCGCAACATTGCCGATACTGACTTGTCCACGAGTGATGCCAGTCTTAGTGCGGGCTGACTTGGCTGCTTGGAAGCTCTTCTCGAAGAGTCGGTTAAGGACGACGCCGGTGCA
This sequence comes from uncultured Opitutales bacterium, assembly GCA_937775295.1. Classification (GTDB taxonomy): domain Bacteria; phylum Verrucomicrobiota; class Verrucomicrobiia; order Opitutales; family Coraliomargaritaceae; genus Lentimonas. The sequence continues at coordinate 801 of CALKBZ010000034.1, forward strand.
TTTTGCTGCACGTGCATTGGCATAAGCGTTCTTCATCTGGCCGAGGATATCTGTCTCACCAACGATTTGAGAGTCGAGGCCGCTGGATACTTCGAAGGCGTGCTGTAGCGCGTCGAGGTTGGTGTGCCAAGAGGAGTGTGCGTCTAGCAGTTCGCGGCTTACGCCGTTGCGAGCGCAAAGGTAGTCACGGACTGTGGCCTCGACGCTAGGGTCACTGGCGAGGCCATACACTTCAACACGGTTGCAAGTATTGACGACGAGACACTCGTAAATGTCGTCGAGAGCGTGTAGCTCTTGTTGCAGAGCTGCGGCGTTTTCTGGTGTGAGTGCCATGCGCTCGCGCACTTCAAGTGGAGCTTGATGGTGTGTGCTGCCAAGCACAAAAAGTGATTGCAATGCTTCGCTCATTCAGATGTCTGCTGAGTAGCCGAGGCTTCGGTTCCGATCGTGTCGCGTGCAGATTGCACTGGCCAGAGAGACGCGAGTGCGAAGATGAAGAGAGCAATGGAGGCGATCGCATGGCGCCGAGTGACGAGCCGTTTTTGTATCCGTAAAACGACGACAGTGAGGTAGCCTGCCCACACGAAGCATGTGGCTGCCAATTTAAAGACGGGTACGCGTTCAGGGTGGTTGATCCAGAAAACTGCGCCGAAGATGAGAGCTGCGCTGAGCACCACCACTCCAGTAATGAGAAGTCGTTTCGCCATTAAGTCGAGTTGCTGAACGGAGGGCAAATGTTGGTAAAGGCCTTTGAACTGTTTGTTCTTCAGCCCATGTTGTTGGATCAGGAACATCGCGGATACCAGTGCGACAATTGCGAACATCGCATAGCTGAAAATCGCCAGTGCCGCGTGTAACTCAATCCATGGATTGCCACCGAAAATACCAGGGGGGTAGGGTTGGTCCCAATTTGGAATCAGTAGTGCAGTGCCAGCGAGGAGCCCAGCGAGGCCTGCGGTGAAGAATCCGAGCAGGCGTAGCTTGAAAGCGGGGCCGATGAGGAAATAAAGCAGCACCAGCGACCATGCGATAAATTGCGAAATTTCAAAGATATTGCCGAGTGGGCAGCCTTTGATTTCTGCACCGCGTAAATTGAGCCCCAGCGTTTGGAAGAGGAAGCCGCCAGTGAGCAGGGCAAACATCGCGGTGCGTGGGTAGGGCTTGCGGATCAGTAGGGCGATGATACCGAACAGAAAGGCGCTCAAATAAATCGAGGCGCCGATCGCAAGCGCATCACGCGCAGAAATGACGATGTCTTCAAGCATTAGAGCGGGGCTGGGCCAGGCGAAGTGTGTTTACTGTACGACTAGCGCAGGCGGTGTGGCGTAGGCGGTCTCGTAGGCACCGTTTTGCCAAGCCTGCACTTTATTGCTCAAGAACTCAATGAATTTCGGGTGCTCGTTGAGGCAAGGAATTTGTTCGAGGTCTTCGCCGCCAGCTTCGATAAAGATGTCGCGGCCTTCTTGGGCGATTTCTTCTAATGTTTCGAGGCAGTCTGCAGTGAAGGCTGCACAGATGACTTTGACGCGCTTATTGCCGTCTTCGGCGAGTTGCTCCAGTGTCTGATCGGTGTACGGGCTCAGCCATGGTTCCCGGCCGAGACGTGATTGGAAGGTGATCATGTATTTCTCTTTGGGGATGCCCATTGCTGCGACGAATTTCTCGACTGTCATCGCGCACTGGTGGCGGTAGCAAGTGGCATGTGCGGGGTGGCATGTGTTGCAGCAATCTGGGGTGGTCATGCAGTGATTGTGCGATGGGTCACCTTTTACTAGATGACGCTGCGGGATGCCGTGGAAGGAGAATACCAGTTTGTCGAAGTTGCCGTCTTCCAGTGCTGGACGCGCGCGTTCGACAAGTGCTGCGATGTAGTCTGGGTCTTGGTAGAATGGCGGAAGCAGCGTGGTCTTGAGGTCTGGCTTGAGCTTGCGCACGGATTCCATCATGTGCACCACGGCGGTCTCATAGCTGGACATCGCGTAGTGCGGATACATCGGCACGATCAGTACATCGTCGACACCTTGCTCGAGCAGCTCTTGCAGTGCGCTCTCGGTGGAAGGTGAGCCGTAGCGCATGCCCAGTGCGACCGGCACATCGACTTGTTCTGAAAGTGCTTTCTGCTGTGCCTTAGAAGTCAGGATCAGCGGTGAGCCGTCTTCTAGCCAGACCTTGGAGTAAGCCTCGGCTGATTGTTTCGGGCGATTGGGCAGGATCAGGCAGTTGACCAGAAACCAGCGAATTGCAAAGGGTGCATCGAGCACGCGTCCGTCCATTAGGAACTCGCGCAAGTATTTGCGCACGTCGCTGACTTTAGTGGAATCGGGTGAGCCGAGGTTGAGTAGGATGACACCTTGTTTGGACATTATAATAGAGAAGCTGCTAGCAGGGTGATTTGTCAAACCGAAGTATCAAAGAGATGCACTTCGCCGTGAGAGCGAGTTGGGTAAAATAAGCAGAGTCGCTGCCTTCACTCTAACGATGTTGATTGTGCGTCTCGGTATGTTTTGGGGGCAACGCCAGTTTGTTTTTTAAACCATGCGGAAAAGTGGTGGGGCTCGGGGTAACCGCAGCGCGTGCCGATCTCCATGATTGGGAGAGTGGTCGTTTTTAGAAGCTGCTGAGCGAGTTTAAGTCTGGCTTTGGAAAGTAGTTGATAGGGGCTGGTGTTGAGTTGCGTCTTGAGGGCAAGTTCAAGCACGCGGCGCGATACCCCGACTCGGTGCGCGATCTGCTCCATCTCCAATTCGGAGTTCGCTAGATTGTCACGAAGTAGATTGGCGGCTTGTTGCGCGATGCGTGCACGGCCTTTCGCTAGCGAGGATGCGCGCGGGATCAGCTGGGATGGGGTTTGTAGAGTGAGATCTGAGGAGAGGTGCCCTTTGGTTAAAAGTTGGTGTAGGGCTTGGGCCGATTTGTAGCCTGTTTCGCGGATCGGTTGCCTGAAACTACTGATGCCGATTCCCGCAAAGATCGATTCGGAGGGATCGTTATCGACGCCGACCACCAGTATGTCGCGGCCGCACTGCAGGCCTTGCCGTTGTGCTTCCAGTATGAACTCCCGCGCACAGAGATCGTTGGAGCAAAATACACCGAGCAGTCCGTCGTCGCGGGGGAGCGCCTTGATCTGGTCGGCTAGCAGTGGTCCAGGGCGTAGCTCAATGATGTTGGTCGTGTCGGACAGGCCCGCTCTGAAGCCCGCTTCGCGCAGGCGGGTGTAGTGAACGCCATCCGCGCCGAAAAACGCAAAGCACTTGGCTCGTTGGTCGAGAAGGTGCTCGGCGGCGGATCGACCAGTGGCTTCGTCGTCTGGACCGACGTTGGGAATACTGTTGATCGCGGAGAAGTTAAACATGTTGACTGCCGTAACGCCTTGCTCGACCAGCCCAGCAATCCAACCATCGCTGACGAAAGTTCCGATCGCACCAGCAAGTTGCCCAGACCTCGCGAGTTCCATCAGCCGCACTTCAAAGCCGAAGTTTAGCGGCATGAGCTGCCACTCCAAGCGCGCCTCAGCAACATAGTCGGATACGCCATTGAAGATCTCGGCGGCATGCCGAAAGTTCAGATCGAAGGCGATCGCGATCATTTTTTCCGAGTAATTCATTTTATATTCGCAAATATACAAACATAAATACGTAAATACGAAAAGACTTTTTCCGGAAAAACAGTATACTAGTCTGCATTATGAAAAAAGCACTCATCACAGGTATCACTGGGCAAGATGGATCTTATCTTGCAGAACTTCTATTAGCAAAAGGCTACGAGGTGCATGGCATCATACGGCGTTGCTCGACTTTCAATACGCAGCGTATTGATCATCTCTACACGGATCCCCACATTAATGGCACCAAGATGTTCCTGCACTATGGCGATCTGGCCGATGGTGTGATGTTGATGAAATTGATCTATCAATTGCAGCCTGACGAAATTTATCATCTGGGTGCGCAGAGCCACGTGCGTGTATCCTTTGATGTGCCGGAATATACCGGCGACGTTACAGGTCTCGGCACGCTGCGTCTACTCGAAGCAATTCGTGAAGTGGGGCTCGAAGGCAAATGCCGTTTCTACCAAGCATCCTCCTCTGAAATGTTTGGTCTGGTTCAAGAAGTCCCTCAAACTGAGAAGACACCTTTCTACCCGCGCTCACCTTATGGATGCGCTAAGGTCTACGCATACTGGCTCACAGTGAACTATCGTGAATCTTACGGGATGCATGCGACCAATGGCATTCTCTTTAATCACGAGTCTCCGCGTCGTGGCGAGACCTTCGTGACGCGTAAAATCACGCGTGCGGCGACGCGTATTAAGCTGGGCCTTCAAGATAAGCTCTTCCTGGGTAATCTCGATGCGCAACGCGACTGGGGCTATGCCCAGGAATACGTCGAAGCGATGTGGCTGATGCTGCAGCAGGATGAGGGCGATGATTATGTAATGGCCACTAACGAAACGCATTCAGTCAAGGACTTCGTGATCGAGACATTCAACAATCTTGATCTAGATTGGGAGAAATATGTCGACTACGACAAACGCTATGAGCGTCCGACCGAAGTCGAGCTACTCATCGGAGATCCAGCTAAGGCCAAGAAGCAACTCGGCTGGGAGCCAAAGGTCAAATTCAAGGAGCTGGTCAAGATTATGGTCGATTCTGATCTGGTGCTTGCCAAGCAAGAGCTCGCGTTCAAGCAAGCAACGAATGGTTAACACTGGTTCTTTGCCTTAATCATTATCTTACATATACTCTTAATTCTGTCTTAATGTAGGGATTGGGATTGGGATTGGGAGTAAGATTAGGATTATGATTAAAAAGTGCAGTGGGCGGGAAACAGCAAATATGAATAAGACATCAAAAATATACGTCGCCGGTCATCGCGGTATGGTTGGCTCGGCTGTTGTGCGCGCGCTGCGCGCGAAGGGATTTGATAACATCATCGTGCGCACCCGTAGCGAACTCGACTTGACCAACCAGGTGGCGGTGCGCGAGTTTTACGCCGCCGAAAAGCCAGACGTTGCGATTATCGCCGCTGCTCGTGTGGGTGGTATTCATGCCAACAGTAGCTATCCTGCTGAATTCATGATGGAGAATCTGGCCATCGCGCAAAACACGATCGGTGAGGCCTACAATGAAGGTGTGCAACGTCTGCTTTTTCTCGGCAGCACCTGTATCTATCCGAAATTCGCCGAGCAGCCGATTAAAGAAGAATCCTTGCTCACTGGCCCACTCGAAGCGACCAACGAGGCCTATGCGATCGCCAAGATTGCGGGTCTTAAACTATGCGAGTTCTATCGTCGTCAGTATGGCGTCTGCTATCACTCCGCGATGCCGACCAACCTTTACGGGCGAGGCGATAACTATCATCCGCAAAATTCGCATGTGCTCCCGGCGTTGATCCGCCGCTTCCACGAAGCCAAGGCAAACAACACTCCTGAAGTCGCGATTTGGGGCACTGGCACACCGCTGCGTGAATTTTTGCACGCTGACGACGCTGCGGCAGGGATTCTACATTTGCTCGAGCTCGAGAATCCACCCGAGTGGGTGAACCTCGGTTGTGGCATCGATATTTCCATCGGCGACCTTGCACGCTTAGTCAAAGATACTGTTGGCTATGAGGGTGAGCTCACTTTTGATACCACGAAGCCAGATGGCACGCCGCGCAAGTTGACTGATATTTCCAAGATCAAAGCAACCGGCTGGGCACCACAGATTCCGATCGAGCAAGGTGTCAGGGTGGCATATCAATCCTTTCTCGAAGAGCAAGCCGCCGGCACGCTTCGTGAGTGACGATCGCTGCGCGATCGAGTGATTCGCTTTGCGAGTGAGGATCGCTGCGCGAGTGAAAGTGGGGAGTGACTTTTGGGGAGGGACGAGCTCCGCCTCGTCCGCCGTGCCCCTTCACTACTCACTCGCGAAGCGTCACTCTCACTGTTCGGCTTTGCCTAACTCGTCAACCGCACGAAAGTGGTTCTCATTTTTGATTTATACCAGCACTGCCGACTTTCACTTCTCACTAGCAAAGCGTCACTCTCACTGTTCGGCTTTGCCGAACTACGCGCCGATTCCTTGCCGTCTTCGTGCTTCGATACATTGCTCGCTGCCGGCTTCGAAGCGGCGACATACGCTCGGACGCGATTCATAAATACGGCATAACTCGTCTTCTTTGAGATACGGGCAACGGCTGTGGAAGGGCAGCGGAAAGAGTTGGTAAGCCTTGCCTTCGGTTTGTAGATACTCGGGCAACGTGCGTGCCTCATGCCGAATCGTTGGTTCGCGCGCTGCATCCGCTTCGCTCGCAAAGATCGGAAAACTCCGGCAGCAGGCGCCGCATTGGGTGCAATCGTATTCAGTTGGTGTTGAGCTCATCGTATGGTAAGGCTTATTGTCTGCGTCTCGTTTGCCAAGCGTGGAAGCGACACTTCTGTCGCTTGCTCAGTGGCAGAGCGCGGTAAATCAAGCGACGAGAGTGTCGCTGCGCCCGCAGAACTCCAATTTGGGGAATGACTACGATTTGGGGAATGACTACGATTTGTTGAAAGCAAAGCCCCTACGTTTCGGATACAATAAAAAGAAGTTGGAAGTCGAAGCTGAGCCTGTCATGGCTCATGCATAATTTTATGACACAGACCTTACACATCATCACTGGTCCGACTGCAGTCGGCAAAACTGAGTTCGCACTCTCTTACGCTGAGAAGCATAATGCCGAGATCGTGTCGTGCGACGCGTCACTGGTTTATCGGGGTATGGATATTGGCACCGCTAAGCCTTCGCCTGCAGAACTCGCGCGTGTGCCGCATCACTTAATCGATGTGAACGCGGTGGATCAGCCCTACGATATTGTTGCCTATGTGCGCGATGCTGAGGCGGCAGTGGCCGAGATCTTTGCGCGTGGTAAGTCGGTCGTGGTGGCAGGGGGCAGCGGATTTTATTTGAAGAGCTTCTTCGCGCCGGTGATTGATATTGTCGTGGTTTCCGATGCGATTCGTGCGCAGGTGGCGGAGCTCTATGCGGCTGACGGTTTGGAGGGTTTGGTTGCAGATCTGCGCCAACGTAGTGGCGAGGGACTCGGCAACTTGGATGCGCTGAATCCGCGCCGCGTGCTCCGCGCACTGGAGCGTTGCATTGCATCAGGCAAATCCTTGCCCGACTTACAGGCTGAGTTTGCCGCACGGCCGGAGCCGTATGCCGACTGCGAGAAACGGTATATTTTGCTTGAGCGTGATGCCGAAAATTTGCGCCAACGCGTGACTCGCCGTGTCGATCAAATGATACAGGCAGGCCTGATCGAAGAAGTGGAATGCCTGCGTGAGCTCGGCCTTGAAAATAACTCCAGTGCCGCGGCGGCGATTGGGTATCGCGAGACCTTATCTTATTTACGCGGCGAGATTCAGCGCAAAGCATTGGCTCCTACGATTGTGCAAAACACCAATCATTTGGTGAAAAAACAGGGCACCTGGTTCCGCACGCAGATCCGGCAGCCAGATGAGTTGATTACTTTCTAGTTTTGCTGGAGTAACAAGGTACTTCGTTGACATTGAGATGAGTGTGGGCGACTCGCTCACGTTGCAGTCAGGGCAGGTGCCACCTCCGTGCGGACCACAGCGAAGATGAGTTAAGGGGCAATGCGGGCGACGCTCAGGTCGTCCCTCCCCATTTCCACTTATTAGCATAAGCCCAAAAAAACGGCCCACCACTCAGCAAACAATTGCTGGGCGGTGGGCCGTGTTGCTGCGTTGAGAGCTTAATTAATGATTGTGGCCACTGTGGTCTATCGCTGCAGCTGCCTTTGGTTTGACGAATTCAATCGTAGCCGCGTCGCGCAGACTCTTGATGTAGACTTGTGCTGCTTCGCCCTTCGCGTTTTGAGTGAGGTAGTCGAGGATCTGATCTTTCGCCTCAGCGAACGGAATGGTGCTGGACTCCCCAGCTTCTTGGCGGTCAGTCACTTTGATGATGTGGTAGCCAAAGGACGTCTCGACGACTGCACCGACTGCATCAACGTCCTGACTGAAGACGGCAACTTCGAATTCTGGCACCATCTGGCCTTTTCCAAATTGTCCGAGTGAACCACCTTGTGCGCCGCTCGGGCAACCTGAATGCGCCTTTGCGGCATCCTCGAAGGTGGTGGTTTTGGCGACGATGTCAGCGCGGATCGCTTCGAGTTGTGCCAACTTGGCGGCTTTCGCTGCGTCGTCCTCTCCTGCTTCGAAAGAAAGTAGAATGTGGCTGGCAGATGCGTTCGCTGGGCTCGCTGGACTTTCGAAGTTCTGCGGGTTACCATTGTAGAATGCTTGAGCATCCGCTTCGGAGGCTGCGGCCACATCTTTGGTTTGGATTTCGAACAGTTGGCGAGTAGCCATGTCGGCGTTAATGTTTTCCTTGAGTGTTTCAAGGGTCATGCCTTGCGATGCGAGCGCTCTCTCAAAAGTAATTCCCTCAGGAATCGAGGTTTTAATTTGTGCGATGGTGCTCGCCACTTCTTCGTCTGAAACGACAATTCCTAAACCTGCAACAACGCTCGCGATGAGCTTCTCGGTGATGGCATTATCCTCAGCACTCTTGAGTGCCTGTGCTTTAATTTCGTCGGATATGGGTGCGCCCTGAGCTTGTGCCTGATATTGCTGGAGCATCATATTTGCCATATCTTGGAGATCGCCTTGGGTGATCACTTCGTCATTCACGCGAATGGCGATTGTTTCGTCGGCAGCAGGTGATGCCGCGGGCTCGCTGACAGGTGTCGTTTCGGTGTCTGCAGCAAATGCGCTTGCCGACAGTAATAGGGCAGTTGTGGATAGTGCTTTGAAAATCTTCATATAAATTAAATTATTAAACGAATGGTTGTTTTTTGTTAACGGGAGCAGCGAGGATCAAAGAGGAACCGAAGAAAGTAAACGAAAAATATGGCTGATGATGCCTTCGCCATGGTCGATTGATCGGAACTAGTTCGATTTTCGTGGGATAGCTGCTATGAGCTTAGAAAGCAAATAGGCACTGCTCTTGCATGAAAAGTCCCCGTGCTGAACCGACTCTGGCAAGCAGTAAACGTCGTCGGGGTTCAGCCACCTTTGATTAGCTCGTTAATCGATCAAAAATAGGATGCCGACGTAGAGCATTCCATTAAATTGAAGCAGAAGGCTTGAACGCAGTCTTGAATTTTGGAATCGTTCAACTTAACTGGCGAAGTCTACGCATCGTCAGGGTGGGCGTGGGCAGTTTAATTTGGCATTGAGCAAGCTCAATTCACGCCATTTAATCGTATGAGTTGTTTACTGTTTGATCGCCTCGATGTTGATCGTGATATCGACATCTGCGCCGACAGCGGGCTGGCCGCCAAGGATGCCCCATTCGGTGCGGTCGATTTGTGTGTTGGCTTCCCACCCGGAAAGCTGTGCGCCGTTCCTGCCAGGGCCGAAACCTAAGAGATCGACGTTGAGTTTCACTTCTTTGGTGGTTCCGAGCATAGTGAGATTTCCCGTTACTTTGAAGCTGTCCTTGTTGTCGGTCTTGGCCCAGTGAGTTGATTTGAAAGTAATGAGCGGGTGTTTCTCGGAAGCAAAGTAATCGTCCTCTTGTAAATGAGTGTCGCGCTTTTTATTGGCGGTGTTGACCGAGGGCACTGTGATAATCGCTTCGATGCTACTGTTGCTGAGGTCGTCACGATCGACGCTGAGTGTGCCTTCGAACTGATTGAATGAGCCGGTAGTTTTTGCAACGAAGTGTCGGATGCTGAATTTGACCGATGAGTGCGTTGGATCGATTTTGTAGATTTCGACTTCTGCAGCAGCGTAGAGGCTGCTAACTGCGAGGGCGAGAGTAAGAAGTATTGGTTTAGTCATAGTCGTAATTTAGATAAAATCGGCAAGGCTCTCTTTGCAGCCTTGCGTGGTGAGAATAAAGATTTGTTCGCCTTCGGCCCATACTTTGAAGGCTTGTTGCTGAGCCTCAAAAACTTTGCTTTTCTGGCCTTGGCAAGGTGTGCAGTCGATGGGGACACGTGCCTTATCTACAGTAATCAAGTGATAGACTTGGTCGTTCTTGAAGCAAATCATGCTCAGCTTGGTGCCATCGTAGTCGAAGGTGACGCAACCGATGGTGGTAAGCTGTTCGAGTTTCTTTGGGATCTGTGCTGGGTTCGGCATCCCGGTGCTGGCCAGGTGACTTTGTAAATCGCCGACTTGTTCGCCGCGTTTGTCGAATTTCGAGCCGTTGAATTCGCTGATTTGTTGAGCGAGGAATTCGATCATATTCGGTACCCCTGCGGTGGCGATTATGGGCGAGGCACCTGCTGCAGATTGATCGTTGTTGGCCAGTTGCGTCGGCGCTTCGCTGCGAGACAGCATAAGTGCGACTCCGGCGATGGCAAAGATTGCGGCAATGCCCATCCATGCTCGGAGCCCAGAGCGCTGGTCGGAGCGATTCGTGGGCTGCGTAAAACGGATGGTGTGTTGGTCCTGCTCGGTGTCTTCGGCCTTGGTGCCGATTAGCTGCGATTGAGCGGCGTGGGCATGCATGCCAGTCAAGATGGCTGCATAGAGATCGGCGGGCGGTTCGATACGGTTCAGGTCATTGCGGATTTTGGCATCGAGCGCCTGTTGCTCATCAAACCAAGTACGCAGTTCGGCGTCCTTTTTAAGCAGTTCAAGTGCTTCGGCGATCAATGGATCGTTGCGGTCCTCGCTGTTGTCGGGACGACAGAGCTGGAGAATATTTTGTGCTTCTTCGCGGTGCATAGCTTAAAGGGTGTTGGCAGAAGTTTCGGTTTCTTTACGCTTAAAGATCTCGCGGAGCTGCGCTTTGCCGCGGGAGAGCCGTGACATGATTGTGCCAATGGGCATGTCGAGGATTTCGGCGATTTCTTTATAAGAAAGATCTTTGAGATAGAACAGGGCGACTGGCTCGCGGTAAACGGCATCGACTTCTTCGAGGGCTTCGATGGCGAGATGACCATCCATGGTGCGGCGCACGTGTGGCTCGACCGAACCACCAATATTTTCGAGCATTTCTGGCTCGTAGCTATCGATACGGCCGTCTTTACGCCGGCGGCGTAGAAATTCGCGGTAAAGAGTGGTGAATAGCCAGGACTTCACCTTGGATTTATCGCGCAACGAATCTCCTTTTTCAGCATATATGAAAAAGGCCTGTTGGGCTAAGTCGCCCGCCTCATGCTCGTTTTTGGCTAGACTGTAGCCGAAACGATAGAGCGGTTGGTAGTAGGCACTCACGATTTCTTCGAAGTTTAAATTAGATTCTGTGGTCATGTGAGTGGACTCGATGGTCGCTTATTCCGAAAAAAAATGAGGCAATGGATTCGGGATAGTGGAGGGGCTATACAATCAGCATGGCGTCTCCATAGCTATAGAAGTTATAATTATGCTCAATCGCCTCGGCGTAAAGTGCTAACAGCCATTCAATGCCCCGTTCGTCGCCAGGACTTAAAAATGCTGAAACGAGACAGAGCAGGGTCGATTTCGGCAGGTGAAAGTTGGTAATCAGGGCGTCGACGGCCTCAAAGCGTGCAGGTGGGTAGATAAAGATGTCGGCCTCGGCTTGCACGGATCCAGTTGGAGTTAGGCAAGTCTCTGCTGCGGTTCTGGTGCGCCGCATCGCATCTTCGATTGAACGCACCGAGGTGGTGCCAACCGCGACTCGTGGGCCTGGACTGGGTTGCTGGAGCGATTGAAAGGCGGCGGCGGGAATCTCATACCACTCGCGGTGAATGTTGTGATCGAGGATGTTATCGACCTGGATGGGGTGAAACGTGCCGATACCGACTTGCAGGGTAAGATCGTGGAATTGAGCGCCGTGTGCTTCGAGGTCAGCAATAAGATCGGGCGTAAAGTGCAGGCCGGCAGTGGGCGCGGCTACAGCCACGCGCTTGTCGTAATCGGCGTAGACGGTCTGGTAGCGCTCGTTGTCGTTGGCGCTGCGCGGGTCGTCGATCGTGCGTTCGATGTAAGGCGGCAAAGGCATCATGCCGAGCCGCTCGGAAAGGTCGATCACGGACTCGTCGCGCACAGGATGGAAGCGTACGCGGTAGTTGCCATTTTCGCCAGCGTTGAGCACTTCAGCGCTGTATTCGCTGTCGATACCGAAGGTTCCGCCATGCAGGGTCTTCTTGCCTGGACGTAGGAGACACCACCAAGTGAAGGCGTCCTCTGCGGGCTGCAGCAGCAGGCATTCGACTTTGCCGCCGCTGGGGCGCTGACCAAAAATACGGGCCTTGAGCACTGCCGCGTTATTGCGAAAGAAGCGCGCAGTTGGCGGGCAAATGATCGCCGATTTGAGCGAACGTCGTGTGTGTGATTTGGCGAGTCTTGCGGTCTACCACCATCAGTCGTGAGGCATCGCGCTGAGCGGCGGGCTCTTGTGCGATGCGTGCCGTGGGAAGGTGATAATCAAATAGTGAGCTGTCCATTCAGAGGCTTTTAGACGGGGAATCCGAGAGTGGGAAGTTATATTTTGTGGTAAGTGATTTAGCCAAGCTTGGTAATGTGAATGGGTGCTTAGCAGCCGCAGTCAGGTCGAGCCTAGCCGAGTCGACCACGAGCTTGATGACTTCTGCATAACAATCAACCTACATCATAGCATTGTGTAGGACTTTGCGCTTTGACTTCCAGCAGTCTTTTAATGCTAGGCACAGGCTGCTGAGCCAACTTAGCAAAGAACAACAGCGATTTTAATCAATCACCGCAAATGTCCTTGCGACCAGGTTTTTATAAGAGCTATAATCCTTCGTTCATTATCACCCTATGTCTGCTCGTGCATCCAGTCGTGTTTATAATCAAGCCGCCCTTGAAGTGTGGTTCGAAAACGTGGCACTCGATTGGGAGACTTTTTTTTCTGAAGAGGCACTAAAGTGGGGCCGCGAAATTTACCTAAAAGGCCAAATATCGGGCGTCGAATTGGCGGATCAGGATGTGATTATCAATTGCGCTTTTGCGCGTAAAGATACCTGCTACGTCGTGGTTGAGTGGGGGCCAAAGGGACCAATTGTTCGTTGTTCGACGGAGGATGATGCGATGGGCGATGCGGTTGCTGTCGGTGGGTTGTATGAGGTCGAAGAGTTAATCGCGGATGAGATTGACCCGCTGCCCTATGTGCCGACACCGAAGCCAGATCTGCAAGAGGCCGCCATCGTGGCAGCGGCGTTGGCGAAGCAACAGAGCTCAACAGTCAACTCGAAGCATTCCGAAGTGCCACCGGCTCGACGATTGACCCCGCGTTTGGAGGGGCTTAGCACGGGCCTGCGAATGACGGCGTATTGGGTGAATTCTGATTTTTCACGTGAATCGGCGTTTCAAGCTAAGGGTGGCAAGATGTCGATTGCGGAGCGCGAGATGTTGGTGCGCTTGACGGCGTTGGCCAAGGAAGCCGGATTCATATTTCGACGCGACCCGAATGATTTCTTAATGCATGACGCCGCGCGGATTGCGCCGTTTTTATCGCATACACGCAAGCGCTGGGAGGATGTCTTTGGCTATCTAGATCTCGATCTGGATGCGCAAAGTTTGGCGGAGGGTGTGAAGCAGGTGAAGATTATTGGCCGCGTCGAATCGGCTGGTAAGGCTAATATGCGTGTGGATTGGCGCTTAAAGTTGGGCAAGCGTTGGCTTGATCCTGAAGATGCGGAGCGCTTGGCCAAGGCGGGCCGTGGCACGCATATTGTACACGGACTTGGCTTGGTGAAGATCGCCGACGATCAGATCACGGCGCTAGCGGAGTGGCGCGTGGCAGCGGCTTCCGGCTCGGAAGAGACGCAAACTTGGCCGCGTTATATGGTGTTTTCGCTGTTTGGCCAGCGTGGTGCGGAACTAGACTTGGAGCAAGAGATGCAAGAGTGGCGGGCGACACTAGAGCCCCAGCAGGCTGAGTCGGGGGAGCCGTTGGAATCGGATCCTACTGAAGTGGTGTTGCCTGATTTCCTGCGTCCGTATCAGGCGCATGGTGTGCGTTGGATGGCAAACCTGCGGGCACAAAGCTGCCATGGCTTGTTGGCGGATGAGATGGGCTTGGGCAAAACGCTGCAGGTCTTGACGCTGTTGAGTGCCTATCCGATTGAAGGTAAGGATAGTTTGATTGTGTGCCCTGCGAGTGTCGTTCCAGTGTGGGAGAATGAAGTGAAGCAGTGGTATCCGCATTTGGATATAGCGGTGCTGCGCAGCGGCGAAACCTTTGAGGTGCCGTCGGCGAGGAGACCGAGATTGTGGATTGCGAGCTATACACAATTGCGCCGGCATAAGCATTTATTGGAGGGTACCGAATTTGGCTATGCGGTGCTGGATGAGGCGCAGCAGATTAAAAATCCCGAAGCAAAGGTGACGCATGCTTGTTGTGCGATTCGTGCGGAGTGTCGGCTCGCGTTGACGGGCACGCCGATAGAGAATCGTTTGCTGGATGTGTGGACCTTGTTTCGCTTCATCATGCCGGGCTTATTGGGGTCGCGTCGTCGCTTCGAAGATGTGGCTAGTTCGCCAGATATTTCGGTGCGTAAGACACTCGAGCAAACCTTGCGTAAGCAGATCGCGCCGTTCTTGCTACGCCGTAAAAAAGACAAGGTCGGCAAGGATCTACCGCCGAAAGTGGAGATGGATTTGATTTGTCCGATTACTGAGACGCAGCGTCAGATTTATGAGGGCTTACTGAATCAGGGTCGTGAGCAAATGGGCGACGATTTACAGGAAGCAATGCAGTCGAACCCAATGAATTTCTTCACGCTGTTGACTCGCTTGCGGCAAGCTTGTTGCGACTCTGGCTTGATTCCAGGTCTGGACATCGACCCGATGCAAAGCGGCAAGATTCAGATGTTGCTCACCAAACTAGGTGAAGCTTTAACGGGGACAGGTGCGCGTAAGGTCGTGATCTTTAGTCAGTTCGTGCAGTTGCTCAAGCGGGTGAAGCCGTTGATTCAAAAAGAGTTTCCTGATGTGGAGCTGTTGGAGTTGAATGGACATACCAAGAATCGCTCAAAGCCAGTGGAGACTTTTCAAAAAAAGAAGGGGCCTGCCGTTATTTTGGTGAGTCTGCGAGCTGGTGGCACGGGGATTACGCTGCACGCTGCGGATTATGTGTTCTTACTCGACCCGTGGTGGAATCCTGCGGTCGAGAGTCAAGCAGTGGATCGCGTGCACCGTATTGGTCAGAGCAAGCGAGTGTTCGTGTACCGTATGATCACGCAAGGCACGATCGAGGAACGTATTCAGCATCTAAAGGCCGAGAAGCGTGAACTGTTTGAAAGCACTTTGGGGAATCTCGGTAGTGCGAAGGATCTGCGTGAACACTTTGCCGATTTGGAGGAGTTGGCGAAGTTGCTACCACCGGAGTCGGTGAGGCGTGGGGGTTTGAGAGCGGAGACTTGAGCGTGCATGGCGTTTGTAAGAGCGAGGCTTGCCGCGTCCGTCATATTTAGCCAGAGCTTCAGTTAGAGTGTGAGTAGCAAGTCTCACCTCTAACTCAAAAAAAAACGGCTGTTTCCGTATGGAAACAGCCGTAGTAAAGCGGTTAAGCAACTCTGAGACCTAGCTTACTCAACGTTGGCGCCGACGACGGCCGCCATTTGCATCATGTTGATGGTATGACCTTCCTTGATGTTGCGCAGGTCAGTCACATTGCCAGATTTGCTAGTGGAGTTGGTGTGGCGGAAAATGGTCAGCAATTTTGCATCAGTAACGATGTATTTCCCTGCGTTTTCAGGTGCGCCGTTTTCAGTCTTTGTTTGAAGACCGTTCTTTTTGATGTAGTCCCAGAGGTTTTTAGTAATCTCTGTGCGTGGCAGCGCAGAGGCTCCCAAGAATGCTGCGAGATCAGCTTTGAGTGTTACTGGTTTGTTAAGTCCTTTTGGTTCTTCAGCCATAATAGTTTTGTCTGTTGGTTGTTTTATTTTGTTGAGGTGAAGTGTAACGATTCAATTAATCGAGCTTCGCTAAATGTTTAAGTGCGGCGACGTAGCCGTCGAAGCCGAGGCCGGAGATGACGCCAATGCAGGCTTCCGCGGTCATTGAGTGATGGCGGATAGCCTCGCGTTTATAAATATTACTGACGTGCACCTCAATCGCAGGCAAGTCGCTGCCGGCTAATGCGTCGCGCAGGGCGAGGCTGGTGTGCGTTAGTGCGCCGGGGTTGATAATTAGGCCAAAAACTTCGGAGTCTGCGCATTCGCCGATCTCATCAATGATGAAGCCTTCGTGATTGGATTGGTAGAATTGCACTTCCACGCCGAGCTCTGCGGCCTCGTCAGTGATGAGGTTTTCGAGGTCGGTGAGTGTTTGATCGCCGTAGATGGATGGCTCGCGTTTACCGAGTCGATCCAAGTTGGGGCCGTTGATGATGACGATGCGTTTCATTAATTAAAAGGAATTGTGCGAGAGCAGATATAACTTTGGGCGACTTGGCAATCTACATTACAGTAAGCAGGGCGTTTTGATGAAAATCCATTCGAGGCCAAATTGTTCGGCGACTTCTTGGGCGAGGGCTTTGACGCCAAAGACCTCAGTGGCGTAGTGGCCGCAGGGGTAAAGATTGAGCCCAAGCTCCTGTGCCATATTGAAGTGATGCTGCCGTAGCTCGCCGGTGATGAGGGTGTCGATATGGTTGGCTCGTAGCTGGTCAACTGCGCTTTGCCCGCTGCCAGTAAGGATTGCAACCCGTTGGGGCTGTTCGCTGCCGTATTCGATAGCTTGATAAGTGTCGGGGAATAGAGCCTTAAGTTTAGTGGCGAGCTCCTGCCGTCCACCTGCGGGACCTGCGGTGATGGTAGCCACATCGTTGCCTTCGTAGGGAACGAAACCGCCGGTTTTGGTAAGCCCAAGGGCCTTGGCGAGCAGGGCGTTGTTGCCGATCTCGGGGTGGCAGTCGAGCGGGAGGTGGGCGCCATAGACTGCCAGATTGCCGTCGAGAGCAGTTTTTACCTTCTTATAGCTGCTGCCGGTGAGTGGAATCGGTGCAGTCCAGTAGAGCCCGTGGTGGCAGATCAGGAAATCGGCCCCAGCGGCGATGGCTTGCTCGAAGGGGACTTGGCCAGCATCGACGGCGGCGGCGATTTTGGTGACTTCGCCGTTATTCTCGACTTGCAGGCCGTTGTAGGATCCGGGGAAGTCTTTGACTTCGGCTCGGCGGGTGCGGGTATCACAAAAGGCTACTATCTCGGAAAGCATGAGCATGGGAAGCACAATGAATGGTGAATGGCGAATAGTGAAGGTCGGAAAGTGGAAAGTTTGGGTTATTTTGCTTCTCATTCGGGGAGCGATCTTCTAATTCCTCAGCGATGCCAGATTATGAAGCACGGTTCGGCGCGATTGGGCGCTTGTATGGAGTCGATGGGTTGAAGCGCCTTTCGGAGGCGCATGTCTGCGTGATCGGCTTGGGCGGGGTCGGCTCGTGGGCGGTGGAGGCCTTGGCGCGCACTGGGATTGGCAAGTTGACGCTGGTGGACATGGACGATGTCTGCCTGAGCAATGTTAATCGCCAGCTGCATGCCTTGGATGGCACGATAGGTCGCTCAAAGGCGGTATTATTGGCCGAGCGTGTGGCGAAGATCTCGCCGCGTTGCGTGGTGACGGTGGAGGAATGTTTTTTGACGGAGTCCTCGATGGATCGTTTGTTGGCACCGACCTTTGACTACATTATAGATGCGATCGATGCCACGAAGTATAAATGCCTATTGATTGCGGAGGCACGTAAGCGTGGTTTGAAGTTGATTACCTGTGGGGGTGCCGGTGGGCGTATCGATCCGTCCAGGATTCAGGTCGCTGATTTGGCCCGCTCGATTAATGATCCGTTGCTGCTGCAAGTGCGTAAGGCGCTGCGTCGCGATTTCGGCTTTCCGATGTTTAAGCGGCAGAAGTTTAAGATCGATTGTGTGTTTACTGACGAGTTGCCTTTATTTCCGAAGGAGGATGGTTCTGTGTCTTGTGAGCGTGAGACCGGCGCTGATTACCGTTTGAATTGCGATCAAGGCTTTGGCTCAGCAACCTTTTTGACCGGAACATTCGGGTTTTTTCTCGCCGCTGAGGTGGTGAAGCGGATCGCGATAGGTAACAGCTCGCCCACATCTGAGTAAAACGCCGCTAGCATTTTAAATCGATATTGTTTTGTTCTCTCGGATACTGGCACGGACTTTCTTTAGCAGCTCCTTGGGCATCTTGTCTTTACTGATGCGAAAATTGGTTCGTCGTGTCTGGATGTGATAGCCGAGGTGATCGACTTTGAGCTTCTGCATATCAGACCACTGCAACAGGATCGGAGGTTTGGGCGTTTTACGCAGTGTGACGCCGATTTCGTCCCAGGTAATTTGTAGTCGTCCGATTGAGTTGAGCGTGACGCCGATGGCACAGGCGACGAAAAATGCGATTCCTGCAGCCATGAGATAGTTCTGCTGTCGAACGGCGCTGACACTCATCATGATACCGAGGGCAGCATAAATAAGGGCTTTAATTTTTTTCATTGGAGCGAGTCTGCTAGTAAATATACGCGGTTGGTCTGCCTAGGCGGTGAAACGCGTTTTATCGATCGCCTTCATGTGGGCCTCCTCTTGGGTGATCAGATCTGCTTTCAGTAATATGCTGAGTGAGGCATCCATCGAGATCATGCCTCGGTCTCGGTTTTGGTCGATGATGTTGCGAATATTGGAAAGCGAGTGTGTGCGAATGCAGTTTGGTAGTGCGCCGTGTGTGAGCAGGATCTCATGCACGGCGATACGACCGCCGTCTTTCTTCTGGCATAATAGTTGCGAGACAATACCGCGAAGGGACTCAGCCAGCATGATGCGGATTTGATTTTGTTCGTCGGCAGGGAAAGCATCAATGATGCGGTCCACCGTCTTGGTAGCATTGTTGGTATGCAGTGTGGCAAAAACCAGCATGCCCATTGCTGCGCAGTTGAGTGCCAGGCGAATGGTTTCCATATCGCGCATTTCACCGATCAATATGACGTCGGGGTCGGCGCGCATCGCACCCTTGAGTCCGGCGCTGAAAGAGCGCGTGTGCTCACCTACTTCACAGTGAATAATAGTACTTTTTTTATCGTCATGAGTAAATTCGACCGGGTCTTCGAGCGTGATAATTTGCTTCTGAGAGGTTTCGTTGATGTGGTTGATGATGGCTGCGAGCGTCGTTGATTTACCACTGCCGGTAGGGCCCGTGACGAGCACCAAGCCGTTTTGGTAAGAGGCGATCGCCTTCAATGCGACGGGTAAGTCGAGCTCGTCGATGCTGGCAATTCGCGACGGAATCTGGCGCAGGACGGAGGCCATGCCCCAGCTGTTTTTAAACAGGTTCATGCGGAAGCGCGCTTTTCCTGGAATCTCATGCGCTAGGTCAACATCGCCCGTTTGCGTGAAGGTCTCCCAGCGGTGAGCCGGAGTGACTTTTTTGAGTAGTGCTTCCATTTCGCGTGCGCCGATCGGTTGCTCGTTGAGCAGATGGATGACGCCATCGATTCGCGTCTTTGGCGGCGAGTCGACGGCGAGGTGGAGATCGGAGCCTCCTTTGGCGAGCATATCTGTCAGCAGTGTATCCAGTTCGTTCATCGATCAAATTCTTTTTTTGGGGGGGAGGAGGCTAGGCGTTACTTTCGGCATTAAACATATTCTCAGCGGCGACTTCGGCAGTGATCTTGCCTTGGTCGAGCAGTGCTTGCACGGAATCGTTCATGGTGAGCATGCCGAGTTGCTTGCCGGATTGCATGGCATTTTCTAGGCCGGTCTCTTTCGCATCGCGAATGATGTTGGCCACTGCGGTGGTGTTGACGAGCAGTTCGCAGGCGAGCACGACTTCGTCATCCACGCTGGGAATGAGGCGCTGGCAGACAATGCCACGCAGGGAACCGGCAGTCATTGCACGGATTTGGTTTTGCTGGCTGGGTGGAAATACGTCGAGCATCCGGTTCAATGTGGATGCGGCATCTCGGGTGTGCATGGTCGCAATCACGAGGTGGCCTGTTTCTGCAGCAGTGACTGCCATCTCGATTGTTTCTAGGTCACGCATTTCACCAATAACGATAATGTCAGGATCTTCGCGCAGGGCGGATTTTAAGGCGGACTTAAAGGACTCGGTATGTTTGCCGACTTGCCGCTGAGTGACGATGCTGTTGACTGAATGCTGCATCACTTCGATAGGATCTTCCACGGTGATGATGTGATTCTTGCGCGTTTGGTTCAGTTCGTTGACGAGGCTGGCAAGTGTGGTGGTTTTGCCGCTGCCGACCGGGCCAGTTACGAGGATAATGCCATTGTGGTAATTAAGTAGTTTGCGAATGTTGTCTGCATTCGGAAATCCGAGCTGCTCCAGACTCATTAAGTGGTTCGCCACGATTCGATAGACGCCAGAGATGCCTTTCTTTTGCTCCATCAAGTTCGCGCGGAAACGCATTTTAAAGCCCGCAGTTTCATCATCGACAGTCAAAGCATAGTCCAAGTCCCAATCAGTTTCGAAGCGCTGCCGCTGCTCAGGTGTGAGGGATAGGTAGTTGATTCGTCTGGCAAGGGCATCTGTGAGTGGCGCATTGCTTAGATAGACGATGCGGCGATGGTGACGTATCCGTGGGCGCGCGCCTCCGGTTAGGTGCAGGTCGCTCGCGCCTATTTTTTGACACTGGGTGAAGAGACTGCGAATGGCTGCTCGCAGGTCGTCGTCGTTGAGCTGATTGAAGGTCGAGAAGTCGGGGAATCCTTCGACATTACTGTGGCTACCTGCGGACGATAGTCCAGGCAGCACTGGGAGTTCAAACCCATCCTGCGTATTTTTAATCGAGGCCTCGATGGCACTGTCAAGAAAGGCGGTGTCAGTAATCCAACCAGAATTTGCCAGTAGTTTTGCACCGGCATGCACGTCTGTGCTTGGGGCAAGGTTAGATACCATGCCAAGAACTTGGCTCTCGGTAAGTCGTTGATTTTCTAGGCAGAAATGGAGGAGCCAGTGGATTTCCGGACGCATAAATGTGGGGGGATGTTTTGGGGATAATCGAAGTCTTGTTTGTTTATAAAGAATGCGGGGAGAATCAACCTCCTTATCAAACAATGAGTGGCGGATTGGGATCGGGTGGGGCGGGGGTTGTATTTAGCTGTGATCATGGAGCGTGTGCGACTCGCCCGCGTCGTGGGATGGCCGTGGGCGGATCGGCACACTCCTGTACTTCTAATTTTTAGCGTGGCGCAGCGGTTCGATGACCGATGTGTTTGTGTTTGAAAACCGCTGATCATGCCTAGCCATAAACCAAATACACCGCCGCCGGGCTTGTTACACCCGCGCAACCCGCATCAGGGGCGTTATGACTTCACCGCCTTGTGTGAGGTGTGTGCGGAACTGAGCTCCTATGTGCGGCTAAACCCTTCAGGCGAGCCGACCATCGAATTTGCTGATCCCGCTGCGGTGCGGTATTTGAACCAAGCATTACTAGCGCAAACCTATCAGATTAAGCATTGGATGATACCAGCTGGCTATTTGTGTCCTCCCATTCCGGGGCGGGCGGATTATATTCATTATGTGGCAGATCTTTTGGCGGGATCAGGCCAGGTGCCAAGGGGCAAGCAGGTGCGTGTGCTCGATATTGGCACGGGTGCGAATTGCATCTACCCTATTATCGGTAGTCAGAGCTATGGCTGGAAATTTGTCGCGACCGATATCGACCCAGTCTCGGTGAAGACCGCATGTTTGATCGTCGAATCGAATCCATGCTTGAGCAAGTTGGTGAAGGTGGTCCAACAAAAGGAACGTAATTTGATTTTTAGAGGCATCATCCGCAAAGGTGATTATTTCGATCTGACGCTGTGCAATCCGCCCTTTCATGTTTCGATGCAAGCCGCACAGGCGGGCACTCAACGTAAGCAGAAGAACCTAACAAAGGGACGTTCCGCTAATGGCCCCGCCAAGTTAAACTTCGGCGGGCAGCAGGCGGAGCTTTGGTGCCGCGGTGGCGAAGTGGCGTTTATTACGCAGATGATTCGTGAGAGCGTAGAGTTCGCTGCACAAGTAGGCTGGTTCACTAGTCTAGTTTCGAAGCGGGAGCATTTACGCGTGTTGAAGCAAGTGCTCAGCCAGTGCGGTGCCAACCAAGTCGAAGTGATTCCAATGCGCCAAGGCCAAAAAGTCAGCCGACTCCTCGCGTGGCGTTTTAAGGGTGGAGATGCGGAGAAATAGTAGCAGCGTGATACAGGCATCCTTGTCTGTCCCGCGAAGCTCACAGATAGGAATGTCTGTGCCGACGATGATCGCCCACAAAAAAGCCGCCGAATATATTCGGCGGCTGTTGTTTTAGAAATGTCAGTCATCTCGGTCGTTCGACCGGGCGAGCTGCACTTACGCTTTCGCTTTTTGGTAGTTCGCTTCGGCGGCGTCCCAATCGACGACATCCCAGAATGCAGCGATGTAGCTTGGGCGCATGTTTTGATACTTCAGGTAGTAAGCGTGCTCCCAGACGTCGAGCGCAACCACTGGCTTACCTTCCACGTCAGCCACACCCGTCATGCAGGGGCTGTCTTGATTGGGAGTCGAAGTCACCGCGAGGCTGCCGTCTGCTTTCACGACGAGCCAAGCCCAACCGCTGCCGAAACGAGTCGCGCCAGCTTTGGCGAAGGCGGCCTTGAATGCATCAAAACCACCGAGCTCAGCGTCGATTGCTGCTGCGAGTTCACCCTTAGGAGCGCCGCCGCCAGTTGGACTGAGCACCTTCCAGAAGAAGCTATGGTTGGCGTGGCCGCCACCGTTGTTGCGGACTGCACCACGAATAGCTTCGGGCAGTGCAGAAAGATCTGAAATGAGTTCGCAGACGGATTTTCCTTCAAACTCAGTGCCAGCGAGTGCGGCATTCACATTCGTGATATATGCATTGTGGTGCTTGCTGTGATGGATTTCCATCGTGCGTGCATCAATGTGTGGTTCGAGCGCATCGTATGCGTAGTCAAGTGTTGGTAGTTCGTAAGCCATGGTATGTATTGTTTTTTATTCTGGTTAATGAAGAGAGTGGTAAAAGCTGTGAGGATCTTAGCGCGCTGTCAAACGACAGCTTTGGTTGTTGTGCCTTTTTTAAGTGTTAAAGCGGCTGCCAGTCGCTTGGTCTAACGGATGGATAGCGGTACGATGCGGTTGCGACTGTGCAGGTCACTCACTCGCGCCTGCGGGTGGCAGAGTGTTGCCTTTTCGTGCGGTCTCTTTTTTAGCACTATTAGCGCGGCGTTTTTTTTCGAAGAAGGCTTTTAAAATATCGTGGTTCAGCTCTTGTAGGATGCCGCTGACGGACTCGAAGTGGTGATTGCTGTCGGGGAGAGCGCCGAGGTCGAGCGCGCCGCCAACGCAGCCCATGCGGGGGTCAGGGAGGCCGTAATACACCTTGCCGATGCGTGCCATGACCAGTGCGCCAGAGCACATCGGGCAGGGCTCTTTAGTGACATAGAGCGTGCACTCGTTGAGACGCCAATCACCAATGAAGCTGGCCGCTTGCGAAATCGCGAGGATCTCGGCGTGGGCGGTGGGGTCGTTGCTAGAGCGGGACTGATTATGCGCAGACGCGATGATCTGCCCCTTGTATTCGATCACTGCGCCGATCGGCACCTCATCCTTTTTCCACGCTTCGATGGCCTCATTATAGGCGTGGGTCATAAAGTAGTCGGCATCGCGGTTAAGTGCTGATGGGTAGATTTTTTCGAATGGGCAGTCTACGTACATGGTCTAAAAGTGTAAAAGTGTCCGGAGCGCGAGTAGCGGCTAGTTGGTCTGCGAGGTCTGCCGAACTGGCCTCGCCGGTGTGTGAACTGGATGCCTTACGGGGGCAAATAAAAGGGAATAGTATAACAAAGACAGTTCTGGCATTTAGCCAGACTTACTTTTTACCGCGAGCGCCTGACATGTGCTGTCTGATTGGTTCGCAATCAGTGATCTAGGCACATCAAACAGCTTGGAGAGGACGCCACTGATGATTGATGCCTTATCTATAATAATGCGACTTTGCTGTTCGCCTTCGACTAAGGAAACTATGTCGAAGGCAATGAGCATGCCATCAGCGTCACAATAGTCGCTGAATCTGGTCTGCTTGATGGTTCCGTCTTGTGTCGGTTCTAGCTCGACGATGGGGTACAGCGTTTGTAGATCGACCAGTATGTCGACGGCTGCACCGTCGGCGCTCAGTGTACTGACTTTCAGGCAGTCGGCGCCTGTCCAGTTGGTGACTTCGATCGCAGTGATGCGCCCTTCGCCTAGGCTGGTGCTGATGGTCCGGTCGAAGAAGCGCCGTTGCCCCAGCCATGATTCGGCTTCTTGCCCCTCTATCAGGGCGAAACGATCGTCGTGCTGTGGTGCGCGTATGCGACGCCAGACGGTATCGCCGCTCACGCCGAAGGTCATTTCATGTGAGGCGTGATCGATGGTGAATAGCATTTGGTCGGGGCGCTTTTTGATCAGAGAAAAGGCTTGGCGATTGTCGCCGTTTACCAGGTGGCCTGATACACGGATAGTCTGTGTGTTCTCCAGCAGTGCCGGATTGCAGTTTGCCGTGAGATAGGCCTGCGTAAAGGTTTCAATCTGGGTGAGCTCGCTGAGCGGGGCATCGGGGCGTTCGATTACGGCAGTGCTCTCATCCTCCGAGCGAACGAAGGATGCGATGGTCGCGATTGCGCCGAGTGATATGGCGACCGAACCTAAATAGACCGTCAGCTTAACTAGCTGTTGGGGCTTAGTCGGCGTGCCGTGTTTGTGCGTGGTGTTGGTGCAAGGAGACCCCATTGATTTATTTAAAATTAATGGCAGAGCTTCGAGCGCTTCAGGGGGAATGACGACCAAAATAACTTGTAACGATGAGGGGGTTTGAGTGCAGTCGCATCTGATTGCAGCGACGCCCCAGCAAAGGTCGCTGTACCCTTTAAGCTTGAACGATTTGCCTCCGTTTCTGTTTGCTTTGAACTCATCCCGCGAGGCGGGGTGAGTTTTCCATCGTAGCGTGCAGGTTTATCAAACGTTCATTCTCAAAGATGGATAGCTTGCTAAAGCGGTGCGCTACGTTTTTTTCAGGGACGGCACCGGGGCACGTTTCTTTTGTGTCGAGTACGAGCTTGATTGACGCCGTGGATTTTTAGGATCATAGGATTTTTATAGTTATACTATGAAAAATCCCCCGCGATTCCTCCTAGGATGAACCCAGTGGCTACCTGTTGTTCTGTGCCATGCAATGGCCTCCGCGGCTCCGCCAGGGAAAGACGTAGTGCAGGCCATTGTTTGCCGAGTTCCTGATCAGTACCTATCATTTAAAATGATATGCCAAAAAAGCCTAATGCACCTGTGGTATCAGAGATGCTGAACAGAATAAGCGGCTTAAGTGATCGCTTGTTTTTTGTCTAGAGAGAGAGTCCTTGACTTTCGGTGTCAATCCGCTTCCTTCGTCGATTTATTATAGATCATTTATGGCTAAAGCACAAAGCGAAGATTACGTAGAAGTCGAAGGCAAAATCGTTGCCGTTCTACCTGGCACCATGTTCCGCGTCGAACTTGCGAACGGGCATTTGGTGCTCGCGCACATCTCCGGTAAATTGCGTAAGCACTTCATTAAGATTACGACCGGTGATACCGTGAAGATGGAGATGAGTCCCTACGACCTCGACAAGGCCCGCATCGTTTACCGTTTGCGCAATGCGCAAGTGCAGCGTAATGCACCAAGGCGTAGTTTCGGCCCACGCCGTCGATAGTCATTTCGTTTACTCGATTTCGAAAAGCACCGCGTGTCGGTGCTTTTTTGTGCCTGAGTGTCAGTCTCTCGGCCGCAACGACGAGGGATGATGCACTTTGAATACCTGATTCTCAGTGTCTGAGCTCTGTTCTCTGGCTTTCGGCCTCTGACGGAGGTCTGCTGGAGATGGCGAAGCAATTCGCGATCAATGCTTGCCTCGTTATATATTTGGGATGTGTTAGTTGGTTCATTCATCTAACCTCTTATTTATTAATTATGAGCAACAAATTATTTAACTCTATTATCGAAACGGTCGGCAATACGCCACTGGTTAAAATCAACAACACTGCTGCGGGTGTGAACGCAGACATCTACTTGAAGTGTGAATTCTTCAATCCACTTTCCAGCGTTAAAGATCGTATTGGTAAAGCGATGATCGAAGCAGGCGAGCGCGATGGTAAGATCGGCCCAGGTAGCATCATCATCGAGCCGACTTCGGGTAACACTGGTATCGCACTGGCATTCGTTTGTGCTGCCAAGGGCTACAAGTTAATCCTGACCATGCCTGAGACGATGTCGGTCGAGCGTCGTGTGCTGCTCCGAATGCTCGGTGCCGAGATCGTGCTGACGCCTGGGCCAAAGGGTATGGTCGGTGCAATTGCACGCGCCGCTGGGCTGGTCGAAGAATACGGGGAAAAGGCCTATATGCCGCAACAATTTGAGAATCCTGCCAATCCTGAAGTGCACCGCCAGACGACTGCGGAAGAAATCTGGGAGGCAACCGCTGGCAAGATCGATGCATTCGTTGCTGGCGTCGGCACCGGTGGCACCATTACTGGCGTGTCAGAGATCATTAAGTCGCGCAGGGAGCTCTACACGGTCGCGGTTGAGCCTGAAGGGAGTCCGGTTCTCTCTGGTGGTGCACCTGGTCCGCACAAGATTCAAGGCATCGGCGCAGGTTTCATTCCTAAGAATTGTAATGTGGATATCATCGACGACGTGATCAAGGTCTCGAATGAAGATGCATTTTCCACGGCGCAAGCATTGGCAGAGCAGGACGGCATCCTTGGTGGTATCTCTACGGGTGCCAATGTGTGGGCTGCGATGGAGCTTGCCAAGCGTCCTGAGATGGCCGGCAAAACGATCGTGACAATCGGCTGCAGCTTCGGCGAGCGTTACCTTAGCACGCCGCTGGCTGAAAAGGCCCGCGAAGAGATGATGACTGCGACTGCGAGCTAAACGCTCTGCTCAATCACTTTAAAACACAAGCCCCGGCCAGAAATGGTCGGGGCTTTTTTTGTTCATGCTCGATTAGCGTGGAGGGTAAAGGAAGGAGGGGGGGGAGTCGCCATCCTTTGCAACAGGATAAGATAAATGTGGGCGAGTCGCCCACACTCCTATTGCGGTTTATTATACTCGCAGAGTGAAATGGCTCTAACCAGCGCCCAGCAGTTACCCGTTCCTTACGAATCTAAATGACGGAGCATTGGCTCGGCGAGTGTCGCTAAGCTCGGAACCCTCCTTTGCTTGGGAAGCTACAGTTCGAAGCCGGCCTTGGCGATGCAGACGACGAATTCGCCTTTTTGGCTGCCCTTGGCAACGCGGTCGCGCACCTCGCCGGCTGGCCCAGTGTGCACGGTCTCGTGTAACTTAGTCAGCTCGCGGCAGACACTGATACAGCGGTCGGGGCCAAGGGTCGCCACTAGGTCGTTGAGGAACTTGCCAATACGATGGCAGGATTCGTAGATGATGACGGTGTATTCAGAGTCTTGCTGCGCTGCAAAGAAGCGTTTGCGTGCCGCGCTCTTGGGGGCAAGAAAGCCGACGTAGAGGAAGGCATCGCTCGGAAGCCCGGAGAGTGACAGGGCGGTGATCACGGCGCTGACGCCAGGCGCCGTAGTGACTTTGAGTCCGCGCTTGCGACACTCGCGGACGAGACGAAACCCGGGGTCGCTGATCGCGGGCGTGCCGGCGTCGGCGATCAGTGCGATGTCTTCGCCCGCTTCCATACGATCGGCGATTTCGCTCGCCATGTAGTTTTCGTTTTGCTCGCGGTAGGAGATCAGTTTGCCACTGTTCTCGATGTTCAGTTTGCTGAGCAGCTTGCCAGTGACACGGGTGTCTTCGCAGGCGATGAGAGTGGCGGCAGTAAGCACTTCGATGGCACGTGGAGTGATGTCGGATAGATTTCCGATGGGTGCGGCGACGAGTGTGAGGGTTCCAGAGTCAGACATATCGTTGGCAACTGTAAGTAGGTTAGTGAGAATGTCACAAAAAAAGCGCCTTCATGTCTGTCACGAAGGCGCTGGTTCTTTTAGAGTATTGTTTGGTTCGCCTTAGCCGCCGAATCCCGGGACGCCACCTTCCCAGTCTGCTGGGCGAGACCAGGGCAGTTCTTGGTCGTCGGGATTAGTGTCGAAGCAGCCACTGGTGGCGAGTGCGCACAATGATAGTGTGAAGACTAGAAGTAGGCGAGTGATCATAATGTATGCGCGAGGTGATAGAGGATTAGTGCATTACCTTGACGGTATCGCCTTTGGAAAGTCCGCGAAGCTGTGTGCCTACTAGGATGTTGGCCACTGCGAGCTGCTCGGTAATTTGGATGATTCGGATTTTTCCCAGTGCTTTTAAGTCTTGAATCAATGTGATTTCCGAACCGACCGACAAGCCAAGCTCCGGAGAGGCGTCGAGAATAATGATGCCGTCAGATGTGCTGATCGAGGCGACCGTGGTTGTGGCGCCGATGGATGCGGGCAGTACGGCTGCCGCACTGTTTGGCTTGAAGCCGCTCTGGTAGCCAACTGAGCTGGTGCTGCTTGCCGCAGGCTTGGGGGCTGTTTGGAGTGATTTGGCAGCCAAGATATCTTGCTTGAGCAAGTCGTTGGATTTACCAAGTTCTTCGATGCGCTCATTGAGCTGGGAGAGCTCTGCTTCTTTGCTGGCTGAGGCTAAACTCTCTTCGGTCTTGACCA
The DNA here is from genome assembly GCA_937775295.1 of uncultured Opitutales bacterium. Lineage (GTDB taxonomy): Bacteria > Verrucomicrobiota > Verrucomicrobiia > Opitutales > Coraliomargaritaceae > Lentimonas. Next base: position 29,409 of record CALKBZ010000034.1, read on the forward strand.
GATCAGTACGCAGGCGAGTTGAAGCATTTTCCAACTCAGAGACGGTATTTTTCATCTCATTGAGTTGCTGCTGCGTGCGGGTGACTTGCTGCTTGGCAGTATACATCTCGGAGCGGATCGACTCGAGCTTACCTTTGGTGTCGGCTAGTGATTTGCGCTCGGTCGAGAGCTGCGCACCTAGGGAGGTGATCTTGCTATTCGCAGTTTCTAATTCGCTTTGAGTCGCTTGAGTCACTGCTTTTGCTTGTTCGAGGGACGTTTGCTTTTCAGCGAGTTTCCCTTTGGAGATAAAGAACAGAGCGACTGCTGCGGCTGAAGCGAGAATCGCTACAATTCTAAGAGTAAGTGATAGAGTTTTCATTTATGTTGTTTGGGGGTATTCACGATGTAGCTGGACTACGCTGCGAAAAATGCTGTTTCGTGAATGGGGATCTTGGTGCTTGCGCTGATGCCACGGTTGTTCGCGGCCAACCGCAGTAATAACTTAAAAATCAATTCGCTTTGTGGTTCAAGACCCAACTTAGCAGCGATCACATCTGCAGTTTGAGCGTTGCTGCCGCTGGCGTTGACCTCAGCGACAATTTTTTGCTCGATTTCCAAGACAGTGGCTGCGGCTGCCTTACCTGCTTCAACTCCTGGTTGGTGGTAGGCATTGATGTTGACGAGGCTCGCGTAGAGGCCGACGGCGCGCTCGAAGAGTGCGATGAGCTGGCCGACTGCTTCGGGTGTGACCTCTGTGATGGTGATGGTGATCGATTGGCGACCATTGTCATAGAGTGCATCACGGGTACCGAGAAAGAAGCCTTGCAGGAAATCACCGCTAGTAAAGCCGGGTTCGACTTCGATCGAGTCGCCGTCGCGATCCTTGAGCACTTCGATGAAGGTGGCGAAGAAGTTGTGCACACCTTCGCGGAGTTGCTGCACGTAAGCATGTTGGTCAGTGGAACCCTTATTGCCATAAACGGCGATGCCTTGGTGTACGACCTTGCCATCGAGATCTTTTTCTTTACCGAGCGACTCCATGACGAGCTGCTGCAAATATTTGGAGAAAAGCATGAGGCGATCCTTGTAAGGGAGGACGACCATGTCTTTCGCGCCCTTGCCGTCGGTCGCGAAATACCACATGAGCGCGAGTAGGGCCGCTGGGTTTTTAGTGGTGTCGGTCGAACGTGTGGCGATGTCCATCGCTTTCGCGCCAGCTAGCATACGATCGATGTCGAGGCCTTGGATGGCAGCGGGGAAGAGGCCCACCGCTGCGAGTTCGGAGGTGCGACCACCGACCCAGTCCCACATCGGCAGGAAGTCGAGCCAGTTGTTTTCTTTCGAGATTTTGTGTAGTTTACTGCCTTCACCAGTGATGGCGATGGCGTGCTCGGCAAAGCTGAGGCCGGCTACCCGATATGCAGTCTCGGCTTCGAGCATGCCGTTGCGTGTCTCGGGTGTACCGCCAGACTTGGAGATGACCACGGCGAGTGTTTCACCGAGTTGGCCGTCGAGCGCGTCAAGTGTGCGGTCGAGACCATTCGGGTCGGTGTTGTCGAAAAAGAACAGCTTGATTTTATCGGTCTTCGGGCCACCGAGCGCGTCAGCGACGAATTGCGGTCCAAGTGCCGACCCACCGATGCCGATCACGAGGAGGTTCTTAAAGGCGCCGTTGGCACCTTTAAGTACGCCGTTATGTACGTCAGAAGTAATCAGCTTAATTTTGCTGAGGCAGGCTTCGATCTCGGCTTCGATCTCGGCGTTGGGAGCCAGCGCGGCATGACGCAACCAGTAGTGGCCAACCATGCGGTCTTCGTCTGGGTTCGAGATCGCACCCGCTTCAAGCGCTTGCATTGCGCTGAATGCGGCCTGCATGCGTGGCTCCATTTCCGACAGGAAAGTATCACCGAAGTCGATTCGGCTGGTGTCGATCGCGAAGTCGAGCTCGTTAATATGAAGGTAGTGTTGTTTGAATCGTTCCCAAGACATGATGTATGTAAATTAAGAATTAAGAGTTGTCTGGTTTTCGGTTAAACTGACAACTGAAAAACTGTGAAATGATGCATTGGATGGCGAAGCCACTATAGATTTTTGTCAGTAACGGCACCTTCTGAGGCGCTCGCGACGATGGCGGCGTATTTACCGAGCACGCCGCGTTTGGAGCCTGCCCCGGTGGGCTTGAAGGCAGCCATGCGCGCATCGTACTCGGCGTCGTCAATTAGCAGGCTGATGGTGTTCTTGATCGCGTCGATTTCGATTTGGTCACCGCTATTGACGATGCCGATTGGGCCGCCCTTGGCTGCTTCCGGTGTAATGTGGCCGACGTCGAATCCGTGACTGCCGCCGGAGAAGCGTCCATCAGTGATGAGCGCGACTTCTTTAATCAAGCCACGCCCAGCAACGGCGCTGGTGGGTGAGAGCATTTCGCGCATGCCAGGGCCGCCGACTGGCCCTTCGTTACGAATGACAACCACGTCGCCAGCGACGACGTCGCCGCGAAGGATGCCGACCAGTGCGCTTTCTTCGCCTTCGTAAACCTTCGCTGTGCCTTTAAAATAGAGACCTTCCTTGCCAGTAATCTTACCAACGGCACCGCCAGGCGCGAGGTTACCACGTAGGATGCGGAGGTGAGTGGATTCTTTAATTGGCTGATCCCATGGGCGGATGATGTCCTGCTCGTCTGGGTACGATGCGTACGGTTGTTCGTCTTTAAGCGAATCGGCCATCGTTTCGCCCGTTACCGTGAGGCAGTCGCCGTGCAGTAGCCCGCGATCGAGTAGCATCTTCATCATCGGACGGATGCCGCCGATACGGATGAGATGACTCATGTTGTATTTGCCGAATGGCTTCAAGTCCGCGAGAAGCGGAATGCGTTCGCCAATTTCCTTGAAGTCGTCGATGCTGAGAGGGACATCGGCGGAGTGTGCGATGGCTAGCAGGTGCAGGATCAAATTAGTCGAACCGCCGAGCGCAAGGCAGGTGGTGATCGCATTTTCAAAGGCCTTACGCGTCATGATGTCGCGTGGCTTGAGGTCGAGCTCAAGGAGTTTGAGTACGGCTGCACCGGCATTTTCACAGTCTTTACGCTTGGGTTCACCGATCGCTACTTGAGCACTGCTGCCAGGCAGGCTCATACCGAGTGCTTCGATCGCGCTGGCCATGGTGTTGGCAGTGTACATACCGCCACAAGATCCGGCACCCGGAATTGCATATTTCTCGACTTCGTTGAGCTCTTCATCCGTCAGCTCGCCTTTGGCATGCTTGCCAACTGCTTCAAAAACGGAGACGATGTCCATCGGGTTACGCTCTTCTTCGTCGTGAGGCATCAAGCCGGGAAGAATGGTGCCGCCGTAAACAAACACAGCTGGGCGGTTGAGGCGGGCGAGTGCGATCATGCAACCGGGCATGTTTTTATCGCAGCCACCAATAGCGACGAGACCATCAAAACCTTCTGCCGCGACCACTGTTTCGATCGAATCGGCAATCACATCGCGTGAGACGAGGCTGTAGCGCATCCCTTTGGTGCCCATACTAATGCCGTCGGAAACAGTGATGGTACTGAAGTTCACCGCTTTGCCGCCGGCATTATTGACACCAATGGTGGCGTGTGCGGCGAGGTCGCCCAAATGCATGTTGCAGGGAGTCAGATCACTCGGAGAGCTGGCCACGCCGATTTGTGGCTTTTTGAAATCGGCATCATCGAAGCCGACTGCACGGAGCATCGAGCGGGCAGGGGCGCGGTCATACCCATCGACGACGATTGAGGAGTGTGGACGTATGTTTTTGCTAACCATAATAAAAAATAAAATGAATTAAATAGGTGAAAAATAGGATTCTCGTTGCAGAAATTTTGAGATATCAATCAATAGCGAGACACTCGACAATCCTCTTTTTACTCTTCAAGACCTTAATTTTGCATTTCACTCGTTTTTATTACTATGCAATTTGATCTCAAAAAGACGCTTGAAGCGCTGCTACTTTCGACTGCGGAGCCCATTCGCTTGAAGGATTTGATGAAGATTTTTGCGCGCTACGACTCCGAATTAGAGGAAGCCGCCGCTGCCGAAAAGCTGGCAGGGGAGGACGAAGAGGTTGCTGAGCTCATTCCGGCTCGCGTCACGCTTGTGCAAATCCAAGAGGCGCTCTCTAAATTGATAGACGCCGCCGAGGTCGAGGATAAGGCGTATCGCTTGATCGAGGGGCCGAATGGTTTTCAAATTGTCACCGCGCCGCAGTTTGCAGAATTCGTGCGTTTACTGCGTGGTCAGCCGCGCCCGATGAAGCTCAGTCCTGCTGCGCTGGAGACTATGTCGATCGTCGCTTATCGCCAGCCCGTCACGCGAGCCGAGATGGAGGCGATTCGCGGGGTGTCGGTCGATGGCCCGCTGAACCGTTTGATTGAGCTGGAGCTGGTGCATGTCACGGGTCGCGCTGAATTGCCGGGCCGCCCGATTCAATATGGCACAACTGAGAAGTTTTTAGAGTTCACCGGCATCAAGGAGCTCGATGAGCTGCCCGCTTCGGACGTACTGAGTAATCATCAGATTGACGATTGGATGCGCCGCAGCGAAGAGCCAGAAGAAGAGATTACCGATGTAGATATGGGCCTCGCCAAAGAGCGAAAGTCAGACGAACTGCCGTTGGATGAGACATTTGTCGAAGTTGATTGGCAAAATGAAAACGCCGAGAGCGATGCTTCTCCAGAGCCCGCCACAGAGGAGGATACACTAGATGCCTGAAGATATTAATACTAAGCTGCAGCGCAACCGCGACGCGATCGACTCGATTGATCGACAAGTGGTGCAACTGCTCAATGAGCGCACGCGCCAAGATGGTGGGCTCAACGAAGAGCAGGTGCTGAAGAAAGTGGCGACGTTCAACCAAGGCCCACTTTCGGATGCGACTTTGCAAGCAATCTATCGCGCAATGATGCTGGCTGGCCTAGCGCCCGATGCTCGTCAGTTGGAGTGCGAAGTCGTCGATGCGTTGGATTTAAAGATCGTGCAACTGCTCAACCAACGCGTGCAACACGCGGGCGAGATCGGTAAGATTAAACACGCCAATGGTGCGGACTATTATGACCCGACCCGCGAAGCTCAGGTCATGGATAAAGTCGCGAGACTTAATCCTGGGCCGATCAATAATCGCACCTTGCAATCTGTTTACCGCGAAGTGATCTCTGGCTCTATCGCATTGGAGAAGAAGCTCGTGATCGGCTATCTCGGGCCGGCAGCCACTTACACGCACCAAGCTGCGATTTGTAATTTCGGCGTCAGCCTCGACTATCGAGCGATCAAGACCATCCCCGATGTATTTGCTGAAGTCGAAAGCGGCAGCGCCGATTACGGCGTGGTGCCGATTGAAAACTCCACCGAGGGGGCAGTTTTTCACTCCATGGATATGCTGGTCGAGTCCGACCTGTATATCTGCTCGCAAGTTTACTTGCCGATCGAGCATTGCTTGATCTCGCAGTCGCCACTTGATCAAATCACCGAAGTGCGCTCCAAGGATCAAGCACTTGGCCAATGCCGCGACTGGCTGCGCACGAAATTACCGAACGCAAATCTAGTCGATGTCGTCAGCACTGCCGAGGCAGTCTGCACCGCAAAGGAAGACATCACCGTCGCCGCCGTCGCCAGCGAACTCTCTGCGCAACGCTATGGCGTGCCGATTCAGGCCCGTAGTATACAGGATCGCGACGACAACGTGACGCGCTTCCTCGTGATTGGTAAAACCCGCGCCAAGCCCCTCGGTGATGGTCGCGACAAGACCAGTTTAGTGATTTCGCTCAAAGACGAGCCTGGCGCGTTGGAGAAAACACTTCGTCCGTTCGCCTCGCGTGGGATTAATTTAAGCAAGATCGAGTCACGCCCCAGCCGTAAGAAAGCCTGGGATTATTTGTTCTTCATCGATTTCATCGGCCACTTCGAAGACGAACTGACGCAAGCCGCCCTCGCCGAGCTCGAGGAGCACTGCTCGTTCGTCAAATGGCTCGGCAGCTATCCCAACGATAAATGCGGGTAGGCTTTCAATTGTAGGGGTCGCGCTTGTTATTATGCCCTATGGTGCGCGATCCGCGATGTGGTTGTGGATATCGGAATTTTCATGGTCTTGGCAAGACCCTACGGGTTCGTTCTCGTGGTATTTGATGCTGTGTATTTTTCGAAATGAATCGAAAGACCTACTGTGACTCACTGATATTTGTATTCGTTGCTTCGGAGGAACTTCTGCAAGGACTTAACCTGGTTTTTGCTAGAGTAATATGAATGTTTTTATTTTAGCAGTTGTAGTGAAATTTTATGACCTGAATGTCACTTTTGATTGATGTTATCCTAATGAAAGAAATACACGTAACTTTATTATGTATTTTAATCAGTAGCTTCGCCTACTCGCAGACGGATCATGAGATACTGTATTTGTGGCCGGCTGCGGTTCCGGGTGAAACGGGGGGCAAGGCGCCGCCGGAGATTTCCGATAATCGGCGGGGTGGGGTGACTCGCATTAGTATGGTGACAAATCCTGCGTTGGTCGTTTATGAGCCCAGCCCTGAGAATCGAAATGGGGCGGCTGTCATCATTTGCCCAGGTGGCGGCTATAGTATCTTGGCAGTTCATCATGGGGGCTATGCGGTCGCGGATTGGCTGAGCCAGCTTGGGTATACTGCGTTTGTTCTGCACTATCGGGTGCCTTAGAAGCAGTTGGGCGCATTGCAGGATGCTCAACGGGCGATTCGTATGGTGCGCGGAATGAGTGAGCAGTGCGGGCTTGATGCGCCTAAAGTGGGTCTGCTGGGGTTCTCTGCGGGAGGCAGCTTAAGCGCTCGGGCCTCCACGCAATATGAACAAGTGCTCTATGAGCCAATCGATGCATTCGACGGATTGTCTGCACGTCCTGATTTTTCCGTATTAATTTATCCCGCATATCTCGATCAGGGAGTAAATCATGCTCTGACGCCGGAATTGAAAGTCGATGCAGAGACTCCGCCGATGTTTCTGTTTGTAGCTGCGGATGATCCCTATGCCAACAGTAGTCTGGTGATGAATTCAGCGCTTCGAGCTGCTGAAGTGCCTTTTAAATTACATGTATTGCCAAAGGGAGGTCACGGCGATGGGATGCGTGCCGGTCATCGAGCTGCTGAAACATGGCCGAAGCTGTGTGACGAATGGTTGAAAGTGACCGTCCTTAAATGATGCAGACAGCTTAGATTTCATCCCATGCCTGCGACTATTCAACTCTACGTCCGCGTAGTTTCGAATGCCTCGCGCGATGCAATCGTCGGTTGGCATGCGGGGGGACTCAAAAAATCCCGCTGACCAATGAGGCTAGAGGGATTAAAAAAGAGACCTTGGCTTGCTCCGATTACTTGCGACGAAGTGCTGCTGGAACAAAAGCAAGTGCCCATATAACTGTAATCATTGCATTTGTAAATGGCTCGGTGCTGCGCGGGCAGACGAATCCGCAGAAGTGTTTGCGGGGCGTGGGGGTTGACGGAGACTGAGTTGCGTGAGCGCTTGGGGTCGGGTTGAGAGATTTCCTTCGTGGTGTCGTTGCTTGTAACGGGCTCAGGTGGTCTGGGCAGTGCTGAAGGCCCTTGCAAGCAACGACGCCACATGTAAAAGTTCCAAGAGGTAACTTTCTTCGGCAAAGCCCGTACAGGCTTGCGGTTTGTATCAAATTAGAGCCCATTAAAGTCGTCTTATGTCGAATGCATCACACCCCAAGAATTGGCCTGAAGCGGCGCGCAACTTGCATGCCGAATTGAGCGCGTGCTCGTTGCATGCGAATGTGCGTGAGTTGCTTGCGGACGATTCGTGTCAGCGTGTGTTGGTGGCTTGTTCGGGCGGTGCGGACTCTATCTTTATGTTCTGTCAGTTGTGGGCGCAGGCCGACGCCTTGGGGATCGAATTGGTGGTCGCACATTACAATCACCGTTGGCGAGGCGAGGAGTCGCAGCTAGATGCAAAGTTTGTGCAAGAATTGGCGCAGCAGTTGAGTTGTCCATTTGTGACCGCGGCTCGGCCGGAAAATGAGGCGGCGTTTACGGAGACGACTGCGCGTGCGTTGCGATTGGACTTTTTACGTGGAGCAGCGCAGGAGCACAGCTGCCAGTTTATCGCGTTTGGGCATCAGCAGGATGATGTTTTAGAGACACAGTTGCAGCGCCTGGCGCGCGGCAGTGGCTCGGATGGTTTGGCGGCGCCGCGACCGGTTCATTTTTTTGAGGCCTATCCGACACATATTCGGCCGGTGTTGCATTTGGGTGCGGGGGCGATTCGTATGGCGTTGAATACTTGCGAGATTCCTTGGCGTGAAGACATTTCCAACCAAGATCTTGGGATTTCGCGCAATGCGCTGCGTCACAATGTAATTCCTATTTTGAGCGAGGCGTTGGCGCGGAATGCTTCGGCGGGCGCAGCTCGTTCCCGATTTTTATTAGAAGAAGAAGCGGACGCGCTGGATGGTTTGGCGCGGCTGACTTTGCCTGAAGCGTTTAGTGGTAGTATCACGCTGGATCGCGCTGCGCTGCGCTCGGCTCCGTGGGCACTTACGCGGCGGGCCTTGTCGGCATGGCTGAGTGCGCATGATCTAATTCAATCGATGAGCGCACCGGCGATGGATTTATTGATGGCCGCGGTCTATGCGCTGAAGCGGAAGAATCGTCTAAGTGCGGGCGGTTTTTATATTGAGCTCGATGAAGCGACGGTGCGGTTGGTGTCAGCGCAAGTTTCGGGGCAATTTCTGGTTTCTGGATCGATCGAAGCGGGCGAGTCGATCATGCTATCGACGGGTGCTTTGCTGGAGACTGAGTTCGTGGAATTGGACGATGCGTTACGCAGCATGATTATGCAGGGCGGGGTGAATGCCGACCTGGAGTCCTACGTTGCGGTGGTAGCAGAGGAGGCTCTCGATGTGCGGGGTTGGTTGCCCGGAGACCGCTTTCGACCGATCGGTGCGCCGGGCACGAAGAAACTGAAAGACTGGTTTATAGATCGGCACATTCCGGCGAGGGAACGAAAGTTGCTGCCGCTTGTCGTATCACAATCAGGAGAAATTATTTGGGTGCCAGGCTTGCCGCCTGCAGAGAGCATGAAAATCGGAACCACAACGAAGTGGGCTCTTAGATTGACTTACGAACGAAGAGACCCAATTTGACTCGCAAAATGTCTTCACAGCAAAATCCACAACAGAAAGAGCCCGCGAATAACGGCCAACCAGAGCGCTTTAACCCTAAAGTACTTTTGATTTTTTTGGTCATTATCTCGGCTATCATCGGACTCTGGTTCACGCAACCGGGTGCCGGTTCGAACCTTGAGCGCCTGACTATCAGCGAATTGGTGCAAGCCGTGAAAGATGGACAGATCGAGCAGGGCGATGGTGTCATGAAACCCGACCCTTCGCTTGGCGAAGCTGGCTATATCATTGCCGGTAAGATGCTCAATCCGAATTATGATGCGAATCTTTCGGATGCGAGTGTGCCGGTAAAGGTGCAGTTTTCTGCTGAGGGCCGATTACTGGAGAAAGATTTCGATCTTGTGCGCGCAGTGCTCAAGGAAAGCCGTCGCAGCACCGCGTTTCAAGATATCTTGATTAGTTTCCTGCCGTTTCTGCTGATTATTGGCCTACTTTATTTCCTCTTCGTGCGCCAATTGAAGAGCGCCGGGAAGGGCGCGATGAGTTTTGGTAAGAGTAAAGCCAAGATGCTGACGCGCGATAAAGACGCGCTGACTTTTAAGGATGTCGCGGGTTGCGACGAAGCGAAGGAAGAGGTCAGCGAGGTCGTTGACTTCCTCAAAGACCCGAAGAAATTCCAACGCATCGGTGGTCGCATTCCTAAGGGTGTGCTGATGATGGGCCCTCCTGGTACTGGTAAGACATTGCTCGCAAGGGCGGTGGCCGGTGAGGCTGAAGTGCCGTTCTTCTCGATCAGTGGTTCGGATTTCGTCGAAATGTTTGTCGGTGTCGGTGCGGCACGTGTGCGTGACATGTTTGAGCAAGGCCGTAAGAATGCGCCTTGTATCGTATTTATCGATGAGATCGATGCCGTGGGTCGCCAACGTGGCGCAGGTGTCGGCGGTGGCAATGACGAGCGTGAGCAGACTTTGAATTCCCTCCTCGTTGAGATGGATGGTTTCGATGGCCACGAAGGTGTGATCATCATCGCCGCGACCAATCGTCCGGATGTGCTCGACTCGGCGTTGCTACGGCCAGGTCGTTTTGACCGCCAAGTCACGATTGATTTGCCCGATCTCAATGGTCGCCGCGAAATTCTCATGGTGCATGCCAAAAAGTTCGCGCTTTCTGAAGAGGTGAACCTCGAGCACGTTGCGCGTAACACGCCAGGCTTCTCTGGTGCGGACCTTGCCAACCTTCTCAATGAAGGTGCTTTGACCGCGGCACGCTATAATAAAGATGCTGTGGAAATGAACGATATCGACGAAGCGCGTGATAAGATATCCTTCGGTCGTGAACGACGTAAGTTGATGGATGACGAGGATCGCAAGATCACTGCTTACCACGAAGCCGGGCATGCTTTGATTCAAGCGGTGGTGGATGATGGGCATTTGCCCGTGCATAAAGTAACGATTATACCGCGTGGTCAGAGCCTTGGCTCCACTATGTTTATGCCGAAGAAGGATTTGCTGAATTACTCCAAGCGGCGTCTATTGAATCAGATTTGCACTGGCATGGGCGGGCGTTCGGCGGAGGAAATTGTGATGGGCGACATCACCAGTGGCGCGTCCGGCGATATCCGCATGGTCACTTCGACTGCGCGTCACATGGTGTGCGATTGGGGGATGACTGACCTTGGCCCGGTCGCTTACGGTGAAAGCCAGAATCATGCCTACATGGGCACGATGGGGGCTGGCTCGAATAACTTTAGTGAAGAGACTGCACAAAAGATTGATAAGAAAATCTACGACATTGTACAGCAGCAGTACTTGCGTTCGCTCGACATTTTGAATGAACACCGTGCCGCGCTTGATACCATGGCAGAGGCTTTGCTGGAGCACGAAACGATTGACGGCGTTCACGTTCAAGAGATTCTTGATCATGGTGAGATGCGCTCGCCGATCATTAAGCGAGCAATCATCGAGCCCGAGGCAGAGCCTGAAGAAGAATCTGATGACAAGGTCGCGAAGGAGTCGAGTGAAGATGTCGGACAGGGCGACCTTGCTGGCGGAGAAGCCGCTACACCATCGCCTGCTTAACGTGTTTTAGATACATTTTTCAAAAGGCTACTTTCTGTTTTAGGGGGTAGCCTTTTTTTGTGGTAGAGTGTGATACAGGCTTTCTTGCCTGTGGTGTAGGATCTCTATCTATTTAGAATCGATAGCTGGCGTCACCGAAGTGCGGAGATGGCGAAGTGATGACTGTACGGGCGGGACAGACGGGAGTGTCTGTATCACTTTCCAGCCTGTCGCGCTTTGCGTGAGGCCTTATCCACGAGAGCGAAGAGCTGGTCGATCTGATTTCGTTTTCGAGTGGCCTGATGCCCCTTTACTTTGACTAGTTCGAAGTTTAACGGATCGGTGCTGCGGAAGTAGGCTTGGTAGAGATCGGTGTTACGCAGCGGTAGGCCTCGCTTCGAATGGTAGTCGTGCGCTTCGAAGCGTGTCCGTCGCGCCGCCAGATTGATGATGTTTTGCGAGTCGGTATAGATGGTAAGATAATTGCAGTCTTTGGGCAGTTCGTGCAGCGCCCAGAGTAGGGTCTGTAGCTCCAGCTTAGTCGAAGACGTGTCGACGAATTGCTGAACCTTAATACGCGTGCGTAAAATCTCCAAGGAAAGTGCTTGCTCCTCTGTTCTGATCAAGAGCGATGCGCCAGTACCCGTCTTGGTCTGGGTATGTACGCTGCCGTCGGTGAGTAGGATGTAGTCACTCATTTCGGTGGTTGTTGGCGAGTGAACATAAAATGCCAATTTAGTCAGTTGACTACGAGTTGATGAGGATGGCTACTGCCTGCTGACAAGCACGCGGGCAAATTTGTTCGTCCCTGCGCTACCTGTCAAATTAAGACTGATCTTCTGAGTTTGGCTATCGACTGTGGTGTGTGTGACGCTGACGCCTGTTTTTGTGTAGAAATTACCACTACTCTGACTCACTGCGACGGTCTCCCACGTTTCCAATCGGTCAGAGACCTGTATGCGGATCACAATGTCAGCTTGTGCTGGGTTGCGGTAAAAGTTGAGTTCGCGGGTTGAAGGCAATATGAGGATCTGCCCCCGCGAGAGCCCTCCCAAGTTGTAGCCAAGGATTCCGTAGTCCAATAAGTCAACAGTTCCGTTGCCGTCTTCGTCGGTGGTACCGTCGGCAGATGCAGAATTGGAATTGGCCCAGATGGCGTAATTGCTGTCGTCACTGAATTCGAGTGTATCAACCCAGGCGGCATCTTGCCCCCTGGAGTAGGACCCATCTTTTACGTAGCGCCATTCAAAGGTGTGCGTTGAGCCTGAGAGTGCCGTGTTTAAGTATTGGGCCCAACCTGTCTAGCCGCTCCACTCTGCTTCTAGGACGTCGTCGATCCTGAATTGAAGAAAGTTAAAGTCTTCTTCCGAGCTGACCTTATAGCGGAAGCTGATACTAGTTGTTTGTTGGGTGATTGCGAATATTGAGGATTCGTCATCTGCAATGATTCCGCTTTGTAATGCATCAACACCATCGTATGATACGGCTGATTGAATAAACCAAGGAGAGTTGCCAGAATCTGTTAGTGACACACCGAAATTGTCCAAGGCTGCGGCTCGCGAGAGCGGGGCTGGGGTGAGGATCAAATTGTAGTCTCCGAGACTACCGTAGTCGGTCCATCCTGTTGGCGGATTGGATGCTGGTGATCCGGCGCCATCTCCTTCGATCCAAACTTCGTAAGTTCCCGCCTGTAAGAGTAAGTCTGTCGCGGCTCCTTTGGTTTCGTCGCTGTTGTAATCGGTCAATAGCGTGTTGCTTGAATCGTAGATGCGCATCCTTACATCGCGGTTGGTCGAAAAAGTGTCGCCTTTACTTTCGAATCTGAGCGATCCGAGGTCGGTGAAGTTAATCGTGAAGACGTCAATATCGTTGTGCTGACTGATGACGCCACCGAGTGTGATCATTTGTTGGCCTAGGGTCACAGGATGCGCTGTCGCTGAGCTGTTTCCGTAGTCGTCGCTTGTCAAGGAAATGCCGCTCTCGGAGATGATGACCAGATCACCCTCAGTTTGGTTGGCGTTATAATATTCACCTTTACTCCATTGCGAGATCGTTGGTGAGTCGGCGGAGCCCATGATGGGCACCCAAAACTCTTTGCCAGCACTGTGGCCTTCGTAGTATTCCTCACTACCATCGGAGCCTTCATAGCCATCATGTTCGAGGTTGAGGGTGTGTCCAACCTCATGAGAGATGGTGTCGGCTGCACTGATCACATTGATTAATGTTGAAATTCCAACAGACCAAATCGTCGACAAAAGAATCCATAAATGCGACACCGCCAGAACCGGGTGATGCATCGTCTGTCGGGGTGAATATGGCCATGACTCTTTTATCGCTGTCAGTATTATCAAATACCGAACGGACATTGGTGACGTTGACGTCGAAGGGGGCAAAGTCTTCGGCTATCATTTCTAGGATGCGTGCAATTTGGAGAGACGATAGATCAGCAGGCGCGGCAATGATTTCATCTGCGCTCCAGTCTGGTTGGTTGACCATTTCGCCATCGAAATCGCAGTAGATCACTGTTGGAGCTCCTGGACGGCTTTGAAATGCAGTAGTTGTTTGAGTGCTTGATACTGCGCTGTGGGAGATGAATGTAGGGGGTTGGGATTTTCTGGGAAACGCATTCTCAGCGACTACAGGGTAACTTGCAGTTGAGCTTGCGCAGCGATGTTCGCCAACAGTTGTTTCTAGAAGTTGCCAGCCCGAGCCGTCATTTTCGAGATGGTGTGCAATGCGCTGTTTGTTCAAAAAGATGCGAGCAACTTGGCGAATGTTTTTTTTTTTAATGCGACTCGTCCTCGCGGTAAATCGAGTGTGACACCAAATGAAATGCTTTGGTCAGTATGATTGAGTGAATCAACGATGCCGCCGATGCGGTACCCCTTGCCTATGTTCCATGTGAACTGATCCCCTATGCGTACCGATTCCCAGTCGATTGATTTGGTGGGGGTGAGCTGGAAAAGTGTTCCGTCTTCTGTGTTTTCGAGCACTTGCAGCTGTTTTGTGCTGTAGCTTGTCTCAATCAGCGGAAATGAGGAATTGCTTGGCTTAACCTCAACTTTGGCTCGTGCCTGTGGTCTTTTGATGGTGGTGCTGTGTTGGGCGTTGGGCGTTGGGCTTGGCGATGTGATGCCGTAGTGCAGAGCTCGGAGCCAAATAGAGTCCACTGACTGCTACGGTTACTAGCAGGATTAAGAGTATCGGGACTTTAAGATTCGGAAATACTCAATAAATATAAATAGAAGTCTGCCGTTTCCAAGTTGACATTCACCTGCCCTTACTTTGAGTATTCAAAGTATGAAATTTGATAGACCTATTTTTGTTCTTTCGGGCCTTGCGATTGTTGCGGCATTTTTAACTGGCTGTGGCCGCTCAGAGACATCGCCGGATCCCGATTCAGCGAGCCATGTGAAAGAGCCCTATCAAGTGCTATGTACGGTCGGCATGATTACGGATATTGTGCGTAATATCGCGGGCGACTACGCGCAGGTCGAGGGGATCATTGGCGAAGGTGTGGACCCACACCTTTACAAGCCGACTCGGAGTGATGTGGTGAATCTCAGTACTGCCGATGTGGTGTTTTATAATGGCCTGCTGCTTGAAGGTAAAATGACGGATGTGCTCGTGCGGGTCGCAAGCACTGGTAAGCCGGTCAGGGCAGTGACTGAAGCGATCTTGGAGAATTCGGATTATTTGATGCAAAAAGAGGATGACTCTACGTACACCGATCCGCACGTGTGGATGGATGTACGGGGCTGGATGCAAGCGGTGACCGTGGTGGCCGAGACGCTGTCGAGTTTCGATTCAGCGCATGCGGATATTTATGCTGCCAATGCAACGGCTTACACAAAACAGTTGGAAGCGTTGGATGCGTATGCACAGGAGGCGATTGGATCGATTCCCGAATCGAAGCGTGTTTTGGTGACGGCGCACGATGCGTTTAATTATTTGGGCCGCGCTACGGGCCTCACTGTCCGAGGCATTCAAGGTGTGAGCACGGAGTCTGAAGCTGGAGTGCGGGATCTAGAGGACTTGGTCAACTTCATCGTAGAGCAGCAGATTCCAGCGGTTTTCGTCGAGACTTCGGTTGCCGATAAAAATGTCCGCGCCTTGGTGGAAGGTGCAAATGCACGCGGACATGGGGTGCGAATCGGTGGTGCGTTGTTCTCCGATGCGATGGGCCAAGTCGGCACTTACGAGGGGACCTACATCGGTATGATCGATAGCAATATTACCACGATCACTCGCGCTCTGGGAGGCGAGGCTCCTGAGTTGGGCATGCAGGGCAAATTAACTGGAGTGGCGCACTAATTATGCGGCTATATGCCGAGCGCAGCGACACTCAGCCAAAGGGCGAAGCCAAGGGCAGCAAGAATCATTAAATAAGTAAAATGGGTGCAATCACATCGATCATTTGAAAGGGTTCATTAAAAGCTCTACTTACTCTATATTATTTAAAACTTGTTGTGTCTATTCGCGGCAATAAAAATTAATTCTTATGAACCCAGTGTCGAAACCAACCATACCGCTATTACCGAAGATCGCAGAGCAGAAATCGCTGCCGCTGGTGATCCGGGATTTGACGGTGGCATATCATCGCAAGCCTGTGGTGTGGGACATTGATTTAGATATTCCTACTGGAAAGCTGGTTAGTGTCGTTGGGCCGAACGGTGCGGGTAAGAGTACTTTGATTAAAGCGTGTCTCGATTTAATTCCGCGCACCTCGGGCGAGGTGTCGATCTTTGGCGAGTCGTATGGCAAGGCGCGCAAGCGCGTCGGTTATGTGCCGCAGCGTGAGAGTGTGGACTGGGATTTTCCGGTCAGTGCGCTTGATGTGGTGGCAATGGGGACTTACGGCAAGCTCGGTTGGTTTCGGCGGGTGGATAAGCGCTCAAAGGCATTGGCACTGCAAGCATTGGACCGTGTCGGGTTAGCGGACTATGCGCATCGTCAAATCAGCCAGCTTTCGGGCGGGCAGCAACAGCGTACTTTCCTTGCCCGTGCTTTGGTGCAGGATGCGGATATTTATTTTATGGATGAGCCGTTTGCCGCGGTCGATGCCGCGACTGAGCGAGCCATTGTTGAGCTGTTGAAGGAACTCCAGCAACGTGGAAAAACCTGCTTGGTGGTGCACCACGATTTGGCCACGGTGCCTCAATATTTTGATTGGACGGTGTTGTTAAACATGCGCGTCGTCGCGTCGGGGCCAACCAAGGATGTTTTTACTCAAGAGAATCTTCGTAAAACCTATGGTGGCAAACTCTCACTTTTGAGCGAAGCAGCCGAGAAGCTGGCGAAGTCCTTGTAGGGCTATGATGGGCTATTTGATTTGTCCTGTGGAGGGAAACGCTCCGTCGTTTCTACCGATGCCTGTCGCAATTGCGCTGAACAACGCGGCAATGACGGAGCATTGCCCTCCATTTTTTCACGCCTCACCCCTCACTACCACTCTTTACTAATCGCATGTTCGAACTTTCAGAGATCCTCGATGTCCTGTTGCTGCGTAATTACAATACGCGGCTGGTGGTGATTTGCACCATGTTATTGGGCTGTGCGTGCGGACTGATGGGTGGATTCTTGTTATTGCGTAAGCGCTCCTTGATGGGGGATACCCTTTCACATGCGACATTACCAGGTGTGTGCCTTGCTTTCTTTGTTGGCGTGATGCTAGGTGGGCAGGGTAAGTCGTTGCCGCTATTATTGCTCGGAGCTACGCTGACTGGAGTGTTGGGCTGCGCGACGGTTTTGTTTATTCGTAATCACTCGCGCATTAAGGACGATGCGGCGATGGGGATTGTGCTGAGTGTCTTCTTTGGGGCGGGTGTCGTATTATTGACGATGGTAACGAAGATGCCAGACGGCGCAGCGGCTGGTTTGGAATCATTTATTTATGGTAAGACTGCGTCGATGGTATTGAGCGATTTTAGGCTGTTAATGGTCGTGACTGCCTGTGTGCTGTTGCTTTCGGTCTTACTTTTTAAGGAATTGCGCCTGCTTTGTTTCGATGAAGTCTATGCGGCGGCGCAGGGCTGGCCAGTTAAGTGGCTTGATGGACTGCTCCTTGCATTGGTCACGGCGGTGACTGTCGCTGGTTTGCAAGCAGTGGGCTTAATTCTGATTATTGCTTTTTTGATCACGCCAGCAGCGGCTGCGCGATTTTGGACGGACCGTCTGGACCAGATGTTATTTCTCTCTGCGGTGCTCGGTGGTGTCAGCGGCTGGCTGGGCGCGAGTGTGAGCGCGTTGATTCCAAACATGCCTGCGGGTGCGTTGATCGTATTAGTGGCAGCGACGCTGTTTCTATTCAGTATGCTGTTTGGCAACGAGCGAGGTGTGCTGGTGCGCTTTATGCGTCAGTCGAATTTGAAGCGAAGTGTTGGCCGTCAACATTTACTCCGTGCCTTGTATGAAATTTTGGAAGCCGATGGTCCGCGCATGAATGGGGTGAGTATTCGCGCGGTGCCGTTTCGTCAGCTGCGCGGCCGGCGCACCTGGACTGATCGGCAATTGCGGCATTGCTTGAGGCGCGCCTATCATCAGGGATTGATCGATGCGGTGTGTAAAGATGATGCGATCTTGTTGACTGAGGCGGGGCTGGAGGCTGCGGCACAGGTCACGCGTAATCACCGCCTGTGGGAACTATATTTGATCGAATATGCCGATGTGGCAACCAGCCGAGTCGATCGAGATGCGGATGAGGTCGAGCATGTGCTGGGCGAAAACTTGGTAGCGCTGCTTGAGGCGAAGTTAATCAAATTGCGCACTGCGAGTGGCCTCGAAGTGCCTGCGAGTCCACACCCCATCACGCCTGGAGACTAGTGGAGAATTAGGAATTAGGACGGAGGCCTTGCGGAGCCATTAAAAATGAATTTTTTTATCACTATGTTTATTCACTTGCCGAAAGGGCACCCAGTTAAGTCACCCCTGCGGGGCAAACCGCAGACGGGTTACCATCTCCGCGCTACTCGCGCTTGGTCACTCTCACCCTCACTAGGCGCGCATCGCCTTACTCTAACTGCGTAGCAATGACTTGGTATTCAATCGATACATGGATCGTGGTTGTCGGCATTTTGGCGGCGGTTTCGTGCGCGCTTTTAGGCAACTTCTTGGTGTTGCGTAAAATGAGTATGATGGGCGATGCGATAAGCCATGCGGTGCTGCCGGGCTTGGCGATTGCATTCTTAATTACGGGGGCGCGTGCGAGTTTCACGATGTTCATCGGTGCGGCGCTAGTGGGCGTATTAACGGCTGTTTTCACTCAGTGGGTGAGCCGTTTTGGCAAGGTCGACGAAGGTGCATCGATGGGCATCGTCTTTACCACGTTGTTTGCGCTGGGGTTGTTGCTGATCGTGCAAGCCGCGGATCATGTTGATCTCGATGCGAGCTGTGTGTTGTATGGTGCGATTGAGTTGACGCCGCTCGATGTCGTCTGGCGACCGCAAGTGTTTGGCTCCGTCTGGGAAGTGCCCCGTGCGGTGATCTTTTTGGCGCCAGTGTGTGTGCTCAACTTGTTGTTTGTGGTGTTGTTTTTTAAAGAATTGCGCATCTCATCCTTTGATTCGGAACTCGCCACAACGATGGGGATCAGTGCCAATTTAATCCATTATATGCTGATGACTTTGGTCGCGATCACGACGGTGGCGGCGTTTGAAGCGGTCGGTAGTATCATCGTCATCGCGATGTTGATTGTGCCGGCGGCGGCCGCGCATTTATTAACCGATCGACTAGATATGATGGTAATTATCAGTGCCATATTAGCAGCTATTGCGGCAGTGCTTGGGCATGTGTCGGCGATTCTGCTACCGGGCTGGCTGGGCTTCGATCCTGCGCTGGTCGATGCGACTTCGACTTCTGGTATGATGGCAGTGATGGCGGGCGTGATCTTTGCGGTCGTACTTTTTTGTGCGCCACGGCACGGGATTTTAGTGAAGAAGTTTGGTCAGTTGGATGTGGTTGCGGATTGTTAGAATACGATTGCTTAACTGCTTTTCTGCGTCGCCTTGAGCTGTTTTCTTTGCAACTTAACATGATGGAATTTGCCGAATACGAAGATGCATTGATTTTAACTGCTGAAGAAGCACGTGTGCTGGGTTGTTTGATGGAGAAGGCCGTGACGACGCCGGATGCGTATCCGCTTAGTTTTAATGGGCTGGTGATGGCTTGTAATCAAAAAACCAACCGGGATCCGGTGGTTAGTTATGACGAAGATATTGTCGCCGAGGCGGTGGAAGGGCTGCGTGGGAAGCATTTACTGTATCGTGTTGATGGTGCGGGCTCACGGGTGCAGAAGTATAAGCATCGGATCGATGAGCGATTGAGGCTAATGCCACCTAGTCTGGCGTTGTTGACCGTACTGTTGCTGCGTGGCGCACAAACTTCAGGAGAGCTGCGTACGCGCTCTGAGCGAATGTACTCGTTTGTGAATGGCGAGGCGGTCGAGGCTGAGATCGCGGAGACTGCGGAAGATGTTGAGATCCCGCTATGGCGTCGATTTGAACGGGCACCTGGTCAGAAAGAAGCACGCTATATGCATTTGTTTTTTGGTGCAGATTCGGAGCCTGAAGCGAGCGTGTCTGTGCCTGCGGTTGCCGCCCCTGCGGTCGAAGCGGTGCAACAGCGCAATGATCGGATTGGTCAACTCGAAGAGCGAGTGGAACTACTAGGAACTGAATTGGCCGAGTTGCGTGCGACCTTTGCTGAGTTTCGTAAGCAATTTGAGTAATAAGAGCAGGGGGACTGCGCTTAGGAGACGAGACACTTTTGTCCCCGCTCATCAACCACTTGATTATTGATTAGGTTATTCTGACATCTATTGCGCAGCTAAATACTGGAGGGAAATGCTCCGTCATTTCCATGCGTAGTCTTCCGGTTTGGTCTGGAATCTAGGTGGAAACGACGGAGCGTTTCCCTCCAAGAATTAAGTTTGATTCGACTATTCTGACATCTATTGCGCAGCTGAATGCTGGAGGGAAATGCTCCGTCATTTCCATGCGTAGTCTTCCGGTTTGGTCTGGAATCTAGGTGGAAACGACGGAGCGTTTCCCTCCAAGAATTAAGTTTGATTCGACTATTCTGACATCTATTGAGCAGCTGAATGCTGGAGGGAAATGCTCCGCCATTTCCATGCGTAGTCTTCCGGTTTGGTCTGGAATCTAGGTGGAAACGACGGAGCGTTTCCCTCCAAGAATTAAGTTTGATTCGACTATTCTGACATCTATTGCGCAGCTGAATGCTGGCGGGAAATGCTCCGTCACTTCCATGTGTAGTCATCCGGTTTGGTCTGGAATCTAGGTGGAAACGACGGAGCGTTTCCCTCCAAGAATTAAGTTTGATTCGACTATTCTGACATCTATTGCGCAGCTGGATGCTGGCGGAAAATGCTCCGTCATTTCCATGCGTAGTCTTCCGGTTTGGTCTGGAATCTAGCTGGAAACGACGGAGCGTTTCCCTCCAAGAATCAAGTTTGAACATCCTAAATGTGGATTGTTGCCGAGTTCGCGGCAAGGAAATGGATAATCGAGGATTATCGCTTGCAGAGTTACTCTATTTAGAATAATTCTAAATAGAGTATGGTACCAGAACTAAAGCGTATGGATACAGAGGATTGGGCGGCGGGTCTTGCTCGCTTTTTGCAAGCGAATGCCTCGGTGGAAGCACTGCGTGTGGATTCGGAGCATCGAAAGGTAGAGGTCGCGACGCTGGGGCCAGTGGATTTGGAGGCATTGCAGGTGAGTCTCGCTGAGACTATACGGCTGATTGAGTCAAATACGCAGGCATCTGCGGCGGTGGGGGTATCGATTGAAACCGAACAGAGTGGTGACATTCGGTTGCAAAAGTCGACTTGTTTGACCGCGCCGAAGCTGTGGCATTGGCGTGAGTTAAGCTGGCCAGATGCAATTGAAGACCAAGCCGAGACGGGCGAGGAATGGCGGGTGCTTGGGCTGTTGGCTGGTGGTTGCGCGGTGCTTGGAATTTCTGGTTTTATGCTGTCGTCGCTGGAGGCTGCCCCGGCGTGGCTTTCGGTGATGTTTTATATTGGCGCGATGATTGCGGGCGGCTGGGATGCATTTGAAGACGCCAAAGACGGCCTGCAGAAAGGTGAACTGGATATTCACTTTTTAATGTTGGCTGTGGCGGTTGGTGCTGCGTTGATCGGTGCTTGGGCTGAAGGCGCGCTGCTGTTGTTTCTATTTTCGTTCTCTGGGGCGTTGGAGCATTTTGCGCTCTATCGGACACGCCGTGAAATAAATAGCCTGTTTGATGCGGCACCGAAGTCGGCCACAATTCGTGATGCTGCGGGTGGTGAACGGGAAGTGCCAGTGTCTGCGGTGAATGTGGGCGATGTCGTGGTGGTGAAGCCTGGCGCGCAATTCGCTGTCGATGCAGAGGTGATCAAGGGTAAGAGTGCGGCGGATGAGTCGAATTTGACAGGAGAGGCAATTCCGGTGCCGAAATTTATCGGTGACTCCGTCTATAGTGGCACGATCAACCTCTGGGGGGCAGTCGATGCCCGGGTCTTGCGTCCAGTTGGTGAAAGTTCGCTGCAAAAAGTGATTCGTTTAATTCGAGAAGCGCAACATTTGAAAGCGCCGAGTCAGCGATTTACCGACAAATTTGGCACGCGTTATACCGTCGGTATTCTGGGACTGACGACGGTGATGTTTTTTGTCTGGTGGCTCGTCTTTGGGATTGCTCCATTTTCAAACAACGAGGCTGGTTTCTCGGCATTTTATAGGGCAATGACTTTGTTGGTTGTCGCGAGTCCCTGTGCGTTGGTGCTGTCGATTCCGTCGGCGATCCTTGCGGCGATTGCATGGGGCGCGCGGCATGGTATTTTGTTTCGTGGCGGCGCCGCGATCGAAAAACTTGCAGAGGTGGATCTGGTGGCGCTGGATAAGACTGGCACGCTGACTACTGGTGAGATGGAGGTTGATTCGGTGGAAAGTTTTCCACCAGGACGTGAACGGGAAGCCGCAGAGCTCGCTTATTCTTTGGAGGCACATGGGTCACATCCGATTGGACGAGCGATTAAGAAATACGCGAAAGCGCAGGGATTGGAGCCGCGTGCGATCGATAATTTTCAGGCGATGAGCGGCAAGGGCGTGCAGGGGCGGGAGGGCCAGACGCTGTGTGTACTGGGTCGCCGAGAACTGCTAGAAGATGGACCGCTGGGGGAATGGATTAAAGATGTGCCGGAGCCTGCGCCGGAATTTTCGGAAAATTGGATCTTAAAGGATGATTTAATTGCCCGTATTTTATTGAAAGATCAGATCCGTACGGAGTCACAGCCTATTTTAGAAAAACTAAAGGCGATGGGAGTGCGCACAGTGATGCTGACTGGCGATCGCCGCGGCGCAGCGGAATCGGTTGGTCGGGCGATTGGGATTGAGGAAGTCCGTTCCGGACTGACACCAGAAGGTAAGGTCGCTGCAATCCTTGAGTATTCGAAGAGCGGATACAAAGTAGCGATGGTGGGCGATGGTGTGAATGATGCGCCTAGCTTGGCGGCTGCCTATGTATCCGTTGGCATGGGCGCGCGCGGGAGTGATGCTGCCTTAGAGCAGAGTGAGGTGGTGCTGATGAAAGATCGCATTGAGAATTATCTAGCTGCGACTGATTTGAGTCATCGTGCGCGATCGATCATACGGCAGAATCTAGCAATTGCGCTGGGTACAGTGGTGCTGATGGTGACAGCCGCGATTTTCGGTTGGATCCCGTTGAGTGTTGGCGTTTTTGCACACGAGGGCAGCACTGTCGTTGTCTGTCTGAACAGCCTGCGTCTGCTGTTTGCGAAGCCTTGGACTCATGCATCAATGCCCTAGGGCACAAGCGCCAGAAAGAAGATGGCAACCACGCAGACGCTGAGGCCAAATTTCAAGGCGAAGGCGGCGATGCCGCCGATCACCGTGCCGAAGCCCGCCTTGCTGCCTGCCTTGAAGCTGCGCCCTGCGAGTAACTCGCCAATGATCGCACCGACGACGGGGCCAATAATCAGCCAGAAAAGTGGGGGAGGCAGAAAAACGCCGATCAACGCGCCCAGCAGTGCGCCGACCGCGCCTCTCCATGTCGCGCCGAATTTGCGTGCGCCCCAAACGCCCAGCACGAAGTCGGCGAGTTGACCGATCAGAGTAACGATGCCGGTGGTGATGACGATTTTCCAAGCCACCGAGGCATCGCCCATCCAAAGTTTGTGTATTATGATACCTGACCAAACGATCAGGCTTCCAGGCACCACTGGTAGCAGCGAGGTCGCCAGCCCGATTAGGAAGATCAGACTGGTCAGGCTGAGTGCGATGTATTCGATCCAAGTCATTTGGAGGTATGGTGATGAAATGCTGAAAGACTGAAAGCGGAAAAACTGGATGTCTGAAAAATGTCCCTTGGTGGCGTCCGTGCTTGCGCGGGCTAGTAGCATGCTCGGCTCAGGGGCACTGCGGGCGCGAGTAAACTCGCACGCCACGGAGGATGCTACTTTTGTCCAGTCAGCCGTGGATCGATGGCAAAAGTCTTTGAGGTGCCAATTTTAATACGATCGAATTGCGGATTTTTTGGATTGAGCACATAATTTGGCGCATCCGTAATGATCGAGCTAGCCACTTACAGCGCGAGTGAGCGGGCTTCGGTCAGCCATGCGTTGCCCGCATGCTGCCTGGCGCTAATTCTTCGGTCCCTAGGCCAAGCAATTCTTGGGCGCAATAAACTCTACCATCGGTAGGTCTGTGCGGATGCGTTCGACCGTCTCGCCGGCATCACTACTTGCGGCGTGATTCACCGCAGTTGGCTCTGCCACTTTATCGGCATCTTTGTTTTGTGTCACTAGAGCTTATTATTGTGCTCATCTGAGCATATTGCAGGCCTGTTCTATATTTCAGTCACTTGCTGTCTCTAGCGGAAGAGGGCAATTTACAATTGCCATTTCGAGGTGCTGACGCATTTTCGCCTGCTTTCTTTATGACCGATAAGACAGCCAACCAGGACAATTCGCATGATCTCTATGCAGTCCGCCTTCAAAAGCTCGAGAATCTTTGCAAGGAAGGGCGTAATCCCTTTCAAGCAAATTGCGCGCAGACGCATACATCCGGTGAGGCTGTTAAACTCTATAAAGAAGACGCTGCCGACGAACAGCAGGCAGAGGTTTCTGTCGCTGGTCGCATCACTGTTTTCCGTGTCATGGGCAAGGCGAGCTTCATTAAGATCCAGGATAGCGATGGTCCGATCCAATGCTACGTCACTCGCGACGACCTAGCCGAAGGCGAATACAATACATACTTTAAAAAGCTCGATTTGGGTGACATCATCGGTGTCACGGGGCGACTGTTTAAAACCAAGACCGGTGAGATCACCGTGCGTGCGGCGAGCTACACTTTGGTCACTAAGGCACTACGTCCGCTTCCTGAGAAATGGGCTGGTTTGACGGATGATGATAAGATCTATCGTCAGCGCTACCTCGACTTGATTGTGAATAAAGAGTCGCGCCAGCGCTTCCGCCATCGTGCCAAGATCATCCAAGAAATGCGTAAGTATTTGTGGGATCGCAACTTTACTGAAGTCGAAACACCGATGCTACAGAGCGTCGCTGGTGGTGCAGCGGCGCGTCCATTCATCACTCATTCTAACGCACTCGATTGTCAGTTCTATATGCGGATTGCGCTGGAGCTTTATCTGAAGCGTATGCTTGTTGCTGGGGAGGACCGAGTG
The DNA here is from genome assembly GCA_937775295.1 of uncultured Opitutales bacterium. Classification (GTDB taxonomy): domain Bacteria; phylum Verrucomicrobiota; class Verrucomicrobiia; order Opitutales; family Coraliomargaritaceae; genus Lentimonas. Next base: position 54,281 of record CALKBZ010000034.1, read on the forward strand.
TTCGAGATTGGTCGCGTTTTTCGTAATGAAGGACTGTCTCGTCGTCACAATCCTGAGTTCACTATGTTGGAGCTCTATCAGGCATACACCGACTTCCGTGGCATGATGGAACTGACGCAGGGCTTGATTCAGCACGTCGCCAAGACGGTGATTGGTTCGCTCGAAATCGCTCGGCCAGACGGTAGCATCATCAATCTCGATGGTGAATGGCGTGAAGCAAAGTATAAAGATCTAATCATTGAAGCAACGGATGATGCCGAATGGTTCAACCATAGCCGTGACGAGAAGCTCGCGAAAGCCCGCGCAATGAACATCGAGGTCGATGGCGAACTTGAAGATTACGAGATCACCAACAATGTCTTCGAGAAACTGATCGAGCCGACCTTGATTCAGCCGACCTTCGTGACGCATATTCCTAAGGAGCTGTGCCCATTGGCGAAGATCACCGTCGACGACGATAGCACGATCGATGTGTTTGAGCTGTGCATCAACGGTCAAGAAATCGCGCCCGCGTACTCTGAGCAGAATGACCCGATCATCCAGCGCAAGATGTTTGCTGAGCAGGTCGGTGGAGAAGTGCAGGATATGGACACCGACTTCCTCAATGCCCTCGAGCACGGTATGCCGCCAGCAGGTGGTATGGGGCTCGGTATTGACCGCCTAATTATTTTGCTCACCGGTGCCGAAAGTATTCGCGACACGATTCTCTTCCCCAGCTTGAAGCCACTGAAGAGCGCTGAGTAGTTTTAACCCTGAGTTAAGTTTATAAAAAAGCCTGATCGCGAATGTGCGGTCAGGCTTTTTTTGAACAGCGCTAGGCTGGCTTAAGCAGGCCTCTAAAAGTCGCCGCCAAAGAAATTGAAGACTTCTTTTTACCGTGACAGGGACGACGTTTGTATTTCGTCATCGTATTGATTAGATAGTGACCAAATATACTATCTTAGTTTGTTTTTATCAGCGATTAAGGTGTAGACTAGATTGATGCCAGAATTACCTGAAGTTGAGACCACGCTTCGTGGGATTGCCCCACATGTCGAGGGCCGTCGAATTACTGCGATTATCGTGCGTCACCCTCAGTTACGCTGGCCGATCCCTGATACGGTTCAGCTTGCTGTGGGTGAGCTTATGATCGCAGTGCGCCGTAGGGCGAAGTACCTATTACTCGATACGGCGCGCGGCACGATCGTGTTGCATTTGGGCATGTCAGGGAGTCTGACGGTGCAACCAGTTGATAAACCGGTCTTAAAGCATGATCATTTGGACATCGTTTTGGAGAGTGGGTATTGTCTGCGGCTGAATGATCCGCGTCGTTTCGGTGCATGCCTTTGGCAGGGAGCTGATGAAGAGCCGCTGAAGTTACTGCAAGGGATGGGCCCTGAGCCATTGTCGGATGCGTTTGATGGTGAGCGCTTGTTTAAGCGGTCGCGTGGGCGCACAGTGGCGGTCAAGAATTTCATTATGACCAATGCCGTGGTGGTCGGTGTGGGTAATATTTACGCCAACGAAGCGCTGTTCATGGCGGGCATTGATCCGCGCCGAGCTGCTGGAAAAGTCAGTCGTGCGCGCTATTTGGCATTGGGTGACCACATCAAAACCGTGTTGGCTCACGCGATCGAGCAAGGCGGTACGACGCTGCGTGATTTTCTTGGTGCCGACGGCAAGCCTGGCTATTTCAAGATGCAGCTGAAGGTCTATGGCAAGGCGGGTGAACCTTGTCAGACCTGTGGCACAGCGATCCGATCAGTGAACATCGGGCAGCGTAATAGTTTTTATTGCCCGAGTTGTCAGCGGTAGTCGGTTGGCAGCCGCCTAGTGTTGTAGGACGTGCCTCTCACAGAGGGCGCGTTTGAATAGGCGTGAGATTCAACACGGCCTTTGCATCGCAAAGAACCGCGTTCTACACCGCCAGTCTAGTAACGGCACTAGCTCTTATCAGGCGGTGTCACCAACACACGGGTTTGTAGCCCCATCAGGTATTCGGAGAATTCGTCGCCTTTTGGTGTGTTACGCAGCACGCGTTGCACCATGCCCATCTTGGCGTCGAGATTATCAACCATCGAGACGAACACCGCTTCTGGTGTGGCGGCCATCGCTGCGGCTCCCCAGGCTTTTTCGCCTTGATGGCTCAGGATGATGTGCTCGAGGCGCTCGGTCAGATCGGCATTGAGTTTCGACTGAATCGCGGCTTTACGGGCGATACGAAACCCGATGACGACGTGGCCTTGCAGCGTGCCGATACGGCTGACTTTCGCTGCAAACTCACCTTCGTATTCCTCTAGCTTGCCCATGTCGTGCAAGATGATTCCCGCAATCGCGAGGTCGGCATCGACTTGCGGGTAGAGCGGAAGGAGTGCGCGACAGCTGCGCAGCATGTGAGTGGTGTGCTCCAGTAGACCGTTAAAATATGCATGGTGCATGCTGACGGCGGCAGGGCATTTGCGGAAGCGTTCGCCCATATCGTCCAGCACGCGCTGCACGGTTTCTTTGAGTTTAGCGTGTTCGATCGCTTCGACACCCTCCAAAATGTGCGCCCACAGTTCTTCTTCGGATTCTGGCGGCGTTTCCACTAAGTTCGCCATCATGCCCTCGGCTTCGGCCTCTTCGGCCTCGATGACTTCGGCTGCTTGTAGTTTGGGCGAGAAGCGCTCCATATAATATTCAGTCTTACCTGCGAGGCGTAGGATGGAGCCTTCGGGGACCGCATCGATGACTTTATAGATATCGGTTCCGTCGAAGCAGTTGGCATTGAAGCTGCCGCTGCCATCGCCCAGTTCAACACTGAGGAAAGGGTTGCCGTTCTTTGCGGTCTTGGTCGTCTTGCGGCGGAGGATTAGAATGCAGCGAAAGAGCGCAGCAATGTTGACGTCGATCTCCTTGACTTCCTGAACGGTTTTATAATCAGACATACGAATACCTTGGATCACGGTAGGGACTACCGCAAGTGAAAGTAGGTGTTAAAAAAAGTGAAAATACTTGGTTAACTATTTTCAGATCTGAATGAAATTAAATTCTTAAAAGTTAATTTTCGTTGGTATATCGAGTTGTCAGCAATAGCTACTGTGCTGCTAATAGTCTGCCGTGCATCATAATTTGTGATTTTCAAAAAGCTGCACAGCAATCGCGTTGAGTTTCCAGCGATCTCTGCGCCTTGTGAAAATGAAAATGAAAACTGGATAGGCATACGTATAAGTCTCGCGCAGAGGCGCAGGGGCGCAGAGGTTAAAATGATGGATGAAAATATAATAGGAACAAAATCAAACCTATCTACGCCTGACTGGGGATAAGCTTGGATATTGACTCAATTTTGGAGGCGAAGTGATGAAGGCCGGCATCACACGCTGCGTGAACGGCTTGCCCGAATAAGTCTCTGAACACTGCTGGAGACCTCTGCGCGACAAAGGTCTGCCCTAGATGGCGTAGCAAAATGACAGAACCTGTTTTTACGAAATATGATGCGCGCCAGTATAGTTTCTCGTCCTGCAGTGGGCCAATCAGTTGGTTTGCCGCAGGAATCTGCGCTATTGGAAAGCTGTTTCACTCCTACTCGTCTTATTCTTTGTTCACCTTACTGTGAATTTTCTATGTGAAAGTGTGTTGGGTTCACCAGTTCTGATTGCTGACGTACATGCTAGCCTCTTGCAGTGGCGCATCCTTTTTGTGGTGGGTATACTACTTTTTGGCCGCTGGATGAATACCAAGTGTAAAAAGCCGATTAGCCCTGTAATGAGATTTTTAGTCCAGGTAACTTTCTGTGCGATGATAACAGCGAATAGCCTAGTAATTCCGATTCCTTTTGTCTTATTTTTGGGGTAATCTGTTATATCACTAGTTGTTGTCGAGTGAGTGAGTGTGCAGGTTGCCAGCTGTATCGATCCAGTTGGGCACTTACGTCCGACGCCCTGTGGTGACATAAAAAGACGACAGGCCTTTCGGCATGCCGTCATCGGGAAAGAGGAAGCCCCTAGGTGATTCAGTTTAACTGCTGACTTCTTCAGCCATTTCACGGAAAAAGATGCTGGTCTTACCAACGCCACCGATATGCTCACAGCTGCGTGTCTTGGCAATGTCTTCGCAGTATTCCTTGATCTTAGCGCGATCCGCTTCAAAACGGATCTTGATCAGGCCGTTTTTCGCCAGCGCGGTCTCAATTTCATTCGAAACAGTCAGGCTGAGCCCTTGCTTGCCGATGTGGAGATGCGGCTTAAGCCGTTGGCCAATGCCGCGGAGTTCTTTCTTTTCGGCGCTAGTGAGTGATGTGCTTTCTTCCATGATGGAGCGAACATCGAGTATCGAAGGCCGAACGTCGAACTTTGAATTTCCGAGAGATGAAATTATTATCACATCATTTCGAAGTGAATTTGATGCGCTTGCAGCTCGTTTAAATTTTGCGAGCTTGCAGCCATTTATACACGAATGCGCCAGCCACGACTAAAATTGAGCCGAGCATTAAAAGATGATCGGGTGATGTGAGTATATGTTGGACTGTTTGTGCGCCTTCACTCGGGTGGCCTGTGGTATGGCCACTGGCAGTTGTAGCGACAGAGAAAACAGCGAGCAAAGTAGCTAAATAATGTCTCATGCGATCCTGTTGAGCGGATTTCGTGCCGATTGCAAATTGTAAGCCAATTGAGCTTATAAAAATAAAACAGCGTGATCGGAGCTTATGCTCTGATCACGCTGTTGGTAAAATGCTCGCTGTCTTAGTCGGAGCGTTCGGCGGCTCGACGTTTATGCTGTAGGCGTTTCTTCTTTGGGGTCTGGCAAGGTCTTGTTGGCGATATTCTGTAATAGCTCGCCCATGAATTCGGCTGGGGTCTTGAGGCCTTCGAGTGCCTTGTTGGCGCGCGAGTTGACTTTGACCAGACCTTGTTCGGCTTCTTGCTTACCGAGCACTAGAAAATTGGGCACTTTGTCCATGTGCACCTTGCGGATCTTGGCGCCTAGCTTGTCGGCGATGGCGTCGACGGTGACGCGGATCTTAGCGGCCTTGAGCAGTTTTTCGATTTCGCGTGCTTGTGGCACGAGGTCGTCATTCATTGGCAAGATGCGAACTTGCTCGGGTGCAAGCCACGTCGGGAAGCTGCCGGCGAAGTGCTCGATCAATACACCACAAAAACGTTCCATTGAGCCGAACGGTGCGCGGTGAATCATCACGGGGCGGTGTTTCTCGTTGTCAGCGCCGATGTAGTTAAGGTCAAAGCGCTCGGGAAGATTGTAGTCGACCTGCACGGTGCCGAGTTGCCATTCGCGACCGATCACATCCTTAACCACGAAGTCGATTTTCGGGCCGTAGAATGCGGCTTCGCCGGGTTCTTCGATATAATCGACATCGAGTGTCTTCGCGGCTTCGCGGAGGGCGTCTTCAGCCTTGTCCCACTTTTCGGCATCGCCGACGTATTTAGTGGAATCGGGGTCACGTAGGCCGATGCGCACACGGTAGTCCGACATGCCGAGGGTGTTGAACACGAGTTTGACCAGATCGAGGCAGCCTTTGATTTCTTGGGCGATTTGATCTTCGGTGCAGAATAGATGCGCGTCGTCTTGCGTGAAGCCACGCACACGAGTCAGGCCGTTGAGTTCGCCGGATTGCTCCCAGCGATACACGGTGCCGAATTCAGCCAGGCGCACCGGCAGGTCGCGGTAGGAGTGCGGCTGGCTGTCGAAGATTTTGATGTGCATTGGGCAGTTCATCGGCTTGAGCAGGTAGCCGTCGACTTCGCCCGAATCGAGCTGATTAGAGAGGTCGCTGCACGAGCAACCTTCGGTCGCGAGGCGCTCGACCGTGCCTGGGTCGACGATCGGCGGGAACTGCGAGTCCTTGTAATAAGGGAAGTGTCCCGAGGTGCGATACAGGCCGATTTTGCCGATGTGCGGCGTAAAGACTTGATCGTAGTCGGCCATGCGCAGCTCTTCGGAAATGAAGTTTTGCAGCTCATGACGAATGACCGCGCCATTCGGTGTCCATAGGGGGAGTCCCGCTCCGACGGCTTCGTCGATATGGAACAGCTTGAGCTCCTTGCCGAGTTTGCGGTGGTCGCGGGCTTTGGCTTGCTCGAGGCGCTCCAGGTATTCGGTCAGTTCAAGTTTACTGGCGAAGGCGGTGCCGTAAATGCGTTGCAGCTGCCGATTTTTTTCGTCGCCACGGTGGTACGCGCCAGCGATGGAGAGTAGCTTAAACGCTTTGATCTTCTTGGTGTAGCCGACGTGCGGGCCGGCGCACAGATCGACGAATTCGCCGTTTTGATAGAAGCTGACCTGTTCGCCTTCAGGTACGTCGTCGAGGCGGCCGAGTTTGTAGGTCGCTTGGCCGATCTCGTTGATCTTAGCGACGGCGTCCTCACGTGAGCATTCAATCCGAGTGAAGCGCTGGTTCTCTTTGATCACCTTCTTCATCTCGGCCTCGATGGCTTCGAGGTCGGCCGCATCGAGCTTCTTGTTGAGGTCGATGTCGTAGTAAAAACCACTGTCGGTCGGAGGGCCAATATCGAGCTGCGTCTCAGGGTAGAGGCGTAGAATTGCAGTGGCGAGCACGTGCGAGCAGGAGTGGCGGAGTTCCTCGAGTGGAGACATTTCTTTCATAATAGTTAAAAAGAAAGAAGTCAGGAGTTCGGCCTTCGACTGTCAATCACGGAAAGAAGCCGCTTTGGGTGGTGAGCCGCTTGAATGAGTGGTCGCGCGCGCGTTAACATCGCGATTGACCTTAGCCCTTGTAAGCAAACGCAGGCACGCCCTGTACGCCGAGGCCGTCGATCACGAAGACCTTGCCGGCGTCAGCTTCTTCGAGTTTACTGTGAATTCCAGTGGTGACGAACAAGCGATCAAGGTTTGAGCCGCCGAAGGCGCAGGCGGTGGTTTCAAGACAAGGTAGTTCCACTTTGCGAAGTTCTTTGCCGGTAGTCGGATCAAAGCAAGTCACGCAGCCACCGTGGCAAAATGCCACCCAGAGGTTGCCGTCGGCGTCGATCGTCATGCCATCGGGGGAGCTGGTGTAACCCTGCGCTGCGGTATCGACCGCGATCGTGGCGTTGCTGATCGAGCCGCTGGCGTTGTCGTAATCGTAAGCGCGGATCTGCTTAGTCATGGTGTCGATGTAATACATCGTGGTGGCATCGGCGCTCCAGCAAATACCGTTGGAGTTGGTCACTTCGTCGACTTTGAGCTGCAGCGTGCCGTCGGTGTCGAGCATGTAGAGGTTAGCGTCGCCGATGTTCTTAACTAGGCTGATGGTGCCTGCCCACAAGCGTCCAGCAGGGTCGCACTTGCCGTCGTTGAAGCGGTTGGTCGCGCGTTTCTCGGATTCGGGGTCGGCTAGGTTTTGTTTCTCACTGGTTGTGGGGTCGAAAGTGCTGATACCATTGTCGCCTGCATAAAGGAAGCCACCTTGTTCACGTGGCACGACTGTGCCGATGCGTTCACCTACATTCCAACTGACTTCTTCGTTGGTGATCGGATTCAGGGTGATGAGCGCGTGGCCTTCGATATCGACATAAACGAGTTGATTGTTCCACCAGATTGGGCCTTCGCCCCATTTTGAGGTGCGTGTGCCAATGGCTTTGATCGAGAGTTCTAACATATTTGCATTTTTGTGGGAGAGCGGAGAGAACGTCAACTGATGAGAGGGCTTTGAGTAAAAAAGACGGATCAAACTCGACCGACGCTGTGGGCTGACATTTAATCTGTTTTTCGTGCTGCTTCGACCGCGGTATTTCCACAGACCCGCGCTAGTTGTGAGTGCGTAGCTAGCCAGTGGCTGGAGGATCTCGCCCAACTCGAATCGGAGCGTCGGACCCTGCAATAAGATCGAGCCGATTAACCCCGCAAGGTCAGACTGGATGCAGCGGGGTGGGAGGACTTCGCGTTTACCGTTACACTTCAATGGAGTTTTAAATTATCAGCATGACTTCTATTCTGGCGTATCCGAGGTCTCTTTGTGAGCTTCCTTATTAATATAATCGTTACTTGACTGGATAGAATAAGCCAAAAAAACGCCACCCAGAATTGGATGGCGTTATCAGAAATGTTATACGGAAGGAGCCTTGTAGTGTTTTCTATTTGAGCTTGCTTGGACCATGTCTGCGGCCCGCGCCAATTCCGCCAGATTCAGTCAGAGAACCTTCTGAACGTATTGCGAGTTTGGCGTCTTCTTTGCGCTCGAGAATTAACGCGTGAGCATCGCCAGATACATCCAGATAGACGTGACCTTTCTCCAATACATGAAATGTGGCGCGTAGGCTCTTGCTGGCGATTCGATCCGCTTGACCGCGGTTGCGTTCGACGACGGTGCCGTATTTGCGGATGAAGGAACTGACATCGCCTTCAAGCACTGCGACCACGATACTGCCGCCACGTGCTTTATTGTCGTCATCAATTGTATGAGCGACGAAGAAGACGAGACCATCAATTTGTGGTCCACCATTGATACGTGTGACTGATACGCAGTCGACGCTGGCTTTTTTGCCGTCCCAGTCGTCGGGGTGTGTTTTATAGAATGTAGCAGAATCTCTTCCGGAGGTAGTTCCGGCGAAAGAGCTTGTGACGAATAGTGCGGCTGTCAGGGCGAGCAGGATTTTTGATAATAGTTTCATAGTGATGTAATTTGGAGGTTCGAAAAGGGTATCGTTCGAGCCTCTCTGAAGTTTCAAAATAATCAATAAAACCTTAACGTTGCAGGCTCAGGTCGATTCGAGCTCGAATCCGTCCTTGTTGTCTTTAACGACCCATCCCTTGGCCAGTAGAGCGTCGCGCAACTCATCCGCCTTGCCCCAGTCTTTGGCTTGCTTGGCATTCCAACGGGCTTGTGCGAGGGCGACGATGTCGCTGGGCGCCTCGACCGTGGCTACCTCGACTGTGAATAGTTCGAGTCCGAGCGCGTAGAGTAAAGTTCCCAGCGCTTTGAGCATTGCACGAGCGCCGTCCGCGTCGAGGGATGCTGCAGGGTTGGAGCCGATGACGCCAAAAATCGCTCCTAGGCAGGCTGCGGTATTGAGGTTGTTGCGCAGGGCGTCCCACGCCTTAACGAGGCGGCCGAAGTCTTCGGGCGCCTCGGCGGTGATGTAGCGATTCATCGCGGCCTTGTCCTCGCCGGTGACTGCCAGTAGCGACTCGGCAAAACGCTCGATTTTGCTGAGTCCGCTGTGTGAGGCGTGCAGCCCGTCGAAAGTGAAGTTGAGCTGCTGGCGGTAGCTGCCGGCGATCAGTGTGTAGCGTACGACCATCGGGCTGAAGCCTTTCTGCTGAAGATCGTCCAGCGTGTAGAGGTTGCCGAGGCTTTTGGACATTTTCGCACCTTCAACCATGAGGTGGGCGCTATGGAACCAATGCTTGCAGAAGTCGTGGCCGTGGGCGCATTCGGACTGTGCAATCTCATTTTCGTGGTGCGGAAAGCACAGGTCGATGCCGCCGCCGTGTAGATCAATGGTTTCGCCGCCGAAGGCTGCGTCGGCCATGGCGCTACACTCCAGGTGCCAACCAGGGCGGCCCTCGCCCCACGGGCTGGTCCAGTAGTTGCCTTTATCTTCGGCCTTGCGGCCTTTCCAGAGAGCAAAGTCGGTCACGGACTCGCGGTCATACTCATCGGCGTCGTTAACTTCGCCTGCGGAGTTTTCCACCTGGGTCTTCAATTCGCGCTGTTTGAGGCGAGAGAGGCGACCATAGTCTTCGAAGGAATTAACGCGAAAATAGACTGAGCCGTCATCGGTCGCGTAGGCATGGCCTTTTTTGATGAGCGTTTCAACTAGGGCGAGTTGTTGTGGAATGTGCGCCACGGCACTCGGCTCGATACTCGGCGGACGCATGTTGAGCGACTCACAGTCGGTGTGGAATTTGGCGGTCCATTTGGCGGTGAATTCGCCCAATGAAAGGCCTGCTTCGATCGAGCGGCGAATCGTCTTGTCGTCGACGTCGGTGATATTACGCACGTGCTTCACCTCAATACCGTCGGCTTCCGCGACGCGGCGTAACACGTCCTGAATCAGAAAGGTGCGAAAGTTGCCGATATGCGCTGGGCCATACACGGTGGGGCCGCAGCAGTAGAATCGTAGCGCTTGGCCACTCGAGGGAGCCAGTGCTTTGATGGATCGGCTGAGGGTGTCGTAAAGTTGAACGGACATTTGATGAAGTGTGACGGTGAAAGAGTGTGAAGGTTAAAAAGTGGGACGAAGCGCGAGTCGCGCGTAGGTAGTCTGCGAGGTCTGCCGAGCTGAGCCCGCAGGGCTGAGTGAACTGATTGCCTTTTGGGCAAGTGACGGAAAAAAGAGGGAAAGTTAAAAAGGCAGAGTGAAGGGGGAAAACTAATGTGTGAAGATTGAAATTAAGATAAAAGAGTTCGGCTTGAAATGAGTGCAGGAATCGTCATGTTGCGCGTATGACTGCTTCTTCTGACTTCCGCTTGGACCTAATACATCGGCCACGTCGTATGCGCCGTACTGCTGCCTTACGTGCTTTGGCAAATGAAACGGAGTTACAGGTGCATCATTTAATTCAGCCGATTTTCGTGATTGATGGCGACGGTGCTGCGGAGCCGATCGAGTCGATGCCCGGTATTTCGCGTCTGACGATTCCGCTATTGATCGCGGAATGCCGTGGGCTGTTTACGTTGGGGATTCCAGCGGTGGCATTGTTCCCGAAGTTGGACGATTCGTTGAAGACCGACGATGGACGTGAGGCCTTGAACCCTGGCACGTTGGTGCTGCGGGCGATTCGGGCGATCAAGGCAGAGCTGCCGCAGATGGCGGTGATCACCGACCTAGCGCTCGATCCATATACGGTGCATGGCCACGATGGATTGTTCGATGTGCAGGCGGGCGATTTGGTCAATGATGCCACGGTCGAAATTCTTGCTGAGATGGCAGTGCTCGCCGCTGAGGCGGGCGCCGATTTTGTAGCTCCCTCGGACATGATGGATGGTCGTGTCGGTGCGATCCGCGCGGCTCTGGATGATAATCGCTTTGAGAGGACCAATATTATGGCCTATTCCGCGAAGTTTGCATCAGCCTTTTATGGTCCGTTCCGTGATGCCGTGGGCAGTGCAAGCAGCGCTGGCACACATCATTTGGATAAGCGCACATATCAGTTGAACCCCGGCAATCGTCGGGAGGCGTTGATCGAGGTGGCTCTGGATGAAGCGGAAGGTGCGGATGTGCTGATGGTCAAGCCTGCGGGCCCGTATTTGGACATCATCCGCGAAGTACGGGAGTCGACGGAGTTGCCAGTCGCGGCCTATCAGGTTTCCGGTGAATATGCACAACTTCAGGCGGCTGCGGAGCGGGGTTGGCTAAATCTGGAGCGTTGCCGAGATGAGTCATTGCTAGCGATTCGTCGGGCTGGGGCTGATATGATCCTGACTTATTTTGCGCGGGCGTATGCCGAGAGCGTCGCTGCGGGGTAAGCGCACAGGTGTACGGCAAAAGGAGGGGGGGGTGACTCGCCTTCGTGTTCTTTGAGTTTCGCGGGCGCGGGTGGCTGAGGATGTGCTGCGGGCGGGTTGGCCGCGCTGCTTTAGTGCGTGTCAGCCTTTGCGGCTCTTGTGTTTAGTCGCGAACTGCTGGCGACGAGCGAGTTCGCGCATGTCGATGGCTGGATCGTCGTCTTCGAAGATTTCTTGGCCAATAATGTGTTCGATGACGTCTTCCATCGTGATGACGCCTGAGATGGTGCCAAATTCATCGACTGCGACGCCGAGTTGTTGATGTTTCTTGAGGAAGATCTGCAGGGCATCATCGACTGTCGCGTTGTCAGGGATGTAAATAACTTCGCTGGTCATCGAAGAAATCGGTCGATCGTCTTCGTCTTTCGCCTTAGCGCTGAGGATGTCGCGGCGGCGGACGATACCCGTGATGTTTTCGGTTTCATCGCGGTAGGTTGGGATACGAGCAAAGGGAAGGTTGTTTTCTTTCTCGAATAAGGAGCCGACGGTTTCTGTTTCATCGATCGCGTAAAGCACGGTGCGCGGTGTCATGATGTGGTCAACAAGCACTTCATCGAGGCTTAGTGCGTTGTGAATCACCTCACGTTCATTCGAGGTGAGCGTGCCCTCCTTCGCGCTTTTCTCGGCGAGTAAGAGGATTTCTTCGTCACTATCGGTGGTAGTGTTAGCTGGTTTGAGTAATATGCGCACCAGCACCGCGACAATGTTAGACAGCGGGGCCATGATGGCGCAGACCCAAGTCAGCGGGTAGATCAATATCGGCTGTAGGGCTGGGCGATACAGCACGCCCATATTTTTGGGGATAATTTCTGAGAAAAACAGAATGGCGAGGGCCATTGCGGCGGAGACTTTAAACAGAATATTGGCATCTTCAGGCCAAATCTTAACCGCAAGCCCGCCGACCATGGTGGCACCGAGGGTATTGGCGATGGTGTTGAGGCTGAGGATCGCGGAGCTGGTCTCAGCCAGTTCGATCTTATACTTTTCCAGCTTTTCACCTCTTTTTGGGTGCGTTTTCTTGAGCCCTTCGATTTCAGCGGTGGTGGTGCTGAGGATCATCGCTTCCAGAATGGAGCACAGCGCGGAGACTCCGATCGTGAAGGCGATTGCTAGAGTGAAAGTAAGTATCATTAGAAGATGGCCAGTCGCTGAAAATAAGGGCATTTCGAGTGTCGTGATTGTTGGCCTGTTAAAAAGTATGTTGATTTAGGCGAGTGCGAATGTTCAAGCACATTCAGCTATTTTATCTGGGGTAATGTCATTGCGGGTATTTTGCGCTAAAGTCTTGACCAATAATAATACCAGCGGCTAGGCTAGTGGCTTACTTTTATTACTTCATTTTTTTCAATTGTATGAAATCCCCTATTTACGTTATTTCCGTTTTGGCACTCTCGCTTCTTTTTTCTGCATGTGCTTCTTTTGATGAGGGCAAGCCGCAGAAAGTGGTAATCGCTTCGTTTCCCGCGGAAGCGAGGGTTTATATTAATGGCAATGCGACTGGCATCACGCCATTGACTGTCAATCTTCCTCGCAAATTAAGCCACGAGATTCGTCTCGAAAAAGAGGGATACAATCCGGCGGTTAAATATTTTTCCCCAGTGTCGAATGACAAGAGTCAGAATTTCGTCCGTTTCGGCTTAGCGCTAGACCTCGGTTATTATCATGATCTAGAGCCCAGTGTCATGGAAGCGAAGATGAAGAGTGTCCTGGTGCCGAATTCGATTGGAGCAGATCCGTTCGAGCGTATGGCACAGCAAACACTCGAAGCTGACCGTCAGCTGGAAGCGGGTGAGATCACTCCGCTTGAGCATAAATATATCATTGAGCAAATTATCGAATTCTTCGAGTAGAAGAATTGACACTAGGCGATCTTCAGGGATTTTCATGTCTTATGACCGAACTACCTGCTGGCTACCTATATACTAAAGATCACGAATGGATTCAGTTGCACGATGATGGCACTGCGACGATCGGGATTACCGATTATGCTCAAGAGAGCTTAGGCGATATTACATTTGTCGAGTTCCCTGAGTTGGGTGCGACGCTTGAAATTGGAGAGACCTTTGGTGTGGTCGAGTCGGTGAAAGCGGCATCTGATCTTTATATGCCTCTCGGCGGTGAAGTGATTGAAATTAATGAGGAAGTTGATTCCGCTCCGGAGCTGGTCAATCAGCAAGCGTTCACTCAAGGATGGCTGTTGAAAATCCGGCTGACCGACGATTCGCAAGTCGCCGATTTGATGAAGCCAGCGGCTTACGCTGAATTGATCTAAGTTCAAAGCGCACTCGTTTGATCGAGTGGTTGACGTTTTTTTAAGAAAGTGAGCAGTCTCGCTTTCTTTTTTGTTTCCTAAGGGTTAATCTACGCGTCATTTTTCGCATCCACCCATTAAATACGACAACAGCGAACACTTATGACGCAAACCCCCGAACCGACTGAGAACGATTGGACAATCGCCAATGCTGAAGACTATTATGGCCTTAAGCGCTGGGGCGGTGGGCATTTCTCGGTCGATGAGGATGGTTTTATGCTGGTGCACCCGTCACGTGATCAACGCAGTATTCGTATCCATGATATTGTCACTGAGGCGATTAGCAAAGGGCTCAGTCCGCCTCTGACGATCCGCATTCAGGATCTTTTACGCACACGCGTTGTTGATTTGAACGAGTTGTTCGCACAAGCCATCAAAGACGAGGACTATAACGGCAAGTATCGCGGCGTCTTTCCGATCAAGGTCAATCAACTACGCGAAGTGATCGAAGAGATCCAGGAAGCCGGTGAGGCGTTTAACTATGGCCTAGAGTGTGGCAGTAAACCTGAGCTGATGATCGCTCTGGCGATGCATAAAGACCTAATGTCTTTGATCATCTGCAACGGCTATAAAGATGATGAATTCATAAAACTCGCGCTCCAGGGTCGACGCCTCGGCAAAGAGATTTTCCTCGTAGTCGAGCAGCTCAGTGAGGTGCCACGCATCATTCAGTTGAGTAAGAAGCTCGGTGTGCGGCCGTTGATTGGGTTCCGCATCAAGTTGTCCACCTGTGGTGAGGGGAAGTGGGCGAGCTCTTCCGGTGAGGATGCCAAATTTGGCCTGACCAGTCCTGAGATTATCGATGCCACGCGCCGCCTCAAACGCGCGGGCTTGGGGGATTGCCTGCAACTCATTCATTTCCACATCGGCTCGCAGGTGCCCAATATTCAGACCATTAAAAAAGCCACAGTCGAAGCCACGCGCTTTTTCTGTGAGCTAAAAAAGATGGGCTTCCCTATGAGGCTGATGGATGTCGGCGGTGGTCTCGGAGTCGATTACGATGGCTCGCGCAGTAACTACGAGAGCTCGATGAACTACACCATGCGCGAGTATGCGCGCGATGTGGTCTATAATATTAAGACTGTTTGCACAGATGCAGGGGTCGAGGTGCCAGACATTGTAACGGAGAGTGGGCGATCGATTGTAGCGCCGCACTCGATCCTTGTCACCCGCGTCTGTGATCGTATTTCGAAAACTTCAGTCGATCCGAAGATCGCAAAGAAAAAGAAGCGCAACCTAATCTTGTGTGATCTTCAGGCAATTCTAGTGAACGAGCATGGCTCCAGCCCTTTGGAGCGCTACCACGATGCGCAGCAGAAGAAGGAAGAGGCCAATAACCTCTTTTCACTAGGCTATCTCGATCTCGCTGAAAAGGCTGAGGCCGATGCGACTTATTGGAAGATTTGCAAGCAGCTGGCTGAACAAAGTAAGGGTGAGGGCTATACGCCAGAAGAGTTAGAGTCGCTGCCGCAGATTATGGCCGAGCAATACGTGTGCAATTTTTCGGTCTTTCAATCGCTGATTGATCATTGGGCTTGCGATCAACTGTTTCCGATCGCGCCGCTGCATCGGCTCAATGAGTCGCCGGATGTCGATGTTACTTTAGTTGACATTACTTGCGATAGTGAGGGTAAAGTTTCCAAATTCACAGATGTAGAAGATGTGCGTAGCACACTTCGTTTGCATGAGCTCAATAAAAAGGATCCTTACTACTTAGGTATCTTTTTGGTCGGCGCTTATCAGGACATCATGGGCGATTTGCACAACCTCTTTGGCCGCGTGAATGAGGTGCATGTCTTCCTTGAAGACGATGAAGAGAACGGCTTCTACATTGAAGATAGTATCAAAGGCTTTACAGTGAACGACGTGCTCGGCTTCACGCAATACGATGGTCACATCTTGACGCGCCAATTGAAGAAGCAAATCGATCACGCCACCAAGTCCGACATCATCAAGCCGCGCGAAGGCACCCGTATGCTCGATGAATATGCAGAGATCCTTCGTGGGCATACTTACCTTTCGATGTAGGGAGAACAGCAACTCCTGGCGTAAAGCCAGTCGCTACAAATGAATCGTCGTTGTGAGCGGATTTATCCCGCGCTTAAATTGCGTATTCGGGTTTACCCGCGTTTTGGGTGAGGTCTTGCGAATACAGGATTACTTGATGATCATCATAGCGGATTTATGGATAACCTTCACACCAATGCATTGCTACTGAGCTTAAGAGACGCTCCCTTGCTCGTAGCTAATTTGACACAAGCTGCATCATTTGATCGTGCTCTGCTCGGCTTGCCAACTTCGGCTATGCACTTGAATCCGAATCAGAAACTTGGGCATTTATATGAGGACGCGCTGCATTTGCTTCTGAGCGCAGCAGATCAATTGGAAGTCTTGGCGGATCATGTGCAAGTATTCGATCGCAACCAGATCACCTTGGGAGAAATGGATTACATTTTACGCGATGTGCGCACCCAGCAGGTGTTTCAACTCGAACTGGCGGTTAAGTTTTATCTTGGCGTGCCGACTGCGGACGGTTGGGAATTCCCGGGTCCCGATCCACATGACAATTGGCAGCGCAAGTTACAGCACATGCGCACACATCAGTTGTCGCTGGCGCAACGCCCAGAGGCGCAGGAGCTTTTACGTGAGCGTTGGTGCTGTGGGGAGGTGGAGGTTCGTCAATTGATTTATGGCTGCATCTTTTATCCGATGGGAGCGGTGGAGTGTCCCTTGCCAGAAAGTCTGCGCCCAGATTGCCGAAAGGGGCGTTGGCTGTATGTGCAGGATTGGGAGCGTTTTTTTGCGGGAATCTCTGAGGTCTATATAGTTCCTAAACCACTGTGGCCGGTTGAGATGACTGTGGCGCTGCGCGAGTCATTGCCACGCGCATCCGTCTCAGCGTT
This sequence comes from uncultured Opitutales bacterium, assembly GCA_937775295.1. Taxonomy (GTDB): domain Bacteria; phylum Verrucomicrobiota; class Verrucomicrobiia; order Opitutales; family Coraliomargaritaceae; genus Lentimonas. The sequence continues at coordinate 70,920 of CALKBZ010000034.1, forward strand.
ACACGCCGCGAGCGCTCAACGCTGTGTTATGTTTGTGCTGCCGGATGCAGCGGAGCCGCATTTTTTAGTGCCGAATCTTTGGCCTGGGTAGTCACTGCTGTAATCAATTCACCCGCGCTCTTGCGCTCTTCTGCGGGTGCCTTTATAGGTACGGTTTATATTTATGAAATCGTTGTCGCCAACACATGCTGATTCGATCTCCGTCAAAGGGGCGCGTGAGCATAATTTAAAGAATATCAGTCTTAAGATTCCGCGTAATCAATTGGTGGTGATCACCGGGGTCAGCGGTTCGGGCAAGTCGTCGCTCGCATTTGATACGATTTATGCGGAGGGCTATCGGAAGTATATTGATAGTCTATCGACCAAGGCGCGCATGGTGCTGGAGCAAATTCCGCGACCAGATGTGGATTTTATTCAAGGCTTGTCGCCAGTGATCGCGCTGGAGCAACGCACTGGCTCTGGCGGGAGCCCGCGTAGCACGGTGGCAACCGTCACGGAGATTGCGGATTTCAGTCGGGTGCTGTGGGCGGTCTGCGGCACGCCGTATTGCCCGAAAGATGGCGGTTTGATTGAGCGGCGCTCGATGGATGATTGTTTGACGCGTGTGTTTACTGAGCCTCAGAATAGTCGCTTGATGATCCTTGCGCCTTGGATGATTACCAAGCCCGCTATTTTACGAGAGGAATTACCACGCTTGCAGCAACGCGGCTTTCAGCGTGTGCGAATCAACGGCGCGGTGCGACGTTTAGACGAGCCCGATTTGATCGATTCCAAGGCCTCGGAGATCGTGGTCGAGATTGTGGTGGATCGTATCGTGTTAAAGGCGGATCAACGCAGCCGTTTAGCGGACTCGTTAGATCTTGCTTTTAGTGAGGGCGGTGATCGGGCGATTATATTGATCGCGGATAAAGCTGCGAAGGCTGGCTGGCGCGAGTTGCCGCTGAGTAATCGTCTAGCCTGTGTAACTTGTGGGGATGTATATGATTCGATCTCGCCGAGGCATTTCTCGTGGAATCATGCCGAAGGAGCCTGCTCTGAATGCGGCGGACTGGGAGAGACGCTGCAATTTCAACCCGAGCTGTTAGTGCCGGACCCGTTGAAGACTGTCAAGGAGGGTGCCATTAAGCCGTGGCGTCTCGGCTCAAAGCAGATGATCATTAAGCGAAATGCCATCTTGAAGCAATTGGCTGAGCAGTTGCCATTTGATCCGGATGTGGCGTGGGAAGAATTGGCTGCTGAGGTACAGGCGCAAATTTTGCATGGCACGGGCAGCCGGCAGTTTAGCTTTAAGTTGAAAGGGGGCAACTCGAAGCCAGAGGCGATCGAGTTTGCTGGCGTGCTGGCTGACCTAGAGAACATGCGGCTCACCACGACGAGCGACGGATTGCGTGCGCGACTGATGGCCTATCAAACCAGCAGCGTCTGCGAGACTTGCAATGGCCGACGCCTGCGGCCATCGAGTTTGAGTGTGTTGATCGAGGGCGTGTCGATTGCAGACTTTTTGTGCTTATCGTTGCACGATGCGCAGGCATTTGTGGCGAAGTTAGAGTCGAGTGGAGATTACTCAACGGTCAGCGATGCGATTCATGGTTTGGCCGAACGCTTGTCTTTCCTGAATGAGGTGGGTCTGAGTTATTTAACGTTGAATCGTAGCTATACCACTTTGAGCGGCGGCGAGGCGCAGCGTGTGCGCTTAGCGACTCAGCTCGGTATGTCTCTGATCGGAGTGGTGTATATTTTGGATGAGCCGAGCATCGGGCTGCACCCACTAGATAATCGCCGTCTGATTCAGACTTTGCTCGGGCTGCGAGATCGGGGTAATTCCGTGGTCGTGGTCGAGCACGATGGCGACACCATGCGCGCGGCTGATCATTTGATCGAGCTCGGGCCTGGTGCGGGTGTGGAGGGCGGCGAGTTGATTTTCGAAGGTGTTCCACAGGCATCGTATACTGCAGGGACGAGTCGCTCCGGGCCGTTTTTGAGTGGGCGGCAACGCGTGGAGAAATGTGTCGATTCCTTGCCGCCGACCAACGATTGGTTGACCGTCAAGAAGGCAACCGAGAACAATCTGAAGTCAGTCGATGCAGCGTTTCCAGTCGGTTTATTAACAGTGGTTTGCGGATTGTCGGGCTCGGGTAAGAGCACTTTGGTCAATGATATTTTGGCGAAGGCCGCAGCGTTTAAATTGAACCGAGCGAAGTCGATTCCAGGTAAACATGCAGGCGTCCAAGGCTTGGATCATTTTACCTCAGTGGTGCAGGTGGATCAGTCTCCGATCGGTCGCAGTCCGCGCTCGAATCCAGCGACTTATACCAAGTTGTTTGATCAATTGCGCGATCTGTATGCGAAGTGTTCGCTGGCGAAGATCCGAGGTTATAAGCCGAGCCGCTTCAGTTTTAATGTGTCGGGTGGCCGCTGCGAGCGCTGCAAGGGCGATGGGGTGATCAAGCTCGATATGCAATTTATGGCAGACGTGTATTCGGAATGCAACAGTTGCCATGGTCAGCGCTATAATCGTGAGACTTTGGATGTGCGCTTTAAGGGCTTTAGCATCGCCGATGTGCTGGCAATGAGTGTCGACGAGGCGTTGGCAATTTTTGATAAGCAGCCGCGCATTGCTGAGAAACTGCGAACTTTGTCGGATGTAGGCCTAGGCTATATTAAGCTCGGCCAACCTGCGACGACCTTATCTGGCGGTGAGGCGCAGCGGATTAAACTTTCGCTAGAGCTGAGTAAACGCCAGCAAGGCGAAACGCTTTATATTTTGGATGAACCCACCACGGGACTGCACTGGTTGGATGTGCAACGTCTGATGGATCTGCTCTTCAAACTGCGCGATGCTGGCAACACGATCCTAGTCATTGAACATGACCTCGATGTCATTCGCTTAGCAGACTGGATCATTGAGCTGGGACCTGAGGGTGGCGGTGGTGGTGGCGAACTTGTATTCGCGGGTGATGTCGCCACCTTTGAAGAAGGCAACGAGACGCCGACACAGCAGGTGTTTGGTGGTTGATTCCTTCGTGGAGGGCAACGCTCCGTCGTTGCCGCCTAATTAGGCTAATCCTGATGGCCACATTTGGAAATGACAGAGCATTTCCCTCCAATAATGCAATTAATCTCTACCCAAGGCCTTCTCCACATCCGCGCCGCTAGGTGATTGAAAAGCGCTGAGCTGAAATTCGGGGAGGATCGAGAGCAGGTGATCGAATATGTCGCCTTGGATGTCTTCAAAGTTGGCCCATGCGGTGTCGTTGGCAAAGGCGTAGATCTCGATCGGTAGACCCGTCTGGGTTGGCGCGAGTTGGCGCACGATGAGCGTCATGCCGCTTTGGTGAATCTTCGGGTGGTTGCGTAAGTAGGCGACGCAGTAGGCGCGGAAGGTACCAAGGTTGGTGAGGCGGCGGCCGTTGATGAGTTCGGAAAAGTCGTCTGCAACGTCGGCGTTGTATTTTTGAATGTTTTCGAGTTTCGTTTCAAGGTAGGGCCGTAGGATACGGATGCCTTCGAAGCGTTTGAGCAGTGTTTCGTCGGCAAACTGTATGGTACGCAGGTCGATGTTGAGCGAGCGCTTGATGCGGCGGCCACCAGACTCGCTCATGCCGCGCCAATTTTTAAAGGAGTCGGAGATGAGCGCGTAAGTCGGTACCGTGGTGATCGTTTTGTCCCAATTCTGCACTTTGACGGTGGTCAGGGATACGTCGATCACGTCGCCATCGGCACCGCGCCCAGGCATTTCGATCCAATCGCCAACCATGACCATGTTGTTGACCGAGAGTTGGAAGCCCGCGACTAGGCCGAGAATGGCATCCTTAAAAATGAGCAGTAGGATGGCAGTGACTGCACCAAGCCCAGAGAACAAGACGAGAGGGGATTTGCCGAGGATGGCTGAGAGGATAAAGATGCAACCGATGAGGTTGATCACGAGCTTTGCGGCTTGGATGAAGCTTTTGGCAGGGAAGCGCCTGCCGACAGGGAGTTGATCCCAAATAGAGCGGCAGAAGTTGAGCAGACCGTCGATGATCAGGAGGACGATGACGACAAGGTAGGCGTTTACGACGACTTGGCAAAAGGCGATGAGCTGTGGGTGGGTTTCAAACAGTGTCGGCGTGAAGATGTGTATGATCGCTGCTGGGACAATATGTGAGCAGCGTATGAGAACACGCTGCTCTGTGAGCTGATCATCCCATTTGGCCCCAGATTTATGAATCAATGGGTGGATGACTGAGGTGATGATGCGCTTGGCAGCGTAGTTGGCTAGCCAAGCGAGTATCGCGAGGTAAAGGGCCGATAAGACCAGTCCCAAAATTCCGGCCATCTCGGCGCCGAGTTTAAACTGTAGGAGCCAAGTAGAGATATTTTCTGCAGACATAAAAAGAGTGATGAGGAATTCGTTGCACTATTACAATCATAGAGGCGTGGATGTTTGGGTGTTTTGTTGGATTGGCTTGCCTGAACTGGGTGGCTTCCTTCATACTGGTCCAAATGCGGCTCCTTTTCATTCTTAGCTATGTATTCATATCCTTTTCATTTGAGGCGATAGCGAACGCGAGTGATTCATTCGTGGTTCAGCGTATTCTTGAGCGCTATACGGAGACCTTAGGTGGGCCGCGATCGGCGGCGGCATTGTCCTCGCTGAGTATTGAGGGATCTCAAGTTCAGGATGGAACGAGCTATCAATTTTCGATGCGCAAGAAGCGACCAAACTTGATTCGTTATAGTTTGACCGTGGGGGAAGCGTCAATCTCCTGCGGCTTTAATGGTCGTCAAGGCTGGCAGCACACTAAGGTCGAAGAAGCGGTGACGCTTGAAGATTTGTCGACGGATCAACTCTCAGCACTTCGTGGTGAGGCTGATTTTGACAGTCCCTTGATTCGTCACTTGGAGAAGTCGTGGAATCAGATCTCGCTTGTTGGTCGTGAGCAACTTGGTGATACGTACGTTAATGTGTTGGAGGTGAAGAAGTTTCTTAGGCCTTTTGTGCGCTACTACCTAAATCCAAGTAGTGGGCTGATTCTTAAACGTGTGCAAATTCATCCGGATGGAACGTCCGGCTTAGAGACACAGTATCGGGATTACCGCGAGATCGATGGTTATCAGTTTGCATTCGAGGTCGAAAATCGAATCGGAGAGCAGCTGGTGTCACTCGTTAGGATCGAGACGATTGAGGTGAACCCTGGCTTGTTGAGTTTCTATTTTGAGAAACCGAACAACTGATTTGGCAAACATTCCACTGTATTAGACCAAGAGTGTGGCGCATATACTAGGGCTGCACCCAGCGAAGCAGGTCTCGATTAGGCTTCATGCCAAATAACCAAGTGTACTGCACACTAGTTGTGTCTGATATTTTCATCGTCCAGGCCGCCTTTTAATCGAATGTCGAGCTTGAGGCGTTCGATCTCGGATTGTAGGAAATTGGTAAATTTCTCGTAGCGTGGCACTATGCCGCGCGTTTCTAGCAGCTCCTGCTTGAGCGGCGCAGACGAGCAGAGCGTGTAGATCGCTAGATCGAGCGCGTTTCCTGGTTCGATGATGTTAGCTAGGAATTGCAACACCTCCTTGGGAATGTCTGCGCCGAGTCGACGCTGGGTTTGGATCAGGCTCAGTAGTCGTCTGTTCAGCGCTGTGATCTGGTCCTCCGAGCCGCCTGATTCACTGAGGATTTGACGAATTCGGGCTGTGCGGTAAGGGTCTTCGCTGACGATCGCTTCGAGCTCGACGCGGGCGAGTCCTTGCAAAACCAAATTTAAGCTGCCGTCAGAATTCTTTTTGCAGGCCCGTACGACGCCAATCGCTGCGATCGAGTAAGGCGTTTCGGAGTGGATCGCGTCTTCGCTGCGTTCGTCAAGTGTAGCGACTGCGAAAATGCGGTCGTTGTTGAGCACGTCGCTGAGCATCTCTTTGTAGCGCGGTTCAAAAATGTATAGCGGCATCATCGCCTGCGGAAAAAGCACGGCACTGCTGAGTGTCATGACGGGGACTTCGGTTGGGATTGCGCTGTTTTCAATCATGGCTGGTAGTTTGATCGTTGTTCTCGGTGTTGGTCTAGTTCCACTCATCAGGATGCATCTTGGCGTGATCAGGTTCTGGAGTCTCGGCGTAGTAAACCGCCATGCGGAAGTAGCGCATACGATCACCTGGTATGTCTTGGTTCTTTAACTTGGCCTCCTCGAATAATACCTCGGGGGCCCGACCTTGGAGCTCGTAGATTTCGCAAATGCCGATGTCGATGAAGTTGCGCGTAGTTGCGACATCCATGCGTGGGATACGCATAAGCGGCGAGTTAAGCGCCTCATAGTCGACCTTCTTTTTTTTCTTTAGCGGGAGCATTGACCACAATTGAAGCTATAATTTTACGAAATGCAACCAGTTCGGGGCAGCGCGTTGATTTTTGTGTCACAGTGAGGGACAGTGCCTAGTTCGTGTGACACAGACTGTGACATAGTGGCGCTGATTATTGTGCGCTGTGGTCATTGGAATTCTAGTGATATATGTTAAAGTTGTTAATAATCAGTTGCTTATGTTAATTATTCACTCATGGCATCGCATTTGCTTTAAGGTTGGCATGGCTAAAATAATTGGAATCGACTTAGGCACGACAAACTCCTGCATGTCCGTAATGGAAGGCGGCGAGGCTGTTGTTATACCAAATTCGGAGGGTGCGCGCACCACTCCTTCTGTTGTGGCGTTCGCTAAAAATGGCGAACGTCTCGTAGGTCAGGCTGCAAAACGCCAGGCTGTAACAAATCCGAGTAACACGATCTTCTCCGCGAAACGCTTCATCGGACGTAAGTTCTCTGAAGTCCAGGAAGAGGCTAAGAGTCTACCTTACGAAATCGTTGAGGGCAAGAATGGCGACGCTTACATCGAGTGTGAGGTTAAGGGCAAGAAGGAGCAGTTCGCTCCAGAGCAGATTTCTGCGATGATCTTGCAAAAGCTCAAGTCTGACGCCGAAGCATACCTCGGCGAAAAAGTCACAGAGGCGGTGATCACTGTGCCTGCTTACTTCAATGATGCGCAGCGCCAAGCCACTAAAGATGCTGGGCAGATCGCGGGTCTCGAAGTGAAGCGTATCATCAATGAGCCGACTGCTGCGGCGCTCGCTTATGGTCTTGATAAAGGTCAAGACGAAGTGATCGCGGTGTATGACCTAGGTGGTGGCACGTTTGATGTGTCGATCCTCGAAATCGGCGACGGTGTCTTCGAAGTGAAGGCCACTCACGGTGACACGCACCTCGGTGGTGATAACTGGGATAGCACATTGATCGACTACCTCGTTGAAGATTTCAAGAAGGAGCAAGGTATGGACCTTCGCACTGACAAGATGGCACTACAGCGCCTCAAGGAAGAAGCAGAAAAGGCGAAGATCGCACTGTCCTCGACTCAGAGCACAGACATCAATCTCCCGTTCATCACTGCAGACGCCAGCGGACCGAAACACCTAAACATTCAGCTGACTCGTGCTAAGCTCGAGCAGATCTGTGATTCGCTCTACCAGCGCACTATCGCTCCTTACAAAGAGTGTCTCAAGGACTCAGGGCACACGACATCTGAAATCGGCGAGCTTGTGCTTGTTGGTGGTATGACACGTGCGCCTAAGGTAGTTGAAATTGCGACTGGGCTCACGGGCAAGGCACCACACCAAGGTGTGAACCCTGACGAAGTGGTAGCAATTGGTGCTGCGATTCAAGGTGGCGTGCTGCAAGGTGATGTGCGTGACGTGCTTCTCCTCGACGTCACTCCGCTCACACTTGCAATCGAAACTGCAGGTGGTGTAGCAACTGCTATGATTGAGCGTAACACCACAATCCCGACTAAGAAGAGCCAAACATTCTCTACCTACGCAGACAATCAAACTGCTGTGGACGTCAAGGTGCTTCAAGGTGAGCGCCCGATGGCGAAGGATAACAAGACACTTGGCAACTTCCGTCTCGACGGTATCCCTTCCGCTTCTCGTGGTACTCCTCAGATTGAAGTGACTTTCGATATCGATGCTAATGGTATCCTTAACGTCAGCGCTAAGGATCAGGGCACTGGTAAAGAGACGCACATCACCATCTCTGGTTCGTCCGGTCTCGATAAGGATGAAGTCGAAAAGCTCAAGCGCGAAGCCGAAGCACACGCGACCGAAGACGAAGCCCTCAAGGCTGGCGTCGAAGCACGTAACGAACTCGATAACATCGTCTACCAGTCTGAGAAGCAGATTACTGATCTTGGCGACAAGATCCCTGCGGATAAGAAGACTGAGCTCGAAGAAGCAATCGCAGAAGGTAAGGCCGTTCTTGAAAACCAAGACGCTGATGTCGATGCATTGAAAGCACCGAAGGAAAAGATCAATGCGATCATGCAATCCTTCGCTGAAGAAATGTATAGCCAGCAAGCTGCTGAAGGCGCAGCTGCAGGATCAGAAGGTGCTGAGCCAACTGGTGACGCCGCGACCGATGCAAAGCAAGCTGAGGGTGAAACAGTTGACGCTGACTTCGAAGTCGTCGATGAAGACAAGAAATAATCTTATTCAAGAGGTGCGTATGAACGACTGGTTGATGCGCACCTTTTTTAATCAACCAATTCTCCAAACAATAAATAAATAAATAATACTATGAAGATCAAACCACTCGGTGAACGCGTTCTATTGAAGCGCATTGAAGAAGATGAACAAGTCCGCGGCGGCATCATTATTCCTGATTCCGCTAAGGAAAAGTCTCAGGAAGCTGAAGTTGTAGCACTTGGCACTGGCAAGAAAGACGAGAACGGGAAAATAATCCCTTTTAATGTCAAGAAAGGCGACAGAGTTCTCCTTCCAAGCTACGGTGGCACACCTGTCAAAGTCGACGGTGTTGAATACATCTTGATCGAGGAAGATAGCATCCTCGGCGTCATCGCTTAAGCGATTTGTCTCACTTATTTAATACACAAAATTCCAAAGAAATAACATATTATGGCTAAGCAAATCTTATTTGATGAAGCAGCACGCAAGAAGATCCTTAAAGGGGTCGAAACACTTTCACGTGCAGTTAAAGTAACACTCGGACCGAAGGGACGTAATGTTCTGATCGACAAAAAATTCGGCGCCCCGATTGTCACAAAGGACGGTGTCACCGTTGCTAAGGAAATCGATCTTGCTGATCCTTTCGAAAACATGGGTGCACAAATGGTGCGTGAAGTGGCTTCCAAAACTGCAGACTCTGCAGGTGACGGAACCACTACAGCAACAGTTCTGGCTGAAGCGGTTTACCGCGAAGGCATCAAGAACGTAGCTGCTGGTGCCAACCCGATCTACCTTAAGCGTGGTATTGATAAGGCAGTTGCTGCTGCAACTTTAGCTTTCGCGAGGCAGAGCAAGAAGGTAAAAGACCGCGAAGAAATTCGTCAGGTTGCGACTGTTTCTGCGAACTGGGATTCTGAAATCGGCGACATCATTGCAGACGCAATGGACCGCGTTGGTAAAGACGGTACCATCACTGTTGAAGAAGCAAAAGGTATCGAAACATCCCTCGACGTGGTCGAAGGTATGCAGTTCGACAAAGGCTACCTTTCTCCTTACTTCTGCACAGATGCAGAGTCTCAAGAAGTTAACTTCGACGACGCACACATTCTGATCAATGAAAAGAAGATCAGCAGCCTCAACGAAATTCTTCCTTTGCTTCAGCTTGTTGCTAAGACTAACAAGCCACTTCTCATTATTGCAGAAGACATCGAAGGCGAAGCACTTGCTGCACTGGTGGTGAATAAGCTCCGTGGCACATTGAACGTAGCTGCTGTGAAGGCTCCTGGGTTCGGTGATCGTCGTAAGGCAATGCTCGAGGACATCGCGGTTCTCACTGGCGGTCGTTGCATCACTGAGGATCTCGGCATCAAGCTTGAGAATGTTCAGCTCAGTGACCTCGGTAGTGCAAAGCGTATCTCAATTGATAAAGAAAGCACAATCATCGTCGAAGGTGGCGGTAAGAGCTCCGACATCCAAGGCCGCGTTAAGCAAATTCGTCGTCAGATCGAAGCAACTACTTCCGACTACGATCGTGAGAAGCTGCAAGAGCGTCTAGCTAAGATCGCTGGTGGTATCGCTGTCATCAACGTTGGCGCACAAACTGAGCCGGAAATGAAGGAGAAGAAGGACCGCGTTGACGATGCATTACACGCGACTCGCGCTGCTGTTGAAGAAGGTATCCTACCCGGTGGTGGTGTCGCACTTCTTCGTGCTGCTAAGTCAATCGAGAAGGCTGCTGCTGAACTTGAAGGCGACGAGCAACTCGGCGCACTCATCGTTCGCCGTGCGATCGAAGCTCCGCTTCGTCAGCTTTGCCTCAATGCAGGTGTTGAAGGTTCACTCGTCGTTTCTGAAGTTCTCAAGTCGAAGGGCTCGAAGGGCTACAACGTCGCGACTGGCGAATACGTTGACCTGCTTGCAGCTGGTATCGTTGATCCAGCCATGGTAACTCGCACAGCGCTTCAAAACGCTGGTTCGGTTGCTGGTATGCTCCTCACCACTGAGTGCATGATCACAGACGCTCCTGAAGAAAGTGGCGCACCTGCTGGTGGTGGCATGCCTGACATGGGTGGCATGGGTGGCATGGGCGGCATGATGTAATTCCTCTGGGGATTTCATCTGCTCAACACTTAGCACATCATTATTACAAAGCCTCGACTGGCAACAGTCGGGGCTTTTCTGTGTGTGAAGGTCTACCCGTTGGTGGGCCAAGCTAAAGACGAGGCGAATGGTACGCAGCTGGAAATTGGCGATGCATTGCAGTTGTTTGCGGACTTCGAGTGTGTAGCCGCACGAGATGGAATCGCCAATTAGTAAAACACGCGGCAATTTAGGATTATCCAGTAGATAGTCCTAAGCAGTTTCAATTTCATTGAATTTGTATTTTTTGTAATCTTTGAGGTGAAAAACGCCTAAGTTGGGCTCCAATACACTTCCCCATGTGAGTTCTTTAGCAGTTATTCGTTTTTTCGATCGTAGTCGATTTTTTCCTGATTTCTGAGTATGGGATGTTTTAGATACGCTTCTGGTTTAAGTGTAAATTGAACCACATCCACCCAGTTGGATTACAACGATTTCGGTGTTTCAATCTGTATATTATCTCCAACCTGTTTGAAGCTGAGCTTGTTGGCACCTTGTAACGGCGTGATTGATTGCACATTTGTTATTCCTTTAATCTGTAGCGTGGTATCCTTTCCTTCGCTTTGATCTTCATGGAAATCGACCCTGCCACGAATGTATTTGTAGGTGAGTATCCTAAATATATATCTGACGTTTTCGTGTGCAGTTGCCTAGTGCGAGGTGATTTGCCCCCTTGAGCAGCGGATGGCAATCCGTCACAGCCTCGCGATTAATCCACATCCAATCGGGAATTACCTATGTTTGCATACGCTTTATTGGATGTAATTTCGGCTCTAATATCCTGTTCTTTATTACGTGCGTCTTGGGCAGTGGTAGAGCAACAAAATGTGCCATCGGATCCGACTAATAAGAAAGAGGGGCTGCCTCTAGTAACACGGAACACGCCGCACTTTCGGCGTTTGCCCGAATTGGAGCTGGTTGAACATTAATAGGGTGTGCAGCCGCGCCTAGCCGCGCATTTTGTGGTTTCAGATGTTCCCGAGGACCGTGGCGTCGTTGCTTGCAACGGCCATCAGCAGTGTGAGGATGATCGCAATGAGGCCGTTGCAAGCAACGACGCCACGATCAAGCACTTATTCTTTCTCACTAGTCGCTTTGCACCGCGGTTCATTGCTTTGCACCGCGGTTCATTGTTTCGCAAAGCGAAACCTAAGTACTAACTGCTTCTGGTGCATCTTTTTCGACCTTCAAATTGTCGATAATAAAGGTCTGGCGATCAGGAGTGTTCTTGCCCATGTAGAAGGTGAGCATGTCCTTAATCGTCATACTTTTGCCGATGATGACTGGATCGAGGCGGATGTTCTTGCCAATGAAGTGGCCGAATTCGTCGGGGGAGATCTCGCCCAGGCCTTTGAAACGGGTGATCTCTGGCTTGGGCTTACATTCCTCCATTGCTGCAATGCGTTCCTCATTGCTGTAGCAGTAGCGGGTGATCTTCTTATTGCGCACGCGAAACAGCGGTGTTTGCAAAATGTGCAGGTGCCCTTGCTTGATCAGCTCAGGGAAGAATTGCAGGAAGAAGGTGATGAGCAGCAGACGGATGTGCATGCCATCGACGTCGGCATCGGTCGCGATCACGACATTGTTGTAGCGTAGATCTTCGATGCCGTTCTCGATGTTGAGTGCGTCTTGCAGTAGATTGAATTCCTCGTTTTCGTAAACGACTTTTTTAGTCAATCCGAACGAGTTAAGGGGCTTACCCTTGAGTGAGAAGACCGCCTGTGTGTTCACATCGCGTGCCTTCGTGATCGAACCAGAAGCAGAGTCGCCCTCGGTAATGAAGAGGGTGGATTCGAGGCGGCGGTCTTTCTTGGAGCCAAGATGAACGCGGCAATCGCGCAGCTTTTTATTGTGCACCTTATTCTTGCGAGCGCGGTCTTTGGCCAGTTTTTGAATCCCTTTAAGTTCCTTGCGGTTGCGCTCTGATTCTTGGATTTTCTTAACCAAAATATCCGCCGTCTCGGGATTGCGGTGCAGGTAGTTGTCCAGCGCTTGCTTGATGTAGTTGATCAAAAAGGTGCGCACGGTAGGGCCTTTCGGTCCCATCTCAGTTGAGCCAAGTTTGGTTTTGGTCTGCGACTCGAATACGGGCTCTTCGACTTTGATCGCCACCGCAGCGCAGATCGAGGTGCGTATATCCACGGCGTCGAAGTCCTTTTTGAAGAAATCTTTAATGGTCCTGGCTAATGCTTCGCGGAAGGCTGCGAGGTGGGTGCCACCCATGGTGGTGTGCTGACCATTGACGAATGAGTAGTAGTCCTCGCCGTAAGAGTCGTTGTGTGTGAAGGCTATTTCGATATCGGTATCGCTGAGGTGGATCATCGGATACATCGGCTCGCCATCCAGCTTATTCTTGAGCAGGTCTTTGAGGCCGTGCTCGGATTTAAATTTTTTGCCGTTGTAGAGGATCGTGAGCCCGCGATTCAGGTAGGCGTAGTTCCAGAGCATGTCTTCGACGTAGTCGTCGCGGAAGCGGATGACGCCAAAGATTTCAGGGTCTGGATCGAAGCGTAGCGCTGTGCCGTTTTCTGCGCCCTTGGCTGATTTGTCTTTCTTGTCTTCGCTCAGGACTTCGCCTTGGGAGAACGTTACCGATCGGGTCACGCCCTCGCGGTAGGCCTGCACTTGGAATTCCGAAGAGAGGGCGTTGACCGCCTTGATGCCGACACCATTCAGGCCAACCGACTTCTTGAATGCCTCGGAGTCGTATTTCGCGCCCGTGTTGATCTTGGACGCGCAGTCCTTGAGTTTGCCGAGTGGGATGCCGCGGCCGTAGTCGCGCACTGCCACGTGTGTGCCGTCTATATTGACCTCAATCACCTTGCCGTTGCCCATGACGAACTCGTCGATCGAATTGTCGATCACCTCTTTGAGCAGAATGTAGATACCGTCGTCAGAAGAGGAGCCGTCGCCGAGCTTGCCGATATACATCCCCGGGCGCAGGCGGATGTGTTCTTTCCAGTCGAGAGACTTGATGCTGTCTTCAGTATATTTAGCGGACATTTAGGTGTAGGAAAAGTGGGAAGGTTTAAAAGCGGGAAGGTGTGACGGAGCGTGAGTAGCGCGGAGATGGTGAATCGGAACGATTTGCCCCGCAGGGGTGAGTGAAGTGGGTGCCCTTGGGGCGACTGAAAGAAGAAATTAGGTCAGAAGGTAGAAAAGAAAGAACAGAGGGTAAGTGGTCAATTTGAACGTCGAACGCCGAACGTCCAACTCCGAATTTTGAAATTTTAAGGGATTCGGCGAGTCTTCTAAAGAGTGAGGTCTAGCTGTAGCCACGTCGCTTTGTTATGCCCTTGGGTATTGCCGACGTGTCTGGCTCGGCTAGCAGAAACTTCGTGGATAGAAAAAATGCCGGGCAGACTTGATGATATTGCAGGCAAAATGTCTGTGCTATTTTGTGATGCTGTGGCGAGTGTGATTAACTTTGGATAGAATCTTGCTTTGATCCTTATATCCTATGTCTTTATGGGATATGCATGTGAGCGGCATAACTCCTGGTGAGATTTTGAAGGAAGAGTATTTGGATGCGTTGGAGCTATCGCAAAATGCGTTGGCGCGGGCGATTGGTGTTACGCCGCGTTCGGTGAATGAGATCGTTCTAGGGCGTCGATCGATTACGGCGCCGATGTCGATTCGACTGGGGGCCTATTTTCGGCAGAGCCCGCGCTTCTGGCTGAACCTGCAAACCGAGTGTGATATTCGCAAGGCGTTGAGGGATGAGAAAAAATTGACTTCAGGAATCATCCCAATGGAAGCCGTCGCAGAGGATCAAGGGACATACGGCGTACGATTCGTTCGTTCGCAGATCGCGCAACCCGTCAATTATGGGAGACGGAGAAGTCCCAGGTGTATGGGCAATTTGCCAGAGCCGCACTGCGGAAGCTGATGCAGCCCAATGCCGCGGAGCACTTAGATGATTTTAAGATGCCGCCGGGGAATCGCTTGGAGGGTCTCAAGGCGGATCGACTCGGGCAGCATTCGATTCGGATCAATCAGCAATGGCGTATTTGTTTCGTTTGCAACGAGGGAGGCGCATGCGACGTCGAGATCGTTGATCACCATTGAGGAGTGAGATTAGAGGGCTGAGACTTAAGGTGAGGACCGAGGCATGAGGTCTGAAATATGAATATTGGCCAAATCACTGAGCCTTAGCCTTACTAGAATAACAGACAGGACGGAGGTCTGCCGGAGATGGCGTAGCAATGTGGCTATCACAGATAGGTATATCTGTGTTACAGTGCGTTGAGCTCAACCAGCTTCGCCATGATTGCCTTTTGCGCGTGCAGGCGGTTTTCGGCTTCGTCGAAGATGATGCTTTGTGGGCTATCGAGGACCTCTTGGCTGACTTCTTGGCCGGCGTGGGCGGGTAGGCAGTGGAGGAAGTAGGCGTTTGGCTTTGCGAGTGCAAGCAACTCGGCGTTCACTTGATACGGGGCCATTTCCTTTAGGCGCTGTTCGGCCTCGGCTTCGTCGCCCATTGATACCCAGACATCAGTGTAGATTGCGTCGGCATCTTTACACGCTTCTTTAGGGTCGTCGGTGTAAGTGAAGTTGACTGGTAGGCCTTCGGCTTCGAGAGCATCGACTACGGGCTGCTTCGGCTCAAAGCCTTTTGGGCCAGACACGACTATTTCCATGCCAAACATCGCGGCAGTGAGAATCCATGAGTTGGCCATATTACAGGCGCTGTCTCCGAGGAAGGCGACCTTCTTGCCCTTGAGCGTGTTGATGTCGACGGCGTCTGGCGAGTAGCGCTCCAGCAGTGTGAAGATATCGGTGTAGAGCTGGCACGGGTGATTAAAGTCAGTCAGGCCATTGATGATCGGCATGGTGGCATGCTTTGCGAACTCTTCGATAATTGAGTGTTGGTAGGTCCGGATCACCAGACCGTGCAAGTAGCGTGACAATACCTTGGAGCTGTCTTCAACCGTTTCGCCACGGCCAATCTGTGTCTGCTGGGAGTTGAGCACGATCGGGTACCCGCCGAGCTCGTTAATGCCGACCTCGAAGGAGACGCGTGTTCGTGTGCTGCTCTTGTAGAAGAGTAGGCCCCAGGATTGCTTGTTCAATGCTGCCGGTGTGTTGAACCGGTCGTCTTTGAATACTTTGGCGAGTGAGAAGACTTCTTGCGCTTGTTCGAGTGTGAAGTCGGTGACTTTTAGAAAATGGTGCATCTTATTAAGTGTGAAAGTTTAAAGGTATGAAGGTGTGAAGGTATTAAAGTAGAAAGGAGTGAAAGTCGCAAGGTTAGCCCAGTTCAGCAAAGACTTCGTCGAGGATACGGGTGCTCTCGGCGAGTTGTTTAAGGGTAGCTGTGAGTGCGGGTAAGAGACGGATGGTGTTGTGGCCTGCTGGCACGATGAGCAGACCCTTATCCCGTGCTGCGATCGTGACCGCGCTGCTGTCGGCATGGAGTGCCAAGCCGACCATGTAACCAGCACCCCGCATGCCAGCTATGTGCTGGGGATACTTTTCGACCAAACCTTGAATGGCTTCGTGCCAAATTGCGCCGTTGGCTGCCACTTCATGCAGCAGGTTGTCTTGTTCGATAATGTCGAGCGTCGCGTTAGCAGCGGCGCAAGCCAGTGGCGAGCCGCCAAAAGTGGTGCCGTGCGAACCGGGCTGGAATAACTCAGCATAAGGCTCCGCGACCCAGATCGCTCCGATAGGGAAGCCGCCGCCGAGGCCCTTGGCCATACCGATTGCGTCTGGCTTAACGCCGCTTTTCTCAAAAGCAAAGAAGTGTCCACTCCGACCGATGCCACATTGGACTTCGTCGAGCATGAGCAGTGCGCCCCGTTCGGTGCAGAGTGCCCGTAGTTCCTTTAGGAAGCTGTCTTCGGCTGGGAAGACGCCGCCTTCGCCTTGTATAGATTCGATGAATACAGCGGCGACGGTGTCGTCGACGAGTTTGTCGAAGCTTTCAATCTTGTTAAGCTGGCCAAATTTAAAGCCTGCAAGCATCGGCCGGAAGCCGCCTTGGATTTTCTCTTGGGGTGTGGCAGCCATGCCGCCGAAAGTCCGACCGTGGAAGGCATCTTCCGCTGCCACTACGGTGTACCGCTTCGCTTCTTCTCCGCCGCTCAGCTTGCGGCCATGGAGACGTGCGAGCTTAATAAGTGCGTCGTTAGATTCGGCGCCACTATTGCAGAACAGCACCCGGCCGGGACCTGCTTTTTCAATGAGCCGATTTGCGAGCTTTTGTTGGCCAGGGATACCGTAAAGATTACTGCAATGGCTGAGGGTAGCCGCTTGGTCTTGCACAGCCTTAACCCATTTTGGGTGAGAGTGACCGACTGATGTGACGGCGATGCCGCTGCCGAAATCGAGGTAACGCTTACCGTTCGCGTCGTAGAGGTAGACGCCTTCGCCCCGCACTGCGTCGAACGCGGGCGGGCCATAGTTTTTCATAAGTGTCGGGTGGTGCATTATAAAAGTTGTTCGGTTGTTTGGTTTTCAGTTAAAGAACGGATCACTGTATCACTGGATCACTGAGAACAGTGTAACGGTCCGCGAAGCGGGCTATCTGTTGACGATCTCGGTGCCGACACCTTTGTCGGTAAAGATTTCGAGGAGTAGGCTGTGTGGGTTTTCACCGTCGACAAAGTGCACGCGGTGCACGCCGCTACGCAGTGCTTTTACGGAGCTGTCTGTTTTGGGGATCATGCCTTGGCTAATGGTGCCGTCCTTGACGAGATCCGTGATTTCGTCGGCTTTGAGCGAGGAGATGAGTGATTCGGGGTCGCTCATGTCGCGCATCAGACCGGGCACGTCGCAGAGGTAAACGAGGCGTCGCGCGCGGAGCGCAGCGGCGACTCTACCTGCTGCTGCATCGGCATTAGTGTTGTACACTTGTCCGTCTTCGTCGCAAGCAATCGGTGAAATTACTGGAATGTAGCCGTCGTTGAGTGCCTTCTTGATGATCTTGGTTATGACCGTATGCGTCTCACCGACAAAGCCGACGTCAACCGTTTCGCCATCAATGACGACGTTCTTCTTGTCGCATAACAGCACGTCGTTGCCAGCTAGGCCGAGTGGACGTGCGCCTTTCTGTTGGAGGATTTTGCAGATGTCTAGGTTGACGACTTTGTTGAGTGTGTGCTCGACGATCTTGACGGAGTCTTTGTCGGTGACGCGGAGGCCGTGTTCGAAACGCGTCTCAATATTGGACTCCGCGAGCGCGCGCGTGATCGCTTTGCCGCCGCCATGCACGACAACGACTTTGATGCCGACCGCCGATAGGAATGCGATGTCGGTCGCCACGCGGGTCCGCACTGCTGGGTCGGCGGCGTCCATGAACGCACCGCCGTATTTCACGACAAAGATGGAGTCGCGAAATCGTTGAATATAAGGGAGCGCTTCAAGCAATACAGCTGCTTTGGTGGTGACGTCGAGGTGTGAGAGATCGGTCATTGGAAATGAGTGTTTGAATCTTTAACCACAATTGAACACTGGCTAACCTAGAGCCTGTGAGTGTCTGCTCTGTGGGTTTTTGATTATTCTGATTTGTTGAAGTCCACGTAGGCTTCGCTGAGGTCGGAAGTGAGCAGGCGGTAGTGGCCTACGCCTTGATTTAAATTGAGTGTGATACGGAAGCGCTTCTTTGACACGATATCTTTCCACTTTGAGAGGTTACTATCCTGCGGTCTGCCGTTTATGACCGCGGCTACAGAGTCGTAGTAGATGTCGAAGCACTCTTCTTTGAGTCCAACGCGTGCATAACCAGCGGCGTCAGCGAGCCGTCCCCAGTTTGGGTCGGAACCATACCAAGAGGTCTTAACTAGCAGAGAATTGCCAACTGCACGGGCGATTTGTTCAGCATCGGCTGTCGTCTTGCAGCCTTCGACGACGAGTTCGACGAGCTTCGTAACCTTTTCACCATCACCGACAATTTTTTCGGCTAGATCATCGCAGACGAGGAACACGGCTTGTTGGAAGGCTTCGATAAGTTCTGGGCTGGTATCGGCTTTGACGCCGCTCGCACCATTGGCGAAGAGAAGCACGGTGTCGTTGGTGCTCATGTCGCCGTCGATCGAGATACGATTAAAAGTAAGGTCACTGGCTTGTTTGACAATGGATTTGAGTAAATCACTGTCGGCTTCGAGGTCAGTTGCGAGGAAGGCCAGCATGGTAGCCATATTTGGCTCAATCATCCCAGCGCCTTTGGCCATCCCCGATACGGTGATCGTGGTGCCCTCGTAGTCGAACCGTGCGGTGGCAACCTTCCGCCGTGTGTCGGAGGTGAGGATCGCGTCGGCAGCGTCGTATGACGATTGCGTTTCGGTGTCGAGCTTGTGGGCGGCAGCAGCGATGCCAGCCTTGATATTGCTCATTGGTAATTGCCGCCCGATCCGTCCAGTGGAGCAAACGAGGAAGGAAGTATTGATGCCTGTCGCGAGTTGGGTAACCGTGTTCATCTCTTGTCCGTCGGTCATGCCTTGAGCGCCAGTGCAGGCGTTGGCGTTGCCGCTGTTGATGACACAGCCGGCGACGTGGTTGCCGTTTTCGCACAGAATTGCTTTGCAGATGTGCACCGGGGCGGCGCAGACATCGTTGAGTGTAAACACGCCAGCTGCGCTGCAGGGTGACTCAGCGACCAATAGTGCGAGGTCGAGCCGCGGATCGCCATTTTCCCGAATGTCGCAACCGACCCCAGCGATTTTGTAGCCAGGGCAGTCTGCGATACCGCCTGAAGTTTCGATGAGTTGAACGGTAGTCATTGTGGGAAAGTGGGAATGTATAAAAGTGGTAATGTGTTACTCTGACTTCTGTTCTCTGACCTCTGAACTAGACCAGTCCGGCAGTTTCTTCGAAACCGAACTTTAGATTGAGGAGCTGTACTGCTTGGCCGCTGGCTCCTTTTAGCAGATTATCAATGGCTGAAGTGATCACGAAGTTTTTAGTCCGTGGATCGTAGACTGCAGAGATGTCTGCTCGGTTGGTGCCAGCCACGTATTTGGTGTCAGGATACGTGCCGCTTGGAAGCACGCTGACAAAGGGCTTGTCGGCATAGGCGGCATCCCAAGTCGAGTAGACGTCTTGCAGTGAGCCGATAGCTTTGGTCACGATCGTGGTGGAGATCCCTCGCGACATTGGTGCGAGGTGCGGATTGAATTGCACGATGCAATCAGTGAAGGCTGCTTTTTCAAGTTGCTCTTCAATTTCAGAGAGGTGCCGATGCTTGGGCATACCGTAGCCCTTCATACTCTCGTTGCGTTCGCAGTAGATGAAGTCTTCTGCGACTTTCCGACCTGCGCCACTGACGCCGCTATAGCTGTTAATCACAATGCCAGATGGCTTGATAATGCCAGCTTTTAGCAGAGGAATGAGTGGCAGTTGCACGCTGGTTGGATAGCAACCTGGGCAAGCGATGAGCGACGCGCGCTTCCATTTTTCGCCCGCGAGTTCGGGGATAACGTAGGGAGCAGCTTGGAGTAAATGCGGTGCGGGGTGCGGTTGGCCGTAGTAGTCTTCGTACGCCGCTGTCGAGCCGAGCCGAAAGTCGGCGCTTAGATCAATGATGGTTTTGCCTGCTTGGAATAGCGGATCTGCATATTCCGAGGCAACGCCGTGTGGAAGTGCGAGGAAAAACACATCCAAATCGTCCCGGGCGGCGAGCTCAGCCGGATCTGAATTGCTAAACTCAAGGTCGCCTACTAAATGCCGTAGTCCTGGCATGACATCTGCAACCGGCTTGCCAGCTAGCGAGCGCGAGGTGACTGCAGCCAGTGTCACGTTTGGATGGCGTGCAAGTAGCCGAACTAGTTCTTCTCCGGAATAGCCGGATGCTCCAATGACTGCTGCGTTCATGATAGAGAAAGTGAGAAAGTGAGAAAGTGAGAAAGTGAGAAAGTGAGAAAGTGAGACTGGTGGGTAGAATCAAGGGCGAGGAGGGGGGAGGCGATTAGGAATCCGTAAAAATAAAAAACCCCCCAAGGCACGTAGAACGGCCTTGGAGGGTTTGCAAAAAATGCGTCCTGCCGCTTGGCGGTTTAACGTTTCGAGAACTGGAAGCGTTTACGTGCGCCAGGTTGACCTGACTTCTTGCGCTCGCGGGAGCGTGGATCGCGCTTCATGTGGCCTTGTTGTTTGAGTGGCACGCGAAGTTCACTGTCCATTTTTTCAAGAGCACGGGCGATGCCGAGACGAGTTGCACCCGCTTGGCCATTCAGTCCGCCACCTTCTGCTTTCACTGTAATGTCAACTTGATCTGCTAACTCAACCGTAGTGAGCGGAGAGAGAGCTGACCGTGTGAAGTCTTCAGTCTTGAAGTAGTCTGCTGGCTCTTTGCCATTGACTACGATCTTACCAGTGCCGCGGGTTAGGCGGACGCGTGCGCGCGCTTTTTTACGGCGGCCGACGGTTACAAATATTTGTTCGCTCATTATAAGTATTCTAAAAGTTTAGACGAGTGGCTTCGGCTGTTGCGCTTCGTAGGGATGCGTAGGACCAGTGTGAATTTTAAGCTTCTTGAGCATTTTGCGACCAAGAATGTTGCGAGGTAGCATGCCCTTGACCGCGTGCTCAATAATGAACTCGGGTTTTTTAGCGCGCATCTCTGCCATGGTTACGTGGCTTTCGCCGCCCATCCAGCCAGAATAGAACATATAGCTCTTATCGCTGTTCTTTTTGCCGGACACTTTGATCTTCTCAGCGTTAATCACGACGACAAAATCGCCAGTGTCTGCATGCGGAGTATAGATAGCCTTGTGACGGCCGCGTAATACGTTGGCGATTTTGACTGAGATGCGACCGAGTGTTTCTTCGGCAGCGTCAACCACATACCAGCTTTTGGTGTGATCAGATGTTGTAGCTAAAGTTGTTTTCATGATTTTGGAAAAGCGGCAAACTGTAAAACGGGAGAGGTGGCTGTCAATGGGAATTTTAGCTGTTTCAGCTTATTTTGCTTTTTTATTGCAAATGCTTAAGAGTGCGTCATCTTCCCCTGATTTCCAGATTCACATCTAAGAAGGAGCTATAACTTTGAGAGACGATTATTTACAGGCCGCACAATTAGTAATTACTGATCCGATGATTCTGATCAATGTTATTTCGCGTCGAGCGAAACAACTTAAAAGTGGCTACAAGCCACTGATTGAGTCTCTTGAGCGTCTTTCCGCTGAGGATCTTGCGCTGCGCGAGGTCATGGAGGGGAAGATCACTTATCAGCTCGACGAAGAAACTTACGGCGAAGGCGCGTAAGCGTTGATCTGTGTGTTTGCTCTTTATTCCTGCTTAAAGGTGTCCTCTAAATTAGAGGTAATTTTTTACCGTGTGTGCTAAAAAAAAGTCAGCGGACGAACGATTTAAGGAAATCCGCAATGGTAAGGCCCATCACAATTATTTTGTGGGCGATTGTTTTGAGGCAGGTATCGAGCTGAAAGGCACCGAGGTGAAGGCGATTCGGGGCGGCGATGCCCAGATCACAGAGGGGTTTTGTCGAATCGAAAAGGGCCAGTGTTGGCTCTACAACTCTCACATTGGAGAGTATAAATTTGGTAATTTCCAAAACCATCCACCACGCCGCAAACGTAAGCTGCTGTTGCATCGGCGTGAGATTCACAAATTGTTCGGTGCGATGGATGCCGGCGGTAAATCGCTGGTTCCGCTGCGCATGTATGTGAAGCATGGCTTGATCAAGATCGAGATTGCACTCTGTACTGGTAAGAAACTCTTTGATAAGCGCGAAACGCTGAAGAAGAAAATCTCGATGCGTGAGGCCGAGCGCGAGATGCGCCATCATAAATAGGATGCGTTACGGCATGTCTCAAAAATCTGTCTTAGTCCAGGCTCCGGCGAGTACTTCAAATTGTGGTCCTGGTTTCGACACGCTTAGTATTGCGCTGACACTTTATAACTTTGTGCGCATTACACTGCGTGAAGATGCAGTGATTAGCTGTGTCGATGTTGCTGCTGAAGGCACGCAAGCGATGGTCGAGGCAACTGCGCGTGCATTTGCGCATACCGCTGGTGTCGAACTGAGTGGCTTTGATTATGAAATCTGGGGCGATGTGCCGCAGGCGCGCGGGCTGGGTTCGAGCTCGACGGTGCGTGCCGGAATCGTCGCTGGGCTAAATGCGTTGACCGGAAGCCCGTTGGAGCTGGAGGCGATGATTCGCCTTACGGCGCAGTTGGATAATGCAGCAGATAATGCCTGTGCTGCGTTTGCTGGAGGCTTTTGTATCGCCCGCACCGATCCTGAGACTTTTGCCTATCGTGAGCATGTGCGTTTTGATTTGCCAGAGTCGCTGGTGTTCGTGGCAGTTTCGCCGAGCTATGAAGTGCTTACCGAGAACTCTCGCCGCGTGCTGCCTGATAGTATCCCGTTTGATGATGTCGTGCGTAGCGCGAACAGTTTGGCATTTATCGTCGGAGCGCTGGTTTCGGGCGAATTCTCACGTCTTAAAGGTGCAGTGAATGACTATATTCATCAGCCATACCGTGAATTGCTCAATCCATTTGGGCACGAAAGTATTGAGGCGGGCTGTAGTGTCGGGGCCTATACCGGATGGCTCAGTGGAAGTGGCTCGACTGTGATTTGTGTGACGGACGAGGCGAATGTGCTTCGTGTCGGTGCGGCCATGCAACAGGTCTATCAAGCCAATCGCGTGAGTAGTCGTATGTATCGTCTTGCCGCAGATAATACCGGACTCACCGTTTCGTAGAGCAACGGATGGTCAGGCGGCACTGTTAAGTCTGAGTCGTCCATTGCGATGAAGTGAAATACTTCTAAGTCGGCCTAGCGTCTATTAAATGCGATCTGGTCGGGCTGTTGTCGTTGCAGTTCTTCAGTTCTGTATCCGTGAGTGTTGGGCTTCGGCTCAGTGCCTTCGTATTGTACAGAATATGGGTAATTTTAGAGTAATCGAGGGTGGCTCACGACCTCTCCAAGAGACGTGTATGCGTATTCACACGAATCGGGGGGAGGATTTGATGTCGATAGCCATGAGGCGTTTATTGTTAGAGCTGTTCTATTAATTTTAAAAGCGGAGTGTGCTTGTAAATATGCGGTATTTTCCGTGGCCGCTTATTCGACTTTGAAAGAATTGAGGTTCCAGGGTGTCTCGCTGCATTCTAAGGCAATTTCATTGAAGGCTTCAATCTCGGCAGCAGAGAACAATAGGCCGCCGGCTTGACCAACGCGTGCGGCCCAGCGAGCTTCGAGTTGCCCAGGGAGGAGGCAACTTTCGTTGCCATGCCCAAGGATATCTTCGATCACTGCCTTGACATTGCTGGATTGATTGCGGCCTTTGGCAAAAGCACCGCCGTTGATGGCATCCGGGTGGATGACTTGAAAGTAGAACGCAGGCGTGCGCTTTTCGCCTTCTGGTATTTTGCGACTGCGTAGAGTTGGTAGACTGCCGCCGATGAAGCCGCCGACCAGTTCATTGATAAGGCTAAGGCCATACCCTTTGTGTGCACCGAAGGGCATGAGTGCGCTAACTTCATTGGGGTCGGTTGTCATGTTGCCATCTTTATCAACGGCCGCATGCGGAGGGAGTGGCGTGCCCTCTCTTTGAAACTGCTGAACACGGCCCATTGCGATGACGGAGGTGGCCCAGTCGATCACGATCGGGAATCCGACTGCATCGGTGGTGGGGAAGGCCCAGCTGTGCGGGTTGGTGCCTAGGGTGGGGAACCTACCGAGAAATGGCACCACTTCTGCGAGTGCTGCGGTGCAGTTGGTGTAAGCAATGTAGCCACGCTTAGCCGCTTCCATTGCATAGCCGCCACCCCAGAGGTAGTGAAAGGCGTTGTCGACGGAGACTTGGGCAATGCCGTATTTGTCGGCGAGGGCAATGCATTCATCGATGGCCTCGTAGGCAGTCGCCTGGCCGAGCTTCTTGTTGGCATTCCAGACCTGACTCGCAGGGAAACGCGAATCCAGTTTTTCGATTTTGGCAGCAGGTGTACAGCCACCTGCAGCACTGCCGAATAGGTGATCGAGGTGGAGCGCTTTGATTGCGTTGTGCGTGCGAATGCCGTGCTCTGAGGCGAGTGTGGAGAAGCGTGCGGCTTGTGCGGCTTCGTCGGCTGTGTATCCGCGATGCTGATACGCCTGTTTGACGAGTGTATTGTGCTGCTCTGCGGGGACGATGTAGAATTTTTCAGACATAAATAAAAGTGCAGGTGAAAGTGAGGGGGTAAGTTAAATAAGTGCGGAGGGTGGCTCGACGTCGTTGACTTGTGCGAGTGCCTTTTCGCCCTTGAGTAGGTTAACCAGATTCTGAGTAGCCATGCCTGCTTGGCGTTGAACACTCTCAAACGTGCGAGAACCCACGTGTGGTGTGATGATGCAGTTTTTTGCGCCGATAAGTGGGTGGTCAGCTGGGGGTGGCTCTTGGTCGAGCACGTCTGTTCCATATCCGCCGAGTTTGCCGTTTTCAAGCGCGACTGCGATGTCGGCGGCATGGGTGAGTTCACCACGGCCACAGTTAATCAGCATGGCACCATCTTTCATATTCTTGATGCTGGCGGCGCAAATCATGTCGCGTGTCTGTTCGGTGAGATTCGTATGCAGCGAGACGATGTCGCACGTGCGTAGTAGTTGCGTGACCCCGTTGGCGCGCTCGATGTTTTGCTCTTCAGCAAACTCTTTCGGCCAGTAGAGATCGTAACCGACACACTTCATGCCAAAGGCATTGGCGCGGATCGCGACTTCGCGACCAATACGACCAAGACCAATAATGCCAATGGTCTTACCCATGATTTCGTGACCCGTCATACGCTTCCAACCGCCCGCGGCAGTTGTGTTGGCTTGCTCCATCAGGTTTTTGTTGAGTGCCAAGATCAGCATGAAGACATGCTCCGAAACCGTCGTGTGATTCACCCCGGGACAAAAGCTAACGGGGATCTTATTCTCAGTCGCATAGGCAACGTCTATCTTGTCGACGCCGATACCATACTTTGCAATTATTTTTAGCTTTGGTAGCGATTTGTCGATCACGGCTTGTGTGATCTCGTCGTCGCCACAAAGAAATGCGTCGAAGTCGCCAGCCAGCTCCAGCATGCGTGCTTCGCTCAGTGGGCCGCGCTCGCGAACGATTTCGGCGCCTGTGCTGTCGAGAAGTGCATGATGATCGCCGGGGCAATCTTGGTAAGATGTGGTAGTGAGTAGGATTTTCATAATGTGTTAGACTCCAGGGAAGTTAAAGTAGCGTTGCGCGTTGCCGAAGCAGATATCAGCAACGAGTTGGTCAAGTAGTTCGGCGTCGTCTGGAATTAAGCCTGCTTCGACATCGTTGCCAATAATCCCACAGAGTAATCGACGGAAATATTCGTGTCGCGGAAAGCTGAGAAAGCTACGTGAGTCAGTCAACATACCGACGAACTTCGAGAGCAGCCCGACACTGGAGAGCACTTCGATCTGTGTGCGCATGCCATCGAGCGTGTCGGCGTGCCACCAGCCTGACCCAAGTTGCATTTTACCTGCGACTCGGCCGTCTTGATAGCTGCCCATGAGTGTGGCCAGCGAATAGAAGTAGGCAGGATTGATGTGGTAGAAGACCGTTTTTGGCAGCGCGTCGTCGATGGCGAGACTATCGAGGAAACCTGCGAATTTACGGATAACTGGCTCGTCGAGCATGGAGTCGTAGCCAGTGTCGGGGCCGAGGCGCTTAAACATTTGCGTGTTCGCGTTGCGGATCGGCCCGATGTGTAGCTGCATAGTCCAATCACTAGCTGCGTTCCAGCGAGCAACGTGCTGCATGATGTAGGTCATCCATTGTTCGCCTTCGGTCGCTGTCAGCGTTCGCTCCGCACGAAGCTGCTTAAAAATGGCTTCGGCCTGATCGTCGCAGCAAGGTGCGAACGGGCAACTTTCGAGTCCGTGATCAGATAAGCGGCAACCGTTTTCATGGAAGAAATCATGGCGCGCTTTTAAGATGGAGATGAAGTCGGCAGCCGAATTGAGCGTGGTGCTTGCACTCGCGGCGAGTTGATCTGTCCAACTGTTCCAAGCTTTAACATCCGTGGTAATCATGCCTTTATCGGGACGGAACGTCGGGAACATTTTGGTGATGTGTCCGCTGTTATTAAAGGCGATGTGGTGCTGCAGGCCGTCGATTGGATCGTCCGTTGTGCCGACCACCCGGATGTCGAAATCTTTGCAGATGTTCTGAGTGGTGAAGGAGGACTCCGCTATCTGCGCATTGGCGAGTTCCCAGATGGCGTCTGCTGTTTTAGGACTGAGGATGAGGTCTGTCTTGAAGTAGCTTTTTAATTCTAGATGCGTCCAATGGTGCAGCGGGTTGCGCACCGTTTGCGGCACAGTGCGGGCCCATGCATCGAACTTCTCTTTCGGGCTGGAGTCTTTACCAGTGATCAGCTCTTCAGGCTCGCCAGCGGCACGCATCGCACGCCACTTGTAGTGGTCGCCGCCTAGCCACATGTCCGAGAGATTGGAGAAGCCCACGTTATCGGCCAGTGCTGCTGGATCTAGATGGCAGTGATAATCCATGATTGGCTGCTTGGCCGCGATCTCATGAAACAAGCGCTGGGAGGTCTTGTTGTTAAGTAGGAAGTTTTCGTTGAGATAGGACATGGGGAATAAGTTGTTTGGTTTTCAGTTTTTAAGTTTTCGGTTGAGGGAAATCAAACTGATCACTGGAGAACAGATAACTAGATAACTGATTTAGATGGTCATCGATGCATAGCCGCCATCGACGACGATTTCGGATCCGTTCATGAAGCTGCCCGCATCCGACGCGAGTAGCAGCGTCGCTCCGATCAGCTCGCTGGCTTCGCCAAAGCGATTCGCAGGCGTGTGCCCCATAATGGATGCGATACGCTCGGGGTTGAGCACTTTTTTGTTTTGCTCAGCAGGA
Organism: uncultured Opitutales bacterium; assembly: GCA_937775295.1. GTDB lineage: Bacteria > Verrucomicrobiota > Verrucomicrobiia > Opitutales > Coraliomargaritaceae > Lentimonas. Next base: position 98,376 of record CALKBZ010000034.1, read on the forward strand.
AAGAAGCCAGGCACGATGGTGTTGACGCGCACTTTTTGCTCAGCCCACTCGCGGGCGAGGTTTTTAGAAAGATTATGCACCGCGGCTTTGGTCGCAGAGTAAGTAAAAACGCGAGAGAGCGGAATGATGCCGCTCATTGAGCCGATGTTGATGATGCTGCCACCTTCGCCACGCTCGACCAGATATTTGCCGAAGACCTGCGAGGCAAAGAGCACCGCCTTAAGGTTGGTGTTAAGGATACTGTCGAATTCGTCCTCTTCGATGTCGAAGATTGGCGTGGGCGAGTTCACCCCTGCGCCGTTCACTAAAATGTCGATTTTTCCCGACTTGGCGATGACGTTGTTCAGCAACTCCTGAATGGACGCCTTGGAATTGACGTCGACTTTTTCGAAGTAGGCCCTGCCACCTGCGGACTCGATCTTGGCCAGACGTGCCGCGGCCTTTTCTTCGCTGCGGCCGACCAGCACGGTTTCAGCACCTGCGGCGGCGAGGCCTTCAGCCATGGCTCCACAGAGTTCGCCTGTGCCACCGATGACGACGGCGACTTTGCCTTCGAGAGAAAAGAGGGATGAGAGGTATTCAGCAGGAATCATAGACTGTAGTTTATCAACTTGCGTTGAGGGTGTGAATGGATTCAATCACTGTAAATTTGCATTATTTCCTTATTCATGCGAGCTATTGAAGCAGACTTACCCTTTGACGGGATTCACTTGGTGGATCGGCCGTGGTTTCCGTATCTGTGCACCGAGGTGGAGCACTGGGAGTGGCAGACTCAGGGGGACGCGCATTATAACTTCTGGTGCTGCTTGGAAGGAGAGGGGCATTTGAGCACCGAGGAGCAGACGTTTCGCTTGAAGCCGGGCATGTTTTTCATTTTTTCACCAAATCAGCAGATTTCAGCAGCGCATACTTCTGGGGCTCGAGTGACGCGTTTCTCGGCGCACTTTATACCGCTCAGTGGTGCGGCGATGTTGGACGACGTGGATGGCTTTCCAGTCATGGGCGGCATGGTCGATTCGCTACCTCTGTTTCAGCGGCAAATCGATGTGATTATGAGGTTGGCAGTACGGCGCGGGGATGATGTCCGCTTGCAGCGAGTGATGTACCAGTTAATTGCTCGAGTTTGTGCGGGTGTGGTGGATACGCCTGAGCCTTTCATGGATCCTAAGGTTTCTGAGGCGATTCGAATTATGCGGACGTGTCCAGAATCGTTTAAATCCATTGATGCGTTGGCTCGGCAGTTGGGGTGGTCCCGTTCGCATTTCGACCGTGAGTTTTCAAAACATGTAGGCAAGCCTCCAAATCAATTTTTGGTGAGTTGTAAAATGATCGAGGCCCGGCGTTATTTAGAAAGCAGTGAAATGCGAATCGGTGAAATTGCAGACCGACTGGGTTATCGAGATATTTATTTCTTTAGTCGCCAATTCAAAGATTTCTATGGCATGTCGCCGGTTGCCTATCGGCAACGTTTGGTTCGAGAATTTTAGTGTGTTTAGGGCTTTTTCCTACGTGCTTTGAGGTCTGCGCTGAGTTGCTTGACCGTCGCTGGTTGGTTTGTGCTCAAGTTGCTAGTCTCGGCATTGGGCAGGCGGTGGTCTTAGAGTTCGGTCGTGCCATCTTTATGTAGGATCAGGCGGTAGTTCTCTGTGCGGATGGTTTGTGCGTTACCTTTGTAGCCGATCGCGCTGTGCCCTGCGGCCTGCGGGTCTTGGATTTGTGGGAGTAGGGAACTGCCTGAGGTGAGCGCTGGTGTGTCCAAGGCAGCAAGGTCACAGAGTGTCGGGAAAATATCGACTGTCTCAACGATTGCAGCTGAATGCTGGCCGGGTTGCGGCATGCCCGGGCTATAAACAATCAGGGGGGAATGCAGGGACTCTTCAAACAGCGTGTGTTTCCCCCAGATGGAATGTTCGCCTAAATGCCAACCATGATCGCCCCAGACTACAATGATGGTGTTGTCGGCCTGGCCTGTGCTTTCCAGTTGCTCAAGTAGCTTGCCCACCTGTGCGTCGGCATAGCTGACACAGGCCGCGTAGTGACGCCGCACATTATCGGCGAATTCGGGATCTGTGCGTGGATCTCGCTGCCAATTGTTATATTGCATAAACTCACCCGAGCCGTGCCAGGTGGTTTTATGGCTAGGTTTTTGTGGATGTGGAATCGGCGGGAGTTCGACGTCCTTATAGAGATCGAGATACTTTTTTGGGGTACCGAACGGTAGGTGCGGGCGGATTAGGCCGACTGCTAAGAAGAAGGGTTTGTCAGCTTCGGCTAATTGGCTGAGCTGTTCAAGGGCCTCTGTGGTAATCAGTCCGTCTGGGTAGCTGGAGTCGTCGCCATCGAAGGCTTCGAGCAAATTATGCTCGTTTGATTTCTCGCGTATGTTGCCATGCGCCGGAGGGCATTAGATGGCGATCCCACGCGCCTGGCATCTCGATTTGTGTGGCATCGTCCCAATTCGCTCCACCGCGTCCACCTGGATGGTGGGATACCTTGCCGACCGATACCGTGGTATAGCCATGTTGGCGAAACCACTCGGGCATGCTTGGGGTGATGCTGTTTGGAGATTTCTTCAGATCTTTCGCACGCTGGAATAGTGCGTTGTTGCCGGCCGATCCGTAACGCCCTGTGAGCAGTGTGTAGCGCGAGGCCCCACAAGTCGGTGCGTTGCTATAGTGCTGGTTAAATGCGCGGCCTTGGGCTGCGATTTTATCGATGTTTGGCGAATGAATATAGTCGGCTCCAAAGCACTTGAGCTCAGGACGCAGATCATCGATACAAATGAGTAGGACGTTGGGCTGCTGGGCTGCAACGGAGGTGAGGCTAATTAAGCCTAAGAAGAGGATATGGACTGTTTTAAACATTCGATTTGGGGTGTATTTTATTTATAGAGTTCTTTTTCGTAGCGTGCAGCTTTAGCAAACGTTCAGTGTCTTCGAGCCATTGGCCAGCACGCCCCACGTCTGTTAAAGCTGCACGCTACGGGTATTTACTAGCTGCTGCTCAAAGGCGCGGCCATAGTCGACATAGCTACTGTAGCATTCTTCCTCGTCGATGGCTTCACCGTCCGTTGCATGAAAGACGGTCGCGACGTGCGGCTCGATGGCATAGGCGCCAGCGTATCCGTCGGCCTGGAGAGCGGCTAGGATTTCGGGTAGGCGGCATTGGCCTTCACTTGGGAGGGTGTAACGCTCTGGCTCGTCGCTGCCTTCGAGGGGATTGAGGCAGTCTTTGATGTGGACGTGTGCAACATCTGCTTTGACGGCTTGGTAGAATTCGAGGGCGTCCTGCCATGGGTAAGGCGCAGATTTTGAGCGGTCGCGTTGAAAGACGGGATTGCCGGTGTCGAACACGAGTTTCAAACCGGGAACTTCCTCGATGAGGCGCAGTGTATGCTCTGCGGAGAACCCGCCCCAGTTCATACAATTTTCGTGAACGGTTTGCAGGCCCGCATCGGCGAAGCGGGCAACGATCTCGCGCAAGCGGCGAAAGCGTTCGGCCTCGAACTGATCCTCGCCCCATGGCTGTTGCGCGTAGGACATGACGCGTATCAGCTTGGTGCCGAGACGCTGCATGCGCGGAATGGTACGCTCAATCTCGCCGAGTGTGATCGCGAAGTCGGATTCGATCGGTTTCGACCAACTGCCAATTAGTGAGCCGAACTCGATTACTTGGATGCCAGCGGAATCGAGTTGGTCGGCGGCGGCGTTGAAGTCATCTTCAGACAGGTCGTGGATGTTCTGGCCGTCGATACTGCGCGCAGATAGGTGCTTCCAGCCCAGTGCTTGCGTGGCTTTGATTTGTGTGGCTAGAGATTGTCCAGCTTCGTCTGTGAATCCTGTTAAGAGCATAAGAAGTATGAAAGTGGGAAAGTGGGAAGGTGGCCGCGCTGCGCGCGGAGTGAAACGCCTTCGGCGAGTGAGAGTGAAGAAGCGCGAGTAGCGCTCTTGCGGGAGGCTACGAACGAAAACTGGACGACATAAATGCGTTACGGGAGTTCGATTTTTTCGCCGCCGTTTTGCGCGGACTTGTAGATGGCTTGAATCAGTTCGACGCATTTGCGCGCTTCGCTGGCACCTGTGCTGGGTTCGCGGCCTTCTTGGATGGCGTTGACGATTTCTTCGAAGTTGCGCTGGTGCTGATAGAAGTTGATCGCAGTTGGATCGTTCGCGCCGAGGCCGGCGTCGGCGCCTTGCATGAACTGAGCGCGGATGGCTTCATCCTCGTCGGTTTCGTTCATGAAGTCCCAGGTTTCGAAGGCTTCATCGGCGAGGAAGACGGAGCCTTCGGTGCCGGAGAGTTGCACACGGGCAGGGTGGCCGTTTTTGGACCACGTGCAGGTGCTGCCTTCGATGATGCCGCGCGCGCCATTTTCGAATTCGACGATGGCGACGGCGATGTCTTCGACTTCGATGTCGGTGTGGGCGAGGCAGGCGGTGTTGGCCTGCACAGACTTCACGGGGCCAGCGAGGTAGAGCAGTGCATCAATTGTGTGGATCGATTGATTCATCAGTGCGCCGCCGCCGTCGAGCGCCCAAGTGCCACGCCATCCAGCGGAGTCGTAGTAAGCTTGATCGCGATACCATTTGATGTAGGCGGATGCGGATGTGAGCTTGCCAAAACGTCCTGCATCGGCGGCTTTCTTGAAGGCGTCCATGCCTGGGTGGAAGCGGCGGTTGAGCACGGCGGCGATAGTGACGTCTTTGACCTTGGCGGCTGCGACCATTTGGTCGATGCGCTCGGTGGTGACTTCGAGTGGCTTCTCGATAACGACGTGCTTGCCTGCTTCGATCGCAGCCATGGCTGGGTCGAAGTGCGCACCCGAGGGTGTGCCGATGGTGACGATGTCGATCTCTGGATCGGCTAGCATGGCTGCCACGTCGTCGTAGGCCTTTGTGCCGTATTGCTCGGCAAATGCCTGCGTGCGTTCCAGCACGCGATCCGCCGCGCCGATGAGTTCGCCGCCTGTCATGGCTGCAATTGCTTTGGCGTGAAAGCCGCCGATCATTCCTGTTCCTATAATTCCGAAGTTCATATTAAATATTATTGTGCTGCTTGTTTGTTTCTTGCGGCGAATCCACGGAGTCCGATGACTGCGAGAATCACTAGGCCTGCGATGCCGATCATGCCCGGAGTGCCCTTGTTGCAGAGTGCCCAGACCGACGCGAATGTCGCGACGCCAGCGGCGATGGCCATGAGTGCGTTGATGAGTATGCGGTTTTTAGGTAAGCTATCGCCCAGTGCTGACTTGGAGTTCATCAGTAGCAGGAAGGCGAGATACGCAATCGGTAGCAGGGTGGTGGCGATTACGGAGGCGGGAATTGCCATGGCGGCTTTGGCGCCGCCACTCCAAAGGTAAGGTGAAAACAGTCCGGCGATGGCTGGCATCGATGCGCCGATGATGAAGTATTTCGCGTTGCCGACTTGGTTGAATGCTTCGCTGATCGCGTAGCCATTCATCATCATGTGCACGAGCAACGTGGAGATGGCCATGGCCAGCACACCGATGCCGAAAATCGTCTGCGCATGTTTGCCGAGAAAGGGCTCGAGGGATTGAGCGAGATTGACTGAGTCGCGATTGGAGAGCATGGCGGCGAGCTGTTTCTCCGCTAAGGGAGCGGCCGCACGTGTCGCACTTTTGGCTGTATCATCGAGTGTGATGAATGCCGCGTTGTGTGTGGCTAAGCTGCCATCCAGCACTTTGTAGTAGGCTTTTTCCATTTGCGGAAAAGGGGTGCCGTCCTCGGCGAGCACATCGGCGTATTTGGCGTGGAAAGATGCCGCAGATGCAATGACGAGTGCGGACGCTCCCAAGATGAATGGCACGAATAGTCCTAATACGAGGTCGAAGCGCGAGAGTTCGCGGTGCTGTTTGCCCCAGCCTTTTTTCTTGAGGCTGTAAGGCAGCAGGAAGGTCATGTTAATGCCCACGGCGGTGCCGAAGGCGGCGATGATCTTAGTCCGTTGCTCGGAAGTGACATACTCTGTCCAGTAAGCGGCATGTTCGCCAGTCGTGGCGATAGCTGCTGCGATTTGATCGGTCGGTCTGAACAGCGCTGAAAAATCAGGAATGAGACCGGCAAATAGGCTGCCCCACGAGACGGCACCATTTTTAATGAGGGTCACGACCACCGCCATGAAGGCCAGGACGATGATCGCGACCAGACCCTTGAGTAGATTATCGATATAGCGGGAGGCTCGTTCGTTTTTCTGAGAGAGCGCGATCAGTGAGAGTGCGATCACGAATAGGGAACCAGTGATCACATAAGGGCCGGGCGTGAATCCCAGATTGTCTTCTAACGCGCCGCGGCCAAGTGAGAACTGGGCGGCGCAGAATACGGTGTCGGCAATCACGGTTGCGATCAACCAACTCCAAGCGAGTGTCGGAGACACCTTCTTTTGCATGACCCGAAACGGGCGTTCTTCGCATGAGAGGGTGACGTAAGAAATGGCACCGAGCATGATGATGCCGCACAGCATCGCCAGTGGTTGCAGCCAGAGGAATTCATATCCGCCAATGATGCCGAGGTAGAGCGCGCCGACGAGTGAGCCACCGCCGAGGGTGACTGCGGCCTGCACCCAACCCGGGCCGGTCATTTTACTGTAACCAGCCAGCTTGCCGAGGAATCCTCGGCTTTGGATGGATTGAATTTGTTCGATATTGTTTTGCATTTTGGAGCAGAGGCTAGTTATTGAAGGATTCCTCGTAGCGAACGGAGCCGTTGACGCGGTGGTGCTTGAAGGTGATTTGACCGATTTTGCTATCGACATCGACGCTTAGGAAACCGCCTTTGACGCGGAGGAAGCGATGCATCTCTCCGTAGAACTCTTCACTATAGCCTTGGGCATGTTTGTCAGAGGCGGGGCCGCAGGAGAATTCGCGCAGTCCAGTCTTCGTATCGATGGAGGCGTATTGCCAATGGCGGTCGCCGCAGACCACATACATGTTTGACTGAGCTGCGATGAACGCGCGGATCTCGTTTCCTTCGCTGGCGAAGGCGGCATTGGAGTGATTGTCATTCTTGCCTTTTAAGCGGTCAGGGCCAACGACAGGTGTCGGGCTAAGTAGGACCTTAAAGGTCGCATCCGATGCCTGCACGGTGTCGAAAAACCACTGCTTTTGTTCAGCTCCCCAGATGCTTTTGTCCGGGCCGTCTGGCATATTGTTTGGGCTGCGGAAGTCGCGGCCTTCGACGAGCCAAATTTGTAGATCCTTACCCCAGCGAATGGTGCGGTAGGTCTTTTCGCCCATCGGCACTTGCTCGCGAAAGGTGGCGAGGCCTTGTTCCCATGTTAAGTCGAAGTAGTTTTGTCCAGGGCATGCATCGTCCTTGAGGGTGTCGTGGTCGTCTTTGATGAAGTAGCTGCTGACGTTATTATGGAAGTCGCGGATGAACGGCATTGCGAAGATGCGGTTCCATTTGAAGCGTGCGAGCTCGAGGTTAGTCGAAAAGGGAGCTGGCCTATCGTAATACTCGATGTCGCCAGCGTGCACGAAGAAGTCGGGCTCTAATTGCTGCATTACGGGGTAGATCTTATGTCCGTTCTCGGGATCGTCGCGGCGGTGGTAGTCACCGCAGGTGGTGACTACGAAGCGGATAGTCTCAGCTTGGTCTCGGGCTGGAGCTGTGCGGAACTTTCCTTTGAGTTGGCACTGTTCGCTGCCATCTGTGCCTTCGACGGAAAGCTCGTAGGTTGTGTTTGGGCTGAGGTCGGCTAATTTAAATTGGTGTGTGTAATCGTTTTCTGAAGTCACAGTTTCCCACTCTGTTGACTGCATTGCTTGGGCGTCGCCTGTAGGCCAATAGGTGATACGGACGTCTCCACTGGCTCCCATGACGCTTCCTTGCATGCTGGAAAGGTCAGAGTGTTGGGGTTGTTTTTTAGCGTCTTTTTCGTAGGAGAAAAGTTTACCCTCAGTATTCCGATTGGGGTGCGCTGTGAGTCGTGTCCAGATGATTGCCGAGGCGGAGTCGACTTCACCTATTTTGATGCCATTGGCCATGTGGACTTCGGCATGCAGTGGAAGGGCTCCAGTGAGAAGGCAATAGATCGCGATGAGCGAAACTGAGTTTTTTATTATCATTGAGGAATTACAGTTCTCGGATTTGGACGTTCTTAAACCAGGCATCGTCGTTGTGATCTTGCAGGAGGATGGGACCAGCCCATGAACCGAAGCCTTCATTCTTGGAATATTTACTCTTTTGGAAGCGTTGGTTCCAGACGTCGCTGCCGACTTCGAGATCGACGACTTTTTCGCCGTTGAGCCAGTGCTGGATGGTGTTGCCGTCGGCGAGGATACGCGATTGGTTCCATTCGCCGACGGCGAGGATTGGTTTGCTGTCGGGGGCGGCTGCGAGTTCGTAAAGAGAACCTGCGCGGTGTGTTGGATTCTTACCGTCCTGGTGCTTCGCGTCGTCTAAAATTTGGTATTCGAGCCCTAGCGCGCCTTTGGTCCGATACTTTAAGCCGCTATTGCCTGCTTCGGAAATCTTCCAATCGAAATGGAGTTCAAAGTTTTCATAATGCTGTTTGGTGATGATGTCGCCACCTCTACTGAGTCGGTGGACGACCCCATTTTCAATGCTCCATCCTTTGGTGACGGCATCGCCGTTTAAGTTCGTCCAATTCGAGAAGTTGCCGGAGGCAAACAGAGAGGTCCATTCGGTTGAGCTGGAGCGGACGGCCGTGTCATCGGCGGTGAGCTCCATGATTCTTATATTACGAAAGCGGTAGATCTGGTCTTTTTCGCCATGGTGCTGAAGTGCGATGTATCCCTTGGCATCTTTCTGGTCATGGATATCTGTGGTCGTGACGCCATTTACGGAGATCTTAATATGACCACCGCGGCATTCGATGCGGTATTTGTTCCAGTCATCACGCTTGAAGCAGTCGCCTGCACGTTCGACAAATGCAGCGATGGACTGTTCCTTTGCCTCTTTGGATTTTGCGTGATCGCGGTTAGGGGAGATAAACCAACCGCGGCGTCCCTCATCGTAGAGGCCGCCGGACCATTTTCTGCCGGATGGGTCAACTTCCGCCTGATAGCCGAACATCCTGTTCTTTGACTTGTGACTTCGGAACAGGAAGCCTGAATTACATTTTCCCTCTGGCATCTTCACTTCCACTTCGAAGATGAAATCAGAATATTCTTTTACGGTTGATAGGAACCACTTTGATTTTTCCGTGGTGAGGTGGATTTCGCCATTCACGACTTCAGCCTTCCCCCAGTCGTAAGGATTCTGCCAATGTGCTAGGTCTTTACCATTGAAGAGGTCAATCCATTCGCCCGCAAATGATGGGCTTCCTGCCAGCAGGCATGCCGCCAGTATGCTAATCCAGTATTTTGTGTCTTTCATATTATATTCTGTGTTACCTGTTATATGATCTATAGGCGATAGAACTCTTCCCAGCCCTTGCGTGGTGCGGGATCGAGGAGTGTGTTGGCGGCTTTGTTATTGGTGATCTGCTTACTGTTGCTGTCGAATTCCAGTTCGCCGCCGAAGCGTTGGGATAGGACCCCGAGGTTGAACACCTGCGTGAGCTCGCCGCTGACACTGAAGGGCGAGCGCGCTGTTTCTTCGCCTTTACAGGCGAGTAGGAAGTTGGCGTAGTGATTGGAATTCTTTTGCGAGAACTTTGGCAATTCGTCGCGCATCGCCTTGTATTTTTCACGCGGAACGATTTGCAGCGGCTGCCCGTGGTGGCCGCCTTGGAAGGTGAGTTCCTTACCGTAGAGCACTTTACCGGGGCGATTGAGTGTGGTGGGACCGTGTGTGACTTCGCCGGTTTCTTTGTTGGTCACTGGCTCGCTGAATTCGGTTTCAAGCTGTGGCTTGTTTTTGACGCCGTCATACCAAGTGACTTCGCAGGCGGGTAGGTCGGGGCCGCGTTCGGGGAAGTCGAAGCGAATCGTGGAAGAGTCGGGGTAGATCAAGTCGCTCTGGTTGACTCCGTCGCGGTGGACTGCGGTGAGCTTTGTGGGTAGGCCGAGTTCTAAAAAACGATGGCATGTATCCAGAATGTGTGGCCCCCAGTCGCCGAAGCAGCCGCTGCCGTAGTCATACCAGCTGCGCCATTCTGCGGGGTGAAGTTTTTTGCTGTAAGGGTGTGGTTGTGCCACCGTATCCATCCATTGCTCCCAGTTGACGCCAGGGGGGAGTGGTTCGCTAGGGTAGGCGGTGGTGCTGTTGCCCCAGCCATGCCAGCGGCGCGGGCTGTTCATGTGGGCGGTGATGCGAGTGATGTCTTTGATGATACCGGCTTCGCGCCATGCTTTGAATTGAAAATAGTTGGCGCCGGAGTGTCCTTGATTGCCCATTTGAGTGACGAGGTTCGGGTGCTTAGCTGCCATGCGCATGAGTCGCTCAGTTTGGCCGAAGGTGTGGGCGAGTGGCTTTTCGACATACACGTGCTTGCCGAGTGATAGCGCCATCATAGTCGCGGCAAAGTGCGAGTGGTCGGGAGTCGCGATCAGCACGGCGTCGATTTGACCAGCCATTTTATCGAACATGACACGGAAGTCGGTGAACGTCGGTGCGTCGGGGAACTGCTGTAGGCTTTTCTGGGTGTGCTTGCCTTGCAGGTCGATATCGCAGCGGGCGACGACGTTGCAGTGGCCAGACCCAAATAGGGTGCGTAGGTCGTTCCCTCCCTGGTTGCCTATGCCTATCACGGCTAGGTTGACTTTTTCGCTGGGGGCGAGTCCGGTGGAGGACTTATTGCCGAGTGCGATGTAGGACGGCAGGATTGTGAGTGCGCCGAAAGCGGCGGAGGATTTGAGGAAGCCGCGGCGGCTGACGCCTGATTTTGGGAGGTTCATGTTTATCCGGGATGTCGTTGTGATTAAAGTGACCCCCTGTAACTGAAAACACTAAATAGTTCATTTATCGAACAAACAAATTTAAATTTTCAGGTTTTAGCAAGTTAAAATATGTGCTTTTGTTTCCAAATGCCTTTAAAACAGCGATACGACCGTAGTGACATTCGCCGACTCAATGCGGTCAATGTGTTAGCGCAATTGAGGACGTCAGGTCCGCTTTCGCGTGCTAACATTGCTTCCAATATCGGGCTGACGCGCGCGACGGTCTCAAGTATTGTCGCAGCGTTGATCGAGTCAGGGTTGATTAGCGAGACTGAGTTCACGGTGGGTGGGGCGGGGCGTCCAGGCTTGTTGCTGAACCTGAATCCAAAAGCGGGCTGTATGATCGCGGTTGAAATCGATTTGGATCGGATCTCGATTGTGCTGGCGAATTTTGGGTTGCAGGAATTGTGGAGCCAGGGTGTTTCCGTTGAGCCTGATTCCGCACCTGAGAAAGTGTTGGCATCAGCTGCAAGCTTGGTTGAGTCTGCTATGGAGCAAGCGTCTAGCGTGGGCTTGAAGTGTTTCGGGGTTTGTGTGGCTTGGGCTGGGCTAGTGCGGCGGGATGCCGGAGAGTTGGCTTATGGTCCGACTTCTGGTTGGCGTGATGTGGCGCTGAAGGCGGAGTGGGAGGTTCGGTTTAAGGTGCCGGTATTTGTTGAAAATGAGGCGCATGCAGGTGCGTTGGGTGTGCATCATTTTGGTGCGATGGCGGGGCGGCGGAATTTGATCTATTTGAGCTTAGGTGAGGGGCTTGCTGCGGGCGTATTTGTGGATGGTGTGTTGCTGCGCGGAAAGCAGGGCTTTGCTGGGCAAGTCGGGCATACGGCTTTTGTTGAGGGAGGCACTCTTTGCAGTTGTGGTAAGCGTGGTTGCTGGGTGACGGAAGTCGGTGGGGCAGCCGTGCGCCGAAAGTTGGCGGCGGCTGGTGTTGCCTTGTCGGAGTCGGGCGAGAGTGCAGTGGATTGGCTAGATTCGGTTCAAGCGTTGGCTGCGGCGCAAGATCCTCGGGTGTTGCAAGTTTTGGAGGAGGTTGGCGCACAGTTGGGAGCGGGTTTGGCCCAGTTGGTGCAGACTTTTAATCCCTCTTTGGTTGTGCTTGGTGGGCGTCTGGGTGGTTTGATGCAGCCTGTCCAGGTGGTGATCGAGACCTCGCTAAAATCTGCAGTGCTGGCTAGCATGGCGGAGGAATTGGAGCTGCAGATCAATGATGGCGAAGCGGATTGTTTGCGCGGGGGCTTAGCGACGATCTTTAATGCGGTGATGACGAATCCACCTTTGGGGCGCAATTCATTGCGAGTTTAAGAATTCTCACTGTATGTGAGCTGAATTAGGTGCAGTAATCCTGCCACTTCAGCAACATGAGCGGTGAGGATTTGCTAATTACGCTGCCGCATGTTCTTTCATCGTTCGATAGTCGAGCTTGCCGGTGCCGAGTAGAGGCAGTGCATCGACCAGTTGCCAATCCTTGGGGTTTGGTTTCCAGAGGTTCGGTATCTCGAGTGCTTTGAGCATTTCGCGGATACTGTCTTCAGTTAGATCTGTTGAAGTGTGCAGCACGCAGAGTTTCTCGCCTTTACGCTGATCGGCGATCGCGACGACTGCGAGCGCATCCGGCCCGAGCTCGAGTGCTTCTTGCAGGTTTTTTTCGACTGCACCGTGCGAGATCATTTCACCGCCGAGTTTACTAAAACGGGAGAGGCGTCCGGTAATCGCGAAGAAGCCGTCGATATCCATCAGACCAATATCGCCGGTATCATACCAGCCATCGTGCAATACGGATTCGGTCAGTTCTGGTTTCTTCAAGTAGCCGACCATGACGTTTGGGCCTTTAATATAAATCAGACCAGCTTCGCCAGGAGCAAGGGTGTCGCCGGTTTCCGGATGCACGATCTTGATCGCCATTCCAGGAAGGGCACGTCCGAGGCGGTCTTCGCGGTTGCCGATCTCTTCGAGATTATCGATTTCGACATTTGGTAAGCTCAGTGCGCACACGGGTGAAAGCTCCGTCGCGCCGTAGCCTTCGAGCGGTTGGACCCCAAAGCGTTTCTCAAACATGGCTGCGATACGTGGCTGGAGCTTTTCGGTGCCGGTAAATACGTAGTGCAAATTGGCGAATTGTTCGGGCTTGATCTTGCGAGTATAGGCCAGCAGGAAACTCGGTGTGGTGAGTAGCATCGAGGCTTTATAATTCTCCGCGATTTTACCGATTATTTCGCCTTCGAGTGGATTCGTGTGACAGACGGTGGTGATGCCCGATATCAACGGAAACCAGAAGGTCACGGTGTAGCCGAATGAATGGAAGAACGGCAGCGTGGCCAACATAACATCGTCACGCTTCGGGCTGACGACCGAGCGGAACGATTCGATGTTGGACAGCAAGTTATGATGGCTAAGCATCACACCCTTGGGCTCAGCGGTGGAACCACTGGAAAACAGAATCGTGGCCACATCGTCTGGCTGGATGCGTTTGCCACCGAGCAAAATACGGGCTGGGCGTATGCGAGCTTTCAGAAGGGTGCGAAGCTTTTCAGCACTGCTGATGTCTTTCATCAGATCTTCCAAGTAGAGCACATTTTCGGCGAGTGGTAGCTCGGGCAGGACCTCGAGGAACTTACGCGAGGTGAGTATGGTGCGGATTTCGCACTGTTCCTGCGCCGAGCCTACGCTTTGCGCAGGGGCGGTGTAGTTGAGGTTGACGCTGATACGTCGATCTAGGGTGATCGCTAGATTAGCCATGGCTGATCCTGATCCCGTGGGCAGTAAGATGCCGATGCGATGCTCCTCTTTTGTAGTGTGTGTACGGATACGCTCGCGCAGGATTAAGCTGGCGATGAGGAGCTCGCCGAATTTGAACTCGCGACCGGAGCTGTCCACGGTTGCCAGTTTGCCCCAGTTGCGGCGGGCCGAATCGATAAACTCATGGCCGAGGCTCTTGCGGCCTTCTTTAACCAGCTCGAAGGAATCAACCGATAGCTCGCTGACCGCCTGCTGAACTTCGAAGGTGGTCGAAGTGGAGGGGAGCGGTGTGCCGAAATGCACACTCACCGGATAGCGAAAGTCTTTGCTGAGGCGGATCTTCGGCATGCCTTGCTGGAAGCTGGCAACACTGCCCCAGGCGCCACCGATATAGACCGGAATGATCGGATAGTCGGTGCCTTTGACGATCCGTTCGAAACCTTGCTTGAAGGGGCGCAGCATGCCAGTTCGGCTCAGTGCGCCTTCGGCGAAGATGCAGACGAGGTAGCCGTCATCGAGTGCGGTGCGGGCGGTCTTGAGCGATTTTAGCAACTTCTTCGGGTTGTCGTGGCCGTGAATCAAGATGACTTTTGCGAGCTCAACGATACGCTTCGTTATCCAACCAGACTTGTCGTAGTATTCGCGCGACATTAGCATGCGGACGCGGCGTTGCTGGCTGGTCACAATCAGCACGGCATCCATCAGGCTGACATGGTTGCAAACTAAGAGTGCGGGTTCGTAGGCGGGTAGGTTGTCGAGGCCCCGCACGCGGAATCGGTAGCAGAACCGCGTCACCAGCATGAGGACGAATTTAACAAAGAAGTCGGGCAGCACCCAGAGGCTGAAGAGTGCGAGCGCCAGAATGCCGCATGCGAGCATAAAGAAGCCATTCTGTGCGGTACCCCCAAAAACGGATGAGTTGACGTAGATCAGCCCGCTCGCGGTTAGAATGCCGAGCCAGCTCATGAAGGCGTTGGCTGCCTGGATCGCACCCACTCGGTCTTTGGGGCTGCGATACTGAATGAATGCTTGGAGTGGTACAATGAAGAGTCCTGCTGCAAATCCGAGTACGGCCATGCTGATCGCCGAGAGCCAGATGTTGCCCTCTGCGAGCGTGCCTAATACTCCGAGGCTCAGGCTCATCAGCAGTGCACCCACCGGCACGATGCCGAACTCGATCCCACGACCACTGAGCCAACCTGCGGTGGTCGACCCCACGCCAATGCCGATAGCGGTCAGGAGAAAGAGGCGTGTGGCTTGTTCGGGGGATAGGTTCAAATGTTGCGCACCGAAATCGAGCACATTGAGTTGGATGAATGCCGCAGCCAGTGAGAAGACCGCGAGTGCCAGCACCGCGAGTGTCAGGAAGCCGTCTTTGCGAATTTCAAGGAACGTCTTAAACACCGATCCAAAACCGTTGAGACTGAGGTGACGATCCGGGTGCGCGGGCGTTGGTTCAATCTGGAGTGAGGCAGCAAGCCCTAGGCCCGCGATGATCAAGCACACGCTGGCCGCGAGGCTGAAGTTTTCATCGGTCAAGAGGCTCAGTTCAGGAGCGAGCACCGTGCCACTGATAATTGCCAGAAAGGTAAAGAGTTGAATCGAGCCATTCGCTTTAGAGAGCCGCTCGGCATCGACCATCTCGGGGATGATGCCTAGCTTACAGGGGCCGAAGAAGGCACTCTGCGAGGACATCAGTAACATGGTAACATAGAGCATCGTGCTGCTTTGCAAATAAAGCGCGGTGATGCCGAATGCCATGACGATGAACTCCACC
>CALKBZ010000035.1 GCA_937775295.1 uncultured Opitutales bacterium
ATCGCGCCGGAGCTGGGTATTTCTTTAGAGGGAGACGACGGCGGCGAAATCGTGGTCACCGTGGAGATGCGTTGCATACCTGAGGGCGATCCGAGTCAACATGGCTACGTCGTTGTACTGAACGATGTGACGTCGTATAAGAACGCAGAGAAAGAACTCTTTCAGGCTGAGCAAATGCGTTCGATTAGTTTATTAGCCGGAGGTATTGCGCATGACTTGAATAATATTCTGACTGCTGTGTTAGGGAATGTTTCCATGGTGCGCATGGGGCTGGATGAGGGAGATGTTAATTCGAAGAAACTGCTTTTAGCAGAGAAGGCGGGGCTACAGGCGGCCTCCTTGACTCAGCAATTACTTAGCTTTTCGAAGGGTGGTACGCCGCTCCTGAAGGCCACCACCATCGATCAATTGGTGGAGGATAGTGCGCAATTCATTCTTCGTGGTTCGAATGTGAAATGCGAAGTGCATAAGGATGATAATTTATGGTCGGTTGATGCCGATAAGGGGCAGATCAGTCAGGTCGTGAATAACCTTATCATCAATGCTGACCAAGCAATGCCCGAGGGGGGCATCATTCGTATAGATTTAACATGTGAGCGTGTCCGCAGTGGAAAAATCCCTTCGCTGTCGCCGGGCGATTACCTTTGCATCGCGGTGCAGGACCAGGGGGGCGGCATCACGCCAGATAATTTGAAGCGTATCTTCAATCCGTATTTTACCACGAAGACGGCTGGCAATGGCCTTGGCTTGGCGTTGTCCTATTTAATTATGAAGAGCCATCATGGCCTAATGACTGTAGAATCGGTCGTATCCGAGGGCTCAACATTTAAGGTCTATCTGCCGAAAACGGCAAAAGTTGCCGCGTCGACGCAGGAGGATAATACGATCTACCACGGCCATGGGCGTGTTCTGGTGATGGATGACATGGAGGCGATGATGACGGTAGCCGGCGAGATTTTGCAAGTACTGGGCTATGAGGTAGAGCTCTCGGCCAATGGCGACGAAGCCATCGAAGCGTATAAAAAGGGCAAAGAGGCGGGTAAGCCATTTGATGTGGTGGTTTTTGATTTAACCGTACCTGGCGGGATGGGCGGCGAAGAAGCATGTCGGATTTTATCCGAGTATGACCCGGGACTGATCGCAGTGGCATCGAGTGGCTACTCCACCTCGAATGTGATGTCCGAGTACGAAGCAGCCGGATTTAAAGCCGTCGTGCCGAAGCCATATCGAATCAAGGATATGAGTGCTGCCTTGCATCGTCTCTTGAAATAGCGCGCTACGGGACTGCTGAGGCAGTCGCAGCGGCGCCCAGTCGCTTGTTCGTGGATCGATTCGTGTGCATTTAATCGGAGAGATTTAATTGCTCAATCATGCTGTGGCGTAGTACGCTGTAGTTAGGTATTTGGGCCTTTTTCGTGTCTAGAATCAGTTATGATTCATTCTTGCAGGAGCAATCCGCCTATTCTTTAGTTGAGTCATGCGAGGCTTTTTCGGATTCGAACTGGTTACTTCCTACTCATAGAAATGCCCCCCCAAAAATTAGACACGAGCACGCAGTTGGATGCCGAAATGCGTCGATCCTTATTACGTGTTCTGTGGCGAAGTCGGTTGGGCGATTTGCGCGAGCAAAGCTTGATACGTCAGGGCAAGGGCTGGTTCCATATTTCCGGCATGGGCCATGAGGCGCTCGCGGGCATCGCAATCCATCTCGAAGCAGATGATTACGCGTTCCCATATTATCGCGATCGAGCTTTCTGCACTCAACGTGGCCTCAGCGATTTCGATTTAGCACTCGCGTTTTATGCGAAGCGCGATTCCTCCAGCGGTGGTCGGCAATTGACCGGACATTTCAGCGACCGCGCGCTTAATATTTGGAGCCATCCTTCGCCAGTGGGCGTGCATTTGTTGCCAGCCTGTGGTGCGGCTTGGGGCATGCAGCTGGATGGTAAGCCGAATGTCGTGTATGCCTCGCTGGGCGAGGCGTCGGCGCGGCAGGGGGATTTTTATGAAGCGGTCTGTTTTGCGAAAGAGCGGCAGTTGCCGATGGTTTTTGTGGTGCAGGACAACCGTATCGCGATCAGTACATCGACCACAGGCACGAACCCGATTGCACTGGGCGTATTGGATCGCAGTGAGTGGATACGTGTCGATGGCAGTGATGTCGAAGCGGTGGCAGCGGCGGGGCGCATCGCCGTGGAACACGCACGTTCTGGGCAAGGGCCTGCGTTTATCTGGTGCGATGTCGAACGTTTCTCGAATCATTCCAGCGCGGATGATCAGCGGATGTATCGTGCTGCGGATGAGCTGGAAGCCATGCAACAGCGTGATCCGATCAAACTATTTCAGCGATCAACTCATCGCGGATGGGCTCCTTACCGAAGCTGAGGCGACTGCGCAGGAAGAGGAGCTACGCGCAGAAGTTCGTGCTGCCTATCGTCAGGCGAGTACTCAAGCAGACCCATTAGGCGAAGAGTGCGGGCTGCATCTGACCGGAGCGGTGACTCCTGCCCCGCCAGCCAAGATCAAACTCGAGAAGTCCTGCCGAATGCTCGATGCGGTGAATCGCACCTTTCACGCGGCGTTGGATCAATTGCCAGAAGTGGTCTTTTTTGGCCAAGACATCGCCGATCCGAAAGGCGGCGTGTTTAACCTGACCAAAGGCCTCTCAAGCAAAGACCCCGAGCGTGCAGTCAATTCGCCGTTGGCAGAGTCCACGATCATGGGGGTCGCCGTCGGCTTGGCGTCTTACGGCAAGCGGCCGTGTTTCGAGATTCAATTCGTTGATTTCATTTATCCCGGTTGGAATCAGCTGGTGTCCAATATGGCGACGCTGCGCTGGCGTAGTTTCGGTCAATGGCAATGCCCGCTGGTGATCTATGCGCCTTGCGGGGGGTATTTGCCGGGTGGTGCCTTGTGGCATAGTCAAGCAGGGGAGGCGTCTTTCGCGCGTATTCCCGGCATTCGGGTGGTGGTGCCATCCACCCCTGGCGATGCGGCTGGCCTGTTCTGGACTGCGCTGCACGGCGAAGACCCCACCATTATTCTGCTGCCCAAGCACCTCATGTGGGCCGAGTTACCTGCGCCGTCTGCGGTCGAGGCGATTCCGCTAGGGCAAGCGCGTCTGGTACGATCTGGCAGCCTGCTGACATTAGTGACTTGGGGGAATTGCGTTGAACTCGTCGAACAGACCTTACAGTCGATGGGCTCGGAGCTAGATATCGAGTTGATCGATCTGCGCTCGATTGCGCCTTGGGATAAAGAGGCAGTCGCGTCATCGCTGCGTAAGACTGGGCGACTGTTGATTGTGCAGGAAGATAACATCAGCGCGAGCGTTGGCCAAATGATCGTCGCGGAGATGTGTAGCGATCGCGACGTGCTGCAGGGCTTGAAAACGTCTCCGGTCATCGTCTCCAAAGACGACGTGCATGTCGGCTTTAACCCGATTTATGAGTTTGCGGCACTGCCGGACCAAGAGCGTATCGCTGCGGCATTAGAACGTTTGCTGTCGACGACGCTGGAAGCCTCGCTTCAACTCGATGCGGCATCGGTACCAACAACTATTAAAGTCTCTATGATTGCTGAATCGAACCAACCTCCGAGTGCGACCAAAATGATCACCGTACCGATTCTCGGTGAAGGTATACGAGTCGCACGTGTCGTTTCGATATTGAAGCATGCGGGGGATGAGGTGAAGGCCGATGATCCGCTTTGCGAGGTTGAAACTGATAAGGCGGTCTTCCCGATTGAGTGCGATGAGGATGGTGTTCTTGGCGAGTGGCAAATAGCCGAAGAAGATGAAGTGGCAGTGGGGCAGGAGCTAGTCTCACTGACTATGGCGGGCGCGGGCGCAGTCGTTGCAGCTGCTACCGCGAAACGGGCACCAGCCGCATCTGAGCCTTTGACCTATGATGCGCTAAACAAAACTGCGGGTCTTTCGCCTGAAGCGATCAAGTCTTTGCAGGGCATCATCCCCGCAACGATCGAGATGACTTGTCGCTGGGAGAACCTTAGCGATGCACGACTGCGTAGCAAGAAAACCAGCGGAGGCACCCTTTCGACGGCGACCATGACGGCATGGGCAGTCGCCGAGGCAATGCGTAAGCATGAACGCTTCGCGTCAGTCATCCGTGGTCAAGAGCTGGTCTATGACCCAGATCGTTTTGATCTGGGCATGGCAGTGGCACTTCCTGGGGATGCGTTGGAGACCGCAGTCGTCAAGCAAGTCAACACTATGGAGTGGGCGGAGTTTTCGGATGTATTCAATAATTCAATACGACGTACGCGGCATGGTGAGGTCGATTCGAAGAATCGCGTGTCACTGTCGATTTCAAGCATGGGTGCTTACAATGTTCGTTCCGCGATCCCGATTGTAGTGCCACCCTCAATTGCGACGATTTTTATCGGTGCGCCTTATATGTTGCCCGATCCGAATTCAAAAGATGGAACTACGATCGAGGTCGTCTCTCTAGTGCTGACCTTTGATCATCGTTGGATCAACGGTGTCGGCGCGGCGGCGTTCTTATCCGATGTGCGAAAAGGTATCGAGCGCTTCGATCTGGTCTAGATCAACTGGGCAAAAGCGCCTCGTATCTTTGAGTTTGATTATGATTGAGGAAATTACAGCCGGACTCATTTTATAACTCGCCCGGTTTCCCTTGGCGGTTTGGTTGGCAAAAGTCGGTGTCGCCGGCACGAAGCGGCCGGACTCATTTTATAACTCGCCCGGTTTCCCTTGGCGGTTTGGTTGGCAACAGTCGGTGTCGCCGGCACGAAGCGGCAGGTGTCGGCTGTGGGACGGGCGTTTGCCCTGTCGCAAATGATTGGACTGTCTGCTTTTATTCCAAGTTTAATGATTAGGTCGAAGCTCCTCTTCTTCGTGCGCCTGCCGATAGCGATGGCGGTTCTGCTGGGCAGGAGGGTGTATGCCTACCATCCGCCGAGTTGGCTGGTGGTGCCTAGCTGTTACGCTTGGTGCGTTGCTCGGTGCCGGCTGGTGGACGGGCAGTTTATCTTTTTATCTGCGTATTTTGCGAAACGGGTGGCTGAGCGAATGTCTATAAAGTCGCTCAAGAAATCGACCTTTTTGCGCGGTTATTTTTTGCCTTCTGAGCTTGATGGCCCTCTTATTTGCTGACTGATTCCAACTATCTCCTGTTGAGGTGGCTTAATTTTATACAATGCGTCTACATAACTTATTCTTATCATTTTGTATGTGCGCTGTGGTGGCGACGCTTTCGGCGCAGTCGAGTCGGCCAGGTGCATGGCGGGTGGACCATTTGCCAGGCTCGAGTCGCTTGTCATTGGAGTCGCTGCGCACGCTGGTCGTGCCTGCTGAGACTGGAGCTTCGTTGTCGGCGGCAGTCGAAGATTTGCGTCACGTATTTGAGCTGCGCATGGGAGTGGCACTGGAGGTACAGACGGCAGGTGCGAATCGACCGAAGTACGCAATTTACCTAGGTGATTCTGGCGGCAGCCGCAGCCATCTGCAGCATGATGCATTTATGATTCACCGCCAAGGCACTCGGGTGTTTGTCGCGGGTGATGGCGAGCGCGGGGTGTTGAATGGTGTGTATGCGCTGTGCGCGGAGCTTCTCGGCGCACGCTGGTATTGGGCGGGTGACTTAGGCTTGGAGTTGATTGGTGAGCCGCGCGGCAAATTTCCAGAAGGTCGCTGGCGCGAAGAGCCGGCGTATGTCATGCGCACGTTATATCCGATGAATGGCGAGTTCGGCCGACGCAATCGACTCGTGCGCCATTTTCAGTTTAATCATGCCTTGGCGAAGGTGTTTACGCCTGCACTCTATGAGGCAGAGCCGGAGGTCTTCTCCGAAGTGTATGGGCGCCGACGGAAGCCGAAGGGCAGTGGTGGCTACGATCCACAGCCTGACTTTACCGAGCCGCGCGCGGTTGAGCTCGCCGCTAAAGCGGCACTGGCGGCATTTGAGAAGAATCCTGAGGCGCGGAGTTTTTCATTGTCGATCAATGATAATGCATTGTTTGACGACTCTGAGGCCACACGTCAGGTGATTGAGCCTCTGGAGTATTTCCGCGGGCGACCGAATTACACGGATTTGGTGTTTGGTTTCATGAATCAAGTCGCGGCGCGGGTGTTTGAAGAGGGCGGTGCATGGACGACACCGACGGGGGAGCCGCGCTACTTAACGGCTTTGGCATATTACTGGACGGAGCAGTCGCCGTCGTTTCCACTTCATCCCAGAGTGATGCCGGTGCTGACCTCGGATCGGGCGCAGTGGCATGATCCTGAGTACCGGGCGCAGGATAAGGCCTTGATTCAACGCTGGGCAGATTCGGGTGCGGAGCGGATCGCGACCTGGGATTATTACTTCGGCGCACCGTATGTGTATCCTCGACAGTTTAATCAGTGGATTGCAGAGAGTCTAAAGTATATGAGTGCCAACGGCGTCTCCGTGTTTTTCTCTCAATTGCCTTCGTCGTGGGGCTTGGATGGCTGTAAGGCGTGGTTAGCGGCGGAGTTACTGTGGAACCCTGATCAAGATGCCGCCGCGCTGCTGGATGAATATTATACGCACTTTTTCGGTGCGGCGGCAGTGCCACTGCGATCGTTCTACGAGCAAGCCGAGGCGCATCGCAATGCCAATGAGGGCAAGGCGGAATGGATCAAGTTCTACGAAGACGAATTTGGCATCGAGCTATTTGATACGGCGCGACTCAATCAGCTGCGTGCGTTGATCGAGTCGGGCAAAGCGCTGCTCGCTGACGATCCACGGCGCTTGGCGCGGATCGAGGTGGTGTCGGAGGCGTTTCGCTTGACTGAGCTGTTTGCGCGGTATCATGCGACCCGCGCTCGCCTCGTTGCGAATGGCTTGGATGCCTTGTCGGAGCAGCGCCAGGGGGAGCCTAGTGCCTTACCGAAGCAACTGAGCGATTTTATCGCTGCGCGCGCGACCTTTAATACGTTTAGCCAGGAGTTACTGAAAGATCCAATTCATGCTCGGCTAAAGGCGTTTACGAAATACTCGAAGTTAGATCCAGTTGCATTTGCGTTGGCTGCGATGGCGCATGCTGGAGTGGAGATTCCGGTGGACGATTATCCGAAGTATGCGGCTGTCGCTGAGGTTGCGCAGAGATGGGGTGCGGATGCCGGAGCGTTTCGCTCTAAGCTGTCGGATGTCGACTTGCAGCACGAGGCGACCGCGCCGAAACCGCGCAACTTCCTTGGCCCAGATTTGCCAACGGTATCTGGGTGGCATTTTGATTTTCGCCCTGCCGAGCATTTAGCGGTTGAATCAGTCAGTGCGGGGCAGGGTATCCGCGTTACGGGTGCGGATGTGTTTTCGATCTTTCGAGATATTCCCGTGATCTCTGGCCAGCGCTACCTGTTGGATGCCAGCATGGCCTATCAGATTAGTCCGGATAATCGTTCGCAAGTGAAGTTGTCATGGACGGACCAAAATGGAGATACACTACGGCGAGAGACGCTGTTCCGCTGTCCGACCGGGGGGTCGGATGGGCTGCGACGTGTCGTATTACCAATCCGCGCGCCAGAGCAAGCGTATACGATGCGGCTGCGTTTTTTCATTTCGCGGCAATACGAGGGAGACTTTTTAGACCTTCACCGTGTCAACTTCGGTTTAATCGCGAAGTGATCGGATCAGACTGTTAAGTCTTACGCGCAACCCAGAGGATCGGTGGCACGCGGCTACCTGTGACGATGGGCTCGTGGCTTTCCACTGTCCAACCACGCTGCTGGACTGTCTGCATCCAGTTTGCGACTTGGGTGGCTTCAGTCTGGCCGCCGTCGTGTCCGCGGTAGGCGATGACAAGTAGTAGGCCGTCTGTCTTGAGCAATTCGCAGGCTGCGCGCAGTGCGCCGAGAGTGGATTCGGGTTCGGTCTGGATACTTTTGTCGCTGCCGGGGAGATAGCCGAGGTTGAAGCTGATCGCGCTAACTGCCTGCGCGTATTTCGAGCAAAGCGACGCGAGTGCTTGCGCATGATTGGCCACGAGCAGCTCGGCTTGAGCGAGGCAGCCGGCCGCTTCAAGCCGTGTGCGCGTGGCGGCGATCGCCGCTTGCTGAATATCGATGGCGATGACACGGCCTTCGGGCCCGACCAGTGTGGCCATCACTGTGCTGTCGTAGCCGTTGCCAGCGGTGGCATCGAGCGCATGGTCACCTGGCTTGAGTTGTTGGCTGAGGTAATCGTGAACTAGATCAGTGAGTTGCATCGGTACGGGGAGGCTGAGTGGTGGTGTCGAGGAAGCGTGCAATGTCGATTTCGGGATCGAGCGCTTCGCCCTCAAGTAGGTGTGCTAAAAATTGGCGGATCAATTCTGGGGCGAGTGAGGCGCCCTTGGAGCCGAGCCCATTAAAGATATGCAGTCCGGCTTCGGTGGGATGGTCACCGATGAAGGGGCGGATGTCTTTGGTGGTGGGGCGCAGGCCGGCGTAGTGCTGTTTGACTGTGAGCGCGTGCTGTGGTGCGATGAAGGAACGGGCGTCATCGAGCAGTTCGCGCGCGCCAGCATCGGTCGGTTCGGGCGAGGCGTCGTCGCTGTCAAAGGTCGCACCAAGGCGAAAGGTATGATCGCCGTAGGGCAGCAGCCACTTGCGATGGTGGTAGATTGCGCGCGGCAGATCGAGTGTGGGGCATTCGAGTATCAGGGTTTCGCCTTTAGCTGGGGTCAGCGGTAGCCAGTTGAACCATGGATTGGCCTGCATGCCGACGCCTTCACTAAAAATAATGTGATCCGCTGGCAGGTCGTGGTAGCTCCATTGCGAGTTATGTCGGGTTACGTCGGCGTGGCTGAAGGTCTGGTCGCGGAAGATGCCTGCTTGGGTGAAATGCTCACGCAGAGTTTGCAGGAGCAGCGGCAACTTAACGTAGGCGGCTTGTTTGATGTGGAAGCTTCCATGTGTGTCTTCGAATGAATCGGGGCCGTCGCCCTCGGGGATGGGGTCGCCAAGAACATTGGCGTAGCGTGGGTTGCGCATGCGCCTACCCATGCGCTTGATGTCGGTACTATTTCGGCAATAGCGGATGAGGGGAACCGGGTGGTATAGTTCGATTTCGAACTGTTGCTCCAGCTCGCGGTAAGTGGCAGCGGCATGTGAGATCAGCATCTCGAAGCCCCAACTCTTGGTCATCCAGCGGCCGGTGACGGGATTGATGATGCCGCCTGCGACTTGCGAGGCGTTGGGCAGTGTGGTGCTGCCGATGAGTGTCACGTGTTGCCCGGCTTGCTCCAAACGCCATGCGAGCAGGCAACCCGCGAGGCCCGCGCCGACAACAATATGTTTTTGGATCCTCATGACTGTGCTCTTACAAAGCGGATATACTGAAAATCTGGAAAGCAAAAAAGCAGCGCTGGACTATTTCTATCTGAATTCTTGCTAACAATGCCTAATTCACTTCTAATTAAAGGGTGAATATTTTTCATCGTATTCGTGCGTATTGTTGGGGTATACGGCCGCGTCGTTTGCCTGAGCAGAGCACGCGGGCGCAGCGTGGTACCTTCGGCGAAGACCTCGCAGCGGATCATTGTCGACGCGTGCTGGGGTATCGTGAAATCGTCCGGAATTGGCGCTACAAGCGGGATGAGATCGATCTGATCTGTCAGGATGGCGAAGTTTTGGTCTTTGTTGAAGTGCGTGCGCGCTCGGAAACGGCCTTAGTTTCAGGCTTTTATTCGGTGGACCGTCATAAAAAAGAAGTTTTGAGGCGCGGTTGTGGGAATTATTTGAAGCAGTTGAAAAACCCGCCAAAGCACTTCCGCTTTGACATTATAGACGTCTCAATTTCCAAAGGAGGGTGTGGAGAGTTGCGTTGTTATCCAAATGTGCCTCTTTTTCATAAACATTTTTCAGTCCAACGCCAATAGTTATGACGAACGAAACAGACGAATCCAGACACCCTTTTTTAAAAGGCTTGAGTAAGCATCGAGGCGCACCGCCGACAGTAGTGGTTATTTTTGGTGCCTCCGGCGACTTGACTGCGCGTAAGCTGGTGCCTGCTATTTTCAATCTCGGAGTGGATAATTTGCTGCCTGGGGAGTTTCACCTGATTGGTTTTGGGCGTAAGCCGATCGAGGATGAGCAGTTCCGTGAGATTATGGATGAGGCGATTGGTGAGCATTCGCGCCGGCCTCTTAATAAAGAGACCTGGGAGCGTGTGCGCCAGAATATAACGTATCATGCCGGTGGATACGATGAGGGAGAAGCTTTTGCTTCGCTTGCGAAAAAAATCGACAAGATCGAGGCTGAGCTTGGCCGTGATGTTCAGCGACTATTCTATGTTTCGACGCCACCGAGCGTGTTCCAGCCGATTGTTGAGAACCTCGGTAGTAGTGGCATGGCGCAGGAACATGTCGGCACGAAGTTGGCCTCGAAAGTGATTATTGAGAAACCATTCGGCCGAGATATCGCTTCGGCGCGGGCCCTAAATGCCACGCTCAATAGTGTGTTTGAAGAGCCACAGATCTATCGAATTGACCACTATCTTGGCAAAGAGACGGTGCAGGATCTGTTAGTGCAGCGTTTTGCAAATTCGATTTTTGAGCCGATGTGGAATCGTGGGCATGTCGATTGCGTGCAGATCACAGTCGCAGAGAGTCTGGGCGTCGGTACGCGTGGCGGTTATTACGATACTAGTGGTGCGCTGCGCGATATGATTCAGAACCATACGATGCAACTCGTCGCACTAACGGCGATGGAGCCACCAGTCTCGCTCGACCCCGAGTCAATCCGTGATGAGAAGGTTAAAGTGTTAAAGGCAATTCAACCGCTGGAGCTGAAGGAAGTTGGCGGTGATGTCGTTCGTGGCCGCTACACGGAAGGTTTGGTCAACGGTGACCCAGTCGAGAGCTACATGGATGCACCGGGTATTCCAGCGGATTCATCCACCGAGACTTACGCGGCATTGCGCTTATCGATTAACAATTGGCGCTGGCAGGGTGTCCCGTTTTATATTCGTTCGGGTAAGCGTATGGCGCGGCGTGCCAGCGAGATTGCGATTCAGTTCAAACGTCCTCCGGGCATTCTCTTTTCGGAGGGTAAGAAGTTCGACGTGGCACAGAACACAATGGTGATTCGTATCCAACCAGATGAAGGTGTGACTTTGATCATGAATTCGAAGGTCCCTGGCCTAGAAACGCGCACACAGCCGGTGAAGATGCACTTCCGTTATGCGACGACTTTTGGCTCCAATACCCCTGAAGCGTATGAGCGTTTGATTCTCGATGCAATGATTGGCGATAGCACACTCTTCATTCGTGGCGATGAGACGGAGGCTTCTTGGAACTTGGTAACGCCTATCTTAGAGCACTGGGAAAAGTGCGGTCAAAGTGGGCTCGCGGAGTATGCGTCAGGTTCATGGGGCCCTGTCGAAAGTGAACGCTTGCTTCAAGAAAAAGGCCATCAATGGCGCCGTTCGGGGTCGTAGCCATCAAAGTAAGAACTGACTTTTAGTGTTCAAAAATATTTCATTATGGCCGAATTAATTAATGCCCTTCCAGGTGTGGGACTTCCTGTTCGCGAGGTGACCAGCCGGCTCGCTTCGATGTGGGACTCTGAGCCCTCGACTGCGCATCTGGAGTCTCGTGCGTCGCAGATGAACGTGGTGCTGCACTTCGGTCTTGAAGTGACTGCAGAAGAGGCGCGAGAACGCTTCGATGCGTTGATTCGTTTTGCGCAGCGCTACCCGAGCCGAATTATTGTGCTATGCCCGACGCGTGCGGATCTAGAGGGTGGGATGGAGAGTAAGCTCTTTAGCCAATGTTATATTGGTGATTCGCACCGCGAGATGTGCTGTTGTGAAGCTTTGATGCTGCGCTATAAGTCGGAGGATTTTGGCTATTTGGCCAATCAAGTGTCGATTTGGTTGGAGAGCGATTTGCCAACATATCACTGGTTTAGCGGGGTCCCGGCGAAGCGGATTGAGACTTATTTTGATAACTTGCTGCTGGGCGTGCGTCGTTGTGTTTACGACAGCTCGGTCGAATTGGAGGATTTATCGAACTTGAATTGGCTCGACCCGAGCCGTGCGGTCGATTTGGCCAAGGCGCGATTACTGCCAGTTCGGCAGGCGATCGGCCAGTTCATGAGTGGTTACTCGGTCGAGAGCTTGTGCGATGGCCTGCAGGCGGTTCGTGTGCGACACTGCGCATCAATGCCCGGAGAAGGGCGTGGCCTGCTGGAATGGGTGCAGTCGTGTTTCTCTGATTGCGATGGCAGCAAGTCACGCGTGTCGTCTGGCACAGAGTTCACGTCGATCGAGTCAGAGCCGTCTGACCTGTGTGCGTTGGAGCTCGAATTTGTTTACAACGATGAACGATACTTAAAATGCCGCAAGTTCAAGGACGGCTCGTACGGAGAAATACACGCATCGCTAGGGAAAGGCGAAATTGAGATCTACACTCGGGTGAAGCCAATGGCGACTGAACAAGCGTTGGCCGAAGCCTTCTTCTTTTGAGTCAACGGATCGTTGCGCGCCTCAGCCTCGCTTATTTGTCGAGCTGGTCGAGGGCTGCGAGCACATCGCCAGCTTGATTTGCGGTGGAAGCTTTCAAGTCGAGCCATACTAGTTTGCCGTTTTTAAAGATGTAGGCTTGGCGACTCCAACGGCTCTTATCAAATGCAGTACTCACCACTTTGTCGGTGTCGGCAATGAGCGTGAACGGAAGCTGATGTTTATTGCGAAACGCCGCTTGTGTCTTGGCGGTGTCTGCGGAGATGCCGAATATTGTCACGCCACGTTGTTGTAGCACTTCCCAGGAATCGCGGAGACTGCAGGCTTGCTTGGTACACCCAGGCGTCATCGCCTTAGGGTAGAAAAAGACTACGGTGGTGCCGGTGTTGAATGCGGCCCCCAGATCGATCGTGTTGCCGGTATGATCGATGGCAGAAATTTGTGGTGCGTCACTACCGACTGTAAGTCCTGCGGAGAGCATGTTGGTGAATAAAGAAAAAATCATGAGCGGAATGTGAAACAGTTTCATAGACTACAAATCGAACTGTAGCCTGCGTCCTTACAACTGTATGACTGAAATCTCCGATTAATGACTTGTTGTGCTTTATGAACCACATTGTGGAAACGTGTGTCACGTCAACAACTTCCGAGTGGTGCGCTTCAAGCGACTGACGAGTGTCTTAAAGATTTTGACAGCGATGCCGAGATATTTACGGCTCACATTTTCCATGTCACCGTTATCATGTTTTATGACGGTGGTCGGAGTGCGGGCTTTGACGGTGGAGATGCGTGGTTTGCCGAGGATGTCGCCAATCTCGCCCGAATGGTGCTAGGATACATTAGGACGTTGAGCATGGTGACGTCTTTGCAAACCTCCACGCACCTTTCTAAAAGACATAAAAGCCCGCGCTCTCAGAGCCTTGTTTGATGATACTTGCACTCGGACGATATTCTTCAGTCCGTTTTTCTTTTGCACATACGTAATAAATCGATTGCGAATCGTTAAGCAACCTCTCCACCAACATCAGCGCAGTGCCGATGCACGAATGGAATTCTCGGCACTGCCTAACCATCCGCGGAATCATTGACCTGATCCACCCCGTCATCTATGCGGGCATTATCAATCTGTTCGACTTTCGCGCGGTTGATGGCGCTCTGAATTTCATGGAGCTTCGTGTCGCTCAGGCCGCTTGGCTTCTCCTCGCTGTTTGCGATCAACTCATAGCGTTTGGCAGTTCCATCGCCACGTGCGATAGTGCGAAGGTAAGCGCTTTGTCGAGTTGGCCCTTGGCCTCTTCATTGAGATCCCAGAATTGGCGGTGAATCGCGCCAGCAGCAATGCCCTGGTCGATGATTGCCGTCCATTGGGCTTTCGCCTGGGAATCCATGGTGGATTGCCCCGCGATGTAGATGCTCAGTGGTAGTGGTAGTGGTAGTGGTAGTGGTAGTGGTAGTGGTAGTTCGCTGGCAATCGCATGGACCCGCATGTTAATTGCACCGTAGCGCGCGCCAGTGTCGAAGACGGCAATCGCACCGAAGATCAGGGCCAGTGGTAGGAGCAGTTTTTTTAATTTATCCATTAGAATCTCGGGGATGGTTACCCTTCTACTCAACCTCACGCAACTGAATGGTGTCGATGATTCTTTCGCCCGCAATCACATTGGTAATGACGACCATAGGCGCGCCTTTTGTTGCCCAATTGCGGGCTTCTAGGGCTTTGAAGGCATTTTGAATGGTGCACTCTGGGTCGTTGTTGTCGAATTCCATGAAGAACGGCTCAATGCCACGCATGATCAGTAGCTGTCCGAAAATATCATGGTTATCGGTAAATGCGTAAACGGGCACATTTGGTCGGAGAGAAGAGAGCTTTTGTGCGAGCAAGCCACGGCGTGTGAACACCACAATACCGGCATCTTCGAGCTCGGAGGCAAGATACACCGCGGAGCGCAGCATCTTAGACTTCGGTAGCTTGAGCACTAAGTCTTCGCGTAGCACTGGGCCGTCTAGATTTTCCATGCGCTTGGCGATACGATTGATCGTCTCAACGCACTCCACTGGATATTTGCCGACGGTGGTCTCGCCGGAGAGCATCACGCAATCGGCTTCTTCGCGAATTGCATTAGCAATGTCAGTCACTTCCGCACGAGTCGGGATCGGTGAGTCGATCATCGATTCGAGCATGTGGGTCGCGACAATTACAGGTTTGGTATTTTGTATGCAGGCGTTGATCGCGCGTGACTGAATGACGGGCAAATCTTCGAACGGGCATTCGACGCCAAGATCGCCGCGGGCGATCATCAAGCCATCGGAGGCTTTGATGATGCCTTCGAGGTTCCGAATCGCTTGTTGGTCTTCGATTTTCGCAATGACTTGAGCTCGCGAGCCCTTATTGCTGAGATAGCGATGGAAGATGTCGAGATCGCCTGGTTCGCGAACGAACGACAGCGCGAAAAATTCGATGCCTTCTTCGATGCCGACATCGACATCGCCTTGGTCCTTTTTGGTGAGTGCAGGGAGGTTGACGCGTACGCCGGGTAAATTAATGTGCCGACGGTTGCCGAGCGGGCCAGGGATGATGACTTCGCAGCGGACGCGTTGATCTTCGATTTCAACCACCAGGAGCCTTATGAGGCCGCTGTCGACGAGCACGGTTTCGCCGACTTTGATGTCTTGAGCGAAGCCCGGGTAGTTGACGTCAACACGGCGGATGCCGTCCTCGCCTAGGCTGCCAATGCCTTCGCCAAAAGTGAAGTCGATCGTTTCGCCTTTTTCCAATTCGAAAGTCTCAGGCACATCGCCAGTGCGGATTTCTGGTCCTTTGACGTCCATCATGATCGCGATCTGACGCCCGACACGATTACAAACTTTGCGTACGCGACGGATGATTTCACGCGACCAGGCATGGTCGGCATGCGCCATATTGATGCGACAGATGTCGACACCAGCGTGAATGAGTCGTTCTAGGGTCTCCTCGTCTTGTGTGGCTGGACCTACGGTAAAAATGATTTTGGTTTTGCGATAAGGGTTTTTCATGCGATTTAGGAATCTATTAATTTCTTTAGAATTTGCTGGTGAGGGCAGCGTCAATCTTAGGGTCGACCACCTTGACGGTAAAGGTGCTAGCGTTGCCGGAGAGGTCCGCAAACTTATTTTGTACTAGTTCGACTGTATTACAGTCCTTGCTGAGGTGGGCGAGGTATACTTCGCGCACTTCGGAGCTGCCGTTTAGTGCGCTGAGGGCCTCATAGCAAGCGTCGTTGGAGAGGTGGCCGTGGCGACCTCTAATGCGTTGCTTGAGTGACCAAGGGCGCCGATCGTCACTTTCTAGTAACTTATCGTCGTAGTTGGCTTCAATGACTAGAATTTGTACTGATTTTATGTGTTCTTTAATATGCTCGGGTACATATCCCAAATCGGTGACCCATGCGAGGCTTTGGCGTGGCGAGATCATGTCATCCACCTCGCCCCAGTGGAATGTGAAGCCGACAGGATCGTAGGCATCATGGGGCACTGAAAAGGAGCGCACCTCAATGTCCCGAAATTTAAAGCCAGTTCCGGTCTGAAAAATCTGCCAGTTGACTTTTTTGGCAAGTTTGACCTGCACTGCGTCGGCGGTATCGCGATTGGCAAAGACTGGTAGGTCGGCGCGTTTGGCCAGGCCGCGGATACCTTGAGCGTGGTCGCAATGCTCGTGAGTCAAGAACACCGCGTCGATGGTATCAATCGATTCACCGACTGTTTCGAGCATTAGTCCGATGCGCTTGCCGGAAAAGCCGGCATCAACCAGGATTTTGCTATTGCCAGTGCGCAGCAGAGCACAATTGCCATTACTGCTGGAACCTAAAATCTTAAAATCGGACAACATGTGCTCAGACACTTAGCACGCTTGGCAAGTTCGGCAAAGTCTTTTTCCGAACTTGCCAAGTCGGACAATACTTCTTAACCTACATCGCTCTTATAAAGTCAGCCGTGGGCTTGCGCCCCTACTCATTCTCAGACAGCTTGTTATGAGAGTGTCGGTTACAAGCCTGTGAGCGATCCATCGAAGCATGAAAAATAAAAAAAGCATTCCAGTGCAGGACCAACTGACCGCCGCCGTCGCGAAGCCAGTGAAATCCTATGACCAGAATTTCGTCCTTACCGATGAATATCGCTCCGGCCTGCCTGATATGCAGAACACCGACGCGCAGCAGATATTCGGTGCGAATGTGCCCATCCTGAAGGTCGGCATTTCAAATTTCAGGCTGCCGCTGCGCTACATTACGCCCACTTCTGACGCGCAGACACTCGAAACCTCGATTACCGGTACAGTTTCTTTGCAGGCTAACCAGAAGGGGAT
This sequence comes from uncultured Opitutales bacterium, assembly GCA_937775295.1. GTDB lineage: Bacteria > Verrucomicrobiota > Verrucomicrobiia > Opitutales > Coraliomargaritaceae > Lentimonas. The sequence continues at coordinate 16,786 of CALKBZ010000035.1, forward strand.
CAACATGTCGCGCATCATGCGGGTGTTCTACACATATCAAGAGCGTATTTTTACGCCCGACCTGTTGCATGAGATTTTGCTGCAGTACAAGACTGAGGTCATTGCGCACCGCGCGCAGCTGAAACTCGATTTTGAATACCCAATCCTCAAGCCTAGCCTCCGTAGTGGCCTCGAAGGCTGGCAGTATTACAAATGCGCATTCGAAGGTAAAATCGACGAGCTTAACCGTTTTCGTAAGTACATTCACTTTGACTTTGTTTATTCATCTGCGTGCCCGTGCTCATCCGAGCTTTCCGAGCATGCGCGTGAGAATCGTAATGTATATGGCATCCCGCACTCGCAGCGTAGCACCGCCCGCGTGAGCGTCGAAGTGGCTGAGGAGGGACAAGTCACGATCGAAGAGATTCAGCAAATTTGCCTTGAAGCCCTTAAAACCGAGACGCAAGTCATGGTCAAGCGCGAGGACGAACAAGCATTTGCCGAGATGAATGGTGCCTTTACCAAATTTGTCGAAGATGCCGCACGTCTCCTTTACGAGCAACTCGACGAAGACCCGCGTATTGTTGATTTTCAAGTCGCTTGTGCGCACCTCGAGTCGTTGCATTCACATGATGCGGTTGCTGTGATCAACAAAGGTGTCCCTGGTGGCTTTACTGGACACTTTGAAGATTTCAAGGGCTTGATTCGCTAGGCGCTAGCATACATGATGTCATTAGCATAGTTGCTGGAGTTCACTTGATTGTTACTTTTTTTATATTTCAAAGATGGAACCTTAGGCGCTAGATGTGCTCATCATGGGTGATCATCATACGGCCATCTCCCCCTAAAGAACTACTGTGTTAAAACCTGAATTATTCGATGTCGTAGATGCTGAGGATATCGTCCTTCGCTCTGCGGAGCGCTCCGTTGTTCATCGCGAACAGCTAATGCACCGTGCGGTGCATGTCTTCGTCTTTAATGCTGCGGGGCAATTGTATCTACAGCGCCGTTCGCTGAACAAAGATTCGGCGCCTGGCAAATGGGTCAGTTCTTGTTCTGGGCACGTCGATAGTGGCGAGGATTACGATGCCGCCGCGCCCCGCGAACTGGCTGAAGAGATCGGTTTGATCGAGCATGGCGGCCTAGAGCGCATTTTCAAGGTGTCCCCTTGTAAGCAAACTGGGCAGGAGTTCGTTTGGGTCTACCGTTGCAGGTCAGAAGGCCCGTTCATTCTCGATCTTGATGAAGTGAGCGATGGTCAATGGATCGACCTCGATAAGTTGAATGCATGGATCGAGGAATCTCCGCGCGACTTCGCGTGGTCGTTCACCTATCTGTGGGAGAAATACTGCGCTTTGTAGGTGTAGAGGTTACTCCACTGCTTCGCTCAAAAAACGGACATCCAGATCGGCCGAACCTCGTAATACCGGTGGAAAGAAGATCATCAGGTAGCGGTGGTCTGGATTGAAGTGGTAGGTCTTTATGAGTGCAGGGAGTAACTTTTCTCCGCTAAAATCGCGTGCCCATAAATTGATTGGTAGGCTCTCTTGCACGCGATAGGTGGCGGACTCTCCTGTGCTGAGCTTGACTCGCTTGTTCTCTAGTAGTCCATCGAGTTCTTTACCAGAGATGTTCAGCAAGACTAAACCATTTTTAGGTAAGTTCTTTCGCCTATCATCAAAAGGATAGATCAGGTATTTTAAGTTGGTCGATGGATCTTCTTTGAAGCGTGGATTTTTGACGAATATTAGGAGCCAATTGTCTGAGGTCGTGGGTAAGTTGACTTGGGCGACTAATGATTGGCTCGCCGTCTCGTGAAATAAGATTCGGTTACCTCCTTTAAATATGTGAGGTCCCATTCTCGCGAGCGAGTGGGTTTCGATGCTGATTGGCGGCTCTTGTTTGACGCCAGCTGCGATTGCCGTTTCGCTAATCGGCGCGTATACGACTCCGCGAACTGAGTATTGTCCATATACCGAAAATTCGATTTCACGTAGTGGCTGTGCGATCAATGAAGTCGCGAAACTTAGGAGCAGAAGGATGCTAAATATCTGTAAGTGTGAGATCATAGTTCGTCGTCAGAAAGCCATCGTAGTGAGATTAGCTTTAGTTTGCGTTCAGTCGATTGGTTGATTGCCACAGTTGAACCGACCGCTTGCGGTATTCTTTGGAGGGTTGCTTCAATGGTTGCCGAGCCAATCGCGATGCCTTGCGGAGAAAAGCTCTCACCTCGGGCTCGGATTTTGAAGGTGTCGGATCGTGGTGCCAGCATTGGGCCAATGGCTGTCATGATATCAGCCTGAGTCAGGAATCCTGGAGAGAAATGATCGATGTTGATGGTATCAGCTGCTGGGCCACGAATGCCTTCAGTCTCCCATTGGTGATCCCACTGCTGTTTTCCGCTTGGGGCAAAAACTGTAGCAATGGCTTGTTCTATTAAGCTCTGGTCTTGGCCTGTGTCAGCAGAGAGAAACGACTCCATCGATACGAATGGCGTGCCACGTAATTTTATACGATCCACGATAGCTTGCGCGAGGCTTTCAAATTCATTTTTGTCGAAACGTCGCGCTCCATGCCTATAGAAGGCGGAGGGTGCAACAGGATTGACGCCGTCAAGTAAGGGTGTTTGTGGTGCTTCATAGGTCTCTTTCAGCGAATGTGAGAATCGAGCGAAAGTGCCTCCGCGCGAGTCATTACTTATTGTTAAGGCATCTAGGTCGGATGTGTCATCTTCTGGGTAGTCTAAATATTCGAAGTCGTTCAAGCGCAGTGATGCTAGAACGGCTTTCCACGCAGTCACTGAGGTCGAGTTTATATTAAAACGGTTCGCAACCATGAGTGTTTTGGCAAGCTCCTTCGATGTATCAACGTCATTGCTAGATTCATTCTGCCAGGTGACAAAGTTTGCGAGGAAACCTGCTTCATCATAATAAGTGAGTGCTGGATTTGTTGGCCCTACTCCGCTTTCGAATTCGTTTATATCATCGCTACGACTCAGCCCTGAAAAGTAGTAACGATCAAACCAAGCCGATGTATTCGTAATGCGTTCGTCCCCCCAACTGTTCCCGACTTTAAGGGGGCGTTCATTATGGATGTAAATGTGTTGGAGTGATGCGAGCGCCAGAATGCGTTCGCGAGGGAGCTCAAACAGTGGCGCGTCTTGCCAAAGTTTGTTATAAGCATCGTGGGAACCTTGAGTCCGGTCGAATAGCCTTTCGGATCGATCAGAGTCGATAGTATTTTGGAATTCACTAACTACTTCTAGTTGAGCTGTGATCACGGCTTGTAATCCGTTGATAACGGAAGCGAATGGGCTGCCGGTGTCAAAATCTCTATCATTACTTAATTGCCAGTCGTCGCGGATTTGTGGAATTGGGCTGCGTGGGTCGTGGTCATATAGCCACAAGCCACGTGGGTATTCTATGTCATCATCCGAGTGGTGTGGTTCTCGTAGCATTATATGGTAACCAAATGTTGTGCTAGCATGTGTATTGCCATAGCCTGTGGGCCGAGTGGATACGGGCTCATATACAAAGCCGTCGAGGTCAGCTAGAAGCCGTCGATCCGAGTCGGTTTTGATATAAATTTTGATGCGTAAAGTTTGCTCTTCTGGGCTAGTATGTCGTAAACTTCCAGCGAATCTAGGTTCGCCAGTGTCGATCCCCGATGGCTTGCCTGTTGGGCCTGTTTTTCCGAGCGTATTCTCATTTTCATCCCATTGCTTATTTAACGTGACGATCGATTGATAGGGTGATCTGACGGGATCGATCGTCGTTTCGATTCCAACCCAGTTTTTGCTTCTGCCTGGTAGCCATGGCTCGTTTATGTCGTTCACTAGCCGTATGGTCATCGCATTGTCTGGACTGCTCGGGTCGCTCATTAAGGTTTGTAGATTAATGGGGGCACTTACACTTACAATTGCACTGCCAACACGCTCAACTGTGACCTCCGGTAATCCTGTGATTTCTAGTTCTAAATGGATGGGGTCGCCGTCCGGAGAATTCATGGAAAGCGTATGTGAAAATGGATTCCAGAATTCACAGAAGAACCGAGCGCGTAATACGAAATGCGGATTTGCTGATACTGGTTCCTGACTTGTAATCGTAAATGCCATCATGAAGTTCGACAGCACCGGTATGATTGGCATTGCGATGTCGCCGTCATTCAGTGGGCCAATGTCATCGAGGCCTTGAATTTGCGTGAAGAGTCGTTTGCTCGCGACTGGATTATTCAATTGCCCCAGTGTGTCAGCATGTTCTTCCCCAATTTCGATATATTCCTTCAGCCCATCTCCTAAAAGTGCAGGAAATAATGAGAGATCTTGCATCAATCCACCTTCATTGCCTGTCAGTGTGTTTGCCAGAACACCGTAGCTTCTTGGGGTCAAAACATGGAAGGGTGCTTCGTCTAAGAAATCAGCAGTGGCTTCGAGGAAGTCTGATTGGGCTAAGAGCTGTTCGACCGAGTTGATTCGACCAAGCGTGGATGCATCCGCGGAAGTATAGCGATCATACTTACTAAAAATGGCTTCAAGGCCTTGGGTTGAGGCGATCAGGAGTTGTAAGTCATCAAAGGATTCAACTTCTAGGAAGTTCGGCTTTTCTCGCAGGTTCAGCGGTAAGGCGCCGACGCTCGCCTTCACGCCCTCATCGCTGATCCACCATGCGATTTCATTAGAGACATTGCCATTTCTTTCAAGGACTTCGAGCCTTGGGGCGTAGACATGTTGAGCGGTGTCGGTGCCTGCCGAGCCAGTGCCGACCAGTTGCATTGGGTCTATGGTAGCAATGCTAGGATCGACATTTTCACCCGATACCAGCCACGTCGGCGCGGCGGTCGGATCGGTGGTATCCCACACGCCAGTCCAGAACCTAGTAGACGGATCGAAATTGCCGTCGCCGAGGATTTCGGCGCGAGCGGTCACGCGTTGGTCGGGGCCAGCGTGTTTCTGGAGCTCGCCGATCGCGAGCATCAGCGCGAGACGTGCGTTCTCGCGTGCGTGTAATACTTGCAGACTGTTGCTGGCCGCTCGGCTCTCGACTTGTAGAAGGGTCGTCATGGAGAGGATCAGCAATAGAACGAAGGCCATCAGCAGTAGTGCGAGTACCAGTGCAAAGCCATCTAGATGAGAATTTTGTCTATTTATAACGCAGTGAGTCATCATCAATTCTAGCGTTTAAATAGATGGATTTCTAGCACAAGTGCGAGTGTAAATGACGTTTTTTTGTTAAGTTACTTGACTCGTTGTATTTGCGTGAACGGCGCAGTGGGTTTACTTTGGTTTAGTTGCGTGGGCGTTTTGACTTTTTTCTCGAAAAAATCAAATGATCATCCTTCTTGCCATCACCTGCAGTGCTTAGCAGATTATTTTTTACTTTCAGTAGTCATGGCTTCCACATCAAATACACCTACTATTCTCGTCATCGATGATGACGATGACCTTCGTTATTCTCTCAAGCGTGTTCTTTCGGCGCGTACATGCAACTTCATCGAGGCGGATAGCGGGGAGGAGGGCTTGCACATGGCTGAGCAGCATGGGCCAGACGTAATCCTGCTGGATAATCGTATGGGAGGCATGAGCGGGATTGAAGCCCTGCAACATCTGCGCGGGGCAAACCCGAATGCGATGATCATCTTGATGACTGCCTATGGCACGACTCAGACCACCATTGAGGCGATGAAGTTCGGCGCGTTCGACTACATTATGAAACCCTTTGACCCGAAAAAGATCCTGTCGTTGATCGATTCGGCTCTGGCGGCGTCGAGCGATCTTGACCGTGCGAACCAAGGGGAGAAGTCCGAGGGGCTGAGCGCGGAGGAGATAGAGGGTGGTATTATCGGCAGTTCGTCTGCGATGCAGGCGGTGTTTAAAATGATCGGTCAGGTCGCCGCGAGTGAAGTGACGGTGATGGTCACCGGCGAGAGTGGTACGGGGAAGGAGTTAATCGCCCGTGCTATTTTTCAAAACAGCCTGCGTGCACAGAAGCCTTATATCGCGGTCAATTGCGCTGCGATTCCTGATAATTTGATCGAGAGTGAATTGTTCGGCCACGAGAAGGGCTCGTTTACGGGCGCGACGACGCAGCGCATTGGTAAGTTTGAGCTTTGCGATGGTGGTACCATCTTTCTCGATGAGATCGGCGATATGGCGCTCGCCACGCAGACCAAGATTCTGCGTGCCCTGCAGGAAGGCGAGATTCAGCGCGTCGGCAGTAGTGAGACCGTCAAGGTCGATGTGCGCCTGCTCGCGGCCACCAATAAACCGCTTGAAGCGATGGTTCAGGATAAGACTTTCCGAGAAGATCTCTATTACCGCTTAAATGTGGTGCGCATCCAACTGCCGTCGCTGCGTGAGCGCTTGGAGGATGTGCCACTGTTGGTCGATTTTATGCTCAAGCGACTCGCTCGTGATAGTAAAGCGGGGACCAAGGCGATCTCGCCTGAGGCGATGACTGTATTGTCAAAATACACTTGGCCAGGCAACGTCCGCGAGCTGGAGAATCTGATCTATCGAAGTGCGGTGATGGCGCAGAGTGATACGATTTTAATTAAAGATTTGCCGCAGGAACTCCTCTCCGCAGTCGGAAGTGTCGATGCGTCTGCATCAGCGCTGTCGGCAGGTGATATTTTTTCAAATATTGATGGTCGGGCGCAATCAGTCAGTTCGATCGAAGTGCCACATGCTGAAGGGCCAGCGGCGGATGCAGGCCTAAGTATGCTTTCCGGCGAGCCGTTTGCCGAAGTCTATAAGCAACTGCGTGAGGCGCATGGCACCAATATACTCGAACACGCCGAGCGCGAAATCATCAAGCGCACGCTCGAAGACGTGGGGGGTAAGCAAGTCAAAGCCGCTGAAATACTGGGTATGACGCGGGCCACGCTACGCAAGCGTATCGATCAATATGATCTTGGTAAGTAGCGACTTTTTCGCGGGAGAAGGGTATCACGGTTGGTCGTTGGTTCGAGCTCAGTATCAAATTATCAATCAGTGATGGTTCATGAGTTTTCGGTGCCGAGCATGGACGACTCGCCCACGTTGAGCCAATGCCGATCTGAACGAGGGCGAGTCGCCCTCATCCCTGTGGTCAACCATTGGTGATCGCCGCGGGGCTGCTCGACCTAAGGCTGCACGAAAATGTGTAGCCGGGCTTCAGCTTTTATGCCGTCTGCGCCACGCGCGTGGATTCGCACCGTCTCGCGAATCTGCGTCTCAAAAGATTTCGGCAGGATGTGGAGTATGCGGTCTGCGCGGCCATCAGGGTCGGGCTCTGCTGTGATCGTGAGCGTGGCGTGATCATACTCGATACTGGTGATCTCGTTGACATAGCGCTTGTCGAGCTTGATTTGAATGTGACGCTCGGTTCTGGAGGTGGACGAGTTCCAGTAGACGATTTGTGGCTGTGCATCGACAAGCTTTGGCACTTGCACGATCATTTGCAGTATCGCCACCGCATCAGCTTGATCATCGAGGAACACCTCAAGCTTGTTGTGGTTCAGCCCTTGGCGTTTGCCCTTATTAAAGGTGGCGGTGATCGTGGTAGATTCGCCGGGTTTGATGATTTTTTGATTCAGGATCGAGCTGGTGCAGCCGCAGCTGGTCTTGACTCGAGCGATGCGCACCGTCTCGTCGCCTTTGTTAGTCACGACGAACTCAGCACGTGCTTCTTCCTCGTCCGGTTTGAGCTCGATTCGAGCCTCGGTTTGATTCCAATCAAGCCTCGACGCTTCGCCAACTGCTGGCAGGAAGAGTGCAAGCAGAGGAATGGTCAGGAAGGCTGCGGATAGATGCTTAAACATAATAAGTAATATAAATATTTGTGTGCGGATCCGGTGCAAGCGTGAAGCTGTTTCTTATGGGCGTGGTGCCACGTTGTTGTTCCGTCGGTCTTGCTTGTGCACCAAGATCACGGCGCCCAGCAGGAGTAGATTACGCAGGATGAGCCAGCGATAATCGGCGCTCGCTTCGCCGGTCTCCGCGCCGAAGCAACCACAGCTAATGTCGAGTCCGCGGACCCATGCGCTGAGATGCAGCGTGATGAAGAGTAGCAGCAAGAGCCCAATCAGGGCGCCGCTGGTACGTCGGATCACTGGCAGTAGGATGCCGATCCCAAGCACGAGCTCTAGCCATGGTAAGCATAGAGCGACCCAGCCTGAAAGCCCAGAGTCGATCACCCGAAACGCGTCCACAGCGCTTGCGAATGTGGCCGGATCTTCAATTTTAGGCAGGGCAGCCGTCACGAACACGCTGGCGAGTGCGAGGCGAGCGAGCAGCACGAAAAGGTGTTTGTTAATTATCGTAGCCATGAGTCCCATCCTCCTTTCAGACTATAAACTTCAGCATCTGGTAGGGCCTCGCGTAGGCGCTCGGCAATCCGCTTGCTCGTGTCGCAGCGTTCACTGCCACAATATACCACGATTGGGCGCGGTTGCGTGAGCCATGCGTCCATGAGCTCGATGATGCCAGTTTCCCAGTGGTCTTCATCCAGATAAATTGCCGCAGGTATGTGCTCGGTGTGGTAGTCAGCTTCACTGCGTGCATCGATCCAGATGACCTGTAGTGCCCGTGCATCGATAGGCTGAATCTCGCCCGCGGCTAACTCAGGCTTCGCCCAAGGCAGGGGCGCGAGTCCGCTGAATAGAGAGAATACTGCGCCCAGTGCGGTAAGCGCGATGATGAATAAAATCTCTCGAAAAAATTTAGCCATTCACAATCAGGGTAGCGCAACTGAGAGAACGAGCAAGACTTCTGAGTCCATTTGATCGTGTATTAATTGTTGGTGACGAGTTGCATCGAAGTCCGGAGTAATGAGGTCGCATTCTACGCATCAGTTCGTGAGGTATTGATGGGGATATGGGACGCTTTAATCCTATTTATTATGCTCGAACTGGCCCTTCAATATCTGCTCGCCTTTGTTTGTTATGATCTTTCGTTACGAAATGGAGCGGTGTAGTTTTATAGTGCTGTGGGGTGCGTGCTGGTTGGCATCCTGATGGTGGCGAATTGGCGATTGGCGATTGGCTAGATTTCAATTTCGAAATCGAATCTGCGGAAGAGTTAATGAGCCGCGATGGGTTTGGTGGTCTGGATCAAGTGGCGCATGTCACTCGGCGTGAGCGGATTCAATACCCAGTGCAGCGGCAACGCCGCAGGGTGGAAGGTTATGTGAAGTTGCTGGTCTTTATCTCGATCCCCGCGCTCGGCTCGACGTGCAGGAGGTGCCAAGCTATTCGCATCAGGAGTTCGTCATACCTGCAGCGGCCACTCGCTTCTCTTTGCCGATACGAAACGGCCAAGCGGTGAGAGCCAAAAACTTATGACGGATCGAATTATCACTGAACGACTAATGGTGGCTTTAGTCTGGATGAATGAGCGCATCATTGGATAGTTTCTAGGCGGCGTGATTAAATCCAAACAATGATGATTATTATGTTAGATAATCCAGCTGGATCAGAAAAGTAAATCGCTGCGGCGTTTTGGCAATTCTCCTTGGAGCCTCATATGATCGGGAGTGTAGGGACTCATCGAGGTGATCCAAGTGATGAGGGCGAGTCGCCTTCGCTCCATTCTGAAATGCAGTGTGCTCCTGCAGTAATCGTCGATACATTTTTTCGTGGTGCACAGTCGCTTGCAAATGTATCAATATTTCTATGATTAAAAAAGCACGCGCTGCATATGTCCTTCAACGTTTGCAGGAGCTATATCCCAATCAGCCGATCCCGTTGGATCATAAGGATCCGTATACATTGCTGATCGCGGTGTTGCTCTCGGCGCAGTGTACTGATGTGCGGGTCAACCAAATCACGCCGACATTGTTTGCGCGCGCGGATACGCCGGAGGCGATGATGGAGGTGTCGGTGGAGGAGATTCGCCAGATCATACGTCCCTGTGGCCTGTCGCCGATGAAGTCAAAGGGCATCGCTGGTCTCTCGCGGATGCTGGTCGAAGATCATGGCGGCGTGGTGCCTGCTGATATGGCGATACTGGAGACCTTTCCGGGGGTGGGGCATAAAACCGCGTCGGTGGTTATGTCGCAGGCGTTCGGCGTACCAGCGTTTGCGGTCGATACGCATATTCATCGCCTGGCCCAGCGCTGGGGCTTAACAGGTGGCAAGAGTGTAGTACAGACCGAGCGTGATCTGAAGCGGCTGTTCCCTGAGGCGAGTTGGAATGCCCTGCACTTGCAGATTATTTATTACGGCCGTGAGTATTGCTCGGCGCGCGGCTGCGATGGCACCATCTGTCCAATCTGTCGGACGCTCTATCCGAACCGAAAACGAGCGGCGAAGGTCAACAAGGCGTAGCGCGTTGGGGCTTTGAGCCTCGAGCGCGCCACTTTGCCGGAGGCCTGACGCAAATCGCGAAGCAATATGGAGTGGCCCGCCGGGGAGGGTCTGCCTCCGCGCGGACCGCAGCACCAAACGGTCAGGGGCAATGCGGACGACACGGAGGTCGTCCCTCCCAGTTCAACTGCTCCCTGCCGAACTTAATACCTTCCACTAAAGTCAATTCGTGGTCTTTTGCTTCGACTTAGCAGATGGCGAAGCAATCTGGAGTGGCCCGCCGGGGAGGGTCTGCCTCCGCGCGGACCGCAGCACCAAACGGTCAGGGGCAATGCGGACGACACGGAGGTCGTCCCTCCCAGTTCAACTGCTCCCTGCCAGGTCTGACGCCTGCGACTAAAGTCAATTCGTGGTCTTTTGCTTCGACTTAGCAGATGGCGAAGCAATCTGGAGTGGCCCGCCGGGGAGGGTCTGCCTCCGCGCGGACCGCAGCACCAAACGGTCAGGGGCAATGCGGACGACACGGAGGTCGTCCCTCCCAGTTAACTGCTTCTTGCCGAACTTAATACCTTCCACTAAAGTCAATTCGTGGTCTTTTGCTTCGACTTAGCAGATGGCGAAGCAATCTGGAGTGGCCCGCCGGGGAGGGTCTGCCTCCGCGCGGACCGCAGCACCAAACGGTCAGGGGCAATGCGGACGACACGGAGGTCGTCCCTCCCAGTTCAACTGCTCCCTGCCAGGTCTGACGCCTGCGACTAAAGTCAATTCGTGGTCTTTTGCTTCGACTTAGCAGATGGCGAAGCAATCTGGAGTGGCCCGCCGGGGAGGGTCTGCCTCCGCGCGGACCGCAGCACCAAACGGTCAGGGGCAATGCGGACGACACGGAGGTCGTCCCTCCCAGTTAACTGCTTCTTGCCGAACTTAATACCTTCCACTAAAGTCAATTCGTGGTCTTTTGCTTCGACTTAGCAGATGGCGAAGCAATCTGGAGTGGCCCGCCGGGGAGGGTCTGCCTCCGCGCGGACCTCAGCACCATACGGTCAGGGGCAATGCGGACGACACGGAGGTCGTCCCTCCCAGTTCAACTGGTCACTACCGGATCTAACACCTTCCACTGATGTCAATTCGTGGTCTTTTGCTTCGACTTAGCGGGCAATGAAAAACACATCCCACATCATGTGGTTAATCATCAAAAAAGTGAGACCGATTCTTGCGTGCCAATGTCAAAGGTCGATGCCTCACTCGTCGTTTCCAGAACAGTATTGTAGGTCTGGGTGGACTCAAAGCCGGAGGTGTTAGTCCTGCCCAGAGAGGTGAAGTCTATCTCGAACTCTGATACTTCGGCCGTGCGTGTCACTGCAGCCTTTTTTGCTTTGGTGAACAGTTTGCTGCTCACTGCGAGGCGATTGTCGATGACTGGTGCGTCACTATGTTCGACCAACTGATAAATAAAATAGGTGCCTTGTTCAAACGCGGATAGTTGACAACCTGCAGCCGCGATGAGTGTGGCGCTTAAATAAGCGAGTGCGGTTTTTTTTAGGCGCGGCATACACCCTGAATAAGTGGTCAGATGCGCCAACCTTGTCGAGAGTCATTCATCGCAATTAGGTGTGAATATTGATTTTAACATATTTACTGAGAAATTTGCTTTTGCGGTGCAGGAGGCGCAAAACCTTGCGCGTCGTCACGGTCAGTAGGTGATCGACGAAGGCCTGATGGAGTGCTGCATGAGTGAACTCGGGGAGTGTCCTTTTCCGATTGAGCTGCCTGAGTGACTTGCGCTGCCAGCTTACCCGGTCACACCCATGGTCTTCAGTAGCGTCGAAATGTATGGGATTAGTTGCTTCTTGCGGCTAACGATTCCCGCTAAATCGTAAATGTTGTTTTGGCCCTTCTGTGGATAGTTGATCTGGCCCTTGAGGTCGTCACTGCCAGCCACCACGAGCAGTGAATCCTGAGTGTTAATGTCAGTCACTAGCAGGAAGCTAAAGAGCATCCCTTCTTGTTTGCGGTAGGCTTCGAGCGCAAGGTCGAGGGCATTTTCGTGTTTCCAGAAATTAGAAAATCCAAGTTCTTCGATCTGAGAAACCGAGTATCTGATATCGCCATCGGTGTAACCCTTGCAGTCTGAGCAAACCACTTCTTCGGGGGAGTGATTGATAATCACTGAGCCGGATGAGAAAATTAGGTTCGCCAGCTCTTCGGCGCAGATTCCGGCAATCGGCGAGAGCCAATCGAGCAGTTCGCTTTCGAGGGGAGTCGTCGTTGGACTATTCAGCAGGAGAGTGTCGGAGATGATCCCAGACATCATCATGCCTGCCATGGCTGGCGTCGGTGTCAACGATCGCGCGCGATACAGGTCAGCGATAATTGAGCAGGTCGAGCCGACTGGCCGATTGATAAATAGAATGGGTTGATCCGTCGGGATGTTTCCGAGGCGGTGGTGGTCTAAGATTTCGGTGATTTGCACCTGCTTAGCGCCGTTCACGGCTTGGCTGAGCTCGTTGTGGTCTACCAGCGCGATGCGTGTGCGACTGGGGCGCAGAATGTCGCTTTTAGAGAACACGCCGACTAGCTTCATGTCCTCGTTGGTCACCATGTAAAGCAAGTCGTTGGAATTGGAGATCCGGCGCTTGACGGATTCGATCTGATCTTCGGCCTTGAAGCACTTCACTTCGGTATCAATGAGTGAATCAATGTGGGTGGCGGTGCGGATGATCCAAGACGTGGAGGCAGAGTCATAAGGACTAATGATCAGCGAAACGTTCCGTTCTTTGGCCCGCTCAATAATGTCGGCGTCAACTTCGAGGCTGCCGGTGATCACCAGCAGGCGGATGCCGAGCTGTAGGCAGCGTTCCTGAATGTCACGGCGGTCGCCAACGACGATGATGCTGGTGTTGGCGTTGGTGCCCCTCTCTTTATGGTTTTTGTCGAAGGTGCGAATGTCCATGGCGCCGACGCGGACGAATAGTTCTTCGACCACGTCAGCGCGATCTTGGTGCAGCACGGTGGCACTGAGCGAGCGAATGATGGCGCCGATGCAGGTGTGCACCCGGCGCATCTGCATCGGCTCACTTGGCTTGGGTATAAAGAATTCGCCCAACTGGAAAATGGAGATCATGCCTTCGAGACGGCCCTGGTCATCGACCACGGGCACGGCGCGCACGTCATATTTATCGATCAACTCGAGTGCCTCGGCGCAGGTACTATCTTTGGTGACTGAGCGCACTTCCAAGTGCATGATGTTTTCCACGCGCGGTGTTACATCGCCGATGAAGCGGGGCAGGGGCACGTTGAAGCGCTCTAAGATGGCGTCGATCCGTGCATTCGAATTGCCGCAGCGAGCCGCAACATACTCGGTTTCACCGATGGCGTGCTTGTACGCTTCATAAGCGATTGCAGAGCAAATCGCATCGGCATCAGGATTTTTGTGGCCAAGGATGAAAATCGGGTCGGGCATTATGAGTTCTAACTAAAGGATGAGCGGCGCGTTAAACAATCCCAAAATCCCAATATTCCAAAGATAAACAAAGAAAAGTCCAAGTGTGAGTGGCATTTTGCGAGTGACTAACTTTTGGGTCGGTAGATCGTTTGGTGGTGGTAGGAATAAGCGACGATGTTAGCGAGTTTTGCGGTATGGCAACAATGTCAAAGTCGATGGTTAGGCAAAGAAAAACCCAGACTCGAATGAGTCTGGGTTTTCTAGAAAATCTAACTAAAATGTTAACTTAGCCACCTGAGCTGTACGTCGGTGCTTCTTTGATTTGAGCCGGGGTGTAGATGTCGCTCATACTGACTGTTTGCTGACCATCTGTTGGATTCACGAGTTGTCCATCTTCCGTGCCGAGTTCAGTGTAGAATAGGACGTGTCCGTCGAGGTAGGCGATGTGTCCGCCGAGGCCCCAAGGTGTATCTTTGCCCCATGTGCCCGTTCCTGCGTCCATCCCGCGGGTCCATGTGAGAGGTGTTGTGGAGGTCGGTGCATTGCCGCTGATGCCGATTGCAAAATCGTAGCCGATGGGGACGCCGCTTACCCACTCAGTTGAGTCTTGATAGACATTGGCAGGGTTGCGAAAGCCAACCACTGCAGGTAATGTAGCGGTGTAGTCTGCGACGGCAGGGTCCGATCCGATGATCCAAATGGATGCGTCAGTTAGGTCGACTTGCTTCGCGAGGAAAGAACCGACGCCGAAGATGTCATCGGTAAAGCCAGCCGCGGTTAGTTTAGCTGAGTTAAGCGTGCGCACCCGCCCGCCAGATGTAGAATAGGTGGCATACGACACCGCGATTGAGCGAATGTTGGATGCAGATTTTGTCTTGTTCGCCACTTCGCGGACCTTGCCGACCGCGGGAATAAGGATCGCAGCAAGAATGCCGATAATCGCGATAACAGTGAGGAGCTCGATCAGGGTGAAACCTGAACGTGGGGATTTTTTTGTATTCATGATTATAATAAAATCGTGGGGGTACGCGTGATAGCTAAATCAGCTATTAAATTAATCTCTAAATATACGCTGTATGTTTCGGTATGTCCAACTCTTTTTGAGGCCGATTTATGGTGATGTGTGGTTGTCCTTGTCTGTGATACAGGCATTCCTGGCTGTTTTCATCAGTACGGTCTGCTGCTGGAGATGGCGTAGCAATGTCTGTGTCGCTCAATGCTGATAGCCTAAATAAAAAAAGAAGCCCACGCGGGCGTGGGCTTCTTTGAGAAATTACGATGTCTCCGGCATTTGCGTGTGTTGAGCTACGCTGGATACGGCAGCGGGTATTTCGCACTGAGGTCTTCAGCAATCGCGCGTGCCTGGGCTATAACGCCCTCGTCAGCCGGTGCGCTGAGCACCAGATCAACTGCTTCGGCGATCCGGAGCATGTCGGCCTCGACCATGCCGCGACTGGTCACTGCCGGGGTGCCGAGGCGGATACCACTCGTTTGGAAGGGGCTGCGTGTTTCGCCTGGGACGGTGTTTTTGTTGGCAGTGATGTTGGCTGCGTCCAGAGCGATCTGCGCGACTTTACCCGTTAGTTCAGGGTCTTTTTTACGCAGGTCGATCATCATCAGGTGATTGTCGGTGCCACCGCTGACGATGTGGTGGCCGCGCTCGATCAATGCATTTGCGAGTGCTTTGGCATTGGCGGCGACTTGTGCTTGATAGGCTTTGAAGTCGTCGGTCGCCGCTTCTTTGAAGCACACCGCTTTGGCTGCAATGACATGCATCAATGGGCCGCCTTGCGTGCCGGGGAAGACTGCGGTGTCGATCTTTTTGGCGTGTTCTGCTTTGCACAGAATTAGGCCGCCACGTGGGCCGCGCAGTGTCTTGTGAGTAGTGGTGGTAACAAAGTCGGCATGTGGCACGGGAGAGGGGTGAACCCCTGCTGCGACCAGACCGGCGATGTGCGCGATGTCGGCCATTAGGTAGGCGCCCACTTCGCGGGCGATTTCGGCCACACGCTCAAAATCGATGATCCGCGAGTAGGCAGATGCGCCCACAGTGATCATCTTCGGCTTCTCGGCGCGTGCGGTTTCGGCGATCGCATCATAGTCGATTCGGCCATTTTCGACCCCGACGCCGTAATTGACGACATCGTGATAAATGCCGCTGAAGTTCATTGGGTGGCCGTGTGTGAGGTGGCCGCCGTCGGACAGATTCATGGTCAGAATCTTGTCCCCTGGGCGCAACACGGACAAGTAAACCGCGGCATTTGCTTGGCTGCCTGAGTGTGGCTGCACGTTGGCGTGGTCAGCTCCGAACAGTACTTTGGCGCGTTCAATCGCGAGCTCTTCAACGACGTCGACCTGTTCGCAGCCGCCGTAGTAGCGTTTGCCGGGGTAGCCCTCGGCGTATTTGTTGGTCAGCACACTACCTTGAGCTTCCATTACGGATGGGTAGGTGAAGTTCTCCGATGCGATGAGCTCGATATGGCTCTCTTGGCGCTTTCGCTCAGCGGCGATAGCGGCGTAGATTTCAGGATCGATGCTCGCCAGTGGAGACGCGTTCAAGGAGGAGTGGTTGGTCGCTGTGGTCATAATAGATGTGAATTAAAAATGGAGGGCAACGCTCTGTCGCGGTGTGTGAGTGGATCTGGGAAGCGCTATGTGCGGCAACGGTGGGGATTAGAACGGCCATTGCCAGTTTCGCTTGGCTGGCTTGATCGTTGCGCTCTTATCGATGGCGGTTGTTTCGCTCTCGGCGACTTCAAGCGCCTCGGTGGTTGCTTCAACGATTTCAATTTCGATGATGTCGGTTGCGACTGCAGTGGTGGCGTCGGCCTCTGGTAAAGCTGCGCTGTTTGGTTTCTCGCTCCAGAACGGCCACCACCATGGGTCGAGCGTGCCAGAGGTTTCGTAGCTTTCCTGTAGCAGTGCTTCGGTCGATTGTAGCTGCTCCTCTTCGCTGAATGGCCAAGCCCAGCGCATAAATGTTTGGCCCCATCCGGCGTCGACTGGGTTGGTCGTTGCCCCCGCGGCTTCGGCAAGGCTACGCATTTGCTGGGCGACGTCTTGGCGGCCCTGCAAGTGTGCGGCAAATTTGGCCGCGTCATTCGGTGTTGCCGCAAAAATGCGTGTCGGTACGCCGTCGAGTGGGCGTCCGGGCTTGTAGTGGTAGAGTAGGAAGCCTTGGCCAACAGGGCTGAGTACGGTGCGCATCCCATCGTCCCAGCGCATAAAGATGTCTTGGCCAGTCATGCGCCACGTGCCCTCGAGGCGGTTGTCCGCTGAAGTTTCGAGCCTGCCGAAACGGCTGATCTCAATCCGTTCGAAGCTTGTTGCGCTGCGCTGAATGATCCAGGTTCCACGATAAAATAAGTTGGCATTTTTACGGCTGGAGAAGGCAATGCCGCCAGCGCTGGCGGCTTTCTCTGCTTGGTAGTTTGCCTGCCACGCGGTCGGTAGATTGTCGGCGTTGGTGCGGCTTGCGCTGTACCGTTCGGACGCGTCCTGATCGATGCGGGTGCCAGGAGAGATCAGCTTAAAGGAGAAGTCGCGGTCGTTTTGCTTGAGGATGCCGTAGTGCCCGGTATCCCAGATCAGGTGCAGTTCGCTGCCTTGCTTGGCCCACGAGCCGCGTAGGCCTGTACTGCTGGCATTGCCGGGGCTCCAGCTGCTTGCTGCGGAACGGTTGGGCTCGACCACGATGTAGTAGGGTCCGGCGTCGGTTTTGATTTCCCATGTGCCAAAGAAGCCTTTGGCTTTGTCGCGATCAGAGACTTGCTCGTCTGGCTTGGCGGGCGCCTTGGCCCACTGGCCGAGGACTTCCTTGGGTACCTGTTGTGCTTGCGTCGTATACTGTTCGACTCCAGCGGCGTCCTGAAAAGCGATTGCGTTGCCGAGGCTGTCGCGCGTGATGCGGTGCGTGCTGCCGTCTTCCCAGGTTAGAGTGGTGGCGCTGTCATTGTTATCCCAGCTGCCCCGATAGACAGTGCGGTCGGCATTGTCACCCCAGAAGTACGAGGCGAGGCCATTACGCTTGACGATGAGGATGAGTGCGCCGTCCTCGGGTGTGTCGATTTGCCAGGTGCCACGATGAAGCTCATCGCGCTCTTGTGCAGACAGCGAAAGTCCAAGCATGAATGTCAGTAGGCATAACAACAGCGCTTTTAATGAAGTATTAAAAGTGGCAAAATATCTCTGAGTGAAGGAGCAATTCATCTATAGTGGCATATTTTTTGGTAGTCGCGCACACAACTCTAAAATGGGCCCGAGGGCCGAAAGGGAGCGGTGCTGGAGTGGCGGATGTGGTTAGCTGCGTTGGCCGATGCGCGCGAAGTCGAGGATGCTGTGGCTAATGCTGCCGCGCTCCAATGCTTCGCGGTCCGATTGCGGGTCGGGCTCGAAAGTGATGCCGTCCGAGTAGCGGAAGCTATATTTGCCGGGGCTGCTCTGCGCATAGAGGCTGCCGAGGTGGACCTTGGCGGGCACGGTTTGTTCGGTTGGGCTGTTGGTATTTGTGCTGGCTGGGAAGTTAATGTTTATAACCGTGCCCTTGGCTGGTGGCTGCTTGAGTGTTTCCAGCGCGATGCGCCGTGCATGCTCGGCTGCGGCGGCCAGAGAGTCGGCGAAGGCGCCCTCGGTCTGGCCCTTGTTTTGCTGGATGTTGGCAAACAAATGATTCGGCACACATTTGCTAAAGGCAATCGCGGGCAGATTCCACAGCGCGCCTTCGATCGCGCCAGCCACGGTTCCTGAGCTGAGGATCAGCGTCTCGGTGGTGTTGAAGCCGATGTTGATGCCAGACAGAACGATGTCGGGTGGCTGCGGCAGTAGGTTGCCGAGTGCGATGTTGACGCAGTCGCTCGGCGTACCGCTGATCGCCCATGCCTCGACGCCAGTGGGGAACAGTGACGGGCTATGGATGACTTCGATTTCGCCGTGGCGAGTCACCGCTCGACCGATCCAGCTTTGCTCAAAAGCGGGCGCAGCGACGCTCACCGTAAAATCAGGTAGCAGCGCATCGACGAGGCGATGCAGGAAGATGGAATCGATTCCATCGTCGTTGGTGACGAGAGCGTGCGGTTTCATGGGCGAGTGGTTGGTAGCTCGTTGTTGGTTGGGTGCTGTTTGCAACGATTGTTTAGACGGCGCCGGGACGGGCGAGTACGGCTGCAGGGGCTTCGGTGATGCGCGCCCGTACATGTTCCGGGATCTCGACCGACTGCAGTTCGCCATTTTCGACGAGTTTGGTCAGGACGGTAGTAAGGTGCGCTTTGGCGGTCTGGGTGCGGCTACCGTCTGCATTCTTACGGAAAATGCGAAATTGGTAGTCGATCGAGCGATCTTTGACCGCTTTGACTGCGAGGTGGATGTCAATGCTGTCGCCGAAGCGCAGCGGCGCGGTGAATTTGCATTCAGCGCGCGCACGCGGCCAGCCGACTAATTCGCCAGGCTCTGTGTTGATAAGGTCCACACCCGCGGCCTCGAAGAAGTCGCGCTCTGCAGTTTCCATGTATTTAAAGAAATTCGAAAAATGCACAAGGCCAGCCATGTCAGTTTCGGAGAATTCAACGCGTCGCGTGGAGGTGTGTTCATATGCCATGCCAAGATAGATGTTCACTCGTCTGCTTTTGGCAAGCCGCGTTGGCATGATCCTGGCATAAAGCCAGTCACTACCGATAGTTGTAGTGTCTGGGTGTGATGCACTATTTGCGCGTATAGGAGTGTGGGCGACCCGCCCACGTAAAGCCGTTGCCGATGAAAACGTGGGCGACCCGCCCTCGCTCCTGTGGTCGCTTATCCGAGCTTGGCGGTAACGATGGCGCGTACCTTGAGCATGTCTTGCCCGAACACGCGGATGCCTTGAGCGAGTTTCTCGGTGGCCATCGCATCTTCGTTAAGTAACCAGCGGAAAGATGCCTCGGACACGTCGACCTGTTCGATGTCGGCCGTTTTGGCCGCCTCTGGGTCCAGTTTGCGTGGCACGTCGACGTTCATTCCTTGCAACGCTTCGAGTAGATTCGGGCTGATGGTCAACAGGTCGCAACCTGCAAGTTCAAGGATTTCGCCGATGTTGCGGAAGCTGGCACCCATGATTTCGGTGTCGTGGCCAAATTTCTTATAGTACGTGTAGATTTCGCCGACGCTGATCACGCCAGGGTCGGTTGCTGCGCTATAGTCGTTGCCGGTCGTGGCTTTATACCAATCCAGAATACGGCCGACGAAGGGCGAGATTAGTTGCGCGCCCGCTTCGGCGCAGGCGACCGCTTGCACCAGCGAGAACAGTAGCGTCATGTTGCAGCGGATGCCTTCCTTTTTGAGGATCTCGGCGGCGCGGATGCCTTCCCAGGTCGAGGCTAGTTTAATCAAGATACGTTCGCGTGGCGTGCCCTTTGCCTCATAGAGTGCAATCAACTCGCGGGCTTTGGCGATGGTCTTGTCGATGTCGAACGACAGGCAGGCATCCACTTCGGTCGAGACGCGACCAGGGACGATTTCGAGGATTTTTTGGCCGAATCCGACTAGTAGGTGGTCGATGACGAAATCAATGCGTGCTTCGCCAGTTTTGCCAGAGTCCTTGGTGGCGTCGATTGCGGCATCGAGCACCGGTAAATATGCCTCTTGTTGCAGGGCCTTAAGGATCAGCGACGGGTTGGTGGTCGCATCCTGCGGCGCATAGGCCTCCAGTGTCGCGAAGTCGCCGGTGTCGGCGACGACGGTGGTCAGTTGTTTGAGTGCTTCGAGTGTATTGGCCATAGGTTTACGAGCTAGATGGATGCGGCGTCAGAATTCAATCATAGAACTGCGCACGCTGAGTGAATCTAATTCATTGGATTTGTGAATACCACAGGCACTGCGGACGAGGCGGAGCTCGTCCCTCCCGAGGGGCTGTTGACGGGAGGGACCACCTCCGCGTGGTCCGCGTCGGTTTGTATTTGGGAGGGACCACCTCCGCGTGGTCCGCGTCGGTTTAGTATTCGGGAGGGACCACCTCCGCGTGGTCCGCGTCGGTTTAGCTCGCGGGAGGGACCACCTCCGTGTGGTCCGCGTCGGTTCCAGTATTTGGGGAGGGACCACCTCCGCGTGGTCCGCGTGGTCCGCGTCGGTTTAGTCAGTCCGCGTCGGTTTCCCGTTGTGCTAAAGTGGCAGCTAAATAGCTGCGAGGCACTGCGGACGAGGCGGAGCTCGTCCCTCCCTGGGGGCTGTTCGCGGGAGGGACCACCTCCGCGTGGTCCGCGTCGGTTTCAGTATTCGGGAGGGACCACCTCCGTGTGGTCCGTGTGGTCCGCGTCGGTTTAGTCAGTCCGCGTCAGTTTAGTTCACGGGAGGGACCACCTCCGCGTGGTCCGCCTGTTTCTGGCCTGCTGAGGTGTCCGCATCATTTGATTCCTGCTAAGGTGTATGTATATTTGCAGAATGTCAGAGGAGTTATTTCCAGTTCGAAAGCGTCCGGTGCATCTGCCATCGCTGGCTGTGGGAAATCGCTCGTCGATTCAGTTTGTCACGGTATGCGTGCGTGAGCGCCGTCCTGTCTTGGCGAACGAAGAAGCACATGCATTATTTCGGTCGATTTGGATAGATGAGTCTCTGTTTCGTGTGGGGCGCTATGTAATCATGCCAGATCATGTTCATTTATTTTGCGCGCCAAATACCTATCCAGCGGAACCATTATCGAAATGGGTAGGGTATTGGAAATCACGGTTTGCGAGTGCATGGCCGAGGAATCGTGCGGGTAAGTTGTGGCAGCGCGATTTTTGGGATCGGGAATTGCGCAGCGGGGAGAGTTATTCTGAAAGATGGGCGTATATTTGTAACAATCCGGTTCGAGCGGAGTTGGTGCCTTCGGCTGATATGTGGCCGTATGTAGGAGAGCTGCATCCCTTGTCGTGGCATGACTGATGCCGAGCCTGCGAGGGCACTGCGGACGAGGCGGAGCTCGTCCCTCCCCGAGGTTTTTTTTCGGGAGGGACCACCTCCGCGTGGTCCGCGTCGGTTTGTATTTGGGAGGGACCACCTCCGCGTGGTCCGCGTCAGTCCGCGTCGGTTTAGTCAGTCCGCGTCGGTTTAGTCAGTCCGCGTCGGTTTAGCCCGTTGTCCTAGAATGTCAGCTGGATAGCTGCGAGGCACTGCGGACGAGGCGGAGCTCGTCCCTCCCCGAGAGTTGTGCGGGTCCTTATTGCGATTTATTTTTCAAGCACGAATAAGCTAGCAACGCCCATCCGGCGATCAGGCACAGTCCACCGAGCGGTGTGATCGGGCCGAGCCATCTCGGTCCGTCGAGTGCCAGGCCATAGAGTGAGCCGGAGAACAGCAGCGTGCCGATCACCAAGCAGGGGCCAATCATTTTGGGCAAGGCCTGCCGTTCGCAAATGAGTGACAGCAAGATGAGGCCCAGCGCGTGCCACATTTGGTACTGCACGGCAGTTTCCCAGGTTTGGATCGAATTGTGCGCGATGAGTGTTTGTTTGAGGGCATGCGCACCAAATGCGCCGAAAAGCACCGCACCGAGAGCAAGTATCGAGCCAAGGAGTCTATATTTGTGGGCAGTATGCATAAGAGTGGTGGTGTAGTTTAGTCTTGGATACGGCGTTAGGCCGCTGTCTGGCAAGCTAAGCGTGGTAATCAGTTAGGTAAATGCTTATTTTTTTTGGCTTGCATTGTTGTGCGGAAAAAGCATTAAAGACATATATTATATGCGTATTGATTTATCTAATGCCTGCGCTGTAGCACTTGTTGCGACAGTTTTATTTACCCCAATTTATGCTACCGCTGCGGATGCAACTGCCGAGCGTATGGCACAAATGGAAGCGCGGTTGATTGCGATGGAAGCCCGACTCGCTGCGGCGGAAAAAGGTCCACAAGCAAAGAGTGTTTCAGAAGCACGTATGGTCGAGCTTGAAACACGCCTAGCTGAAGCTGAGCAAGAAACCAAACAGGTAAAGGCATTGGCTGCCACCGGTGGTAATGTGTCGCAGGCATCGATTCTCGGTAATGCGGCGACGTTTGATATTTTAGCTAACAGCGCCTGGCGCAATCTGCGTTGGACGCAGGCAGAACAGTGGCAGGCCGTTCGCCCAGGCGCATCATTGGCTGCAGTGGTCGAAGCATTGGGTCATCCGCCGCGCTCGGTGGATTCACTCAAGCCACGGGTCGATGAAGTTTTTTATTATGAAACCAGTATTCGCGACGACGGCAATTCATTGCGCGGTAAGGTGAGTTTCAGAAAGGGCCAAGTACTGACCGTCCAAAAACCAAATTTCAAAGCAAACAAAGCGGCTCAATAGAGCTGTACTGCTTGCTTCGGGAAACAAACAAACAAACAAACAAACAAACAAACAAAACACTATGAAAAACAAAATTGCTATCGCATCTGCATTTCTTGCAGCTTCCAGCTTTTCGATGGGTGAAATCGTTGTTAACGATTTCCTTTCGTTCGAAGGCTTTGTAGACTCCTCTTATTCACACACTGAACTGATTCAGACAACGCTTCGAGTGATGGCGCTACAAACAGCTTCCAAGTCGATCAAGTTGAAATCAGCTGGTTGTTCAACTTCGACACTGTCACTGCGCAAATCGATCTTCAGTATGAAGGTGACGATGAAGGCGGAAGACGGTGATGATGGTGAGCTAGTTGAGCAAGCGTTCGTCAACTACGCACTCGGTAATGGTGATGTCATCACTGCGGGTCGCTATGCGTCGATGCTTGGTTTCGAAGCGTTTGAGCCAACTGGTCTTTACCAGTTCTCTACAGCCTATAGCGCGTCTGGCCTGCCAGGTTACGCACAGGGTGTGAAATTCACACGCGAGTCCAATACTTCTTTCTTCGGTCTCTCGATCCAAGACGAAGCATTCGACAATGTTGACAGTGCTCTGGTGGCAACAACCGAGCTCCGGCAGCTATGCTGTCGAAGCTTGCGTACGCGCAGGATCTCGGTAACGGCTTCGCAGTATTCATTGGCGGTGCGTTTGAAGATGCGGATGCTGGTGATACTTACATCGTTAACGCATACACAACCTACGAAACAGGCGCTTGGTTGTTCGCTGCTGAAGTGAACTTCGGTAACAGCGAAAACGGTGCGTTTACGTTACGGCGAATCATTGTGCTGATGTTGATGTGCTCAGTGGCTTGCTGATGGCTAACTACGCGTACAGTGACACTGCTTCGGTAACAGCCCGTGTGAGCTATGAAGAAGTTGATGATGGTACTGCAGATGAGCTGATATCCATGAAGTACACATTGGCTCACAACAAAGCCCTTGCGGATAACCTCGCTCTGATCGTAGAGCTCAGTGCTGGTGCAGTTGGATGTGGACAACAATACAAACGATCGAAGACGTACTCGAACTAGCTGTTGAGTTGCTCTTCACTTTCTAATTGGGCCCTGCCTAATTAGAGCGTAAAGAAAATTACATTTCAAAAGCCCTCCGGTTCGCCGGGGGGCTTTTTTGTGTCTGGGTATCACGAGCCCATCGTGGCCTCCGTCGTGAGACGGGGGTTCCTTGCGTTTCGGGAGGGACCACCTCCGCGTGGTCCGCGTCGGTTTAGCCCGTCCGCGTCGGTTTAGCCCGTTGTCCTAGAATGACAGCTGGATAGTTGCGAGGCACTGCGGACGAGGCGGAGCTCGTCCCTCCCCGAGGGTTTGTTTTCGGGAGGGACCACCTCCGCGTGGTCCGCGTCGGTTCAGCCCGTCCGCGTCGGTTTAGCCCGTTGCCTTAGAATGACAGCTGGATAGTTGCGAGGCACTGCGGACGAGGCGGAGCTCGTCCCTCCCCGAGGGTTTGTTTTTGGGAGGGACCACCTCCGCGTGGTCCGCGTCGGTTTAGCCCGTCCGCGTCGGTTTAGCCCGTTGCCTTAGAATGACAGCTGGATAGTTGCGAGGCACTGCGGACGAGGCGGAGCTCGTCCCTCCCCGAGGGTTTGTTTTCGGGAGGGACCACCTCCGCGTGGTCCGCGTCGGTTTAGCCCGTCCGCGTCGGTTTAGCCCGTTGCGCTAGAATGACAGCTGGATAGTTGCGAGGCACTGCGGACGAGGCGGAGCTCGTCCCTCCCCGAGGTGCAGTATTCGGGAGGGACCACCTCCGCGTGGTCCGCGCATTGAATGGTTGATAGCAGTGGCTGGTCAATTTCGTGGTGTCTGCGCTTGCGCGGGCCTGCATCGGGTTGGTCCGTTGCGTTGGGCTCTGGGGCACTGCGGGCGCGAGTCAACTCGCACGCCACGTTCGATGACTGGCTTCGATTAACATCAGCCACTCGCAACTCCCGCTGCTTTCCGCTTGCATCTGTATCGGCTTCGCCTAACTCCTAGACGTAATATGAAAATCGTTCTCGCATACTCAGGAGGCCTCGACACCTCCGTTCTTGTTAGCTGGCTCAAGGAGCACTACAACGCCGAAATTATTACCTACGCGGCCGACGTCGGCCAAGAGGAAGAACTCGATGGTTTGGCGGAAAAAGCCAAGGCCACGGGCGCGTCGGCGCACTACACCGTCGACCTGGTCGAAGAGTTTGCCCGCGACTTCATTTTCCCGATGCTGCGCGCCAATGCGATCTACGAAGGTCAGTACCTGCTCGGCACCTCGATTGCGCGGCCACTGATTGCCAAGGCCCACGTCGAGATCGCTGAGCGCGAAGGCGCAGATGCCGTCGCCCACGGTGCCACTGGTAAGGGCAACGACCAAGTGCGCTTCGAGCTCGGCTATGCCGCACTCGCGCCAGAGCTTGAAATCATTTCCCCATGGCGCATGGAGGTCTTTCGTCAGGCGTTCCCGGGCCGCACCGAGATGATCGATTACTGCCGCGAGCATAACATCGACGTCGAGGCCAGCGCTTCGAAGCCCTACTCGATGGACCGCAACCTGCTACATATTTCGTACGAAGCCGGCATTCTCGAAGACCCTTGGTTTGACCCGACCACGCCGGATAACAAGGCGATGTACAAGCTGACGGTTGATCCGGAAGATGCGCCGGATGAGGCGCAATACATCGAGCTCGACTTCGAGCGTGGCGACTGTGTGGCCGTCGATGGCGTCGCGATGAATCCTGCGGCAGTGATGAAACACCTTAACGCGGTTGCGGGTAAGCACGGCGTCGGTCGCGTCGACATCGTTGAAAACCGCTTCGTTGGCATGAAGAGCCGTGGCGTGTATGAGACCCCGGCCGGCACCATCCTGCTGCAAGCGCATCGTAATATGGAGAGTCTGACCATGGATCGCGAACTCGCGCACTTGCGTGACAGCTTGATCCCTCGCTATGCAGAGATGATTTACAACGGTTTCTGGTACACGCCAGAGCGTGAAGCACTGCAGGCACTGATTGACGACTCGCAAAAGACCGTCACGGGCACGGTGCGTCTCAAACTCTACAAGGGCAACGTCACCACCGTCGGGCGCAAGTCGCCGCTGTCGCTGTATGACGAAGACATCGCGTCCATGGAAGGCGTCGATAGCGATTACAATCCAGACGATGCCAGCGGCTTTATCCGCTTGAATGCATTGCGCCTGCGGCGTCGTGCGATCGCGCAAGGCGGCCCCGAGATCGCATCCGAAAGCAAGTTGCAGAAGGGCTAAGCCCTTCGGGCGTGTGAAAGTGGCAAAAGCCCTTCGGGCGTGTGAAGGTGGCAAAAGCCCTTCGGGCGTGTGAAGGTGGCAAAAGCCCTTCGGGCGTGTGAAGGTGGCAAAAGCCCTTCGGGCGTGTGAAGGTGGCAAAAGCCCTTCGGGCGTGTGAATGTAGCAAAAGCCCTTCGGGCGTGTGAAGGTAGCAAAGTTTAAAGGTGCGAAAGTCTGAAGGTTAGGCTTTCGCGCCTTTGTTTTGTTGTAGTATGACGACGAGAGTCCGCAATGTGCTGGTTCACTGGGCGCATTCTGAATATCTGGGAGGGATGTCCTCCGTGTCGTCCGCATTGCAATAGTACAGTAGTGGATCGCTGAGTGTATGGGGGGATGACCTCCGTGTCGTCCGCATTGCAATAGTACAGTAGTGGATCGCTGAGTGTCTGGGGAGGGATGACCTCCGTGTCGTCCGCATTGCAATCGTTCAGTAGTGGGTCGCTGAGTGTCCGGGAGGGATGACCTCCGTGTCGTCCGCATTGTTTTAGCCTGTTCTCGTGACATGCCTGATGGAGTGGCACTGCGGACGAGGCGGAGCTCGTCCCTCCCTAAAGTCTCAATCGTGCTGCCCCACCTTTCACCTTTCACCTTTCCACCTTCCTACCTTCGAGACCTTCCCACTTTCCTACCTTCGAGACCTTCCCACTTTCTTATCTTCTTACCCCACACCTATCCCGACAATGTCTGACTCACCTGGAAGACGCTGGTGACGATGCCGATCGCGATCAGCGCGACCATCAAAAATGCGCAGATCAACGCGCCCGACGCCACCAGGTTGGTCAGTAGCCCGAGGCGCTTGGTCAGCTCATTGCGAAAGCCTTTGGTCACCTCGGTCATACTGTGGCCGAGGTTGCCGGTGTTTTCGCCGACGGTCAGGATGTCGATCGCCAGGTCGGGCATGAAGTCGTTGCGCTTAAACGCTTGAGCGATCGAGAGCCCCTCGTTGACCTGGCCGCGGGCGATGTGGAAGCGCTCGCGCAGATCGGTATTTTTAATCGTGCGCTCGGTCAGGCGCAGCACCTCGGTGGTGTTGATGCCGCTCTCCAGCAGTGTGCTGACCAGATTGCCGGATTGGAAGAGGTCGGAGAAGTAGAAAATCTTGCCCAGTAGCGGTAATTTCAAGAACCACTTGTCGGACTTCTGTCGTCCGTCTGTGGTCTTGCGCCATTGCCCGAGCGCCACGATGCCGAGCACCAAAGCGATCAGCAGAAACGGGCCAAATTGAATTAAAAAGGCCGAGCCGTCCATCAGTAGTTGCGCGCTCCAAGTCATTTCGCCGCCCAGCTTGTCGAGCATGCTTTCGATTTGTGGCAGGAGCACGGTCAGGAAGATAATCACCACGACAAACGCCACCGTGCAAATGAAGCCGGGGTAGGCCATACTGGTAATCATCTTTTGCCGAATCGCCTGCTTCTCTTCGAGGAAGTCGATGACCTTGCGCAGGATCGGGCTGAGGTTGCCAGTCGCTTCGCCTGCCTCGATCACATAGGTGATCGAGCCAGAGAAATATTTAGTCTGACGCGCCAGTGCGCCGGCCAGTGTCGCGCCCTCGCTCAGGTCGCGCCAGATCGAGCCAGCCAGTTGCTTTTGTTCCGGATCGCTCAGGCGCTGGCTCAAAATACGGATCGCGTCGCCCATTGGCAGGCCAGACGAGTGCAGCTCGAGCAGCCGTGTGAGTAGCGCTAGGCCGATCTTTTCGCGGCTAGGCGTACCAGTGCTCTGTGCGGGTGCGGCGCCATTGTCTGCGGCAGGCTTGGCGCTCTTCAACGATTTGGTTTTGGCGCGCAGTTGGCTCCATATCGAGCGCTTGGCGCTGCTCACTTCTTTCAGCGTGACTGGGCTGAGTTGCTGCTCTTGCAGGCGCTGCGCAGCTTGACGCCGATCGGCAGATTCGATGCGTCCGGTCACGGTGTTTCCGTCGGCTTGGCGGGCTTTGTAATCAAACTGAGGCATAGTAAAGTGGTGGCTTACAGATGTGTAATGTTCTCGCTCGCGAGTCGATGCTTTAGTTTATAGTCGGGGGAGTGTTACCTGCACTTTCACTACCACTCTCACTTTACTTGCGACTTGCTTGGCGGCTTGGATTACCTGACAGTTGAGTGCTTATGGGCCAGTCGCTATTACGCACGTTTTTTTATGGGACACTAGGTCTTGCTGTTTTGATTTCGAGTGTCTCTGCAAAAAACGCGAAGGCGATCACGCTGGATGCGGTGGAAGATGAGGTGGCGGTGATCTTGCGGCAGACCGCGATGCCGAAAATGGGCCTAGACCGCTTGGGCTCGATCTTGACTCGCTGCTACAACGTGGGCTTCGGTGGTCCTGATAATTGGGAGAAGGTCCACAGTCTGCGTGTTTCCGGTCAATTGACGATCGAGGCCGGGGAATTCGAATTTAACTCCTACCAAAAGAAGCCGCATTATCTCAAAATGACGATTCAAGGTCGACGCGGCGCGATGCAGGCAGGTTATGATGGCGATGTGGCTTGGCAGGTGCTGGCGCCAGATCCTGCTGCGGTGGAGATGGATGCCGCTCAGGCGCGCAGTTTTATTCACAGCGCGCATTTTGGTAATCATCTGCTCTATCCCTATGCGCTCGGCAAGCAGATCGAATATCTCGATACCGTACCCGTCGATGGTGCGATCTGCCATCAGATTCGTGTGACCCTGGAGTCAGAGTTTCAGGTCGACTATTTTGTCGATATTCGCACCTATCTGGAATGTAAAACCATTATGACCGATCTACGTACGGGCAAAGTCAGTGAGACCCTGGCTGAGGATTACATTCGCGAATCTGGCATCCCGATTGCGCGCAAAGTGGTGAGTTCCGAAAATGGTGTCTGGATCTCCACTTTCAAACTCGATAAGATTACGGTCAACTCCGGGGTGATGCCCTGGATGTTTAAAATGCCCAAGTAATCGGCACTGCGCGGCCTCGATCGTCAGCTGCACTGCGCGGCC
Organism: uncultured Opitutales bacterium; assembly: GCA_937775295.1. GTDB lineage: Bacteria > Verrucomicrobiota > Verrucomicrobiia > Opitutales > Coraliomargaritaceae > Lentimonas. Next base: position 46,041 of record CALKBZ010000035.1, read on the forward strand.
TCGATCGTCAGATCGGGGAGTATTTTAGTGGCAATGTTCACCTTTATTGCTCGCATTCGGCTTCTTTTTTAATTATCACCATCTAGCATGTCCCTGTTCATCGCGCGCATCGTTGCTCCGTCTTTTTTTCGCTTTGATCTGCCATGCTGCTCTGCGCGCCGCGCCCTCGCTGGTTGCCGCGGAGGCCGCCAGCTTACCTACCGCAAGGCGATTGTCGGGTACGAACCGATGTATTTATATGAGCTGGTCGATTCAGGGGTCGCTGAGGTTTTGCGCGATTATTACACCACCTCGTTCGGCGGGCAGCATGTATGGACAGAGATCGAGAGCTTTCGCTTTGAGGGTGTATTGACAGTGCCGCAGGGGGCGTTGCACTTTGTCGCATTTAAAAAAAAGCCCGATTATTGTAAAATTGTCCTGTTTGGCGGTAATGGCGTGCGGATTGTCATGTCCTTCGACGGCGCGGATGCCTGGCAACTCAACACCGCAGAGTCCGCTGAGCCGAGCGCGATGCCACCGCTAGAGGCGCTCAACTTTATTCGCGATGCGACTGTCGGGGGGCATTTGCACTATCCCGCGCTTCCCGGCAAACAAGTGGAGCTGATTGGCACGCGTGTGATTGGGGGGAATGAGTGCTACGATTTACAGGTCACCTTGCCGAATGGTCAGCAAGTGACTTATGCGATTGATTGCTTAGACTTTGTCGAGCGTCAGCAGATTGTCGTTAATGCCGTCTCCGGCGCGACCGAAGTCACCACGCATGGCCGCAGCGAGCGAGTTGCGGGCGCCATGATCCCGATGGAAAGCAGTATGACGATCGATGGCGAACTTGTCCATTCCGTGCAGATGCGCAGCGTCGAGGTCAATCAAGGACTGATGCCGTGGATGTTCGCCCGGCCCTCGGGCGCGTATATCCCCGGTGCTGGCCGCGCGCGAGGTGCTGAACTGGATCAAGCGCAGGGCCTAGGCTTGGCAGGTGATGCTTCGCTCAATTCGGAGGGGGCACTGCCCGCATCTGAGTTCTTTGGCTTAAAAGAAGCGCCATTCGGCGCATTCGAGCCCAGTCGCTTCCCCGATCTCGATGCTGAGACCAAGCAGTCGATCCTCAACGATATCGGCGACCTGTCGCCATAGGAGAGTGGGCGACCCGCCCACATTGATCCTCGCCGATATCGGCGACTCGTAGCCATAGGAGTGTGGGCGACCCGCCCACATTGATCCGCTGTCGCTGCGAAAAAGGAGGGCGAGTCGCCCTCCCTCCTTTGGCTGCATCCTGGTGCATTAGCCGGAGACGTGGATAATGGTGATGGCATCAGCGCCCCGCCGCGCCCCGTCCCGCATTGCATCGCGGCCGAGCGCCGTGGAGGGAGTGGCGCTCACTCCGAACGCGCCGGGAGGCAGTGGCGTTCGTCCCGAGTGCCATTTTATTCGCGATGGGGCTGATACCCCGAAGCGTGCTTCGGCTTTTTTGGAGGGCAACGCTCCGTCGTTGCCATTGCGTACCATTGCGTAAGACGGCCTGTGGAAACGACAGCGCGTCTCCCTTCAGGCGAATCCCTCGGGGCTTGCGCCGAGGATCATCATTGCGGCTCTGGATTTCCCCGCCTGTCACCTTCGACCCTTTAGCAGTCGGTTCTCCGCAATAGAATTAACCAACATGCCCCGCCAATCCCTGTAAAAACGATGCAAATGCCCGCCGATGGCCAAAAAAAAACTTGCAATCCGCCTGAGGATGGAAAACGTTATGGTGACTTGTCGATCCCTTGGCGAGTAATCGTTAACGCGGTCAAATCCATAAGTCTCTGATTTAGAAGTGTTTCCCTGCACGCCTTTTTGTCATAGGTAGTAAAGCTAGATATCTATCTAAAACCTCAAATAAAAAAAATATGATAAAAACACCCACAAAATTTATTGCGCTGCTCTCAGGAGCCGCGTTTCTCATGTCCAGCGCCTTCGCGCAGGGCGTAACCACTGCCCCAGTTGGGTATGTGACGCAAACTATTAAGCCGGGCTCATTTAATCTGATTGGGGCAAACTTATCTAATTCCGTTGTTGCTTCTGGAGCCTTTGAGTCTGCGGACGCTTCTTCTGCAACTGATGTCGAGGGTAATTTTTCGACTGCCTTGTCGAGCGGTGACGGTTATGTTCTTTCGCTGACAAGTAGTAATGTCGGGGTGAATACAGGCGTGAGTGCATCATCTGCTACGACAATTACTACTGGCGATGATTTGTCTTCTTTCATTACTGCTGGAACTACATATGAAATTCGCAAACTTGTAACGATTGCCGATTTGTTTGGCGCGAGTAACTCTGCAGAGTTAGCTGGGGCAACTGCTGGTAATACTAGTGCTGCTGATTTCGTCTGGATTCCAGATGGAGCAGGAGGTTTCACTAAAATCTATTACAACGGAACTCCACGTACTTTCCCTGCTTTGTCAGTCGGCTGGAAGTCGACACTTACAGGTAACGATGATGCTTCGGCTACCTCAATTTATTTTACCAGTGGTGCCTACATCCAAGTTCAACGCGCTGCGTTTGATGCGGCTGAAGCTGGTGTTGATCCAAGCGATCTAACATCTAAGGATTTGGTTTTCAGTGGTAGTGTAATTCCACAATCATCCGAAGTAGTTGCTGAAACTGGGTTCAACACACTTAATCGTATTTTCCCGGGGGATTTAACCCTAGGAGAGTCGCTGTTGGAGACGAATCTTGCGCAAGCTGCTTCCGGTGATACTTCTGCTGCTGATATCGTTTGGGTTCCAGATGGTTCCGGAGGATATAACAAGTATTACTACAACGGAACTCCACGTACTTTCCCTGCTTTGTCAGTCGGCTGGAAGTCGACACTTACAGGTAACACTGATGCTTCGGTGGAAGTCTTAACTAGTGCTTTCTTCATCGAAAGAAAAGGCAGCGCGACTATGGTCACGATGCCTCTGCCGAGCGGTGTGAGTCTTTAGTCTAAATAGGCAACTCATTCTTGATAATTTTAAATAAACTTGACTTAAAGTTAAACTATAAACCAAAAAACATAATGAAAAATAAACTAATAACACTTTTTGCGGTCGCTTCAATTGCTGTCGCAAACGTACAAGGCGCATCTGTTGGCTTCAGTAACTTCGATTCCGCAAATTTCAACGCTCTCGTGATTGCTGACTCATCTGGTTCTGCCCTAGGTCTAACTAGCACGGCCGCAATTGGCTACTTTAGTGATGCATCAGCAGCATCAACTGGTGATTTCTCATCTTGGAATCAGTTGGGTTCAGCCGCAAATTTTGGCGCCGGAAATTTTATTGAGGGTGTTTATGGCGGTCAAGGTGGTGGAGCTATCCTCGCTGGTAGCGCATTCATCGGGCAGAACATTACTACATTCATTACTTCTGCAAGCGGTACAGAGTTTCTTGTTGCAATGTCGGGCCTTGTATTTGCTGCAGATGCTCCGACATTCTTCGCTGATACGAATATCTTCAGTGATGATGGTATTTCGTATGTTTTTGGTGGTTCTGAAGGTCCTGAAATTAATTTTGGCACGGGCAATCAGTTCTCGATCAAGACTGCAGCAGTAGTCGCAGTTCCTGAGCCATCCACATTCGCAGCACTCGCTGGTCTATGTGCCTTGGGTGCAGTGATGGTTCGCCGTCGTCGCGCTTAGTTCGACTCAAATTAAAATTTCAAAAGCCCCGACTGCGGTCGGGGCTTTTTTGTGTCTGGATGTTGCCTCTTTTGAGGCATTAAAAGATCTTAAAAAGGGGTCTCTTAGACAAAGGAAGATCTTAAAAGGACGAAATCTTAAAAGGGCCTCAGCTAAAATTTAAGGGGAATTAAAAGGGCCTGTCCCTAAAATTTAAGATTGACTGGTTCTGAGGTTGAGTCGATGATTTATGTGTGAGGCATCGTCGATTAAAAGTCCATGGGAGGAGTGCCGCATACCACTGTATGACGCGGACGGTGAATGGTGAGCTCCTGTTTAAGGACAGAGAGAAAGAGGTCCTGCGGAAGATGATTCGTCAGGTGGCTGACTTCTGCGGTGTGGAGGTGTTGACCTACTGTATCATGTCGAATCATTTCCATGTGTTGCTTCAAGTTCCAGATGCACCGTCGGTTTCGGATGCTGAATTGATGCGTCGTTATCGGGTTCTCTATCCGAAGCCCACTAAATATCAGGAGGCTTCGGCGACGCTGATGGCCGCGCAATTGCGCGCGGGAGGGGATGAGGCGGAACTGATTCGGCGCAAGCTGCTGGCGCGTATGTTTGATGTGTCCGAATTTATGAAGACGGTGAAGCAGCGCTTCTCCACCTGGTATAATAAGTCGCATCAGCGCTATGGCACTTTGTGGGCGGATCGCTTTAAGTCGGTGCTGGTCGAGGGGGAGGGCAATCCGCTGCAAACCATGGCCGCTTATATTGATCTGAATCCTGTCCGTGCTGGGCTGGTTGATGATCCGAAGGACTACCGCTTCTGCGGCTATTCGGAAGCAGTGGTGGGAGTTGCTGAGGCGGCGCGGGGGCTGATTGATATTTGGAGCGATCACGGTGCGAAGCAGGTTGATTCGGCTTTGCAGGCGCATCGGATGTTGATCTTTGGTAAGCATGCCTCTGAGGCGGGCTTGTCTGATATGACGCGAAAGCGGGCGTTGAAAGTTCTGGATCAGGACGATGGACAATTGCCGAAGGCGGCAATTCTTCGCTGCCGGGTGCGGTATTTTACCGATGGTGCCATTCTGGGCTCTGCTGAGTTTGTCCGAGGTTTTACGGCTGTATGGCAAGTGGAGTGCAGGCGGAAGCATCTGCCGAAGGTGCATGCGCTGCGTGGTTCGGATTGGGGGGATCTTGCCGTGATTCAAGGCCTGCGCAGGCAGCTGTTTGGTTGATGGCATTTGTGAGCCCCAATCATGGAACTCTTGGCTTCCGCAGTTGACTGATTACGAAGCATCCCCGCTTTGTTGGCGGATTCTGAGTGATGCGTGTTGACCTTTGAGGGGCTTCCACAAAGGTAGCCGCCTCTTCTAATCCCAAACGTAAATCATAATTCAAA
>CALKBZ010000036.1 GCA_937775295.1 uncultured Opitutales bacterium
CCAAGAAAAAGCCGCTCCCAAATGGAAGCGGCTTTAAGAAATATTTAAACCGATGCGGCCTAGTAGTCTTCGATCGTAATCAAGCCCCAAAGAAGCGTGGTTTTATCACCAGAAAAATTCTTGCGGGTGTAGAGTTCGTCGGATTTGACAACGAACGAATTAGGCGAAGTTGGCGAGTAGCTTTGCTGCTCATTTGTATACAAGCCAAGAACATTTGTTTCTTCTGAACCCATTTGTGCTTTACCACCATCACAGCCAGTGAATACGAGTGCCGAAGCGGCAAGAGAAATAAGGGTGAGGATTTTACAACGCATATTTATTTTCGGGGTTCATTGTTTAAGAGTTTAAAGATGCAAAGTTCTAATGGATTTGGCAAGAGCTTTTTAAAGGAGACGCTAAGGATTGTTATTCCTCGTCATCGAGCACGCCATCGGCGAGATCGAGATTAGAATGGACGGCCTTAACATCCTCTAGAGCATCCAAAATCTCAATCAAATGCAGCACTTTACGGGCAGTCTCCTTATCACTGATCGGCACCGTAATATTGGGCAAATAGACCAAATCCGACTGTTCTGATTCGATCCCCTTGGAGCTCAAGGCCTGTGAAACCGCATCATACGCAGCCATCGGGCAAATCACCTCGAAGTGGTCGCCTTCGTTCTTGATATCCTCAGCGCCCGCTTCGAGCGCTACATCCATCAGTGTTTCTTCATCGGTCTGCTTCGCATCGATAATGAACTGGCCGACGTGATCAAACTGAAACGACACCGCCCCGATCCCAGCAAGGTTGCCGCCATTTTTAGTCATTGAACTGCGAACTTCAGAAGCAGAACGATTTTTATTATCAGTGGTAATCTCGACAATCAGTCCCACACCACTCGGCGCATAGCCCTCGTAGACGATTTCTTCGTAAACGACGCCTGGCAATTCACCAGTGCCTTTTTTAATCGCACGCTCGACATTATCATTAGGCATATTCGCCTCTTTCGCCTTGGCTACCACGGTGCGCAAGCGTGGATTCATCGAGGGGTCACCGCCACCAGCGCGAGCAGCGAGGGTGATATCCTTGCTAATTACACTGAAAATTTTACCACGCTTGGCGTCTGTAGCACCCTTTGCGCGTTTGATCGTAGCCCATTTGCTGTGTCCTGACATATCTAAAAAAAGCTGAATGATTAAACGCTGAGATACTAGAATACTAAAAATCGCGCAGCGCGCATCACGAAATTCGAAGAGGTGAGATTATTTATTTTTCTTGCGTGGCTTCGTGCTCGGCGAACCACTTTTGCCTGTCAATGCGCCAGCTTTGGCAGCGACGACGGGCTTCAGTTCTTCATCCGGTTGACTATTAATGATCTTCTGTTGAAGAATGGTCAAAAGATTTTGTACGGTCCAATAGAGGACTAGGCCAGATGAAAAATTGTAGAGGAAGACCAAAAAGATGAACGGCAAGAACTTGAATATCTTTTGCTGCGCAGGGTCCGCAGTCGGCGAAACAGGCATCATGCGCATTTGAAAGAACATGGTGATGCCCATCAGTAATGGCAGAATGTTCAACGGATAGCCGGCAACATACATCAAAGTATCCGGCATCGACAAGTCACTCACCCACAGGAACGACTCGTGGCGCAGCTCTGAGGCAGAACGGAGCATGTAGAACAGGCCGAGGAAGATCGGCATCTGAATAAGCATCGGTAAGCAACCCGCGACCGGATTGACCTTATTTTCCTTAAAGACCTTGAGAGTCTCCTGCTGCAATTTCTGAGGGTTATCCTTGTATTTCTCTTTGAGCTCAGCCATCGGGCCTTGGATCTTGGCCATACGCTTCTGCGAGCGGCTCGCCTTAGCTGAAAGCGGCCAGAACAGCGTCTTAATGCAGATCGTCATAATCACGATCGACCAACCCCAACTAGGGACGACCGAATGAATCGCATACATGAAGGAAAGCAGTAATTTACTAATAAAGCTGAGAAAGCCGAACTGCATGACTTCGTCCTGCTCATTGCCCAGCGCTTGCAGGCGCTTGAATTCTTTCGGCCCGACGTAAAAATCAAAATCTAGGGTCTTGGCACTGCCCGCAGCCACGGTACCAACCTCATAACCAACACTACCGGAAATCCCTGGGCGACCACGTGTGCCATCCTCAGCTTCAGGTGCCTCGACTGGATAAATAAACAAATCGCGACCCATTGTTGCCGAACTCAGCACTGCAGCAAAAAACTGATTCTTAACCGACGCCCACTCACTGCGAACAGTTTGCTCCAGCTGAGCGACCGGAGCACTGGCACCTATACCTAAAAATCCCTTGCCGCCGGTGAGTTTGTTGATCGCAATGAATTCCGCATCTTCGCCGTCAAAATACCCAACATTCAAGAACGCAGGTAGTTGCTTTTCGGAAACTGCACGCGAGGTGCCCAGATTCAAATAAATGGTCGACAGCGCCTGCGGTGTGGCGGCTTGATTATTAAAAGTCGTGCTGTGGCGGATAATGTAAGGGTCATGCTCAAAATCATCCTGCGCGAGCGAATAAGTGCGGCGCAGCGCCAGCCCATCACCTGAGTTAAAGACGAACGTGATCGAATCCGCGCTCTGTTGCTCGATCGTATAAGGCAGTGCAAATTCTTGCATGTCCCCATCGCGCCCAGCGAGGCTGAGGCTCAGTGCGGGCAGACGACCATCTGCATTGAAGACATAATCATCGCGCTGACCTGTCTTCGTCTGCAAAAATTCGACTGTACGAATAGCACCGCCAAGAGTCGTAAACTCCACCTCGATAAAGTCATTTGAGAGCGTGACGATTTGTTCTGCAGTCGCCACAGCGGACTGCGCAACGACCACCGCGGGGACCTCTAAGGATTGAGTCAATAATCCCAGGATATCCTCACCCGCCATGGCTGCAGGGTCCGTGGCGACCGCATCGGCCTCGAACCTCGCTTGCTCAAGCGCCACAGCCTCTTGCTGCTGTTGCTGAACCTGCTGGTCCTTTAAATCGTTCGTCTGCTTATACATGAAGCCGATACCGGCCGCGATGCAGATAATTCCTAAAATTGTATTTTTCTTATCCATCTAAAAGTGAGTTAAGGTGTGCTGAAATATCTTCTTTCTCCTGTTTGTTCAAGCTCGGAAGCGGGTCATATCCACCGGGATGCCAAGGGTGACAACGTAGAATACGTCGAAATGCATACCAGCAACCGCGCCAAAACCCATATTGCAAGAACGCGGAACGCGCGTAGCAAGAGCAGGTCGGCTGAAAGCGGCAGCTGCAGTTGGAGCCGAAGAAGACCTGCTTCATCGGCGAGAGTGTTAATTGATAGATGCGCACCAGCAGCGCTGCCAACTGCGCCAGTAGCGACGGCGCTCGACCCGCCATATGTGATGCCGATTGGGCCTTTTGCGGTTCGTCGTTCATCCTATAGTTCAGCTGGTTGACCGACCGTCGCCTCCATAAAAATGGTGGCGCAGGCGCGTAAGTAACGAGACTCTAAGTCACTGAAGCTGTGTCGGTCAAAGCTGGCCCGCAGCACGATCACGATATCGCTGCCAAGCGGCAATGCCGATTCATGTTTTCGAAAAAGCTCGCGAAACGTTCGCTTGCCGAGGTTACGTTTTACCGCATTTCCGACGCGTCGGGATGCAATCACACCCAAACGGCGCGCTACGCCCTCATCGGCCGCGAGCCGACGGCACTGAAAAATAAAAGGCCCGCACAGGATACGTTTACCCTGATTGCGGACCTCTTGAAATTCGCGCGGTTTACGCAGTCGTTTAGAAGTCGGGATGCCCATGGCTCCGTGACCTCATTACGCTCCGTCTTAGACGGAGGCAGAGAGGCTGTGACGGCCCTTCGCTCGGCGTGCAGCAAGAACCTTGCGGCCACCGCGTGTTGCATTACGTGCGCGAAACCCGAATTTACGAGCGCGGCGAAGTTTTGAAGGTCTGTATGTTGGTCCCATGATGTTGTGCTGTGAAAATTGAAGAAAAGCGGAGGAGAAGAACCTCGGATCCCGTCGCTGTCAAGGCATGATCTAGTAGATTTCTACACTAAATTTGCCTGACTGCTGAGGTAGACACCCGAGAAGCCTTTGAAAACATATATCCTCACGTCCAATACATGCAAGTTAGATTAAGACATAGAAGGATTAAGCTGCTAATTTTTCGAGATCAAACGCTTTAGCTACACTGACTCCCCCATCGCTCATCGCTCAACACTTCAAATAAAAAGAAACACAGTTTCGCTGAGCGACAAAGACTGGCCAAGCGGAAGTCCGACGAGAAGCAAGCCCTGCGTTTTCTTTTGGTCTCTATGGTCGAAGCCAGCGAAGCTAGTCGTGGCCTCGCTGAAGTCCTAGATAAAACATCGGCCGACAGTGAAGAGACCATCAAGTTGATCAAACAGATCAAAGGCGCCATGACCTATCAAGTCGCCGTCATCGGGCAATCCGCCCAACAACAACAACAACAACAACAACAACAACAACAACAACGCCTCAAGCCATCCGGCATCCTCATTCGGCTCGATCGACTTTACCGTAGGCGATATTTTCGCGGTGTCGTATGCAGGTGCTTTTTAAATATATGATTCATATATTCTTGGCAATTGAAGCCACAGCGCTCGGCAACAAGTGAAATAGGGAGTTCAGTATCCGAGAGCATTCCACGGGCAATACGCAGCTTTTCATGAAGTATCACCTCACCGACTGTGCGATTTAATTTTTGACGAAAGCGGCGTTGCAGCACGCTACGGGAAAGACCGGCGACCTTAGCAATGGCATCGAGACTCACCCCGGCGCAGGCATGCTCACGGATAGTGTTAAGCGCCTTCAAGAGCGCAGGATTGTCAACCGCGATCAGTTCACTTGAGAGTCGCTGATATAAAGTGTGCCGATTAACCTCGATCACTTGCTGGTCGAGCGTCTCGCCATTGATCAGTCGCTCCAGCGTTTGCGCGGCACGATAGCCGACCAGCTCATGATTGGGCTCCACACTACTTAATCGAGGGCGGCACAGATTACAGAAAGGACGGTCGTTATCGACGCCAACCACGCTGACGCGCTCCGGGATCGCAAGCCCGAGCCGGTGACAGGCTTCGAAGATAATGGGAGCGAGTTGATCACTGGCGACCATCAAGCCGATCGGAGTGCTCCGTTTCGATAGCCACGCCTTGACCGAATCCAGACTATTCCTCACGGGATGCTCCTGTACGTGGTGCTGCTGAACATGAAACGTGTGGACCGCCGACTGGTACTCTTTGAGCTCCTCCTTAAAGCCGGCTTCGCGTTCGAGCGACCAGCGCTCATCCCCCAATCCAATAAAGGCGTAATGAGTGTGAGCCTGTTCAATAAAATGCTTGGCAACGGATGCACCGATAGCGCGGTCGTTACACTTTACCAACGGGAACGGTGACGGACTCACATTACCCAGCACATCAACCGTCGGTAGGCCTTTGCCTTGAATTAGGGCGAGTAGCTCAGGGTTGGCAATACGCGCGATGATCCCATCGCCTTGCCACTGGCTGATTGCGGCAGGGTCCATCCCCCGAGAGGGCCGGAATGCTGAAAGACCGACCAATCGTTGCGCTCATCCAGAAAACGAGAAATGCCCATTACGATTTGACGTCCAGAGGCGAGCGAAGTTTCAGCGAGGATGGCGATGCGTTTCATAAGAATTGACCCAATATCTTAATAAATAGAGCTGATTGTGTCTTAATTCAAGGCCTGATTACCTGCTATAGTATAGTTCAAAGCCAATAAAGACACCCACCAAAGACCCTAATGATTAACATACGGCTACCGAGAGTTCCCAGTTGCTCATCAAAACATCTATGAATTCGACCGAGCATAACCTGCAACGGCGCTATAATCCCCTCACCGGAGAGTGGATTATGGTCTCACCGCAGCGAGCACTGCGTCCATGGCAAGGGGCGAAAGAGACGGTCTCTGACGAGCTGAAGCCTGCGTATGATGAGAAGTGCTACCGCTGCAGTACCAAGCCTGACAGATTTGACAGATTGCCAAGGCGACAATTTTGCTGACATCATGAAACGCATGCTGACTCGCTACGACAATTTGTTTGAAACATCGTTTCCCTACTCAATGAGATGGCACGGCGCAGCAAGCTTAACCGAAAATGTTGAGCATTGGCAGTTGCACGCACATTTTCATCCGCCGCTACTACGCTCGGCTACAGTTAAAAAGTTCATGGTCGGCTACGAAATGCTCGCCAACGCACAACGCGATTTAACCGCAGAACAAGCAGCGACACAGCTGTCTGCACTCTCAGAAATTCATTACACCAAAAAATAAAACACCGCATATGAAAGTATTTGTAACAGGAGGTGCCGGTTATATCGGCAGTGTCGCAGTCGAACAACTCGTCCTCGCAGGACACGACGTGATAGTTTTTGACAACCTATCGCTCGGCCACCGTGCCGCAGTGCATCCAGATGCAGAGCTGGTCGTTGGCGACCTGGCCAACATCGAGTCGATTCGCGAGGCGATGGGTCGCTTCAAGCCCGAAGCGATCATGCATTTTGCGGCCAAATCGCTGGTCGGCGAATCGATGGAAGATCCGTTCCTTTACCTCGGTAATAATGTCTCAAATGCGCTCAACCTATTGAAGTGTGTGGTCGAATTTAAAGTACCTCGCTTCATTCTGTCTTCCACGGCCAACTTGTTTGACGATCCAGAGCGTATGCCCATCGCCGAAGATGAGCGCATCATCCCAGGCAGCCCTTACGGCGAATCGAAATATATCATCGAGCGCTACCTACACTGGATGTCTCGCATATATCCGTGCTTCAACTACGCAGCACTGCGCTACTTTAATGCAGCCGGCGCAAGCGTCGAGCGCGGCGAAGATCACACTCCAGAACTGCACCTCATCCCTCTCGTATTACAAGTGGCACTGGGGCAGCGCGAGCAGATCTACATGTTCGGTGACGACTACGACACAGCTGACGGCACTTGCGTGCGCGACTACATTCACGTGATCGATTTAGCGCAGGCACACATCCTCGCGCTCGGGGCGATCGAAAACGAAGATAAAATCTACAACCTCGGCAACGGCCAAGGCTACTCAGTCAAGCAAGTCATCGAGACTGCACGTGAGGTAACAGGCCACGCGATTCCTGCTGATGTGAAGCCACGCCGTGCCGGCGATCCGGCTACATTGATTGCTGCCAGCGGCAAGATCACCAGTGAACTCAAATGGGATCCAAAGTTCCCTGACTTGAAATCCATCATCACCAGCGCGTGGGCATGGCATCAAGCCAATCCAAACGGCTACGAAGACTAATCACTATAGAATTCAAAAGGTATCATATGGAACAAGACGTTCATAACAGGCTCTCCGCGGCAGCAGACAAATACGGCCTCGACATTGAAGGCGGACAAGTACGCCGCAGTTCATCTCGCTTCTGCTTCGGCGTCGAACATGGCGATTACAACGGCATGGAACTCTTCGGTGTCGGCACTGATCGCTTCATCTGGTTGGCATTCAAGCCAAACACTTCGGGACGTGTGCGTATCTTCAGCGAGAACTTCCCCGAAGACGGCATTGTCGATTTCGCTCTGGGCGAAGCGGCAGAGCCAGAGGAGTTGAAGGATAGCTGGGCACGTTTCCCGCATGGAGTAGAATTGATACTGCGGCGTGAGGGTTACGAGTTGGGCACAGGGTTCGATGCAGTTCTCTATGGCAACATTCCTGGTGGTGGCATGTCGCGCTCAGCGTCGCTAGCGCTGAACCTGATTCTGACCTTCTTTGAGGTGAACGAAACGGTCGTCGAGGACGGCATGCGTATCGTAGACCTCGCCCAAATGGTGGAGACTGACTACATCGGTTCGCCTTGCGGCAAGTTAGATCAGATTATGATTTATTTCGCAAAAGCAGGCATGGGCACATATTTCAATCCCAACAAAGGAACGATCGACCACATTCCATTTGGCGGCAATCCCGATGACTTTCGTATTATAAGTATGGATACAGGTACGAAGCGCCCAGGACTCGAAAAATCGACCTACAAGATTCGGCGCGATGAATGCGACCACATGAAGGCATTGCTAAATGAAAAATTCGGTTATGCGTCACTCGCAGAGGTCTCGACATCTGAAAAATTTACTGCAGCGGCGGCCTATATTCAGGAAGTTGCGCCCGCGAGTGTGGGACGCTTAAAATACTTGTATGAAGCACAGGCTCGCTTTGCCGAAACGCTAGAGGCGTGGCGTAACGGCGACGTCGAAAAGGTGGGCAAGAATTTCCGCGCGGATGGCATTGGGCTACGGGATGATTATGTGATCAGCGGCCCTGAGCTAGAGACTATGTGCGACATCGCGCGCAGCGTGCCCGGTGTGCTGGGTGAGCGCATGCTCGGCGGCGGCGATAAGGGCGCTAGTGGCGCGTTAATTCAGGCCAGCGCCTTCGACACGTTGAAATCTGCAGTGGACGCGACCTATCCGCTTTGCCATCCGGCATTCACAGATGAGTTCGCAATTCATTCTTGCCGCACAGTGGATGGCATTACATCCGCGCCATTGTTGGCTCACCCGGGCAAACAATAAGCTGCATCAATCAGAGTGATGCACCTAAGGACAAAAAAGCCGGACGGCTTTAAACAAGCGGCTTCCGACCTAAAAAGAATGGTGGAGCATAGCAGAGTCAAACGCCTGACCTCTTGCATGCCGCAACTTACACAAATCACATAAAACAATTCAACCCCAGCCCTGCTCAAAGAACTCGCGCTTCACTGCTGGAGTGAGATTGACCGAACCGCGCCCCTACTACGTTAACAACCGCCAACTCGGCTCGCTGGCAGCCAACTCTCATCCAGAGAACACCTACTTCGCGGACGATCAGCTTTACAATCTGACCGCCGACCCCACCGAGGGTGCCAACATCTACGGCCAGGAACCTGCCACCGCCTACGATCTGAAGAAGCGCCTCGCGGACTACATCGGCGGCATCCCGAACCGGCCGTGCCGTCAGTCCAGCGACGGCTCTACAGAGTTCTCGCTCGCGCCCACTTCAGCACCCAGCGCGCCCGCAGCCCTGCAAATGCAGTTTACGGGCTTAAATGCGGTGCCACTCGATTGGAGTGATGCCGCCAACAGCGAGCTCGGATATGTCGTCCGCAAGACGGTCAACGGCGGCGCCCTGCAAATCATCGCTGAACTGCCGTCGGGATCGACGAGCACAACTGCGGCACTGGATCCGGGTGTCGAGGACATCGTGATCGAAGTCTCGAGCTACAACGCCGTCGGGGACTCCCCGGCCAACGTCGACCTGCTCGCACCCGACCACTGGCGCTTTCGCACCTTCGGGGATACCAACCCTGAACTGGATGATGCCTCTAGCCAGTGGGATTTCGATGCTGATGGGGATGGGCTAGTCACGCTCTGGGAATATGCCTTCGGGACAGATCCGCTACTGGCTTCCTCGGTCGCAGATCCGATAGTCTCAATCAACGACACTGGGGCCCCTTCCTACCTTGAACTCTTGGTCCCTCGTGACTCACGGCGCACGGTCCAGATATCCGGCTCGGTTTCCTCTGATCTCTCCGACCCTGGATCCTGGGATAGCGGTGAGTCACACGTCACGATTGAAGAGAATACAGCGACTCACTTGCTCTTTAGAAGCGCAACACCGGTTGGCAACGGCCAGCAATTCATCCGTGCTGAAATTGTAGAACCTACGCCTTAATCCTACCACACGCCGTGATCTCACGACACGCCCTCAAGTCGGGCGTGTCGTGACAGATAAATAAGCTACATAAATACGTGGACCCGATTTCTTAGCTAGCGCACCTACACCCGTGTGACCTTAGGAGAGGCCAGTTTAGAGACACCTCTGCTACTATCATCCGGTTATTCTGTAATGAAATCGTCGACAACGAAGTTAACGCTTATCCATTTATATCGATTGCAATAGTAAGCCGATGGTATGCTACGTGGCATCTACGGCCAAGGCATCTGCCTGAGGTGGTGATACCGAGCGGATCAATTAAAAAGACCTCAGCTCTTGGCTACAGCAACCGAATCACGATGGATGAGCTCGGCGAGGAGTGAGGCCTTTTGGTGAGTGATTTCGGAATTCTCAATACGGTCAATAATCATCTTCGCACCAATTTGAGCGAGCTTGGTTTTGTCAATACGAACTGTAGAAATTTGCGGGTTGGACTTTTGGCTATCTGCGTCATCGTTGTATCCGAAAACACTTACATCTGCTGGGACTGAGTATCCGTCATCTTGTAGTAACTGGACCAACTCAACTGCGAGTGTATCATTCACCGCAATTATTGCTGTCGGCGGGGATTCCGATTCAAGCAAATACTTGATCAGTTCATAAGCTTCTACAGAGTTACCTATATCCCGTATGTTTCTGCATTCGGAATTGGATAGATTGTGCTTTCCGACTGCAGCCAGGAATCCCGCTTCACGTTGGTTCGCGTTGGTATCCTCGTGGTTATAGGCTACAAAGACGATGCGACGGTGCTCCAGTTTGACTAAGTGATCAACGATCTGCTCGGTGGCCGAGTAGCCATCTGACGTGACATAATCGACATTTAAAAATTCGCGAAAGCCATCTAGCTGGATGATGGGTACCCCATAGTCCTTGAGTGCGATGACCCGCTTGCGAGGGAAACGACCCAATAGAATGATTCCATCAACTTTACCTTGGCGCAGAAAACGTGGAGATACGGAGTGCTCAAGGGAGCTGTCGTGCCCAGATAAGAGGAGGTCGTATCCAGCGTGCTCCAACTCAAATTCCAGTGCCTCCATTATCTGCGCATAATAGACGTTACGAAAAATCGCCGCGCTTGAAGGGTAAAACATCAGGCCAATCGTCTCATTCCTTTTGCGGCGTAGGTTTCTGCCCGCAGAATTAGGCATATAGCCGTGTTTCTGGCAAATATCTAAAATCTTTTGGCGGACCTCTGCCCGAATCCGGCCTTTATCGTTCAGAGTGTAGGAAACAGTCGCGATCGAATAACCCGCTAATTTAGCGATTTCTTTAATCGAGGTAATACGTTTTAAGCCATTCTCCAGCATAAGCAAAATATCTGTTTAGACATTAGCTAGCCTAGAATGTAAACCCTTTAATTATGAATGTGATAGCAGGGAGCGAGCCTGAGTTGAGTGGCCACTTTAGGTTCAAATAAGACTGGTACTAATTTAAGGCGCTTGATCGGGCAAAAGTAGTCCGTGCCCTACCCTAGTTTGGCTGAGTCAACTATTCGCCTAATAAGCCGCCTTGGAGCAGCTGTTTCATCTTACTGACGACATGAGCATATTCCGGATTAGCACTCAGATTATAATACTCACCTGAATCCTTTGAGTGATCGTAGAGCTCGACACCGTGCTTACCTTCGCCCCATTCGGTGTATCGCCAACGCGGCGTGCGCACGCTGCGGCCCATCACTTTCGGGCCACGTGTCACCTGAGTATACGCAGCCTCTTTTACACTTGCGTTGGGATCTTCTAGGACTGGCCGGAGACTCGAGCCCGATAGTTTGTGCGGTGGCGCTAGGCCCGCGTAATCCACCAGCGTCGGATAGAGATCGATGAAATTAGACTATCGGTGGGCTTCACCATCCCCAAAGCGTCGGGCACCCAGATCAGCATCGGTGCTCGTGCGCCATCTTCAAAGACCGTGACCTTATTCCACCAGTCATGCTCGACGAGGTGATAGCCGTGATCGACCATAATAATGACGATAGTCGAATCCCAAAGCTCTAATTGATCAAGGCGGTCCATTAGCTTCCCCACTTGGGAATCGGCAAAGCTCACTCCTGCTTGATACGCGCGCATCAACTCGAGAACGAATTCCTCAAGGTTGCAATCAACTCCGACGGCACCTTCGATCTGACCGACAAGTCAAACGACCGCGTCATCAAAAACATGCACGCCTTCGAAGACGAAGGTGACACTGGCGACTACTGGGCCTACTACGCGCCGTATCACAATCAAATCATCAGCAGTCGCGGCTTCAACTCTCGCATCTGGATGGAAGACAACGGCCCGATCAGCGCGACGATTGGCATCGAGACCATCATGCAGGTTCCTGCACGTGCCGAATATGGCAAGGTCAAGGTCCAAGGCTACGGCAAGCGCAGTCAAGAGTTAGTCGACCTTAAGATCGTCTCGCACATCACGCTCAACAAGGGCAGCAAGCATCTCAAGGTAAAGACCTCGATCGACAACAAGGCGAAAGACCATCGCGTCCGCGTCATGATCCCGACCGACATCCAAACCGACTTCAGCGATGCGGCCGGCCACTTCACTGTTGATCGTCGTCACATGGTGCACGAAATCGACGATCAAGGGAAACACTTCCCAGAGATGGCACTCCGTCCGATGAGCACCTTCGCCGGGATCAACGATGGCGAAAAAGGTCTGGCCGTGCTCAACAACTGCCTGACCGAATTTCAACTGGTCGACGACGACCGTCGCACGCTCGCACTCACACTGCTGCGCGCGGTGCGAAACCGCATCTGCACCGAGTCTCGTGTCTCTTCGGAATTCCCAGAAAAGCTCGGCAGCCAAATGCTACAAACCGTCGATTACGAATACGCCATCTACCCACACAAGGGTGATTGGGTCGCAGGTCAGGTCTATGCGGAAGCGGATAAGCTCAACGCAAAACCTGCTGCCACTCAGATATCGATGAACAAAGGGGGCTACCTACCAATCAGCGCATCACACTACGCCCTCGACAACCAGGCACTGGTCCTGACTGCCGTCAAGAAGTCCGAAGATCGCGACTCGATTATCGTACGTCTACATAACCCGACCGGTGAAACCCAGGCTGCGAAACTCAGCTTTGGGCTACCTGTGACACAGGCATGGCGTAACAACATCAATGAGATCCGCGGCGAAGCGCTGACGATTGAAAATGGTGTGATTTCACTCGATGTGCCGCATGGCAAAATTATCACCATTGAACTGAAATAATAAGGCCATCCCATGACCTAACTCCACTAGCCTTTATGCTAATGCTCCGATTAATTAGACTGCTCACAAGCTTTGTTATTTTTGCAGCTTTATCTCAGGCTTCTGGAGAGCGTCCAAATATCATCATCCTACTGACCGATGACCAAGGTTACGGCGATCTCGGACACCATGGAAATACCGATATAAAAACGCCCAATATTGACCGATTTGCACAAGAGAGCGTCGTTTTCGAGCGTTTTTATGTGAGCCCCGTCTGCGCACCTACCCGTGCGAGTCTCCTGACCGGACGCTACAAATACCGGACAGGAGTAACGGATACATGGAAAGGCGGTGCGATCATGCATCAGGACGAATATACGCTGGCCGAGGCTCTCAGCGCCGCGGGCTATGTAACCGGTCTCTTCGGCAAGTGGCATCTTGGTGACAACTATCCCTACCGCCCGCAGGACCAAGGTTTCAAAAAAGTCCTGATGCACCCCGGCGGAGGTATCGGTCAGCCCTCCGACGTCCCCGGCAACAGCTATTTCGATCCGACTCTACTCGAGGATGGCGTGGGGGAAAAGTTCTCCGGCTATTGCATGGATGTTTATACCGATGCAGCGCTGGAATTAATTGAAGCCAACAGGAAGTCACCCTTCTTCGTTTATTTAGCGACCAACACACCTCACACACCGCTTCAGGTCCCGGAGAGTTACACAGCGCCTTATCTGGCAGCAGGACTACCAGTAAAAACCAGCAAAATCTACGGAATGGTCTCCAATATTGACCACAACTTTAAACGTGTCCTCGACAAGTTGGACGCCCTGTCACTGAGCAATAACACAATCGTTATTTTCATGAGCGACAACGGACCAAGGATTTTCTCAGAGAGACGCCACCGCGCCGGGCTACGGGGCGAAAAATCCGATATTTATGAAGGCGGCATCCGTAGTCCATTTTTCATGCGCTGGCCGGAACGTTTTAAACAAAGCCAGACCATCGCCATAAAAGCTGCCCACATCGACATCATGCCCACGGTCTTGGCCGCCACTCGACACCAACACGCGCTGCCCGCCGCGTTCGACGGCCGCAATCTGTTGCCACTGATAGAAGATCCTGATGCTATATGGGCTGAGCGCACACTCTACTTTCAGTGGCACCGAGGATACGAACCTAACAAGTTTCAAAATTTCACCGCGATCGAATCTCGCTATAAATTACTTCAAGCGGGCAATAAATTCGTTGAAACACAGAAGCCCGTTTTCGAACTCTACGACTTAAAGGAGGACCCGGGGGAGACCCGTAATATTGCGCCGACCCACCCGAAAATTACCGAGTGCATGCGAGCCGAATACCTTGATTGGCTGAACGATGTCAGCAGCTCACGCGGATACCCCGTAATGCCTGCCTGGGTGGGGTCGCCGAGGGAGAATCCAACACTGCTTACCCATCAAGATCGACGGGGGATCGGCAGCTGGGGCAATGATAGCTACCACTCGGATAATTACTGGCCAATCCGCATCCTCCATCGAAGTACTTACCGTATCTCGCTGGATCTCTATGCCCCTAATCGAACTTCGGGCATCGCAACGATTAAAATTGGCAACCAGACCTTTGATAAAGCCACACACAAAGGAGACACTATAGTTAAATTCGAAAGCATCTTCCTAGAAAAGCAAGATGCCATGCTTTCGGCTTGGATCGATACCAACAATCAGAAAACAGGGCCACGGTTTGTGACGATTGAAAATTTAAATAATATCCGAAACCATAATTAAACTGATGTTTAACGACGGCTTGGATTATTACTAGCCTGTCCCTTTTTAAAATCTCCCCCTCTTTATTATGCCCTTGGGTGCGAGCGAAGCGGTTGTAGGAAATTTAATCTGCAATGGCATTGAGGCTAAGCCTTTCCCTACGAGTGAGCAGGTGTTGCAAGAGTCTGATCAATCCAAGTGACATGCGTTTCGAGAAACATTCACGCCCCTAGTGGACGCGATGAAATGCCTCATTTCAAATGAATGGATTGCGCCAAATATTGCTCAGATAAAAAGCTTACTGATCGCCGACGCATGAGGCCTGGAGCACAGCGTCCCCACTAAATGACGAAGAACCTAAAAAATACCCTCTAGCAAAAATAGATCAGGCTAGGGGGCGAGCTCGATCTCCACACGAATAAACTGTCGGTCTTCCACATTCGTCGGTATCCGGTTCGTGACCGCATTGTATCCCGGCACTTCCGAAGCGCCGCGTCCGACTTCATAACCACTGCCGTCAGCCCAATTGGTGTTCATCAGATCGGTTGTCACGGTGATAATCGAATTCAACCCGCGGGTCGCGGCATCATCGCGTTCGAAGTAGACATACTCGATATAGTTGGTGCCGCCGTCGGTCACCTGCGACTGGATCGGTGTGTTGCCCTGATCGTTACTGTCGGACGGATCACCGCCGAATGCATATTCAGCCAGGTTGACGAGCCGGTCGCCATCGGCATCGTCCTGCAGCTTGATATCGGTACCCATGCCGACGGGATAGTCATTCAACCACTGATTCCAGAACTCCAACGGCGCGCTGTACTCAAAGGCGCCCAGATCCGGAGCGGAACCGGAATAATACGGGATGACTCCGACAAGGGTCGTGGTTCCGGCATCGATCAGATCGCTGCCGGTGACTAGGTGTGCGTAATCGACCTCGGGCAGACTGCCATCTGCCTGCCGGGGTTGCGTGAGTTGCGCGTAGGAGAGACTCTTGAAATCATCCGCGGTCACCGTCACTGGCAGTGTCCAATAGTTGTCGGTGATGTCGTTGTCGCTGCTGCTTCCCAGGTCACTCACTTCGGTGCCTCCGCCATAACCGAGATTGTTCTTCATATAGTGATCGAAACCGGGAACATCCTTTCCTGCAGTGGCATCCAGGTTGTTGAGCATGTTGTAATTCGTGCCG
Organism: uncultured Opitutales bacterium; assembly: GCA_937775295.1. Taxonomy (GTDB): domain Bacteria; phylum Verrucomicrobiota; class Verrucomicrobiia; order Opitutales; family Coraliomargaritaceae; genus Lentimonas. The sequence goes on from CALKBZ010000036.1 coordinate 15,867, forward strand.
TTGCTGATTGCCGTATTGCCAATCCAGTCCAATCCGCCGGTATGGTGATTGGCATAGAAGCCGCGGCTGTTTTCTACGGCCAGGCAGTAGAGAATGCGGTTTCGCGGAACGGGTGTTGGATAGAATCCACCGCCGACCCCATACCCCCCGGCCTTGAACCCGGTGCTGTCGCCAATCTTGCTCGACGTCGACTCGTGATCATACCCGTTATACATCGCCCAGCAGTTCGATATCACCACCGCCGCGTCGTTATTAATCAGGTCGAATCCATCGTCGCTGTTGAACCAGGCTCGGCAACCAATGAATGTATTTCCAGTGTCGGTGGTCCGATTTGTGTGCGCACCAAAGCCATCGATATTGCCGTGCGATAACCCGTCCAGCCCCTTGTTGTTGTAGGCGTCGCAATTGATCACCAGATTGCCACCGCCGCTGGTCAGATACCAGCCGATCCCCATGCCGTCGTGCATGGAGAGCCGTTCGAAACGGTTGTTGTTACCGCCGACGATGCGGAAACATTCGGATTGGGTATTGTTCGCCTCGCCTGCGGCGATGGTGACCTGCACCCCCACCACCTCGAAACCTTCGAACACGCAATTGTCCGCCTCGACAAGGAAGGCCGTCACACGCCGGTCGACAGGCTGTACGGCCGAAAAATCAAATATGGGGGTTTCTCCCTGGTAGGCAATGTAGCTGATGCCGTTCTTGGTGATGTGGTTCACACTATCCCATGCAGAGAAGCTGTAGGTGACATCTGAAGTCTCCAGATAATAGGTGCCGCCGCGTAGGTAGACCGTGTCACCGGAAGACGCCACCGATTGCGCTTTCGTGATCGTTTCATACGGATTGGCGATCGAACCGTCCCCGCTAGCATCCGATCCGGTCGGTGCGATAAAGTGTTCCGCCGCCGTATATA
>CALKBZ010000037.1 GCA_937775295.1 uncultured Opitutales bacterium
TGACGTTAATCCTCTTGGTAGCTTCGCAGCGGTGGTGGAGCCAACGCCGTGGATAAGGGCATGATCTCCATTCAAAATTACGGATCATGTTAAATCAACTCATACGATTTTCTCTTTCACAGAGGCCATTAATTTTGGCCCTGGTTGTCATCGTCCTAGTTCTAGGAATCAAGAAAGCGGTGGAGCTTCCGGTCGAAGTGTTACCGGACTTGACCAAGCCGACAGTGACTATTTTAACCGAGTCCGCTGGTTTTGCTCCCGAAGAAGTGGAAACACTGGTGACGATTCCATTGGAGAATTCGCTGATGGGGGTGACGGGCGTGTCGCGGCTGCGTTCGATCAACGATGTGGGCTTGTCCTTAATCTTCGTCGAATTTGAATGGGGTACAGATATTTACCAGGCGCGTCAGTTTGTGCAGGAGCGTTTGACTAGTGCGAGTGAATCATTGCCCGAAGGAGTGAGCCCTTATATGACGCCAGTCGCTTCGCTTATGGGTAACATCCAACTGGTCGGATTGGCAGATCCTAGCGGGGAAACGAGCCCGCGTGAGTTGCGCTCGCTGGCGGATTGGACGATTGCCCGAAAACTGCAATCCATTCCAGGGATCGCCGAAGTGCTGTCGATGGGCGGCGGGGTGAAGCAAGTACAAGTGCAGCCGGACCCAGATAAGATGTTGGCGATGGGTGTATCCTTTTCACAAATACGCGATGCCTCTGCTCAAGCAGTTAAAAATACGACTGGCGGATTTTTAACGGAATCTTCACAAGAGATTATGGTGCGTAATTTGGCGATGACGACTGACCTAGATGAGATCGGGAACACGGTCGTTGCGTACGAGAATGACCGGCCGATTCGTCTGCTTGATGTGGCCTCGCTGGTGTGGGATATTGAGCCAATGCGTGGCGATGCTGGCCTTGGCAGCAAGCAGATTACCCAGGATGGTGTGGTAAAGGGTTACCCAGGGGTGATCCTCAGTGTGACAAAGTCGCCGGGGTTTGATACCATAGATTTAACTGAGAAAGTGGAAGCCGCGCTCACCGAGTTGCAACAGACCCTCCCCACCGGGGTCAAAGTAGTCACGCTCTATCGGCAATCCGACTTTATTAATCTTTCGATTGGAAATTTGGAAGAAGCGCTGCGTGACGGTGCCATCATGGTGGGGTTAGTGCTGTTTCTGTTTCTGTTCAATGTGCGGATTACTTTAATCACGCTCACTGCGATTCCGCTTTCACTCGGCATCACGATTCTGGTGTTCGACCTGATGGACTTGAGCGTCAATTCGATGACGCTGGGTGGACTTGCTGTGGCGATTGGTATCGTGGTCGATGACGCGATTGTAGATGTGGAAAATGTGTTTCGCCGATTGCGTGAGAATGCGAGTGTCCCGAATCCACGGCCGAATCTTGAAGTGATTGCGAGTGCCTCCGCTGAGGTGCGCTCGTCGATTTTGTATGCCACGGTATTGATCATTTTGGTGTTCTTGCCGTTACTCGCATTGAGCGGCGTGGAGGGACGACTATTCTCGCCGATTGCGATTGCGACGATTGTTAGCATGAGTGCGTCGTTCGTGGTTTCGTTGACTGTTATCCCGGTGCTGTGTTCGTTTTTATTAAACCCAAAGGCGGGTGAAGTGCATGTCGATGGATTCATGGTGCGTGGCTTAAAGTGGGGCTTTCAAAAGACATGGCTCAACTTTTCGCTGGCACAGCCGTTTCTCGTGTTACTGATTACTGGGGTGCTGCTATTTTTCGCGTATGTGTCGTTGACCTCGATGGGGGGCAATTTCTTGCCAGCGTTTCGAGAGCCGACCGCATTGATCGCAATGACCACTGCACCAGGCACCTCGCTGAAGCAGACCACTGAACTCTCCGATACCGCGCAGGACTTACTGTTGCAGATTCCAGAAGTCGAAACAGTCGGTTATCGTGTCGGCCGTGCCGAACGTGGTGACCATGTGGTGCCCGTCTCGACGGTTGAGTTTGATATCGAATTTACCGAAACGTCTGATCGGGACCGCAAGGAAGTGTTAGAAGAAATACGTGTCACCATGCGCACGATTCCGGGCACATTCAGCGCGATGAGCACGCCATTGGCGGACCGCATTGGGCACATGCTCAGTGGTGTGTCTGCGAAGGTCGCGGTCAAAATCTATGGGCCTGACTTAAGCGAATTACGTCGCCTCGGCAACCAAGTCACTGAGATCGCACGGGCGATTCCAGGCATGGAAGAAGCGCGTGCGGAGCAGCAGGCGATGATTCCTCAGCTACGGATCGAAGTCGATCGTGACCGTGCGCTGGCGTATGGCGTGACACCCGGGAAATTGAACGAGCAGTTGTCCTCCTTGATGGGTGGCGAAGTTGTGGCCGAAATTTACCAAGGGCAGCGTGTGTATGACTTAGTCGTGCGTCTGCCGCTTGAGTGGCGTGAGTCCCCCGAGCGGTTGTCGAATTTGTATATCGATACACTGAGTGGACAGCGCGTGCCATTGAGCTACGTGGCAGAAATCCATCAAGCGACTGGGCCGAACACAATTCTGCGCGAAAACACCCTACGCCGCTTTGTGGTCTCAATCAATCCGACCACAGACGATTTGAATGCAGTGGTCGAAACCTTACAGAGTAAAGTCGCCGAGGAGTTGGTTTTACCGCAAGGCTATAGCGTAGCGTTTGAAGGCGAATATCAGGCGCAGCAAGACGCGAGGCGCACCATATTTATTATGTGTGTAATGATTCTGCTGCTGATTATTTTCTTACTCTATAGCTATTTCAAAACCTTTAGTTTCGTGTGGCTGGTGTTGAGCATCATTCCGATTTCTTTGATCGGCGGGGTCTTTTATACCAGCATGACTTTGAATAATATCAGTATCGCCACGCTGGTTGGTTTCATCGCAGTAACTGGTATTGCTGCGCGTAATAATATTATGCTGCTCTCGCACTATCTGCACTTGATGCGGCACGAAGGTGAAGCATTTACGCGCGAGATGGTGGTGCGCGGCACGCTGGAGCGACTGGTGCCGATCTTGATGACTGCGATCTCTGCGGGCCTTGCCTTGATCCCATTGATTATTGCCGCAGATGAACCAGGCAAAGAAATCCTCAATCCCGTCGCGATCGTCATCGTCGGTGGCTTGATTAGCTCGACGCTGCTCGGCCTCGCGGTGACGCCTGCTATCTTTTATGCCTTCTTTCAAAAGTCTGCCGAAAAGTCTATACGCCTAGGAGCCGCTGCTTCCGAGTAATACAATGCTGCGATTAGCGAGGGACGACCTCGTTGTAGTCCGTAGTCACCTTTATTTAATCAAATCGAAGAAAATATTATGAAACAGAAAACACCCTTCAAAGTTCTCCTCATTGCGACGCTAGCCCTGTTCGGCGCAACCTATTGCTATGCTGCAGCGGGACACGATAACGGCAATGGCGGGCATAGCTATGGAGTCACTAAGCCTGCGGCACAGGAACCCCAAGGTGGTCCCAATGGCGGTCGTCTTATCACAATCGTTGAGCCGTATCTAGAGTTCTTAGTAACGCCTGAGCGATTTGTGCAAATTACATTTTTAGGGCGCGATGGCCAAGTTCTCCCAGTTGTTGATCAAGTCGTCTCCGCGATTGGCGGTGATCGCAGTGCACCTACAAAAGTTGAGTTTGTTGAAGATGAAGGTCGTTTAATTTCAACCGCAGCTCTGCCGGAGATAAAGCGCATGCCGATCATTTTACAGATCAAAACGACTCTTGATGCGGAGCGTGTGCGCGAAGCATTTTATTTGAATATGAGCGGTTGTTCAGGCTGTGAATATAAAGAATACGCCTGTATTTGTGGGCATTAAGTGATTCGTTTTGTAGCGAATTCGCGTAGTTGGTTCGATGCTTTGAAAGCTATGGTCTTTTGCTAAAAAAGAATCTGACAATGCAAAGTCAACAGCGCGGCGAAAGTCAGTTTAAGGACGAGGCCGACGCGCTACATATCGCGTTGTTGGATGTGGCTTGAGTTGAACACGAGGCATTGGGCGGAGAGGCGACCGGCAGTATAAATTCGCAGGAGGCTGCTAAGGTTAGGGGTAAAATGAGCGCTCCGCAGGTGGACTTGATCTGTATGCCAGCATCCCGACTGCGACGGGTAGTAGTCGCGCGGCGGTTGCTGTGTTGGAGATCCAAATAAAGAGCAGCGCGGACGTGAGAAACAGTTCAATCGCGGTGATGCAGGAACAGCCGTGGCTGATTTTTAAGATGTGCTGGGCCAAGCATGGATCCAGTTTCTGGTAGGATAAGGCGGCGGCTTATCCGAAACCTCCGAGAAATAGGAAAATCAAAGGGTGGCTCGATCAATGGTGGTCGTAGTGGATTCGACCAGTTCACTACCAAGCATGTGACGAGCGATTCTAAATAAATGCTGATTGCAACTCCTCGCGGAATCGATATCACCTCTCGGATGTCTAAAAATTTTGAAAATATCTCTATCGTAAAAAAAGCCAATGTGTATTTCGGCGGCCAAGTCGCTAGCCGCACGGTTTTGTTTGCGGATGGTTCTAAGAAGACCCTCGGCTTCATGCAGACGGGTGATTACGAGTTCGGCGCTGAAGCTGCGGAATTGATGGAAATACTCGGTGGTGAAATGGATGTGAAACTCGCTGGCTCGGATGAGTGGAACACTTATGGCGAAGGCACTTCGTTTAATGTGCCAGGTAATTCCAAGTTCTCGCTCAAGGTGAAAGCAGGCGGCGCGGATTACTGCTGCACGTATCTGGACTGATCGCAATGGCTTTCGCAGTTCTGCGACCCGTTTTGATTGCGGCTGAACTGTGAGCGCGGCCTCCAGACCTGGCTGTCGATACATGCCGAGGAGCTAATTAAATAATGAAAGCCCTCTTCTCGGAGGGCTTTAAGTTGGTGGCAACATGTTGTGCGGTGCCCAGATCTTGGCTGCGGGGCGAAATCACCACGCAGCCGGCTGTGTCCAATTGCGAACTCCGAGACTAGCCCTCCGGCATTGCGGAGGAATGGTGCTCGACAATCTTCCAGTCCTGACCGTTCCAGCGGTAGACGTAGGTGAAGCGGGCTTGCACCGTTGCCCCATCCGCAAAAGCGAAGGTATAGACGCCGGAGTTGATCGCGACATCTCCGAAGGTGCGGACGTTGGACTCATCGATAGTACCTTTCGGGCCCTTGGCGAGGAACGCGACGAAATAGTCCTCGATTTCTGCGTGATTGTGACGCACCTGGTTGGAGACGGTCGGCAGCAAGATGGCATTGGTCTCGTAGAGTGCGGCAACATTCTTCGGCTCACCCGTTTGGAGAGCCGCGTTCCATCGGTCGAAGAGTGATGTGGTTTCGGTAGTATTCATGATGTAGTTGGTATGAATGAGGAGGACGCCTTCGGAACAGCGAGCATCAATGGAGTGTCGGCCGCTGTTCCGCTAGAAGGCAAAGCTGTACTTCGCCAGGCGCTGGCCGATTTCGGCGGCGATTTCCTTTTCTGCGGATTCGCCTTTGGCGGCAAAGGTTACGGAGAAGCGCACGAAGTTGCCGCTATCATCCCAAGGCACCGTGCTGATGAGCTCTTCAGTGATCAGCCATTGGCTGCAGGCTTCGCCGGTTTCGAACACCGTGGTAGTGCCGTCGATTGTCGCCGACTTCGGTGCGGCTACGTAGAGGAAAAAGCTACCCTTAGGTTTTTTCGCCTTGAAGCCTGCGCTGTTGAGGGCGTCGACGAGTAGATCCATGCGGCGGGAATATTTCGCCGAGATTTCTTCTGTGATTTGAGGATTCGCGAGTGCGACGGCGCCAGCCTCTTGAATCGCGAGAAATTGGCCAGAGTCCGAGTTATCCTTCATGTCGGCGTAAGCTTGCACCACGAGCGGGTTACCAACGACGAAGCCGATGCGCCAGCCAGTCATGTTGTAGCTTTTGGAGAGTGAGTGCAGTTCGATCGCGACGTCCTTCGCACCTTTGACTTGGAAGATGGAGATCGGCGTGCCTTCGAAGATCAGCGATGCGTAGGCTGCGTCTTGCAGGATAATAAGGTGGTTGGCCTTGGCGAATGCGATGGCCTTTTCGAAGAACTCGAGGGTCGCAGAGGCGCCGGTCGGATTGTTCGGGTAGTTGAGCACCATAATCTTCGCTTTCGCGACGACGTCGGCGGGCACTGCATCAAGCTCAGGGAGAAAGTTGTTCTCTTCCTTGAGCGGCATGTTGTAGACTTCACCGCCGAGATATTTGGCGTGGGTGCCGAGCACTGGGTAGCCGGGCGAAGTCATTAGGACGACGTCACTCGGGTTGATGAAACAGGCTGGGATCATCGAAAGCGCAGTCTTCGAGCCGATCGAGTGAACAACTTCGGTGGTTGGATCGATGTCGTTTACGCCAAACACGGCTGACATGTATTGAGCGGCAGCGGCTTTGAAACCGTCGCCGCCATTGTCTGCGTAACCACGGTTCTCAGGCTGTGCAGCGGCATCTTGCAGAGCCTTGACCACGATTGGGAACGCCATCTCGTCTGGCTCACCAACGCCCATGTCGATCAGGTCGACGTCTGGCTTCGCTTCTTTGGCGGCCTTCTTGGCGCGCTTGATCTTCTCAAACTTATAGATGGCAGTGGATTTGCCGTATTGATTGCCGCCGATGCGCTCAGCGAAGAGTTCTTGGATGTATGAATCGTTCATGATTAATGACTTGTGTGAATGAATAATGGCGAACTGCCGGAAGTTGACTTGTTCGCTGAATGGTTAAGTTCTGATTGTTATTGTGATAAAGTAGTAGGTGGACTTAGTTGGTCTGCAAATTTGTTATGCAAACAATTCAATCGGTCAATGAAATGCAATCTCACGCTATCGGTCTGCGCTCTAGTGGCCGTTTGATCGGACTGGTGCCGACGATGGGTTGTCTGCACGAAGGACATCTATCGTTGATCGACATTGCTAAAGAGCGTGCTGATAAGGTCATTGTTTCGATTTTTGTCAACCCCACCCAGTTTGGCCCCAGTGAAGATTTTGGGCGTTACCCTAAGTCACTCGAGGCGGATTTAGAGAAATGTGCCGAGCGTGGCGTCGATATTGTATTTAACCCGAGCGCGGCTGAAATGTATCCGCAGGGCTTCTCGACCTATGTGAATGAGGAAGACGTCGGCGCCGGACTGTGCGGGATTTCGCGGCCTAGTCACTTCCGCGGCGTGACGACTGTGTGCCTGAAATTGTTTAATATTACACGGCCTGATCTCGCGGTCTTCGGCCAGAAAGATGCGCAGCAATGCGCAGTCATCCAAAAGATGGTGACGGATCTCAACATTCCTGCTGAAGTGATCATCGGCGAAACCAAGCGCGGCGACGACGGTCTGGCGATCAGTTCGCGCAATCGTTATTTGACCAATACGCAAAACGAAGAGGCGCTCAGTCTTTCCAAGACGCTCTTGATGGCGCAGAAGATGGTGCACGAGGATGGGGTGCGTAGCGTGGATCGCGTGGTGGCCGAGGTCACACATCATCTGTCGATAGCGCGCTCCCTGCGGGTTATCTACGTGCAAATCGTGGATCGCCTGACGATGGAGCCTGCCAGTCGAGAGATCGAGCCAGGCAAGCATATGGTCTGTGTCGCTGCGTGGCTCGACCAGACTCGCTTAATTGATAATATAGCACTTTAACGGGAGTGAGGATTTAGGACTCAGCAGTTAGCTTTTAGAACGATTCCTTCCCTTGCCTTTTTCTACTTTCTTTCTAGTAACCTTCTTTTCTTTTTATGTCACAATCTTACGATGTCATCGTTATCGGCAGCGGAATCGCTGGCCTGAGTTTTGCACTTAAAGTCGCCGAGGCGGGGCAACGCGTGGCGATTATCACCAAGAAGAATTCCGCGGAATCGAATACTAATTACGCGCAGGGCGGCATCGCCGCAGTCACCTCGCAGACCGACGACGTCGAAATGCACGTGGCCGATACCCTCGACGCGGGCGACGGACTGTGCGATGAGGCAGCGGTGCGCGAGATTTTGACCGATGGCGCGGCGAGTATCGAAGAGTTAGCTCAGCGTGGCGTGGCTTTCACGCAACTGGATGATGGCACTGTCTCACTTGGCAAAGAGGGCGGTCATTCACAGCGTCGTATCCTGCACGTCAAAGATGTGACGGGTAAAGCTATCGAAGACGCCTTGCTGCACGGCATCGCAACCTCGCCAAATATCGAAACCTTTGAACATCATTTCGCGGTCGAGTTAATCACCGCGGCGAAGCTTAATCAGTCGGGTGCAGATCGCGTGCTCGGCTTGTATGCGCTCAACACGAAAACCGAGCAGGTGGAGACTTTTCAATCCAGCGTGGTATTGCTCGCAACCGGTGGCATTGGTCAAGTTTATCAATATACCACCAATCCTTTTATTGCGACTGGCGATGGTATCGCGATGGCCTATCGTGCTGGAGTCGAGGTGCGTAACATGGAGTTTATCCAGTTTCACCCGACCGCATTTTATTCACGTGATTCGGATCGATTCTTGATTAGCGAAGCAGTCCGCGGCGAAGGCGCCATTTTGCGTAATCTTGCTGGGGAAGCCTTCATGGCGCGCTATGACGAGCGCCAGGATCTCGCGCCGCGCGATATTGTCGCCCGCGCGATTGACTCGGAAATGAAGCAATCTGGTGCGCGCCATGTGTGGTTGGATACGCGGGATATTCCGCTTAAGAAGTTACACGATCACTTTCCCAATATTTACGACTTCTGTCTAAAGCAGGGCGTCGCATTAGAAAAAGATATGATCCCAGTGGTGCCAGCGGCGCATTATTTGTGCGGAGGCGTGAAGACCAACTTGAGTGGAGAGACATCCTTGGCAGGATTGTATGCCTGCGGTGAAGTCGCCTGCACGGGTTTGCATGGAGCAAACCGCTTGGCGAGTAACTCCTTGCTCGAAGCCGTGGTCATGGCAAATCGCGGAGCAACCGCAGTCGGGGAGTATTTGAAGACGTCACCCGCAGCGGCGCTTGAATTGCCAACTTGGGTCGATGGCAATGTGCGCGACTCCGATGAACGAGTCGTGTTGCTGCACAATTGGGACGAAGTGAAGCGCACGATGTGGGACTACGTCGGCATCGTCCGCTCAACCAAGCGTCTCGAACGCGCTCGCACACGTATTCAAGCACTCGACCGCGAGATCACCGATTATTATTGGAATTTCAAAGTCGATGAAAGCCTGCTGGAATTGCGTAACATGATCCTAGTCGCTGGCTTGGTGGTGGACTGCGCTTTGCAACGTAAGGAGAGCCGCGGGCTCCACTACACGCTCGATTTTACGGATAAAGATGAGGCACTCGCGGATTCTAAGGTGCGCATGTAAGCTAGTTGATCTGTATAATTCGGGATGAGCATTTAGGTGTGTGCATGCGATTAAGAGATCCTAGGAAAATTATTTTTAAACCCTTCTAGGGCTTTGCTAGCTCTTACTTTTTAACTCCGCCACTCCGCCCATGCAGACCTTCACTAAACAACTACAAGTCTCCGCTCCGGGGAAATCGACCGAAGAGTTTACTTCTGCCATCGAAGAGGGCTTGCGTGAGTCTAGCCTGCGCGAAGGCACGGTCACCGTCTTTTGCTGCCATACCAGTTGCAGTCTGGTGATTATGGAAAACGCTGATCCATCTGCTCGCCGAGATCTGGAGCGCTTCATCGATCGCCTCGTCCCTGAGAATGATGCCGATTTTACGCATACCTACGAAGGGGCAGATGACATGCCGAGCCACATTAAGATGGCTCTGACGCGCACTGCGGAAGTGATCCCCTTCGTCGATGGGCGTCTCTGCCTCGGCACATGGCAAGGCGTGTTCCTCTGGGAGCATCGTGCGCGTTCACACAGTCGGCGCATCGTGCTCAGCTATCAAGGAGAGAGGGCGTAGCAATGCCTGCGTCACTCACTCAGTCCGCTATTCGCCATCTTCGTCCTCGAATCGAGCGAGGCAGTAGGAGGTGATCTCGTAAATCAGGTTCTCTTCGATGGTGTAGATGTCGCAGTAGTGCACGTCGCCCTCTAGATCGTGCCCTTCGACGATCACGTGAGACTTGCTCTCAATGGTACGCAGGTTTTTGAAGTTTGGGTTGCCCTCGGCTTCGGCTTCCGCGCAGGTGTCTTCAATGCCGGCTTTACCGATAATGCTGTGGTCACCAACGATGTGCCATTCGACTTCGTCAGCGATGAGTGGCAATGCTTTGGCAGATTGCCCGAGAGAGAAGGCCTGGCAGGCCGCAGTGATTTTTGCGTTCATAAGAAAAAATTATTGTGCGAGCTTCAGTAGTTCTTCGACTGCTGGCACGTCTTTGATGATCTGGCTCGGTTCCGGGCCGACGCCGATGTAGCGAAGGTTCGGGATTTTGTTCTTGTTCTGGTCGCCGTGGTTGGCGACGTCGACCAAGGCTTTGAGCATCCAGGCAACGTAGTTTTTGGCGGCCTCAGGGAGGTCAGCAAAGTTGCGCACGGCAGAGATGTCTTCGCTCCAACCAGGGACCATTTTGTAAACGGGCTTGAGTGTGCGGCGATAAACGTCGTCGCGTGGCACGTGGTAGACAACTTTGCCTGCTGTATCCTCATATCCAATACAGATTTGAAGTTCGCCTTGCCAGTCGCCGCTGTAGCTTAGAGCGTCTAGTTTGTTGAGCACGAGGTCTTGATAGCCGCCGTAGCGCAGGGCGTCGCCCTTTTCAACTGCGTCATACCAACCGACCATGCGTTGACGGCCAGTGGTGGCACCAAACTCGATCATGCGCAGTTGTGTGCTGAGCGGGTGGTCGAGGTCGATTTCGGAAATAAATACGTGTGTGCCGACTTTGGTGTCGTAGGCCTTGCAGCAACCGACGTTGTGGATCGCTTGCGCGGGGATGCCTGCGGACTGGAAGAACTCAGGCGTAAAGGTGTGCGATGCGGTGACGTTGGGCGCGAAGCCGTGGCGCTTATCGAGCCAGTAGGCTTGGCCGAACTCGCCGATGATGTAGTTGCCGTCGTCTTGAGCACGGAGGATGAGTTCGCGCACGTCAACCACTTGCGCGACTAGTTGTTGGCCGGCGCTCCAGTAAGCTTCGATCAGTGCATCGAGGTTGAGCGTGAATGGCTCGGCTCCGGCAAACTGGCTGAAATCGAACTCTGCTTCGGTAAAGGCGCCGCTATCGATGACCTCTTTGTTGGCGCGTGTTTCAGCGCCAGTCAGTGTGTCGAAGAGTCCATCCCAGCGCTCGGGAGCGACTTGGCAAACGTGCTCGATGATGCGTAGCGCGCGGTCGGCGCGGTTGCGCAGCTTGGTGACAAAAACTTCTTTGGGGCCACGGAAGTCGGCGTAGAAAATTTGGAATTGGCCGACTTCGTCGAGGTAGGCGGGGGTAATGCCGCGGCCAGTCGAGCCACGTGGGGCGTCTTTGAGGACGTGCACGCGGTAGTCTTCGAAGGCGAGGTCGAGCAGGCGGTGGCAGACGTCGGACACGAGGCAGCGCTCGTCGATTGCGAGGCGTTTGAGGGCGACGTGGCCGTTTTGCTCGGCGTAGGCGACTTCCCATAGAAACTTGCGCGGATCAGCGACGACACCGCAACCGATTGGCAGGTGTGGCACATGTGGATCGGCGACGCCGCCAGGGAGTAGGTTGAGCTTGAGACCCGCTACGGTGTGGCCCGAGTTCGAGCCGCCGTTGACTTTCATGACGGCTGCTACGGCGTCTTGACGGCCGGTGATGTCGCGAAGTTCATTAACGATCTCGAGAATGACGCGGCCTTTGCCTTCGTCGCCCGTGGAGATACCTGTATCGGCAATGAGTTGTGAGGAAAATGGAGTGAGCATGTTGTTTGAAAAAGCTGAGAGTCTAAAATTGTGGAGCTATTGAAGGCGTTTATTTTTTGGAGGGTAACGCACCGTCGTTGCCGCTGGTGGGACGACCTAGAACTGCGCGCGGAAATGACGGAGCATTTCCCTCCAGTGCTTTTGAGCGACTACTTGGCGCCGTCGTTGCCGTGGTCGCTGGTTTTGACGGTGATGACGTCATGCGGTGAGGATTCTTTTTGACCTGCTGGGCTGACGCGAATGTAGCGGGCTTTGGCACGAAGGTCTGCGAGCGTGGCTGCACCGAGGTAGCCCATGCCGGATTGGACGCCGCCCACGAGTTCGCGGAGGACTCCAGATAGCGAGCCGGCGGATTCTTTAAGCGCTTCAATACCTTCGGCGGCGGCTTTGGTGGCGACGTCATTGCGGTCGTGGCCGTAGCGAGCGGCGGAGCCGTCTTTCATTGCTGCGCTGCTGCCCATGCCGCGGTATTGCTTGTAGAGCTTGCCGTTGATTTCGATGATCTGCCCTGGTGCTTCATTGCAACCGGCGAGGAGGCTGCCACACATCACGCCGTCGGCGAGGGTGAGGGCTTTGACCATGTCGCCGGATTTGGTGATGCCACCGTCGGCGAGAATGGAGACACCTTTATTGCGAGCTGCGATCGAGGCGACGTAGAGCGCGGTCATCTGTGGGATGCCGACACCTGCGACGATGCGGGTGGTGCAGATCGAACCAGGTCCTTGGCCGATTTTAATCGAGTTGGCACCTGCATCTGCGAGGAATTCAACGCCTTCGGCACTGGTGACGTTACCTGCGATCAGGGTCAGATCCTTAAATTCCTGGCGCAAAATACGAATGGAGTCGCCCACGCCTTTGGAGAATCCGTGTGCGGTGGAGACGGCGATGGCGTCGGCACCTTCGTCGACTAGTTGACTGACATGAGAGATGATACGATCTTTATCAAGCGAGCCGTCAGTCTTGCGGTGTGCCGAAATGGCAGCGCCACACATGAGACGGAAGTGGTCGTCGCGGGCGGGCTTGACTAACTGATGGGACTCTTCGCTGATGCGCTCGATATCGCTCAGTGTGAAGAGGCCACGGAGGCAATCGTTGTCATCGACGATGAGCAGTTTGTGAATGCCAAGGTGTTTGGTGAAAAAGTCGTCGGCAGTCTTGATCGGGTCATGGCCCATTTCCTTCTCGGTCAGCGAGTAGACTTGCTCGCGCGGTGTCATGGCCTCGGAGACCAGACGATCGGCGTAGCGTGGTTTGACGGCGCGTCCAGGCAGAAGGCCGAGGAGTTTGTTGCCAGCATCAACGACGGGAAAGGTGCTAAACCCGAAGCCGCGGGAGTCGATGTATTCCAGTACTTCGCCGATTTTCTGGTCTGGCCCGACTTTAATCGGCTCTTGGATGAAGCCGTGAATGTGGTTCTTCACGCGGGCGACTTCTTTGATCTGCTTCTCATCACTCATGTTGTAGTGGATAAGTCCAAGGCCGCCGTTGAGTGCCATCTGGATCGCCATCTTCGATTCGGTCACGGTATCCATGTCAGAAGAGATGATGGGAATCTGCAATTCCAGCGCGTCGGAAATGCGGGTCGCAAGGTTAGTCTGTCGCGGCAGCACATCGGAGTAAAGCGTGGCGAGCGAGATGTCGTCGTAGGTTAAGCCGGTGGGTAAGCTATTGTAAAAGAACTGATCGGCGGGCTGATAGAAATCTGTGAGACTGGGAGCTGCGTATGCTTTCATACACTGAATTCAGCAAAAGATTGTCTTTTCTCAAGTAGAAACGACAGTTCGGGGCAAATGGGTCGTCGTTTTTCTTTCCAATCTTATCAGAGAACCTTCGTGAAGCCGCTACGCACCGCGCTTGGTGAGTGGTCTGTGCGCGAAGGCTTTATCGTCCGCGTGGAGGATGAATCACGGGTGGGATATGGTGAGGTAGCGCCGATTCCGCAGTTTGGTAGCGAGACGCTGGTGGCGGCGGAAGCCTATTTGCAGCGTTTGCGGGTCGATTCTAGCTTGGCTGAGGATGCAGTGGCTTTGGCGTCGTTGCCCTGCTGTGCGTTCGGAGTGAGTACGGCGCTGGCGTCGGAGTCATCGATGCGGAGACGTGATTATTCAGTCGCGGCGCTACTACCTGCTGGCCGAGCGGCGCTTTCAACGCTGGCGGTGAAGTTATCCGCTGGGTACGAAACTTTTAAATGGAAGGTCGGCGTCGAAGCGGTGGCGGCGGAGCAGGCAATTTTTCGCGAATTGGTGGCGCTGCTGCCGGTTGGCGGTCGGTTGCGGTTGGATGCGAATGGCGGATTCTCGATGGCAGCGCTAGAGAGTTGGTTGCGAATCTTGCAGCAATTCCCCACCCAAGTGGAGTACTTGGAGCAACCGCTGGCTGTCGGCCAGGAAGCCGCAATGGCGCAGCTGGCGGCGTCCTCGTGCGTGCCGATTGCGTTGGATGAGTCGCTGCACAGTGATGGCGGGCTGCGTTGGTTCGAGACGGACGCATGGTCGGGGCCGTTGGTAGTGAAGCCTGCGCTGATGGGTGCTGCTGGTACGCTGGTTGAGCGCTTGCGGCCAGTTGCGGCGCAGGTGGTGCTCTCATCGGTGTTTGAGACCTCAGTCGGTCTACAAAATACGCTGCGAATTGCCGATCAATTACCTGATTACAACTTAGCGATTGGGTTTGATACTTTAGCAGCTTTTGCCGATGGTCTGTCATCTCAGAAATCCGTGCCTATTATTAGTGCGGTTGAACGTACCGGATTGACTCCTGAAACGATATGGAAACAGCTGCCAAAATTGACCTGAAGGCGTTGAAGCGTGAATGGGTCGGAGGGATCACTGGGGAGGATTTATTTCGGCGGACGCTGCGCTGCGTTGCGCAAATCGAACTTGCGGGCGAGCAAGCGCAACTGCGCGGCGTAATGATTCTGGAGCACGATCCGCTACACTTTGCGGCGGCCTTTTTTGCGGCGGTGCACACCGGGGTGCCAGTGATCTTAGCAAATCCGAAGTGGCGACGCGTTGAGTGGGAAGAAGCGGAGAATTTAGTCAACCCCGCAGTAATTTTTGGTCAGTCGCCGATTTCTGAACTAGCACGAATGGGGATTCAGCACCCAAAGCCAGGGGCGATTTTGATTCCGACAGGGGGTAGCTCTGGCGGAGTGAAGTTTGCGATTCACCAATGGAGCACCTTGGAGGCCGCGTGCGAAGGCTTGAGCGCGTTCATCGGTTCAGGTCCGATCAATTCTTGCTGCGTGCTGCCCTTATATCACGTCAGCGGGTTGATGCAGCTGGTGCGGTCGTTTGTGACCGAAGGGCAAATCGCTTTTCCCGAATTTAAAGCGCTGCAGGCGGGGGATTTCCCTGTGTTCGCTGCCAATTCGATGTGTCTTTCGCTGGTGCCGACACAGTTGCAGCGATTGATGGCGCAGCAGCGGATCGCGGATCGATTAATGACGATGCGGGCCATTTTTGTGGGCGGTGCCGCAGTGCCAGGGGCAGTCGTGGAGCGCGCGCGGGAATTAAAGCTGCCGGTAGTCTTAAGCTACGGTATGACTGAAACGGCAGCTATGGTCACGGCGCTGCCAGCAGATGAATTCATTGCTGGAAATACGAATGCTGGCAAAGTATTGAGTCATGCTTTGATTAAAGTGGTTCGTGATGATGGCAGCGAGTGTCCAGCAGGCGAAGTCGGGCATATCCAGATCAATGCGCGTTCGATGTTTAAGGGCTACCACGGCGGCGCTCGGGATGTTTCAAAGCTAGGTTATTTGAGCGACGATGAAGGCTATTTCGATTCGCATGGACGAATTCATATCGTCGGGCGCAGTGATCGTTTAATTGTAAGCGGTGGTGAAAAGATCGATCCGCAAGAGGTGGAGCGGACGATTATAGGAACAGGTGCAGTGGAACAGGTGTTGGTGATCGGTTGGCCCGACTCTGAGTGGGGACAGAAGCTGGTTGCTTTTTATGTCCCGTCCGCAGCCGAGGAGCATGAGGGCAAATGGGAAGAGGAGCTGCGAGCGGACTTGGCCAATTATAAGATGCCGAAGCAGATGATTCAGGTGCCGACCTTACCGCTGGATGAACGCGGCAAGGTGGATCGTAAAGCGATGCAGCGGCTAATCGCTAAGAGTGAGCGAAAACTAAAAGGCTAGTGCGAGCGAGCATTGCATTTTCGGCCAGAGGGGGCAGCTTAGCCGGATATGAATAAAGCGGATATCGTTGACGTGTTGGAGGACATTGCCGTCCTTCTCGAACTCAAAGGGGACAACCCGTTTAAAATTCGGGCCTATTCGACTGGTGCGCGAGTGCTAGAGACGATGGAGGCCGACCTTGGTGATTTGATCGAAGCAGGGCAATTGAGTGCGGTGAAAGGCATCGGCGCGGCACTTGTTGAAAAAATTGAAACACTGCACGCGACGGGTGAGTTGGCTTATTATACTGAGCTGCGCGGCTCGGTGGCGCCAGGCTTGATCGAGATGCTTGAGATTCCGGGCTTAGGTGGCAAAAAAGTTAAGAAACTCCACGATGCGATCGGCGTGGAATCGATCGATACATTGAAGGCGGCTTGTGAGTCGGGTGAAGTCGAGGCGCTCAAAGGGTTTGGCAAAAAGTCGGCGGAGAAGATTTTGACTGGGATCGCGAATCGTGCGGCCTATGCGAAGCGGCACCATTGGTGGACAGCTCGGGCAGTGGCGTTGCCGATTCTTGAAGGTCTGCGTGGATTGCCTCAGACTGAACGGGCTGAGGTGGCGGGGAGTTTGCGGCGCTTGCGCGAGACGGTTGGCGATTTGGATTTTATTGTGGCCTCGGCCGATCCGCAGCCGGTGATGGATTGGTTTGTGACGCAGCCCGCCGTCGCTGAGGTGACCGCGCATGGGGCCACGAAATCGAGTGTGCGCTTCGAAGGGGGCTTACAGGCGGACCTACGCGTGGTGCCGGCCGAGCAGTTTGCCTTTGCCCTGCATCATTTTACCGGCTCGAAGGATCATAATGTGGCGCTGCGCCAACGCGCGTTGGCACGTGGCTATAGTTTAAGTGAGTGGGGGTTGGCGAAGAAGGGAGAGGAGGGAGATCTGGGAGCTGTTCCGAGGAGCGAAGCGACGACAAGACCGGGCGCGGAGCGACCCGGACCAAATGAGTTATCTGCAATCAAGACGGAGAAGGGACTCTTTAAATTTCTAGGGCTTGCAGAAATCCCCCCTGAGCTACGGGAGGGGCGGGGTGAGATCGAGGCTGCGGAGACACAGAAGCTGCCGAATTTAGTCACGTCGGCTGATATTCGCGGTGTGTTTCACAACCATACTATTGCCTCAGATGGTCGCGGCACGATCGAAGAGATGGCAGCTGCCGCAGGGGCGCTCGGCTGGGATTACCTCGGCCTGGCGGACCACTCGAAGGCGAGTTATCAAGCCAACGGTTTAGATGATGCGCGCGTGTTGCGGATGATCGAGAGCATCCGCGCGTTTAATGAATCGGGCGCATCGGCAGTGCATGTCTTTTCCGGAATTGAGTGTGATATCTTACCCGACGGGTCGTTGGATCTTGAGGAGAGTACGCTAGATGCGCTCGATTATGCGGTGATGTCGGTGCACTCTTCATTCAGTCAGTCAGAGGAGGAAATGACGGCGCGCGTGATTCGTGCGATTGAGCATCCGGCGACGACTATGCTGGGGCACCCAACGGGACGCATCCTACTTCGCCGCGAGCCTTATAAGATCGATTTATCCAAAGTGATCGACGCCGCGATTGCCAATCGTGTGATCATTGAGATCAATGCCAGTCCACGCCGTCTCGACATGGACTGGCGGCTTTGGCGTCGAGCCGCGGAGCGTGGGTTGATGTGTTCGATCAATCCGGATGCCCACAGTATGGAGGGCCTGAGCTACTTCGATGCTGGGGTGAATATCGCTCGCAAAGGTTGGCTGGAAAAAGAGCAGGTTCTCAATAGCCGTGATTGCGCAGGTGTGCTGCGTTGGTTTAGTCAGCGCAAGTGATGGTTTGCTCAGGTTCAGGAAAGTTTACCTTGAAATTACAGAACGAGCCAAATATCAACAATATACCAGTTTAATAGTCTTTTACCCCAAAGACTCGGGCGGCAGACGCTCGCAGCGAACGGCTTACCCCAGCCGAATGCAAATCTCTAACAGAAAAAATGGAATTTGATCAAACAGTTGGGGTCGTATGCGGCATTCTTGCGGGAATGTTGGGTTGTTGGTTATTGATTGCTCGGCGGTTTGTGCGGCGTGAAGAGGCGCAGCGCTTGAAGTTCGATGTCGAAGCACGTGAGGCTCAGTTTAAGCTACGCGAAGAGAAGTCGGTATTCGAATTGGATTTTAAGAATCGAGCGGCGGAGCTTGATCGCAGTATTGCCTTACGCAATGAGGAGATCGATTCGCGAGCGCGCGAGCTTGCACGTAGCAATGACCGCTACGCGGAAGACTCAAAGAAACTGGATGAGCGTGATCAAGAATTAGTTCGAGATAAGCGTGGCTTGGAGGATTCAGAGCATGAGGCTGAGAAGACTCGGCGACTGTATCGTTTGAAGCTGCATCAGATTTCGCAAATGGATCAAGTCGAAGCGCGTAAGTTTTTAATCACTGCGACTGAGCGCGAATGCGAAAAAGAGATTCGTGAGTTGCGGCACAATTTGTTGAAGCGCTCGGATACAGAGACGGCTGAGGAGAGTCGGCGTATTTTGTTGGCTGCGATGCAGCGCATTACCAGTCAGCCGATGAATGATGCGACTGCAACGGTGGTGGCGCTGCCGAGTGAGGAAATGAAGGGCCGCATCATTGGCCGTGAAGGGCGAAACATCCGCACCTTTGAGCATGCCACTGGCACGACGCTGATGATTGATGAAACGCCAGACTCGGTGCTCATTTCATGCTTTGATCCGGTGCGGCGCGAGATCGCTCGTATTGCCTTGGACGCATTGCTGCGCGACGGTCGTATTCACCCCGCCAGCATCGAAGAGGAAGTCGAGAAGGCAGAGGAGGCAATGAATGCCAACGTTATCGATCTGGGTGAAGCAGCGGTACGTAAACTACGCCTCAATGATGTGCATCCCGATGTGGTGGCACTGCTTGGCAAGCTGCACTATCGTCTTTCGAATAATCAGAACACTTTGGCGCATTCCATTGAAGTCGCCAATTTGTGCGCTCTGATTGCAGCGGAGATCGGCTTAGATCCAGTCATCGCCAAGCGTGCCGGGCTTTTTCACGACCTAGGTAAGGCTGTGGATGATGAGTATGAGGGCAGCCATGCGGCTGTTGGCGCGGATATCATTAAACAGCGCGGTGAGGACCCGCGCGTGGTGAATGCGGCGGCGGCGCACCATAAAGAAGTGCCTGCTGAGAGTGCCTATGCGGGCTTGGTGATGGTGGCGGATTCGCTATCTGCGGTGCGTCCTGGAGCCCGAGCGTCATCGATCGATGGCTTTATTCAACGTGTGCGTAGCATTGAAGATATTGCCAAACAGCAAGACGGCGTTTCCGATGCGTATGCGATCCAGGCAGGCCGCGAGGTGCGCGTGATCGTCGAACCACTGAAGGTGGACGAAGATGAGGCGCGTAAAATCGCCCTGCTGATTCGTGTGCGGATTGAGGAGGAATTGAATTATCCAGGCGCGATTGAGGTTACCGTGATTCGTGAGCAACGTTTTACCCAAACGGCGATCTGATCAGACAGTCCCTCCTTTTTATAGAATAGAATTATTTTTTTCAGAATGCCGTCAGCCCATATTCATGATTAACAGCATATCATTTTGTCCCTTCTTATCCAGTATTGCAATGCGTTGCTGCGCTGTGCTTGGCCTCTTAGCGGCATTGCTGAGCGGGTCGCTGTTGGCGGCGCCCCAAATCGTGTCCCTGAGTAGCGGTGAGCGATTGGTGGGCGAAGTGTTGTCGCAGTCGAATGATCAAGTGGTGGTCTTGAAGTCGAATTTACTCGGCGAGATGACGATTCAGCGGGCGCAGATCGTAAAAATCGAACCGCAGGTAATACCAGCGGAAAAGTTAGCCAGTTCGGCAAAAACGGATTCGCGCAAGGCGGCACTGAAGCAAGTCAGTAATCAAGTCGAGATTGCAGAGAAGATGACTGAGGTGGAGCAAATACTAGAAGAAGAGCAACCCTTGGTCGACAAGCTCTTCGCATTTAAGGCACCTAAGGCGTGGAGCGGTAATGTCCGTATGGGCATGAACATCAGTTCTGGGGATAAACAATGGACTGAAACTGCGTTACGCGGAAAATTAGAAATTAAGCAGCAGGGCGACCCGAACTTTTATCGTTTTACTGGCACCTATACCTATCGCGAAACAGAGCGTGCAAATGGAGATACGTACAAGTCGACCGATCGCTATGATGGCGCGTTTATCTATCGCCGTTCGTTCGCGGGTGACAATTGGTTTATCCAAAATTCACTGTCCACTCGTGTGGACCAAGTCAAAGGGATTGACCGTGAGGTTCAAGAGCTGGCGGGTGTTGGCTACAAAATAAAGCCGTCGAATCAATTTGAGCTACTGTTTGGTACGAGTGGCGGGTTGGAAGAATATCAGACCGATAGTGAAAATACGCGCAATGGCGTGAATCAGGTGCTCAATGTATTCGAGGAATTCACGTGGAAGCCGTTTACTCGCACCTCCTTTGTTCAGAAATTCAATTACTATTGGGAGCCGGATGACACCGAGCGCTACAGTTATTTTTTGACCGCGGCGATACGCATCCGGTTGACGGACTTATTAGGCTTCGAATTTTCGTATAACCAAAATTACGATAACGATATCGGCAACGGTAACGAAAAGAACGATACCGTTTGGCGTAATGCGCTGATCGTGTATTTTTAAGCGACCGTTGCTCGCATCAACTGTCGGGCCGACAGGATTGCTTCGCCCTCTACGCATTCCTGATTCGCAACATTTCGTTGCTGGAATGCTTCGTTAAACCTGCTGGTTCGCAGCTCCAAACCGCTGGCGGCCAGCACCCATAAAAAAACGCCAACAAGTTGACGTTTTTTAAATGGTCGGGCCGACAGGATTGCTTCGCCCTCTACGCACTCCTGTTTCGCAACTTTCGTTGCTGGATTGCTTCGTTAAACCTGCTGGTTCGCAGCTCCAAACCGCTGGCGGCCAGCACCCATAAAAAAACGCCAACAAGTTGACGTTTTTTAAATGGTCGGGCCGACAGGATTGCTTCGCCCTCTACGCACTCCTGTTTCGCAACTTTCGTTGCTGGAATGCTTCGTTAAACCTGCTGGTTCGCAGCTCCAAACCGCTGGCGGCCAGCACCCATAAAAAAACGCCAACAAGTTGACGTTTTTTAAATGGTCGGGCCGACAGGATTTGAACCTGCGACCCCTTCACCCCCAGCGAAGTGCGCTACCAGACTGCGCTACGGCCCGACTCAGAAAGATGCGAACGATGCTCTTGGAAACTTGTGCGTCAAGTCTATATCTAATTTTCACTTGCCTCGATACGGATGAAGGCTTGATCCACTCCCGAGACGGCTTGGCTACGGCGGTAGATGAGCGTTTCAGTGCCGTCGCCATTGTCGGTGGGAGTGGGCGTGTCGTCGACGATTCCAGTGGAACCGCTCGGCCAACTCGTCAGGTCGGTGGTGGTGATCGGCGTGTAAGTGATGCCTTGCAAATCCTTTGGGCGGGTGACGGTCAGCTCTAGGTAGCTGCTGCCGCCGTCTTCGGCCAGCGCGTGGGTGGGCAAGATGCTGATGTCGTTGGCATCGGGGTCGCCGCCTAAGGCGAATTCCAGTAATTGCCCGATGCCATCGAAGTCGGTGTCGGCAGTGTTATCGGCATCAGCATTGTAGAGGCTGTGGTCGACCTTCCAGTCAGAGAGGATGGAGGGATCGGGGATCAGAGCTTCGATGGCGGATGCGTAGCTGCTGATGCGAACAAAAAAGTTTTGATCTGAGTTATTAAAGTTACTCGGATCGCTGGAGAGTATGGTCAGTCCGACTAAACGCCATTGAGTGCCAAATTTTGCAAAAATGCCTCCTCCTGAGTCGAGGTAGGCTGCGGCGGCTTCATCGTCATCAGTGTTGTTGTTTAATACTGTGCTTAATACAGGCGTGTTAGTGTATGTATTGTTTGGATCGCTGTAGGTTGGTAATATTCCAGTTCCAGCGATTTTATTTTCTCCCCAACGTTTGTCTTCCGTTGCAGAATTCCCCCAAGTCCAGCCATTGCTGCCATCCGTGTCCGATGGGGAGCGCCCTCGTCCCCAGCCGACAAGTGTGCCGATTTTGTTCGTTTCCTGTGTGGCGGTGTTGAGCGTGACGCCAACCAGTCCGGTGGGGACTTTTTCCAATTTAATGATTTTGAGGTCTTTGTCGCCGATTTGCCTCTTACCAAACGCAGAGTCGATTTCATAGAGTGTGCTTCCGTCGAAAGATATATTTGAAAGCAAATTTACATGATTGGCAGTGAGCACGTATTTACCTCCTAGGTAAACTGCGCTGCCACTGCCGTTGCCTGTGTTCATGCTCCGACCGATCGCATTAAAGATATCTGTTCGAGCGGCATCGGGTGCTGCCTTATTTTTAATGTTATCTCCCGAGGGAAAGATTAGGGCATAGATCGGCTGCCAGAGGCACAGGCTCAGGCAGAAGTAAACGAGGTAGTTTTTGAATCGGGCAGGCATTCTTAGACGGGTTCGCAGGCTATGCTAAAATGGGTAGTTTGCTTTATTTATTCAATCATTCGTTTGAATCACTGCATGCGCAGCTGACGTCAGCAGTAGGAAGCTAACGCCGAGGAGTATTTTTCGTGTAAGCATCTGGTAGATAGAGGGATATGGTAGTCTGCATATTCCTTGGAATACTTCAACTCTATAAATATCAAGGGTTTGTAAAATATCGGAGGCAATTCGACCAACCAGCGCACAAAAACGGCCTGTCGATGAAAACGGGCCGTTGGGTAAAAATCTGATACTGTTGGCTAGTCGCGGTTGCCGATCAGCAAATAGAGCAACCAACCGAGGCTGGATACAAACGCGGCGACGTAGGTGTAGGCGGCGGCATCGAGCGTCTTGTTGACGCCGAGCATCTCATCTTGATCGACGATGCCGAGGCCGACGAGTTGCGCTTTCGCGCGTTTGCTGGCGTCGAATTCGACGGGCAGGGTGACCAGCTGAAAGACGGTCAGGATCAAATAAATGCCGATACCGAGGTTGATCAGCATGGGACTGTGAAACAGGAAGAAGCCCCCGAGCATGACGAAGGGCAGTGCTTGAGAGGCGATACTTGTGACGGGTACCAGTGTCATGCGCAAGTTGAGCGGCGCATAGGCCTGTGCATGCTGGATCGCGTGGCCGGCTTCGTGGGCCGAGACGCCGAGTGCGGCGAGGCTGGAGCCGCGATAGTTGTCTTGGCTGAGCGCGAGGCGCTTATTGGTCGGATCGTAGTGATCGGTCAACGTGCCATGGCACTCGACGATCTCGACGTCGTAGATGCCCGCGCTTTCCATTACCGCCTTGGCGGCTTCGCGGCCTGTAATGCGGCCACGCGAGGGTACTTGCACATATTTACCGTAAGCACTTTTGACCTTCATTTGAGCCCAAAGGCCGATGGCAATAGGAATGATAATGAGTAGGATGAAATTCATAGTTTAATTGGTATAAAAGATCTAAGATCCATCAAGAGCAATTTCTGTTCCCTTAAATTTTGAATAAGTGCTGGAATAAAAGGCCTAGTGCTGGCATCGTATCACTCGAACTATTCACTATAAATACTATGAAATTTCAAAAAATACTCTCATTATTCTGTGTCGTTTTTCTCGGTCTGTCGGTCTCAGCTTCAGCTGCTGGTGACGGGTGGATGACTAATTTCGAAGCGGCGCAAGTTAAAGCGAAGGCTGAAAACAAGCCGATGCTGCTTGATTTTACCGGCTCTGACTGGTGCGGGTGGTGTATTAAACTGGATAAAGAGGTGTTTGGTGAAGCCGCATTTAAGGACTATGCCGCGGCGGAGTTAGTGCTGGTTGAGCTCGATTTTCCACGGGGTAAAGAGCAGTCCGCTGAGTTGAAGGCTCAAAATGAAGCGCTGGCGAAGCAGTACGGCGTTCGCGGCTTTCCGACAATTCTGGTGTTGTCGCCGGATGGCGAGCTGATCGAGAAAACCGGCTATCAGCGCGGTGGACCTGAGGCTTATGTGGAGCACATCAAAGGTATATTAGCAAAATAGTTGGTCGCCTTAGATTATTTTCTAAACCGCACGTTCCTTTTGGGGCGTGCGGTTTTTTTAGGTTCATCGTCACTGTCGGGGAATGGTATTTCTAAGGAGTGAGGGCGACTCGCCCTCATTTACATCAACATCGGCTCAACGTGGGCGACTCGCCCTCATTTACATCAACATCGGCTCAACGTGGGCGAGTCGCCCACACTCCTATAACTGTCTGCACCTAACCTTCGACTGAATTAGGTATGAGATTGCATGCTGCCGGTGCACTTCCATTGTGATCGCATGCAGAAACAACAAGCGTTGGTCATGTGGATCATTTGGTTCGTCTTTTTACAGATGGCCTTCGCCTATCACTTTGTGTTGGGCGATGGCTTTCCGAAGGGCGACAATGCCGCGTTGCTGATGGCGAGCTGGCTGTGGGTGCTCTGCCTCGTGCCGATTATCCTCGCGACAATAGTGCGTTGGTGGGTGATCCCTAAATTAAAGGATCAAAAGCAGATGTTGAGCGCGCTGATTGTCGGCCTCGCATTGACGGAAGCGCCGATCTTATTCGAGTTGTTTCTGATCGGCTCAGATTACCCCCAAAATCAGATCGTTGTATTGATGATCGCGGTGTTCAGTTTGATCCAGTTCGCGCCGATTTATGCCACCCCCGGGGTGGATACCTAGGGGGTTGAGGGCCGAGGCCCGAGGCCCGAGTGGGAGCTTGTTTAGCTGCGCTCGAAGATAGCTGCGTTCGGGGTGTCGCGCTTGGGCTTGCCGAAGCGGCGAACGATTTTCCAGCCAACGATCTCGGGGCTGAGATTGCCAGGCAGTTCGAGGATGACGCGTGCCTCAGGGCTGGCGAGTTCATCAGCTTTGGCAAAGATGCGTTCTAAGTTGGCTTCGATATTGTCGTACGGTGGGTCGATAAAAATGAGCTCTGCGCGCTCGCCTCCAGCAGTGCGCGCATACAGATCGCGGGCGATGGTGTTGATCGTGCTTTGGGCGAGTCCACAGCATTTCAGCACCGCCTGCTGGTTCTTCTTCATACAGGCGAGGGCCTGCTTATCGATTTCGTAAAACGTGGCTTTGATCGCGCCACGACTGAGCGCTTCGAGACCGTAGGCGCCGGTGCCTGCGAAGAGATCGGCCACGCGGCTGCCCTCGACGCTGGCGCCGAGGCTAGAAAAGATCGCCTCACGCATCCGATCTGTCGCTGGACGCGTGGTGTCGCCTGTGGGCGCTTTGATTTGAATGCCACGTGCTTTTCCGCCTGTGATTCGCATAATAAGAGAGCTGAGAGCTGAGAGTGAAGAGCTGGTCGTTGAATGATCGATCGATAAACCAGCAATAGTCAACTAGCGCACGGCGTGCCAGACGCGGAGCAGGCTTTCAATGAGCTCGGGGAGTTCGTTGAGTGGTACTTGGCTGGCGGCGTCGGAGATCGCGGTTGCTGGATCGGGGTGCGTTTCGAGGAAGACGCCATTGGCACCTGCGGCGAGTGCGGCGCGGGCCAGGGCAGGCACGAATTCGCGTTGGCCGCCGCTGACACCGCCGGCAGCGCCAGGAAGTTGCACGCTATGCGTGGCATCCATGATGGTCGGGTAGCCGTTTTCTGCCATGATGCTGAAGCTGCGCATGTCGACCACCAGGTTTTGATAGCCAAAGGTGGTGCCGCGCTCGGTCTGCCAGATCTCGTTGGCGCCAGCTTCTTCGAGCTTATTAGTCACGAAGCTCATTTCGTAGGGGGAGAGGAATTGGCCTTTCTTGACGTTGATCGCGCAATCAGTTTTGGCTGCGGCGACGAGTAGATCGGTCTGGCGGCACAGGAAGGCGGGGATTTGCATTGCATCGACGACGGCACCGACGGCGTCGCATTGGTCGGGGGTGTGAATGTCGGTGATGGTTTTAAACCCGTATTCTGCTTTGATGTTTTGGAAGATCTCGAGTCCAGCGTCGAGTCCCGTGCCACGATCGCTAGTGATCGATGTACGATTTGCCTTATCGAAGGAGCCTTTAAAGAGAATGTTCAGTTCTGGGTGCTTTTGCTGGAGGGCAGCGAGGGCGTCGGCGACGGGTCGACAGGTGTCGAGGCTTTCGAGCGAGCAGGGGCCAGCGAGGAGAAGAAGCTTTTCGGAGTCGTAAATCATGGATGCATTAAGTGTAAAGGATTGGACTTCGCCAAGTCGCAAAGCAAAAAGTATGTTTGAACGTTTGTTGGAAATGAGTTGCACAGACGGGGGGAGGTCCCCCATTTTTTCGAAATGATATGGCTTCGGTTTAGTTGGTTGATTCTAGGTGTGTTGCCTTTATCTGCGCATGCGGAGAAAACAGTTGTCGCCGTTCAGCAAGTTGCAACACAGGATTTGGCAGCCGCTTTAAAGAGTTATGAAGGTCGCTGGGTGGGCCACTTCACCATCCATTCAACAAGCTCTGGCTATTCTGAGACGTTTCCAGTGGAGCAGCTATATTGGTGGGAAGATGGCGTGCTGCATGGCGTCGCGGTGTCGCAACGGGACGCGGGCATGTCGAGTGCACGCTCTAAGTCGGTGATGAAGGATGGTAAGTATTTCTCAGAGGTGAAGGCCGGCGAGACGGTCGAAAATTACTGGGGCGTGCTGCATGATGGTGGGCTGATTTGGCTTTCCTCGAATTTGAAGCGAACCCAAGATTATCAAATGAAGGAGTCGATCGTCGAGGTGGATGGTGGGCGAGTGCTACAGACCGAAGGCTTCGATACCTATGTGACTGGCGATGGCCTGGCACATTTGGTCTATCGCGGCGAATTGAAGTTCGTCGAGTAGCGCGGGCGTTGAGAGGTCCTGCGTGGCGTCCGCGTTTTCGCGGGCCTGCGGGTTTCGAGTGCGTTGTATTGGGCTGAGGCGCACTGGGCGCGCGAGCACCCCGAGGGCATGACACAAGCTGGCACGCCACGGGGTTGCTACGCGGGAGCCCTAGTCTGCGCCGATCTGGCTGGCTAGGGCATTGCGTAGGTCGGCTTCGAGCCCAGCGTCTTTGACCCATTGTAATGCTTGATGTGGTTGGGCATCGCTCCAGCTCAGGATGGTGCGGTTGAGCTGTTCAACGCGTTGGTTCGGCTCGGAGATAGTGTTGCTCCATGCGGCTGCGGCTTCGGGGTCGAAGTCGAGCATGGTGGTGGTGAAACCAACAATCGCGGCATCGCGCTGGTCACCTGCTGCGGCATCGTTGAGCCAAGTGGAGGCAGCGACCGAGTCGGTGCGGCTCCATTCTTGCATGATGACTTCCGAGTTTTTTGGATTGTTGAGAGGGTCGGCTTGCGGGAGTTGGATTTGCCACTCCATCGCATCCATAGGATTGGTTTGAGCGCGGGTGCGAACGTAGGTTTCAATCGCCGCGGGGGCCTCGTAGGCTTCGTTGATACTGCGCAGGAATTGTTCGGCCTCGGCTGGGTTGGCTTGTGTGTAGTGCTGGATGCTGAGATTGAGTAGATCTGTATTGCCGTGATATTCGGCCTCGGTGAGCGCCCAGATGGCGGCGGCTTCAGGGGCGCTGGCGGACCACGATTCGACGAGGGCACTGGCGGCATCGTTGCGCAGGCCGCCCACCGGGAGTAGTTCGACCCATTGTGAGGCTTCATCGGGATTTTGGCCGGCCCAGTTGGCTGCGAGTGCTTTAGCGGCGGTGACTTTACTGCCGTCGTTGGCCATGCCGTCGATCCATGTGGCGGCGGCGGTCGGGTCCTGTTGGGCCCAGAGTTCCATGCCGCTTTGGATCGTGGTGTGGCGGGCGAGGCCTTGGGCGTTCGATTCTAGCCAAAGAAGGGCGCTTTCGGAATCTTCCGCGGCCCATACGGCAACGATTTCCAGCATCCCACGCACGCTGTCTTGGCTGAGTGATTGCACTTGTAGCCAAGCCATTGCCGACTCGGGGTCGTCTTTGGCGCGGCGCCGCGCTTCGGCGAGAAAGGGGTCGTGGTCGGCTGCCGACTTCGCGATAAATGCCCTGTTTGCTAGCGCGGGCTTGAGCACCGTGCGGCCACGGACGGACTTACGGGGCGTTTCGTTCTGTTCAATCGCTTCGGCTGGCTGGCTTGGTGCACGGCTGCGGACGATCTCCCATGTCTCGCGCAAATAATGCCACTCATTGCGAATCGTGTCAGTGTGAGGCAGCACGGCAAGCGTGGCTAAGCCAACAAACGCGAGCGTGAGTAAACTTCGAATGATCCAGCGCATGCAGAAAATTAGCTTAGGTTAAAGAAGGCCTGGGTGTTGATGGTGGTGCGTGCGGCCAACTCGTCGGGAGTGATCGCGAGGGCTTCGGCGCAGCGCCTAGCGATGTCGGCGAGATAGGCGGGCTCGTTCGATTTGCCACGATGCGGCTCCGGGGTGAGATAGGGGCAATCGGTCTCCAGCATCAATCGCTCGATGCCTTGCGTGCGCAGGGCTTCGCGGATGTCGGGGGCATTTTTATAAGTGACTACTCCGGTGAAGGAGGCGCGTCCACCGCGTTGGTTGACTTGTGCGATTTCATTGGGGCCGTAAGTGAAGCAGTGGAATACGATTCGCGACCAATCGATGCCAGACTCGTCAATCATCCGCAGGCTGTCGTCGAAGGCATCGCGGCTGTGGATTATCACGGGGCAGTCGAACTCGCTGGCGAGCATGAGCTGCTGGCGAAAGGCTTCTTCTTGATGGATCATGGTCTCGCCTGCTTGGATCGGATCTTTCGGTAGGTGAAAATAATCGAGACCGATCTCCCCTAGGGCGACGGGGCTGTGCGGCGGCATGAAGAAGGTGGAAATTTGGCTGACATCGTGGTACCACTCGGCATCGACATGGCAGGGGTGTAGACCAACGGTGTAGTCGATTTGACCGGCGTAGGCCGCATGCATTTCGCGGTAGGGCACCCAGTCTTTCGGTGAAGTGCCGACAGTGATAAAGCGTTGTACGCCAGCTGCGGCGGCACGCTCCAGTGCGGGATTGAGTTCGCCTTTATCTTTGAAGCTGAGTAAGTGGCAGTGGCTGTCGATCAATTGCATGACTGCGAAAATACCGAAAAATGATCAGACTGAAAGGCTGAAAGTGGGCTCGGGTTGAACTTAGTGGGTTCTCTGCGTGGCGTTTGCGCTCACGCGATCCTGTTGATCTTGTGGTTGAGCAGGAGCAGGAGCAGACCGTTGCAAGCAATGACGCCACTTTTGTTAATTCTGCATTTAAACAGCCGGATAAATGTTTCTGATTCGAAAGTTCTTGAGAATAGAGCAGGCGGCTCCATCGTTGCATCAACTTTAGGAAATTCAAAATCCACTTTTATTTAAATCACTATGGAAGACGTCATCATTTTAGGAACCGGTTGCGCCGGACTCACTGCAGCCATTTACACTGGCCGTGCTCAATTGAACCCGCTGGTGCTGGAAGGCACGCAACCAGGTGGGCAACTAACAACGACTTCGGAGGTTGAGAATTTCCCTGGTTTCCCTGCAGGAATCGATGGTTACACCATGATGGACAACTTGCGCAAGCAGGCGGCGAGATTTGGTGCGCGCTACGAGCATGCTAAGGTCGATAAGATCGAGTTGGATGGCGCGGTAAAGAAGCTGTACGCCGGAGATAAAATTTACGAAGCCAAGACCGTGATCGTCGCGACTGGTGCGCGCCCACGCTTTATCGGTGTTCCCGGCGAGCAGGAAATGTTTGGCGGCAAGGGTGTCACCACTTGTGCGACTTGCGATGGTGCGTTCTACCGCGACATGGAAGTCGTGGTGGTCGGCGGCGGCGATTCTGCTGCTGAGGAAGCGCTGTTTTTGACTCGTTTTTGTACGAAGGTGACTTTGATCCATCGCCGCGATCAGCTACGTGCTTCGCAGATCATGGCCGACCGTGCGACTTCACACCCTAAGATCGAGATGGCGTGGAACTCATTGCCACAAGAAATTCTCGCCGACGAAAAGGGTTTTACTCGCGCGATTCGCGTGAAAGATGCCAAGTCTGGCGAAGAGCGTGAGATCCCTTGCAAGGGCGTCTTTGTCGCGATCGGCCACATTCCGAATACTGACTTTGTCGAAGGCGTGTTGGAGCGCGACGAAGACGGCTACATCATTCCTAATCATGGCAGCCAAGTGAAGACTTTGCATGGCGGTTTCTTTGCTGCGGGTGACTGCGTCGACCATGTGTATCGTCAAGCGATCACCGCTGCTGGTATGGGTTGCCAAGCCGCAATCGAGGCCGAGCGCTATCTGGCGGAACTTTAAAGTGTTTGAAAGTGTTTGAAAGTGTGAAGGTATTAAAGTAAGAATACATGTAGCTACCTTCGCACTTTTTACCTTCCCACTCTTTTCACCATGAATCACATATCAGACCTTCGCGAAGACTACACCAAGCATGCGCTGCGTGCGGCGGACTTAGTGGCGGACCCGTTTACTCAGTTTGAGCAATGGTTTACGCAGGCCGAGGAGTGTGAACTCCATGAGCCTAATGCCATGTGTTTGGCCACTGTGGCTGCGAATGGGCAACCCTCTACGCGTGTGGTGTTATTGAAGGGGTTTTCGAACCAGGGGTTAGTGTTTTACACTAACTACGAGAGTCGTAAGGCGATCGAGTTGGAATCGAACCCGCGGGTGTCCGTCAATTTCCTTTGGCTGCCGCTGCAGCGCCAGGTCAACATCACCGGGCGCGTCGAGCGTGTTTCAAAAGTCGAGGCCTTGAAATATTTTGTCTCCCGCCCGTTCGCGAGTCGACTCGGAGCATGGAGTTCGCCGCAGAGCCAAGTGATAGCATCGCGGCAAATTTTGGAAGCCAATCTCGACCAGATGAAGCGTAAGTTTGCCGATGGCGAAGTGCCACTGCCCGATCATTGGGGTGGTTACCGCATCGTGCCTGAGACCTTTGAATTTTGGCAAGGCGGCGGCGGGCGGTTGCATGATCGTTTCATGTATCGACGCGATGATGCCGATCAATGGGCGCCCGCTCGTTTGGCTCCGTAGGCGACCAGCTGCTGGCTCCACTATGCGTGTTGACTCACATATGCACACCACCCTTTGTGGCCACGCAATCGGTGCGCCGATAGAGTATGCGATGGCCGCTGCCGGGCGGGGCATTAATGTGATGACAATCACCTGCCACATCCCGATGGAGTGGGCTGCATTTGGACAAGAGGGCATCCGTATGCAGCGTGATCAGTTGGACCACTATCGTTATCTCGTTCATGAGACTGCGAAAAAGGCCAAGCCGATGGGAGTTGAAGTGCTCTGTGGGATTGAGGCTGAGGTGTATCCAGACGAGGCGCACATGGAGCCGATGGATGAAATTCTCGCCGAGTATGAGTGGGACTTTGTGCTCGGGTCGCTGCACGCGCATTGCCAGAGCTATTTAATGTGGTTGAAAAAAAACAAGATCAATGACGATGCGATACGAATTGATAGTTACTTTCGCCACCTTAAGGATGGTGTGCAGTCGGGCCGCTATGATAGTATGTCGCACCCCGATGTGATCCGCACCTACGGAGTGGTGGGCGAGTTCAAGCCCGCAGAGCACGAAGAAGTGATCCGTGATTTCCTGCAGTCAGTGGTGGATGAAGATATCTGTATGGAGGTGAATACCAGCGGTCTGACTAAGGGCGATTTTGAGGTGCACCCAGATCCCTTGATTCTTGATTGGGCCAGTGAGATGGGCGTGAAGCTGACGATTGGATCTGATTCGCATCAGCCGAATTCGGTAGGTCAGTTTTTCGATACGATTCAACCGATGCTCCGTGAGAAAGGCTTTAAGGATCTGCATTATTTCCGCGGGCGTGAGTGCATTCGAATTGATATGCCGAGCTGGGATTGAGTTTGTGCCGTAGCGGCATATCGCGGCAGGCATTTAGGTTTATCGTCGATTAGTGGTAAAGGAGGGAGGGCGACTCGCCCTCCATTGTAGCCAGACAGGATGAATGTGGGCGAGTCGCCCACACTCCTATCGCGGTCAGTCCTGTCAATCGAAGCTTTCCCATTAATCAGTGGTGAACCGAAATTTAGCTTATATCGTTTTCTTTTGTGCTTATTTTGTGGTCAGTGCTTGGCTGATTGGTTTGACTACCAAAATGCAAAAAGTTGGCTTATTGTCTTTTTTTTACCTTACTTTAACTTCGTTATACGGAATTCATTTTATTGAGTTGAAGGATGGTAGTGGTATTCGCGGTGCTATCGTATTAGAGCGCCCAGAGGTGTATTATGTGGATTTGGGCTTTAATGTAGTTACTGTGCCGAAGGATGCGGTCGCAAGTCTGGGTGAGGTGGATTCAGTCACTGGCGAGGTCGCAGCGGCGGTGGTTGAGGACACGCTCTATCGTGTCGCGGCGGATCGTCGCGATCAGTCGATTCTGAAGTGGGTGGATCAGTTGGGCGAGGCAGTGGCACTGGTGCAAACACCGACCGGCCTAGGCTCTGGGTTTGTAATCCACGGGGATGGTTATGTGGTGACGAATGACCATGTGATCGCGGGCGAACATCGTATCTCGGTGACAATTTTTAAGGAAGGTGAACGCGAGCTTTCGAATGTGACGTATGATAATGTGCGGATAGTGGCGACGAGCGCGGAGTTAGATTTGGCATTGTTAAAGATCGAACCAGAGTCGGAAGAGGTGTTTCGCAGCGTCACCTTAGCTGCTGGTGCTGGCCGAGTACGTGAGGGGCAGACTGTGTTCGCGATCGGTAGTCCTCTAGGGTTAGATCGGACCGTTTCAGAGGGAATTATTAGCGTTGCGAATCGTGTGATCAGCGGGCGTCTTTATTTACAGACGACGACTCAGATCAATCCAGGTAATTCTGGAGGGCCGTTGTTCAACCTGCGTGGTGAAGTGGTGGGCGTCAATAATATGAAGATTGCCGCTGTGGGAGCTGAGGGCTTGGGCTTTTCAATTTCTTCAGGTGTGGTGAAGTCCTTTTTAGACAACCGAGATGCATATGCATTTGATCCACGTAATCCGAATTCAGGCTTTCGATATTTGAGTCCGCCTAAAATTGGTGACAGCGAGGAGTAAATTGAGATTTTAAATATGAATAAATTATTGTTATCTTGTATGTGTGTGTGCCTCTCGGGCACTGCAGTGTCTGCGGTGCCTTTTCAGGAGATCATCGGGGAGGATGCAGAGTTTTTCTGCACAGTGCGCAGTCTTTCAGAAACTCGGGCGCAGTGGACGATGCATCCGATCGCAGCCGTGTTCGAAGACGAAGAGCTACTCGCATTTTTCAATGCGATGAAGGGCAGCGATACGCTTGAAGTAGACGGCAGTGCTAATGCATCCACTGGTTTTACCGAAGTGATGGAGGACGTGTTTGGGCTGAGCTACGATGAGTTGTTTGAGCTGTTTTCGGGGCAGGCGAGTGTGGCTTTTTATAATCTATCAGGCCAAGCGCTGGGGCAGGCAGGGCGTGAGGAAATGGTGTTGATGGCTGAGTTTTCCGGAGATGCCGCACGACTCGATAGATTGATGCAAATTCAATTTGAGCGTAATCTGGCCGCGCAACAGGCGATTAATCCGCTAGTTGAGCATGTAATGATCGAGGAGTCGTTTATGGGCGAAACGCTCTATTTCGATGAGGCCTTTAATGGGCTAGCTACTTATATTGAAGATGGCTACGCGCTGGTGGATGGCATCGTGGTTCTGGCCGCTCCCGAGAGTCGTTTACGTGCGGCAGTTGAGTCTATCAAGGAAGGAGCCAGTGCGCCGATCGCAGACTCTGCGGTGTATCAACGTTCGCGAGAAGAGGGCGGGCGTAGTGATTTTGGGGTGTATTTGAATTTAGAGAAATTGATGCCGACCTTGAATGGCGCATTGATTGAGCATCCCGCGGTAAAAAATTTGGCGATATTTGGGGTGACTGCGCAGAGTTTGGATCGTGCCTTGTCGCTGGAATCACTGCAGGCGTTGTATGCTGATTTTGATCTGATTGATTCCGGGTTGCTGTCGCATTATGGATTAATCTATCGTGAGAAGTGGGGATTCTTAAGCCTGATGAGCTACGCAAACACTGCACTTCCGGAGGCCCACTATGTGACGGATGGGGCATTGAGTAGTTCGATTTCGACCCTCGACGGCAGTGCGATGTTTGCAAATTTAGAAAGATTTCTGACTTCGGCGAGCCCGACATTGCCGCCGTTGATTGATATGCAGCTGCAGATAGCTAAGGCGAAGACGGGTGTCGATTTGCGTGCAGCGCTATTGGACAACTTCGGGTCTCAGATTGTTAGCCTGTCGGTCTTACCTGAGGCGAATCTGAATAACTCTGAGGTCGCAAAGCCGCAGCAAATTTTCGTGATTGAGGTGAAAGACGTGCAAGCACTGGCACGAGCCATCGAAGCCTTTAAGGACCTGGTTCCTAGCTTACGCGCGATGGTTGAAGAGCAGATTTATAAGGGGCAGACCATTTATACAATCAGGGATTCGAGCGAGCCAGACATGGATAGTGGAAATACAGTTAGCTATGTGCTCTTGCGTTCGAGCGTGATCGTAAATGTCGGTGAAGTGGGCTTACTACATGAAGTGCTGACTCGCATGAGTGAAGGGGGGCAGGGGTTGTGGCAGAGTCCCGAGATCGAGCAATTATTTGAGCGTATTGAACGCCCGAATGCGGTGACACGTTCTTTTGTAAATACTGAACTGATGGTTGAGTCATTGTTTGAATCTCTGCTGCAAGTGGCTGAGTTTAGTGGTTTGACGAAGGATATGAGCAAGGCAAAAATCCCGTCTCGTCTGGACAGTGCCTATCGTATGGTTTCTGAGTTGAATGAAGCGCCGGATGGTTTTTTTGGGCGCACGTTAATTATCAAAAGTGAGGGTGAATAATGAGTACTAGATTTAATCGATGGGGACATTTTAGAGGTGTGAGACGCGGAGCTTTTTATTTAAGTGGCGGGTTGATAACGTGTGCGCTTGCATGTGCAGAGGTAGCGCCGTTTTCGTTCTCAGGACCGGAGGTGCTGAAGTTGGATTGGGGCACGCGTGCGCTCAATGTAAGTGATGTGAACCAGGATGGATTGAGCGATTTAGTCGTGATCAACAATGATAGCGCACAGATCGAGATCTTGTATCAGTTGGCAGACGATGCGCCTAACACGAGTGGTAAGACACGCTTGAATCGTAATCGTTGGGAGCCGCCGCTTGAGGATGCTCGTTTCGAGAGTGAATCGATAACGATTGGCTTTCCGGTATTTGACTTGTCAGTGGGGGATTTGAATGGCGATGGGCGCGATGATCTGGCCTATACTGCTCGTGAGGTGGCGCTGACAGTTCGCTATCAAAATGAAGCGGGGCAATGGCCGGACGCGCATGTGTTTGATGATTTCGCGGCGCTGGGATGGACGGGCACCGTTCGGATTGCAGATGTGGATGGCGATGGGAGTGCGGAGTTGGTCGTCGTGTCCGCGGATGCGCTTCGAGTTTTTCGTCAGGATTCACATGGCCATCTCGGTGAGGCGGCGGTGTATTATGTGACGGGGGAGAATCCGTTTAATTTATTGCTGGAAGATGTGACGGAGGATGGGCGCAAGGATGTGCTCTATATTTCAGCGAATGGCGATCAGTCGCTCGCACTACGAGAGCAGTTGAGTGATGGTGGGTTTGGACCTGAGCGGCGTTTTGTTTTTGAACGGCCTGTGCGTGGAGTGCGTGCGATGCCTCAAGCTGAGGGTGCGGGGCTGTCTTTTTGCTCGGTTGATTCGCGCAGCGGAGGTGTGGAGTTCTTCCGCCTGACACAGGCGGAGGCAGTACAGGAGGTCAGCGGTTTTTCCGCCGCGCAACCGGAGATTTATCCGATCTTCAAAAAGGGGCGTATGGCGGCGAGCTATGCACTCGGTGATTTGAATGGCGACGGGCAAGAGGACTTACTGGTCGCAAATCCTGCCGGTGCCGAGTTGGTGCTGTTTTTGAAAAAATCGGGACATTTCGATTCGCCCCAAACTTTTCCGTCGTTTTCGGAAATATCCTCGATCGCCAGTGGTCGCTTTTTTAAAAAAGATCGAGCTGCAGTGGTGGTCGTGAGTGCTGGTGAGAAGACGATCGGGCTGAGCCAGATAGATCGGGCTGGTCGACTCTTATTCCCGCGGCAACTTTTGATTGGAGAAGGAGAACCATTGGTCTGTGAGGCGGTGGATTTGGATGGTGATGGCTTTGATGAGTTGGCATTGGTCAGTGAACTGAAGGGTGAGATGGCATTAACGCTGGCTCGACCTGAGAGTCGTGACAATACGGATTCAAGCTGGGTCGTACTTTCCCGCACTGTGCTGTCTGGGGTGAAACGTAAGCCGTTCGAGATTCGTGAATTGGCGGTGTTTGATGATAACCGCAGTGGGCTGATGATCTTTGTGACGCGTGAGGCACCCGTGTTATTATTTGCAGAAGAGGTGAATGGCGTAGTGCTTAAGGAAGTGGCACAGGCATCGACAATTAGAGAGAGCTTGTTGAAAGACATACAGCCTGCGCAGGTCAGTGTGTTTGATGTCGACGGTGATGGGAGTAATGAGCTTGTCGTGGGTCGATCTGGCTACGCTCGTGCGCTACGAGTGAAGGATGATATGCTCGAAATGGTGGATCAGTTTAATGCCCTGCGAGGTGACGATGTGGTATCGGCAGTGATCCCATTGTATGAAGACGGTGTGGTGCAACAGTTGTTTTTCTATGTATCGGCTGCCGGAGAATTCCAACTGCTTAAGCGTGACCAGGATGGTGTCTTTCGGTATCGCAAAACGGTCGATGCAGGAAAGATTAATTTAAGTGAGTGGTATCGATTAGAGGAGACCAAAGGAGCGACGGAGTTTATTTTTGCAGGCGAAGATCGTTTCTGGCGTTTACCTGCACAGGCAGAGGTGTGGACGCGGGTGGTTGAGGAAAGCTTCGAGACAAACCTTGATGACGTGCATTATAGTTATGTGGAGGGAGCTGACTTTAATCAAGATGGCCGCTTCGATTTACTCGCGGTGGATGGCCAGAGCCATGTGCTGGAGATTCTCGTGAAGGAAGAACTCGATTGGCAGAGCCGCATGTTCTGGGAAGTGTTTGAGCAGAACTTACATTACCAAGGGCGCACGGGAAGTAATGTGGAACCGCGCGAGGTGGTGATTGCAGATTTGACCGGCGATGGGAAACTCGATTTTGCATTTTTAGTGCACGATCGGATTTTGTTTTATCCACAAGAATGAGTTATTTCAGCTGTCAGTTTGTTTCCGCATGGTCTGCGGCATTCACGGTGCCTCTGATTGTCGGCTAACACCTCTCATTATCCGAGGGTGCCAGATACGATGCCTCAGTTAACGCGAGAGTCTGAGAATTCTGATTAAACCTAGTAGAGGCGGAATTGCATGTGGTTGCGTTGGAAGGCTTGCGCCTGCGCGGTCCATTTGCTCACGAAGTCTTTGGTTCTTGCCTGAGCGCCACGTTGGCTGATTTCGTGCCACCACGCGGTGCTGCCGACGTGCTTGTTAAATAAGGCGGGGTTCTTTGCATCAGCGAAGGGATTGCCCGAGGTCCATGCGGCGGTGAGTCGCATCATATAAAAACTAATTTCGGTGGGGCGTACTTTGGCCCAATCGTTGACACTAACATAGACGCCTTCGACGCTGGCGCCAGATTTGGTTTTGGTGCTGAGGATGCGAAAGCTTAGGCCTGGGATGTGCTGTGCGCTGAGTGCTTGTTGCACTTGTAGTGCGGATTTCCCTTTGTAGCGAAGTAAGCGAAATGGATAGGGTGTACCGATGCCATGCGAGAAGCCTCCGACTTGCGCTCCGAGACCTGTCATTGCATAGCCGAGGACGGCTGAGAGGTTGGGGATATACGGCGAAGTTGGCACCCATTTGAGCCCTGTTTGTGGCCACAGCATGTCGCGCCGCCAGCCATCCATCTTAATGACCGTGAGCTTCCCTTGCTGGCGCACTTTGTCGCTCACATTCATGCTGCCAGGTGTATACTTCGCGATTTGTGCGAGCTCACCGATGGTGAAGCCATGGACGTAGGGCACGTGGAAGGCTCCGACGTAGCTGCGCCATTCGCGGTCGAGCGGTGGACCGTCAATTTTCAGGCCGCCGAGTGGATTTGGGCGGTCGAGCACCACGACCTCGACGCCATTTTCAAAGCAGGCTTCCATCGCGTAGCGCATGCAACTGACGTAAGTGTAAGAGCGCACGCCGACGTCTTGGAGATCAATAATCAGTGCATCGAGTCCGCGT
This sequence comes from uncultured Opitutales bacterium, assembly GCA_937775295.1. Taxonomy (GTDB): domain Bacteria; phylum Verrucomicrobiota; class Verrucomicrobiia; order Opitutales; family Coraliomargaritaceae; genus Lentimonas. The sequence continues at coordinate 38,133 of CALKBZ010000037.1, forward strand.
AGCATCTCAGCAGATGGCTTGCGGTATTTGCCGTACAGTGAATAGACGGGAAGCTGGGTGCGTGGGTCGATTCTGTTGTCGATTGGCACGTTTGCCTGTTCGTTGCCGTAAATCCCGTGCTCTGGACCAAACAGTGCAACGAGTTTCACATTTTGCGCGCTTCGCAGCACGTCAATGCTGCTGACTCCATCACGGTTGACGCCAGCTGGATGGGTAAGCAGCCCGACTCGTTTGCCTGCGATGGCGCGAAATCCAGATTGTTGCAGTGTGTCGATGCCAAGGGTGACGCGGTCTGCTTGTGCGATGAGCGCACAGCTTGCTAGGAGAGTGATCGAGAGAAGACGAAGGGAATTAAACATCGGAGTCGGGGTCGGAAGGAAGGTCTGATTTACGCGCTTTACGATCATGGATTTTTTGAATCAAAAGTGCGTAGCTTGCGGCGGTTCTTTTGGCTGTGAAGCGATAGGCAAAGCTAGAGATGAGGCCGAAAAAGACCCCCATGACGATGCCACCGAGACACATGATGCTGAAGGTGGCCAGCAGGGGTTCAATATTGCTGATCCATTCGCCGTTGGTGAAATTATGGGCGATGGCTTTAACGTCGTTTTGGCCTAGTGGCGGTGTATCAATGCTGACGATACGGAGCACGCTGCTGCCAACTTGATAGGCGGCATACCAGAACGGCAATATCGTGAGTGGGTTAGAGAGCATTTGTAACCCGACGAGAATCGGCAGATTTGCCCGCAGAAACAGGGCGAGACAAAGTGCGATTGGAATCTGTATGCCGTAGAGTGGCATGAGTGCGAGAATGAAGCCTGCGTAGATTGCGGGCACCGCGTTCTCGACGCGAAAGCTCCAGAGATAGATGCGTTTACGCGCACCGACGGAAAAGCGCCAGAGGATCGGGTAGCGATGAATGTTGGTGCGCCGAGGCAAAAGCCTGAGCCAGCGCTTCACCCTGCGGATGCGGCGCGTTCTCGTCTCTCTGAGTTCATGCTCTTCAATGGTCATTGTTGAGTCTGTTGCTGCAGAACTTGGGCGGTTTTATTTTGCAAATTGTCTGGGCCTTCTGCGAGTGCCTGTGGGAGTGGGCAGCCTTCGGGAGTAATAGCTGCGGTGGTGCAATTGGGGAACTCTCGGTGCAGTTGCTCGGCTGCTGGTGCTTCGATACAACCCGCTAACAGTATCATTGGTTTGTGGGCGAGATTAGCCGCGATTGCGAGTGCGTAGGGGCCTTTGCCGTTCAGTGAGCTGAGGTCGATCTGGCCCTCTCCGCTGAGGATTAGATCGGCTGCAGCGATCTTGCTCTCTAGGTCAAGCCAGGTGCTGACGAGTTCGAACCCCGCGACGTAGTGGCTGCCACAGGCTACATTTAGGCCAAAGCCGATGCCTCCAGCCGCGCCGCTCCCCGGCGATTCGCGGAGTGCTTCAGGCTGCTTGAAGTATGCACTGAGCATCGAGGCGATACGTGCGGACTCAGCCTCGAAGCTTTCTAGTTCGTCTGCGAGTAAGCCTTTCTGAGGGCCATAGACTGCTGCGGCTCCGCGTGGGCCGAGCAATGGGTTGTCGACATCGCACGCGATGAAAATCGGCGGTGTGACGATTTCGAGACTGCCTGAGATGTGGGTGACTTGTGGCCAGTTCGCTGGGAGGATGCGTTCGATGGCGTGACCGTTTGAGCCGATAAACTGTAAGCCTAGTGCTTGCAGTAGTCCGAGACCGAGGTCGCTGGTGGCACTGCCGCCAATACCGAGTAGAATCGCATCCGCACCTTCTGCGACTGCGATCCGAATTAGTTCACCCACTCCGTAAGTGGTGCACCGTTTTGGGTGTCGGCGATGTGCAGGCACTTGTTCGAGGCCTGCAGCAGCGGCCATTTCGATGATCGCGACCTTGCCTAGAGGAAGGTCGAGTCGCTCACGCACTGCAGTAGGCAATGCAGTGCTGTTCACCCAGCCTAAGGGTGCTTCGAGGTCGCCTCCGAGTGGGCCGCAGACGGTATGTGTCTGAATGAAACCATTTGCGGCAGTTGGTTAAAATACTACAAAAGCCTTCGCCGCCATCGGTCAGTGGCGCTTGCGTGATGTGTGCGGCACTACCTAGCGCTTGGCGTGCGCCAGCAGCAGCTGCAGCGCATGCCGCGACGGCCGTCATGGAGTCTTTGAACTTATCGAATGCAGCGAGGATTTTCATAAACTGCGTAGATGCAAATCCTGTGCCGAACGTCAGATTTTGAGTGTTCTCATCAATTCGACGTTCGGCATTGGAAAGACTAGCGCTGTTCTTGCCCAGTTTCGACGTCGAGGATTTTGAAGTTTTCGACGTGATAAATTGGATCGGCGCGGAACGATAGACGTGCGCCATAAGATTCCTCGATCCCGAGTAGTAGATCTTCGTCCTCGTTGCGCAGGCGCTCCAGATTGGACGGGTTGAGAAGCACGCGAAGGTTGATCTCCTTGTCATGGCCATCGCGTGCACGGATGTGGCGGATGATGCTAATGATACGCCGCTGGATCTCAACACTCATGGTACGGGCCGATTTGACCGAGCCGCGACCGTGGCAATAAGGGCAGTCGGTGTAGATGCCGCTGGAGTGGCTTTCAGAATGGCGCTGGCGAGTCATTTGCATGATGCCGAGCGTTGAAATCGCGAGGATGTGATTCTTCGCCTTGTCGTGCTCCATTTCTCGGCGCATGCGGTTGAGTACCGAGTTGCGATCCTTCTTCGCCTTCATGTCGATGAAGTCGAGAATGATGAGTCCGCCGATGTTACGCAGGCGTAGTTGGCGTGCGATTTCGGTGGCCGCTTCAAGGTTCACCTGCGTAATAAAGTCTTTGCCGTCCTTCTTGGTCTTGTTCTTGTGTGAACCTGTGTTCACGTCGACCGAGATCAACGCTTCAGTTTCTTCAATCACAATCTCGCCACCACCTGGGAGTGGCACACAGCGCATGTAGGTCTGTTCAATTTGACGCTCAATGTTGAAGCGCTCAAAGACGGGGATGTCTTCCTCGAAAATATGAATTTTGGACTTTGATCGAGGCGAAATAGTCGTCACTTCGGCTATAATATCATCATAATCCTGCTTCTTATCAACCATGACACGGTCGATATCTTCGGTGAGGAAGTCGCGCACGGTGCGGCCGACGATGTCTGGCTCTACGTAGAGGCAACCTGGTTTGTTGGTTGCGTTCATGCGTTGGTTGATGACTTCCCAGCGTTTGAGCAGAATGTGTAAGTCGCGGATAAAGAAGCGTGCTTTTTTGCCTTCGCCCGCAGTGCGGATGATCAGGCCCATTCCTTCGGGTAGGGTGAGATCGCGGAGGATGCCCTTGAGGCGGCTGCGCTCCTTGCGGTCGTCGATCTTGCGAGAGATGCCGAGTGTGCCAGCGTGCGGCATGAGCACTAGGAAGCGCCCTGGTAGGGCGATATTAGTGGTGGTGCGTGGACCCTTGGTGCCGATTTGGCCCTTGGTGATTTGCACGATAATCTCGCTGCCGATGGGGTAGAGCTTCGGAATGTCTTTGACCGAAACCTTCTCGCTCTCGCGCTTGCGCTGTATGGCGGTTTTGTTGTCACGCACGATCTCGATACCGCTGTCGTTGGCAGCTGGAAGGATGTCCCAGTAGTGCAGGAAGGCATTCTTGGGCTCGCCGATATCGACGAACGCAGCTTTGAGGCCCGCTTCGAGATTTTGGATGCGCCCTTTAAAGATGGCGCCCACTTCGCGGGCTTCACCCGTGCGTTCGACTTCAAATTTTTCAAGCACGCCGTCCTTCAGCAGAGCGACGCGTTTCTCGAGCGGCTCGGAGTTGATGATCAGCTCTGAGTAAGACTTCTGTTCATTCTTGATGGCTTTGATGATACGAGTCACCAAGGGCTGTTTCTTTGCACGTTTTGCGGCGTCGTTTTTTAGCTCTTTATGATCAATTCGCTCGGTCTTCTTTTCTTTCGGAGCAGAGGTGAGTTCTTCAGTGTATTGTGAATCGGAATTTTCAGTTGTTGAATTTGGCATTGGTTTTGGGTGTCCCTGGTTGAATTGGGGATCCCGTGCTCTGGTAGCTGCTGCAGGTTGATGTGGGTGTGTATATTGTTTTTAGGATCATGTATGATCCTTTCTGTGACGATATACACTTTGCACTAATCCTTGCAGAATAAAACAGCTCAGAACAAAGGAACCTCCGTAACTTAAAAACGGAAGCGGGAGTCCTGTAATCGGAGTAATGCCGATAGTCATGCCAATGTTGATGAAGAAGTGGACGAGGAACAGCACACTGACGCCGATGGCCAGTTGCATTCCAAATCGATCTCTTGCGAGTCCGGCAATACGTATGCCGTTGGCGACCATCAGACAAAAGAGTCCGACGACGAACGCGCTTCCAAGAAAGCCTGTTTCCTCCGCAATAACGGAGAAAATAAAGTCGTTGTGAGCCACCGCTTTAGGGAGGTAGCCGAGTTGTGCCTGTGTTCCTTTGAACAGGCCCTTACCGGCGACTCCACCTGTGGCGGCGGATATTTTTGCTTGTTTGGCGTTCCAGCTTGCGCCGGTGCCTTCCGGATCGACTACGTCGGGAGCGACGAAGGTTAGGATCCGGTTTCGTTGATAATTGTGAATTGGTAGGAGTGAATGATACTCTTGAGAGGGGGGTGTGGCTGCAGTGCGTTCGATTGAGCGAACCTGCTCCAGGTGCTGGCTGTAGGCGTAAATATCCAGGCCGAGGACACTGACAGCGACGACAAATAGAGCAAAAGCGCTCACAAAAAACTTCTCCGACAAACGGGAGACATATAGTAGGGCAAAAATCATTGGAGGAAAGACAAGTGATGATCCTAGGTCCGGCTGCAAAAAAATCAATAACATTGGAACTAAAAATACCACAGCCACTTTTGCCAGTACCAGTAGAGAGTCTTGTACCGATCCTAGCTCTGAACGGGCTAAAATACTGGCAGCCATGATCAAGGTGCCGATTTTGGCCCCTTCGGTCGGCTGAATGGTGGTAATGCCAATGTCCACCCAGCGGCGAGCTCCCATCATTTCGACGCTAATTGGGCTCAGATTGGTGGCCAAGAGTAAGCCGCAAATGCCTGCGCCGTAAATTAAATGCGCGTAGCCAAGAAAGATTTTGTAGTTAATCAGCGACACCACGCCATAGATGCCGAGCCCGAGCGCGACCCAAAAGAGCTGCTTCTTCCAGTCGTCGCCGCCGTGGGTATATTGCGCCGAGTAAATAAACAGAATACTAATGGCGCACAGCAGCAGCATGCAGAACGGGCTCACCCAATCGACACGTCGTCGGTCATCGGGGTGCATCATACTCTGATTCTTTTTACTGAATATTCGGCGGTAGACGCTCAATTTGGAGTGGCAAGGTGGAAAGGTTAAAAAGTGGGAAGGTTGGGATGTTTTAACGGTTAGGAAGCAGGAATTACATTCTCACTTTCATACTGTTGCACCTGCACACATCAATTGACTGGCGCGCACTCAATTCACATCTCCCAGATAATTCGAACTCGGCTCGAAGCCATTTTTGGTAAAAAAGGGTTTGATCACTATTGGTAGAAAGCGGTGGTCATCCAGTTCTTCCAGCGGGATCCACTCGACGCCGATTTGCTTTTTGTCGTGCTCGGTACCAGGGCCGATGCCGTCTGGATTCGGCAGTGAGCAGCGAAACACGCTCTCGACTTGATGGAAACTGTGGTGCACCTGGCGGAACTCATGATTCTTGCCGATGTATTCACGCACATAGAGGAGTTCGCCGACATCGACATCGGTGCCAATCTCTTCGAGGCATTCGCGTTGCACGCATTCGCTCAAGGTCTCGGCGTGGCGCTGGCCGCCGCCAGGTAGAATGTAGAACACGCCAGACTGATCGCTCATTTTGATGGCGAGTAGTTTGCCTTCTAGGACAATGAGGGCTCTGGCAGCTGTACGGATAGTGCGCATAAGATCTTACAGCCAAGGGCTGAATGCGCGATGAGCAAGACTCAAGCGCTAGAAATCGCGCAGTGGACGAATTTAATCGATAAAAATGAGCGCAATCAATTTGTCTCCGGCGCGGTTACTTTACATAATTCGGCAGATGCCAGAATTTGAGATAACCAAGTGTTGGGACGAGTTTGCAGATTCACCCAGTGTACTCGCCTATCTAGATGCACATTTCAAAGGTGCAGAGGACTTGCAGCGTGCCTTGCTGGAAGAGGTCGATGAGAGTGATTTCTCGCTACGCGACTGGATAGAGGCGTTGCTGGTGCTGAATCAATGGCTGGAGGAGCGCAGCTTGGATTTACCGTTCAACGATAATATCGGCTATGTATCTTGTGCGGGCGCGTCTGCGGGTGCGGGGGCGCATTTGTCGCATTTGCCTAGCTTGGTGGCTGATTTACTGGAGCAGTATGGCTGCGAGCGTGCGGTGGAAAAGTAGATAGTTAGGATTTCGCTGCTTTACTCTGTGGGCAGGGGCTTCTAAGATTAAAGGTTGGATGCGAGAAGAAAGCACATTTACAGACTCGGAGGTCGAGGCACTCGTTGAAAGGGGTCAATTAAAGGCGCTTTCCGAGTCGTTGACCAGTTGGGCAGATCCTGAGGTGGCGGATTTGATTCTGCGTATGGACAAACCGCATCAAGTGTTGGTCTATCGTGCCTTGCCGCGTCAGCGGGCTGCGGATGTGTTTGCTCATTTCGAGCCTGAGGATCAGGACGTTTTCTTAACTGCGTTAACCGATGCGGATACGCGCTCGCTGCTAGCGAATCTGAGTCCTGACGACCGCACCGCGATGCTAGATGAGCTGCCAGCGACTGTAATGCGGCGGCTCATGCAATTGTTGAGCCCTGCGGATTTGGCGGAATCACGTCAGTTGCTGGGCTACCCAGAGGAGAGTGTCGGTCGATTGATGACGCCGGACTATATTCGTCTGCGTGCGGAATGGACCTGCGAGCAAGCGCTGGCACATGTTCGTAAATACGGGCGCGACTCCGAGATTTTTAATATCTTCTACGTGACTGATGCTGTTGGTAAGCTAGTGGATATCGTGCGTATGCGCCGTCTAATCATGATTGATCCACAGACGCTGATTCAGGAAATGCTCAATTATAATTGTGTGAGTATTTCAGCGTATGATGACCGCGAAGTGGCGGTGGAAATGATTCAGCGTTACGACGTGAACGCGTTACCCGTGGTCGATTCTGAGGGTGTGTTGCTCGGGATCGTCACCGTGGATGATATCCTCGACGTGGCCGAAGAAGAGGCCACGGAAGACATTCAAAAAGGTGCGGCGGTGGCTCCATTGGAGACGCGCTATAGTGTCGCTTCGCCAACACAACTGTTCCGCAAGCGCATCGGCTGGCTGCTGATTCTGATTTTCGTTAATTTGATTTCAGCCAGTGTGATATCGAGCTACGAGGAATATGTGGTAGAGTTTATCACCCTTGCGCTGTTTATGCCGCTGGTCATCGCCAGTGGTGGTAATTGCGGCGCACAGTCGGCGACCTTGATGGTTCGCGCGATTGCGACTGGCGATTTGGAGTTGAGTGATTGGTTGATGGCTGTTAGCAAGGAGCTCTTTGTTGGTTTGCTGCTCGGTGGCGCAATGGCGGTGATCGCCGGTGTTGTCAGCCACCTGTATGGGGGCGATAGTCACATCGCATGGATCGTGGGGCTGAGTATGATTGCGATCGTGTTCGTGGCGAATAGCTTCGGTGCCTTGTTGCCGTTTGTGCTGAGTCGTTTGAAGGTCGACCCCGCAGCTGCTAGTAGTCCGCTGATTACTTCAGTTATGGATGTGCTCGGCCTGCTGATCTATTTCTCGATCGCAGTGCTCGTGCTAGGGTAGAAATGTGGGTGTTTGAAGGATCATTCGACGCATGAGGTCGTTGTTTCTATGGCGTTCCAGATCTTGACGCTTTCACCGCCGGATACTGATTAACTCACGCTGTATCGAACAAAAAAACGGCGTGCCTAAAGGTAGACACGCCGCTTGCTTTAATAAGAAGTTGCTGAGTTAGGAGCGGCGGCGACGCATCGCGACGAAGCCAAGTTTCATACAACCTGCGATCAGCGCGAAGGCCGAAGGCTCGGGCACTGCATTGACCCCAAAGAAAAACGTTGCAGGTGCACTCGTGGATAATGTGTTAAATCCGTCGTTAAGGATTCCCGAAGCAGTCAATGTCACATTATAAACACCTTCAGCGGAGAAGGCGAAGTTGTAGTGAGCGTGAGAACCGATATTTAGCGTTAGCACGTCATTTAATCCATCCGTGGTGTCATAGAGTAAATTGGGTGCACCAAAGCCGTCTATTTGGTAGAGGAAGAAATCGCCTGGCCCCGAGAATCCAGACAGTTCAAGTGTGATTTCATTTGTCGCGAAGTCGGCCGAGTCGATCTCTTCTGCAGCAATGCCTATGAATGGCAGGGAGGTATTTTCAACCTGCGGGAAAATGAATATGTCGTCTCCCGCATCCCCAAGAAAACCAAAAGAGGCTAACTCGGGTACAGTTGCCCTGAAGTTGGTGCTATTAGCTTCAGCTCCATGAAAGAGCAATGCATCGGATTCGTATTCAATATCATTTTCTTCGTCGTGAACATGAGGCTCCCATTCGCCCTCTTCATAAGCGATGCCAATATCGATATGACCAGAGCTGAAGTTGATCTGCCCGTTAGCCTGGGCGGCCAATAAGCTGAGCGCAGATAGGCTCAGTAGAGTCGTGTCTTTTTTATGCATGTGTTTGTGTGTCTAGTTGATGGTTAAAAAGAAAAGATGATTCGGCGGCGGAGCGGGTGATCAATTAGAGATTTACAGGATCTGCGGGATTATTCCCGGAGAGAATCTTTTGATGCAGCGCTTCCGCCTCAATCGTGTCGACATGGCCATCCGCGAAGAGAAAGTTTGACGAGCCACCGAGCCCGTCCGATCTCTCAGAGCCGAAGCGATTTGGTTGAATGTCTGCGATCACGCGATTCCAGTTTCCCCAGCCCCGAGAGTGGGTGTGGTCAGAGTGATCGCCCAAGGGCATACTGTCCGATGCGATAAATGCCACCATCGTCAGCGCAGGGTTTTGGAGTCGCCATAGGTTTGTATAACTATCCGTGCGCATTTGACAGAAAGGGGCCATGTTCGGAACCACCACGAATTCATTTAGCACGTAACTCGTTAAGTTTAGCTCCAAGCGCTCGGGTCCTTGAGGATCTGCCGGGCATATGCGCACTTCATCAACTTCGCCTAAGTAGGGGGCTATTGTGTAAATCCAGCTCTCATCGATATTTGGTGCCGTGTGCGTCGAAAGGGGGAAGTAGCCGTTGTTGTTCATCGCGAACAGACTGATCGCTTGTCCAATCTGACGAAGGTTGGATGCACATTTGGCTTTTTGTGCAGATTGCTGGGTCGCGCCGATTGCAGGTATAAGAATCGCCGTCAGCACTCCGATCACCGTCAAGAGCTCTATCAAAGTAAAGGCGGCAATACCTGCAGTACGGGATTTTCGTAAATCATCCATTAATGAAAGTAATTGTCGTTAATTGTTAGGGTCCTACTTTGCCAATTCATCTGTTGAGGTCTCACCTGCGGTGCGTTCTATCTGAATGCTGACAGCGATCTCTCCGGCAGAGGAGAAAGTTGCGCGTGTGTGCAGTTGCCAATAACAGGCCTCCAGGAACATTGAGTCCCAAATGCCATGGGAGTCCCGCATATGTCGTCGTCTGGCCAGCTGCGCCGCCCCGCCCTCTTTCGAGCTAGGAACACAGGTGCTGCAGGCCGCAGAGGCAGCGGCGTTCGATTCTATCGCTAGTCGCGCATTCGGGCCCGACGACAATTGAACCGCCAGTGCCGAATCGCTCCGAGCGGCTGCCTTTGCATAGCGCTCGTTGGCGAGTGCGACCGACAACAGCCCGAGGCCAAGGGCTGCTATGCTAATCACCCATTTGTCCCGGTCTCGGCGACACCCGCTCCAAATGGGCAACGTAGTGGTCGGAATTACCAACAGAATCATCCATAGATAAAAGTCCGTATCCACCCACGCAGTTGTCGCTAGAATAGGCAGTACAACGAGCAAGACTGGAGTAATTAAGCAATGGATCGCGCAGATGATAGCCATCGAGATGGCGACTGGATCTAAGAAATGGCTGCTCAGAGAGTGTGTCTGTATAAGTGTTAGTGACGTTCATTAACGCCGAGCAAACCTCCCCCTCTAATGCAATCTACTTTCATTAGTTAAGTGCGCTTATACTTTACTTAACCACGCGATAATGAGGGGAATGAACTTGAATCTCAATTGAGGCCTCACATTGTAAGCACTATGAATTCCGCGCCTGACAGTTCGATAGAGACCATTTTAGAGCGCATGCGCGCAGGGGGCGGGCGTATCACCAAAAAGCGGATTCGTATCGTACAAGTTTTGATGCAATTCGAGCATCCTGCGAGCGCCGACGAAATTCGGCAGAAAGCTGAGCTACCGGAAACCGATCTAGTGACTGTCTATCGGAACTTGGAGGCGCTGCAAGGCATTGGGGTGATTCAACGCATTCCACTCGAAAATGGCACGCAACTCTTCGAGCTGACTGCTCCTGGGGAGCACTATCATCACCTAATTTGTCGTGAGTGCCATCAAGCTGAACGCTTGGACCTCTGTATCGGCAAAGAAGTGCTGGGACGCGCGAAGGCTCACGGTTACTCGCAGATTACACACGTGATGGAAGTCTACGGCGTGTGTAAAGACTGTGATAGTGATAGCTAGTTCGCGCTGCGGGGCTAGAACGGGTCTCCCATTATTTTATCGTTCCTTATCTTTGGGCGTTTGCTGCACCGGCACTTTCAGTGACGGCTTATTCGCAATTATGCGGATTTTGTTGAGCGATTTACGGATCACCGATGGGAGCACGATGGTCGCGAGTGAAGTAGTCTTCGGGGCAGTGTAATCTCTACGAGCACGAGAGCGACAAGGGTGAGTGCCAGCAGTAGGAGCGATAAGCTGCCGAGCAGCTGTAGCAGTGGCTCGTTCGATTGTATCCAATCGGTGCTGCCAGTCATGTCGGGCGATTCTTGCTATAAGGATAACAAAGCCCGACGCATTGTAACCGGTTTGTTGAGGAATGCATCGATGCGTTCGCCAAGAGCCGCGTCCTGGCTGCCAATATCAGAACCGGCGGGTTTTATTTTTAGACGGCTGAAATTGATGCATAGTAAAAGTACTTATAGGCACAGACTTGTGGGACTATTTTGGCGGTTCTCAAAGTTTTTTAGAAAAAAATCAAAGTATTTTGAACGCTTTGGCGACTGGTCCGTCTATTGTACTATAATCTTGTTTGGATTTTTCATTAGTTTGTCGTTTGTAAAAAGCGTCGTCTCGAAAGAGACGGCGCCTTTTTTATGTGCTGGGAGCGCCAATCTCCGTATTGGCTCTTCGCTAGGGTGCTGGAAGGTGCCAGCTGGAGTATGTCGATCCTTGTTGGGCTGTGCTTCGATTTCGGGCCTTGATTGTGGCGTGGTAGTGGACTACTCACTAATGCTATGAATGACGCTGAGACTCGCTTACAGGAAATCAAAGATCGTGTGCTAGCGTTTGCCAAGGAGCGCGAGTGGGAGCAATTCCACAGTCCCAAGAATCTGTCGATGGCGATTTCGGCAGAGGCAGCCGAGTTGATGGAACACTTCCTCTGGCAGAGTCCGGAGGAATCACATACAGATGTCGAGGTGACCAAGTTGCGTGGAAAGGTCGAGGAGGAGTTGGCTGACGTATTTATCTTCGCTATCGAGTTTGCGAATGTCACTGGAATCGACATTGCGGCGATTATTGAGGCGAAAATGAAGCGTAATGCGGAAAAATATCCGGTCGAGAAAGCCCGCGGTCGGAGTGTTAAATATGATCAACTGTAGTGACTTGACTGTTTTGGTGGTGTGCGCCCTAAATTTATTTAGAAAAAAATTATAATATTTTGAACGTTTAGGCGGCTGGCCCGTCTATCTTTATATAACCTTTGTTAGGTTTTTCATTAGTTTGTTGTTTGCAAAAAGCGTCGTCTCGAAAGGGACGGCGCTTTTTTATGTGATCCGCTGTAGTCCACTCGATTCAGCCCGAGGTCTCACAGATCGAAATCGGTTACCGACTTCGCTACAAATAGTGGTGATGCGCTGATCTTGTAGAGAATCGGCGAACCGTTTCTATGTTGGACTAGGCGGGAGTCTGGCGATCCCAAGGCGTGCAGCCTACAATCCGAGCAGTGCTTTGACGGCGGGCGCTTTATTAAGTGCGGCTTTGAACTCGCCGATGTCGAAGTCGGCGACGACGAACTCGCCGAGCACGAAGGTGGGGGTCTTGGTTTGGCTGCTGTGTTTCACCATCTGCTCCATGAAGGCTTTGTTACTGCGCACCTCGCGGGTTTCTAGGCGAATGTTATTTGTGCTGAAGAAGCTGAGGGCTTCTGTGCACCAAGGGCAGCCAGATTTTACGTAAAGGATCGGTGTGTTGGAATGATTCATTGGGTTAAGAGGTTAAACCTAAACTCTGAGGGTGCGCTACTACCAAAACACAAAACTGCGTAAAAGTTGTAGCTGCGGCGCTCGTCGCTCTGCCGCCGTTTTGATAAACAAAGCCATTCAACGCGTCGGCAGAGCGACGCGGCTACATTTCCAGATCTATCACCTTTGAACAAAAAAAGCCTCGGCGTGTGAACGCCGAGGCTTGGTAAAGAGCTGAATGATCGCCGGACTAGAGCCTGCGGATCTTGAAGATATGCGCGGGGCGCACGTGTGGATTGATCTTGATGAAGTTGCGCGCGCCTTGCCAGGTGTATTCGGCTTCATACGGATCGTAGAGGTCGCGCACGGTGAAACCGTCGTGCTCGCCGAGACCAAGGTGCTCGAGCGGCAGATTAATAAAGCCGCTCTGTGTGTGCTCCCAGTCCATGTTGACGACGACCAGAATTTGATCCGAGCAATCCCAGTTCTGCTTCAGATAGCAAAGGAAGTGTGGGTTGTCTGAGTCGGCGAAGAACAGGTTGAAGGTGCGCTGCAGCGCGGGGTGGTTATTGCGGATCGCATTGATGCGGGCGATTTCGCCTTTCAGATTGCCTTGCTTGTCCCAGTCCCACTGCTTGAGCTCGTATTTCTCGCTGTGGTTGTATTCCTCTTTGCCAGGATAAGGCTCAAAGTCCATCAACTCGTAAGCGGGACCGTAGATGCCGATATTGGACGAGAGTGTAGCTGCTAACACGTAGCGACCTAAATAAGCGGCGCGGCTATTGACCTGTAGGTCGTCGTGCAGAATGTCTGGCGTGTTCGGCCAGAAGTTGGGCCAGAAATAGTCCTTGGTCTCGGACTGAGTGAGCTCGGTGAGGTATTCACGCATCTCAGAGGGCGTGTTGCGCCAGGTGAAATAGGTGTAGCCGTGGGTGAACCCGGCTTTGGCCAAGTTGTATTTACGCTTCGGACGTGTGAAGGCTTCTGCGAGGAAGATGACTTCAGGGTGCGCGGCTTTGATTTCTAGAATACACCAGTTCCAAAATGGGAAGGATTTGGTGTGCGGGTTGTCGACGCGGAAGACTTTAACGCCTGCCTCGATCCAATAATCAAATACGGACTTCAGTTCCAGCCAGAGGTTTTCCCAATCGTTGCTCTCGAAGTTGATCGGCACGATGTCTTGGTATTTCTTGGGCGGGTTCTCCGCGTATTGGCAGGTGCCATCGGGCCGCCATTTAAACCATTGCGGGTGCTCTTTGACCCACGGGTGCTCGGGGGAGCATTGGAAGGCGATGTCCATCGCGACTTCGATTTCGTAGTCCGCGGCAGCGGCGATGAATGATTTGAAATCATCCAGACTGCCGAGTTCGGCCAGGATGTCTTTGTGCCCGCCGGATTGTGCGCCGATTGCCCAGGGGCTGCCGACGTCGCTGTCTGATGGATTCAGCGTGTTGTTCTTGCCCTTGCGGAAGGCCTGGCCAATCGGGTGGATCGGCGGGAAGTAGACGATGTTAAAGCCCATCCGATCGATTTCGAGCAGGCGGCTTTTCGCGTCTTCGAAGGTGCCGTGGGTTTCGGCATCTGGTCCGCACGAGCGGGGGAAGTATTCATACCAAGTGCTGAAAGCCGCTAGCTTGCGCTCCACCATGAGTAGGTGGATCGGCGACTGCGTGGCAAGTTTGGCGTCGAAGCAACGGGAGACCAGCCCGCGTAGTTCTTCACTATGCGCGGCGTCGATGCGTTCACGGTCGATGCGATCGGAATCCTTGAGGGTGTTACCAAATTCTTTAAGACTGACCTTGTCGTCGCCCTTGGCGCGCTTGGCCGCTTCGAGCACGATGTCGCCGCCGATGGCTAACTCGACGTCGGCTGATTGGCCGTCCTCGAGCTTGCGGGCGAAGCTGTGTCGCCATGAGCCGAAGTGATCGACGGCTGACACCACGCAATATTCATACAGCCCGATTTCCCATGGCTGTAGATTGTAGGTCCACTCGTCGTTGCCGGCTTCGTGCATGGCGTTCTTGATCCAGTCCTTGGCGCCTTTACGGCGATGACAGAAATCGGCAGTAATGATGTCGTGGCTATCGGTAAAGGCGTGTACGCGGAACTCTTGAGCGTCGCCGATGACGCGTTTGAGTGGATATTTCTCTGCTTCAAGTGCAGGGGTTAGGGTATCGATAATGACGCGATTGCGGCCGTTGAACTTTTTAAGCGAACTCATGGAAAAGTGGAAAAGTGGGAGAGTGAGAAAGGTTTAACTAGCGCGGCGGCTATTTCTGTTGAATCAGGTCTTGGTAGAGTGCTTGAGTTTGTTGCGCGATGGAGGTCCAGCTGAAGTGCTCGATCGCGCGTTGGCGGCCAGCCTTGCCGAATGCTTCGCGGCGCTCTGGATTTTCCATCAGTCGGTTAACTTGATGGGCGAGATCCTTGGCGAAGGCTTCGGGATTGAGTGGCGAGAAGGAGCTATCGTGGCTCTGCGCGAGGGGCACGAGATAGCCAGTCTCGTCATGCACGACGACTTCGGGGATGCCGCCGATGGCTGAACCGACCACTGGCGTTTCGCAGGCCATGGCTTCGAGATTGATGATGCCGAAGGGCTCATAAACGGACGGGCAGCAGAAAACGGCCGCGCCGGAATAGAGTTTAATGACGGTTGGCTTATCGACCATTTCGTCGATCCAGAAGATGCCGTCGCGCGCTTGCTTGGCGGCGTTGATGGCGGTTTTCATTTCCACTGCGATCTCGGGCGTGTCGGGAGCACCGGCGCAGAGCACGATCTGGAAGCCCGGGTGCATGTGCTTGATCGCTTCGACGAGATGAATGATGCCTTTTTGGCGGGTGATACGGCCGACGAACAGCAAGTAAGGTTGGTCTTTATCGATACCGAAGCGATCGAGTGCTTCGGTCGCGTCTTGCTTGTAATATTCGGTCGGATCGATGCCGTTGTAGATGATGTGTAGTTTAGCGGGATCGACGTTAAAGTGCTGCATCACGTCGGCCTTGGTCCCTTCGGACACGCAGACCACCGCGTCGGCCATTTCAATCGCGGTCTTTTCGACCCAGCTGCTGCAATCATAGCCACCACCGAGCTGTTCGCGCTTCCACGGACGCAGCGGCTCTAGTGAGTGGGCGGTTACGACGAGCGGGATGCCGTAGTTGAGTTTAGTGAGGATGCCAGCCATGTGCGTGTACCAAGTGTGGCAGTGCACGACGTCGGCATCGTTGCCATCGGCGTTGAAGTCGAGACCTTGTTGGAGGCAGGCGAATACGCTTTGCAATTTCTCTGGGCAGGTGTAGCCGCTCTTATCAACTTGGTAGCCTTTGGCGGTTAGCGTTGGCCCTGTGACGTCTTGATCGCCGAAGCAACGCACGTCGACGTCGATTAACTTAGACAGTTCGCGGGTGAGGTAGTCCACATGGACACCGGCGCCGCCGTAAATGTGGGGAGGGAATTCGTTAGTATATATAAGAGACTTCATAAGACGGCAGTAAAGGTGTCGTTATGCTTGAAGGGGGCAATTCTAATCTCTTACTTGGCGCGTTGCCTGCCGTCACGTCAGTTTAAGTCCGGTGTTTTTCCGCGAATTGGCGCAGCGAGTCTCTTGGGGCCGATGACCTTTCGGCGTTCGCCGGCACTCATTCGGTTTCTCCTTAGCATGCATCGTTTGGTCTTCCTGGTCCATCCAGATTGCAAGTGTGCTTTTAGGGCCCTGCGATTGAGTTGCCGCGAGAAGTGTGGGCGACTCGCCCACATTGCTAGGGGCAGGCGATTGATCGCGATAGGAGTGTGGGCGACTCGCCCGCATTGCTGCTGTGTGGCTGTCAAGGAGGGCGAGTCGCCCTCCCTTCTTTACTCAAGAGTCGACGATGAACCTAAAGAAGGCCACTGACTCTGGGCTCCTCTGTCGCTAGTTCCACCGATGTGGCGCTCAGGTGGCTAGTTCTCGTTGTCGCTGATGCCGAGGTTATGCCGGACTTCGGGAAACTCATTGAGTTCGGCGAGGAATTCATCCACTGAAAAATCCGCTACGATAAAGTCGCCATACTCAAAGGTCGGTGTACTGGTCTGCCCGCTAATGGAGACCATCGCGTCCATATCCTTTGCATTTTCGTTCACGTCGCGTAGATCGAGATCGACGCCTTGTGAGTTAAAGAAGGTGAGTGCTTCCCGGCACCATGGGCAGTTGGCTTTTACATAAAGAATGGGCTTTTGTCTGCGATCCATAACTAATCTGAATAATAAGCATTTAAGGAGCCCTGACAATATGAATTGCGACTTTAAGCGACTTTAATTTAAGGGAGTTGCCTTCGTCTGCAAATCCTTATATGGGCGCGTGGAATTAGCGCCTGTGTCTAAGCGTCTGACCGACGATCGGCTATACCGCTAGAATTTGCATGCTACTCTGTGTGGATCGAATCAATCGAAGCAGGGGTATGTGTGGAGTAAGCGTCCGAGGGACGTCCTCTGATTATTCTATCGACATCTATCAATGTTGATCGATGTCGACGCGCTTCTATCGATTTGGGTCGAGTTCTATAGAGCTTCTTTCCAATTGGATGGAAGGAGCGGATCGAGATCGTCCTGGTTGCTCATTGTCGGCAATCGATGTAGCAGATCGGTCATGTATGTGAGCGGATCGATTCCATGTCGTTCACATGAGACGATGATGGAATATATGATCGCTGAGCGTTGACCTGCCTCGGGCGAGCCGATGAAGAGGAAGTTTTTCTTTCCCACTGCGGAGGGTCGAATGGCGTTTTCAATTAGATTGTTATCGAGTCGCACTTGTCCGTGTCGAGGGATACTCAGCAAAGCTTCCCATTGTCCGAGTAAATACGTGCATGCCTTTCCGAGCCTCGACTTGGGACGTGCCCGCGGCCTTAGTATTTGCACCACTTTCTCAATTCGGATCAAAGTTTGAGTGCTGTCTGCTAGGCGTCGTATCGCTCGAAGCTTTGGGCTATGAAGCTGGGCGTCGTCGTATTTATGTTCGTATCGATATAAGTGCCCGATCAAGCCGAGCACCATGCGCACGGCTTGCGGTGATTCCGATTCGGCCTCGACGAACTTGCGCCGTGCATGTGCCCAGCAGGCTACGCGCACCACGTGTTCATTCTTCTTCGCAAATCTTTCATAGGCACCATAGCCGTCCGACTGCAGGACGCCCTGAAAGCCATCTAGCAGGCTGGTTGCTTTATCGTATCCACGGCCAAGGCGCCAGTCGAAGACAACATCGCTTCCTGGTTTTCCAATCACCCATAAATATCCTTGAGTGGTTTTGCCCTTCTTCTGATCCGGGTCCATGAAGCGCACCGGTGTTTCGTCCGCTTGCAAATAGTCCCCTTCAAGCAGCTTGGTTCGCATGCGACCATAAATCGGATTGAACCAATCCGCGACCGCTTCAATCCAGTCAGCCATCGTCTTGCGCGAGAGCTGAGCGCCCTAATGCGCAGACATCTTCTCCTGTCGGTAGAGCGGGATATGGTAAAGATATTTGCCCAGTGCAATATATGCGAGTAGCTCGGCAGAAGCGTAGCTGTTGTCGATGGGGCGCTTCAATGCTGGAGCAATCATGGGTGGCCGCGAACGATCCAGTTTGTGGCGAAACTTACCGCGCACGATCTCATGCTTCCATAGCTTCGGCGGCGTGATCTGCACCTCAAAGGTCACTTCTTCGCCGATTCGCTCATACGCCTCGGGATCTGTTTTGACTGCATCTGGGACTAACTCGGTTGTTTCGAGAACGGGTAAGTTTTTAAAGCGCTCTGCCGGCTGGTCGCGCTTGCGCGGCTTGGCGCGTTCGTAGCTGATCGTTTCTTTTTTTTGAGCCGATGCCTCAGGCTGCGCAGCCTCTTCGCCCAGCTTTAGGCGCGTCTGTAAAGCATCCAGCGTCGCACTCTTACCCGTGCCAAACAGATTGCGCTTGAACCATTCAACTTGGGCGCGCAGATCGGCGTTCTCCTCTTCCAGAGTCGTGAGCCGTTCTTTCATTTGAGCCGGTGCCATGATGGAATGTATCCGTAAATTAGATACAGTTACGAGCAAACATTTTATCGCTCATACCATGCTTTTTTACAGCCCTGCTTTAGGTCGATTCCTTCCAGCAACATCCCCAAAGACTGCGGAGTAAGCGAGAGCTTCCGATCGTCGCTGCCCGTTGGCCACGTGAAGCGACCTTTCTCCAGGCGCTTGGCGAATACCCATACGCCACTGCCGTCCCAGTAAAGGATCTTGATTCGATCACGCCGCTTGTTCGCAAACACGAACAAGGCACCACTGCAGGGATCTTCCTTGAGCCGCTCACTCGCTTCGGTCCAGAGCCCGTTAAAACTCTTGCGCATGTCCACGGGGCCCACGGCCAGGTAGACCTTCGTTTGATTTGGAAAACTAAACATAGATTATGCCCTCAATAAGCGAATCAGTTCAGCCAGATCACTGGCCTGCGTCCCGCGTAGAACAGTCCCGTCGGGCAAACTTACCTCTAAGCTTGAGCTCAATGATTCAGCAGGGCTACTCAGGCTCAGTTCGTGAAACTTCGGTTCCAACTGAGAACTGATCAAAGCACCGACGTTCTTACGCCGACGCCCCAACCACGACACCAGCGTTCCGAACTTCAGACCTTCGCGGCGGCAAAAAGCCGCCTAAGTTAACCCGCTTTGATCATAGCGATCCAAAATCGAAGACCACTCTGCTGCACCACGGATACGACGCCCCTGACGATCAGACTTGCCCGGCTCCACACATCCCTCTGTTTCAATTGATTCCATCCACACAGAATACCACGCTGCTGCATTATGGATAGGAGGTCGTCACTCGGGCGCTTACGTCTATAAATCTCTGTGGGTCGAACATTTTCTCTTACCTAACGT
>CALKBZ010000038.1 GCA_937775295.1 uncultured Opitutales bacterium
GTAACCTTTTGGTAGTATCCGTTCATTAGCAGACTGTTATGTGGTTCACCTTGAATTCATAGCAGTCTGCTTTTTGCAGCTTATGACATCTGTTTCTCAAGTCTTTTTGAGTATTAGCTCCGTAGCCTGTTGGCTTGGGGCTGCAGTTCTTATGGCTGAGGAGGTAGATGCGCTTGCGGAGAATTCCGGAGGTGTCGTTAGCTTGCCGAGTTATACCGTGACAGCATGGCACTTTCCCGAGAATGTCTTGGACGTGCCTGCAGATGTGCAACGTATCGAGCGTGCGCAGATCGAAGCGTCCACTGCGACTAGCGTGCCGGATTTGTTGCAAAATGAAGCGAACATTTTTTTTCGTAGCAGTTCGGGACGTGTCTCAGATGGTGAGGTTTCAATGCGAGGCTTTGGAGAGAATAGCGGCTTGCGAAATTTGGTGTTGGTCAATGGGCAGCCGATGAATCCATCCGATATGGGTGGTATCAATTGGGAGCAAGTACCGCTCGATTCGATTGAATCGGTGGAGGTGCTGCATGGGGGGCAGAATGTGCTCTATGGTGACCGTGCGCTTGCGGGCGTGATTAAAATTGAGACCCGTCAGGCGGCAGGCACGCATCTTGAGTGGAAAGGGGATGTCGGGAGTTACGGCTACCACCGTGAGTCTATGAATGCGTCTATGATGACGGACAAATGGGGTGTTCGAGCGGGTGGCTCGTGGATGAGCGAAGATGGCTACCGTGATCACGCAGAGACATGGTCGCGTAATGCCAATGCCGGAGCTGAGTATTATTTCGATTCTGGCGATCGGATTGATTTATTTGTTTCGGCTGGCAAGATTCACAATCAGTTTCCTGGGCCATTGATTTATGAGGATTACCGATCGGATCCGCGTTCATCTTCGAATTTAGGTGAGGACGAAGCGACTGAAGAAAGCGGACGGGCGACGGTGCAATTGCAGGGCGACCGTTCGTGGGGGAATTATGGATTTTCCATTGGTTATGACTACAGTGATACGGATTGGGGCTTCTCGGGGATCTATGGTGAGAATGAGCAGACCGGCTGGACGATGCGGCCGCGGGTCCAGCTCGGTGAGCATGGGCATCGTTTGATTATGGGCACCGACGTTGTCTATGATACACTCGATTTTCATCAGTATTTGGATGAGTCTCATGACTATGAGCGATCTAAAGCAGATGTCGAAGAGGGGCGCGTGAGTCCCTACGTTTTTGCGGAACAGGCGTTGACTGATCAGCTGACTTTGAGTGGCGGTGCGCGCTACGAATGGACGCGCTTCGAGGTTAATAATGATACCTATGTCGCCAATCAAATTGAGCCATTTATTGAAACCAATCGAGGCACCTTCCCAAACCCGAATTATAAAAACCCAGCTGACCTAGATCCTGATCTGTCCTATTCTGAAACAGTGAATGAACATGGTGGAGCAGTTGAGATCTCATTGAACTATCGTTTTTCTGAAAAATTGAGTGCTTGGATCGGATACGATCATAGTTATCGATATCCCGTTTTTGATGAGCGAGCATCCTATCAAGGAGTGGCGTTGGCAGAGCCCGTGAGTGGTGATCTTGAGGCCGAGGAAGGCGATGGTTTTGACCTAGGGTTTAAATATATTGGCGAACGTCATCAGCTTTATTTGACTGGCTATGTGCTCAGGATGGATGACGAAATTGGTTTTGTTGAAGACCCCGTGTCTGGTTTAGGATTGAATGTGAATGTGGGTGCTGTGAATCGGTATGGTGCGGATTTTTCGTGGACGTATTCAATTGAGCGCTTTGGGTGTTCAACTCGTATTGCGTATGTGCATACCGAGATGCGGTCAGGCGAGGGGCGTGGCAATTCTGTGCCTTTGGTGCCATCTGTGCATGCGACTAATCAAATGTGGTACGAGTTGATCCCTGATTTGCGCCTGACTTTGATACATCGCTATGTCGGTGAGCAGTATCAGGGGGGCGATTTTGAAAATGAGTTTAAACAGATCGATGGCTATAATGTAGTGGATGCTCGGATACAGTATCAGGTGAACGAGCACTGCTCTGTCTATGTGAAGGGCACGAATCTATTTGATGAGCTCTTTGCTGAATCTGTTTATTATGGTGCCTATTACCCAGGGATGGGGAGTGCGGTCTATACTGGGATGACGTTGAAATTTTAACGAAAAATGAAATGACTCCGAATCGATATATACACTCTATCGGCCTGCTCCTCATGTGGTTGCTCTCGCAGCTCAATCTGATGGGGTATGTGAATGCCAGTGATTTTCCGTTCGCGACAGATGATGCGATCGCGAAAGATGATGCGCGAATTGTCGCATGGGCGACTGGGTATCAGAATGTTCATTATGGTAGTCACATTGCGGACAATTGGAAGACACCCGAAAAGGCATTAGGTCCTGCAGTTGGTTCGTCTACCGATATTGTCTGTCTCGGCCGTGGGGGCGATATTACGATGACGTTTACGCAGCCAATTCGCGACGGTGACGGCGCGGATTTCTGTGTGTTTGAAAACAGTTTTAGCGATACCTTCTTGGAACTCGCATGGGTGGAAGTGTCGAGTGATGGAGCGCACTTTGTGCGTTTTCCGAATTTCTCATTCACTGTTACGCCATCGCAGGTTGTTGACGCTTCTTTCATTTATGGGTTGGCGAGTCGTTACAAGCAGGGCAAGGGGATGCCGTTTGATCTGAATCAGATACAACTCGCGTATGATGCCCTCGGTGGAGATATCGCTTTGTCGCCGACCTATCAGGCGCATCTGAGTGCAAATTTCCCTTATCTTGATTTAGACGCTATACGTTACATTCGCTTGGTCGATGTCGTAGGCGATGGCTCCGCTCAGGATGCAGATGGTTTTACATTTTATGATCCGTATCCGACGACTGGTGCTGCTGGATTTGATTTAGATGCGATTGGTGTACTAAATCGGGTTGAGCCGGATGGCTTGGAGCAGTCGATTATTTTTTCTGAGATCGCGCATCAGCGATTGAGTTCAGTTTCAGTTTTGCTTCAGGCGAGTGCTAGTAGTGGATTACCTATTACGTTTAGTATCGCCGAAGGGCCGGCTACGATTGTTGGCGAGGTGTTGACCTTTACTGGCAAGGGCACGGTGCGGGTGAGTGCGAATCAGTCTGGGGATAATCAGTATGCGCCAGCTGAGCCTGTGATGCGTAGCTTTGTGATCGCTGATACGTTGCAGCATATCTTTTTCGAGCCTGTCGCGAACCAGATTAAGGGAGCTACTGGGGTGGTTCTGCATGTTGTCTCTAGTAGTGGATTGCCAGTCGCGGTGCAGGTGCTCTCGGGGTCATCGGATTCGATTGTTACGGATACATCAGGGTTCGAATTAGCAGTTGGTTCCGAAGTGCGCGAGGTCGTGCTGAGTGCCACTCAAGCGGGTGATGGTGATACGGCGCCCGCGGTCGAGGTGTTGATGCGCTTTCAAGTCGTGGAGGCCAATGCCGTGAACGCGCCACGTTCGTTTGCTACCTGGCAGGCGGTCTATGCGATCTCCGGAGATCCAACCAACGATTCTGATTCGGATGGTGTCTCTGATTTTCAAGAGTATGCGAGTGGCTCCGATCCTACAGATCCGGATAGCTCGACTAAAGTTTCGGTCGTGCGTGTTGATGGCGCATTTGTATTTACTGTGCCTGTAAGCTTGAGAGCGCTTGTCGATGTACGAGTGAAGGAATCGTTGACGCTGAGTGCTTGGACTGATGCGGCCCCAGAGTTGCTGGAAATACTGCAGACCGGCTCCATGGATAACCCGCTGCAGGTATTTCGTTTGCGTGTTTCGATGGGGGATGCACTATCCAATTTTTGGAAGGTGCATTTCGGCGCTCAGTAAGTAATTTTAACCTGATGATTCATACTCAACAGCGTGAAGTGATCCTGTCTGTTTTGAAAGAGGCGGCGCGTCCATTGACGCGTGAGGAGATTCTATCACTGGGCCGCCAGCAGATTCCGCGGCTGGGTTCGGCCACCGTCAATCGTGCTATCCGCAACATGACGGCAGCCTTTCAGATTATCGGGGTGGAGTTCCCGGGGCAACCGCGGCGCTATGAGTTGCCCGCCGAAAGTGAGCATCCGCATTTCATCTGCCGCAGTTGCAATAAAGTGTTTGATCTGCCTGTGGCGATGCAACTGCCACAGGTGCACGCGCCTAAGGGTTTCGTGGTGACCGGCGGCGAGATTGTCTATGCAGGCACCTGCCCGGATTGTTCGAACCAGAAGTAGCGGCTGGGTAATAGGAGTGTGGGCGACCCGCCCACATATTTATGCGGTCAGAAATACGCGCGGGTTGTTTGTGGGCGGGTCGCCCACTTTTCATCTGTAGAATACGCGCGGGTAGTTTGTGGGCGGGTCGCCCACTTTTTCATACTGTCAGAAATACGCGCGGGTTATTTGTGGGCGGGTCGGCCACACTCCTTTGCTAGCTCTTTGAACTCCAGTCTTCGGCGCGAATCCAGTCGATTAATTGACTGATGGATGTGTGCGTTGCTTGGTTGCCGTTGCGAGCCACTGCCCACTCGGTGTGATCGTCCAGCTCGACAACTTGGATACTGAGTGCACTTTTCTCGTCGGGCTTTGCGATCCCAAATCCTAGCCGTTCCAGCGCTCTGCGCGTCCAGAGTGCGTTGATGCCGTCCCCTTGAATGTGCGCCTTGAGGCAAGGGTTGGGATGGGCGCGGAAGGAGCCGCGTTCGGCGTCCCAGTCTAAGTTCTCATTGGCAAAAATACGTGCGAACTCACCGCTCATGGCGAGCTCCTCGGGGTAGCCTTGGATCAGTTGGCCGTCGGTGGTGATCATCCAGAGGCGATCTGCAAACCGAAGTGCTAGGTCAAGGTCGTGCGTCGAAAGCAGTAGCCCCATTTGTTCGCGATGGGCCAAGTTGCGCAGGATGGTCATCAGCTCCACGCGCCGCGGGAGATCCAAAAATGCGGTCGGCTCGTCGAGCAGCATCACTTGTGCTTCTTGTGCGAGCGCACGCGCGATCGATACCTTTTGTCGTTCGCCATCGCTCAATTCCGAGATCTGTCGTCCTTCGAGCCCGGTGGCGCCGACGGCTTGAAAGGCCCATTCGATACGTTCTTTATCGTTTTGCTTGAGTCCACCCAGCCAGCCGGAATAGGGGTGGCGCCCCAATGCAACGAGCGAGTAGGCGTCCATCATCCCGACCGGCAATGCCTCTGTCAGGACGACGCTAATCATGCGCGCGCGCTCGCGTGGCGGGATGCTTTGAAAGGTCTGGTTTTGCAGCTTTAATGAGCCACTGAGTGGCGCTTGCATGCCTGCCAGTGTGCGGATCAGCGTCGATTTCCCGGCGCCGTTGGGCCCCAGTAAACAGATGAATTCGCCTGCGTTGAGTGCGAGATTCAGTGCTTCGGCGACGCAGGTTTCCTGGCCCCGATGGCTATAGCCAATGCTTAGCTTCGTCGCGGTGAGATGTTCTGTATGCAGCGCAGGGTTCATCCGAAAAGTCGTTTAAGGTTTCGTTGCTTGATTAGTGCGGCGATGATCACGGGCGCACCGATCAGCGCGGTAATGGCATTGAGCGGTAGCGATACGTCGAGTCCGGGCCCGCGGGCGATGAAGTCGGCACTGAGCGAGAGCAGCGCACCCACGAGTATCGACGCGGGGATCAATATACGGTGGCTGCTGGTGTGAAATAGGTAGCGGCTGAGGTGCGGCGCGGCGATGCCGAGGAAGCCGATCGGGCCGCAGAAGCCAGTGACTGTGCCAGCGAGTATCGAAGCGGCAAATAGGATGGTGATCCGTGTGCGTTGTGTGCGCGTGCCGACGCTTTCGGCATAGCGCTCGCCGAGTAGCAGGGCGTCGAGTGGTTTGACGAACAGTAGGCTGATTCCGAGCGCGCCGATGATTGCCGGGGCAAACGCGCGCATCTGCATCCAACTGACGTTGCCGTAATTACCAAACGACCAACTCAGGAAGGACTGTAAGCGCTCGGCCATACTGAAATACATCAGAATACTCACCAGGGCGCCGACTGTGTAGCTGATCATTAAGCCGATGATCAGCACCGACATGATGTCTACTTTTCGGGACAGCACCAGCACGGTGAAGAGCGTGATCGCTGCGCCGCCACTAGATGCCAGAATCAGTAAGATCTGTCCTGAGACACCGAGGCCTGCTGTCAGGCTGAGCCCTGTGGGCGCGAGCGCGAGTAGCACGATCGCCACACCGAGGCTGGCACCTGAGTTGACGCCCAATACGAAGGGGTCGGCGAGGGGATTACGAAAGATTGTTTGCATCATCAAGCCGGCAGTGGCCAGTGCCGCGCCAGCAAGAATTGAGGTCAAGATGCGGGGCAGGCGAAAGTCGATGACGATTTGCTGCAAGACGGGGTCAATGTCCGGCGCACCAGTCAGGGCTTTGATAACTGTTTCGATACTCAGAGCGGTGCTGCCGATGCACGCGCTCAACACGGCCACCGAGAGCACTGCCAAGCCCAGCAAGGCAAACAGCGTTGCGCTGCGACGGGGTGAGGCGTGTGGATTGGCGGTGGACATGATAACTGTAGTATTTCTGTAGCGTATCAGCGCCTATTTCAACTGTTCGTAATAGATAAATTCCCAGTCCGGCATTCGCTCGGGGTGGAAGACTTTGATCAGGTCAGCGAGTACGTCGTCGGGGTGCACGATGCCGCGCTCCCAAATCGAATTGCCGCCGCTGGCCGTGCGTTGCTTGGTATTGTTAAATACGTGGCCGGTTTGCCCCGCACGAAATTTTTGAAAGCGTTGATCGGCTGCATAGAGCTCTTTGAGGCTGCGGTAAAAGCTAGGGTTGATCCAGATGTCGGCATGGGCGGCTTTGAGGAACACGCGCTCGGTATCGAGCGGGATGGCGCCACTGCCAGGCACGTCGGCCCAGAGGTAAGCGCCACCGGCATCGCGGATTGTCTGTGCAGTATAGCTTTCGCCGCCAGCCATGTGCCATGCGCTAGAGTAAGGTGCGCCGCAAAAGACCGTGGGGCGTTGCTCGATCTCGGCCACTGTTGCGTGTAGCGATTTATAGCGTGTGGCGATGGGTTCGAAGCTTTGCTCCGCAAGGTCGCCGGCATCAAAAAAAGCGGCTATAAATTTGATCCACTCCGCGCGGGCGAGGGGGTGCTGCTCCATGTATCCGGCGGTGAGCACCACCGGCAGGCCGGAGCGGGCAAGCTTCGCCGGGATGTCGAATGCGGGGTCGCCGGAGATGCTGGTGAGGATGAGGTCGGGCTGTAGCAGTAGCATGCGCTCGATGTTGAGCGCGGCGCCGATTTGAACTTTGTGAATGCTGCCGTCTGCGACTCGTGCTCGAATGGCTACATTACTGATGTAGTCCGACGTAGCCGCTCCAATGATGGCATCCAATTGGTTCAATGCGTCGAGGTAGCCAATGTAGACTGTCTCCATGACGACTACGCGTGTCACTGGTGTGCGAATGACGGCGATGCCTGCTGGTAGTTCTGGTAGCGGTGCGCCCTTAGGGACGAGTGCGTACTGATGTGTTGCCCTTGAGCCGCGTTGAACATTGCGGATAGTCGCGATTCGGTGGGTTGGAAACTGCGAGATCTCGAAGTTTTTCGCGTAGTGAGGGACCGATGTGATGGTTGCCGCTAGTGGTGTCGCAGACGCGCGCAGATAAGCCACTAGGCTCAGGGCGAGCAGTGCGATGTATTTGGTGGATTTAGGCATGGGCATTTCTCGGTGTATCTTAGAGAAATTACATGATTCGGGGTTGTGGCGTCAAAGTCTGTTCGCTGTGATGGGTTCTTTTTTGGAATGTGGTCATTGCGCGGCAAAGGAGGGTGGGCGACCCGCCCACATCGATGCTGTGTTGCTGCAAAGGAGGGTGGGCGAATCGCCCTCATCCATGCTTTGTTGCTGCAAAGGAGGGCGAGTCGCCCTCCCTCCTTTACTAACGAATCGAGGACGAACCTTTTTGTACCCTCTAAATGGTTCGAACCGTGGGCCTTGTCTTAATTCACCCCTTGCCATTAGCCCGGCGTGGGGCATGACTATTGGCATGCGATTTTTTTTAATTGGAGCGCTATTGAGTGTGTGGTTCGGTGCACTGCAGGCACAGCAAGGGTTGCAGCCGAAGTATGATATTTCCCCGAGCATCGCGAAGCTGCCGGAACAGTCTGATTTCTTTGCCACATGGTTGCGCTCGGATGGCACCTATAAGGTCGAGATCGAAGCGGGCGAGGGTCCCGGCACCGTGGTGGCACGTTACTTCAATCCAGAGCCGATTAAGGTGGAAACGTCTGCCTTTGACGAGGTCGAAGGGCAACCGCGGCTTGAGTTTGTACTGCGCGACGAGGGCTATCCTGGGTCTGCGTATCGATTGATCTATTTGGCGGAACGTCGCGTGCTGGTTGGCACATACATGCGACCTGGTGGAGAGCCGAGTCAGGTGTTTTTTGTGCGAGAAGAGGAACAATAATCAGTCATGCCGAGTCGATTTAGAGCACATTTGCTGCGTATCATTTTTCAGTCTAGCCGCTGGGATGAGAAAACGTTTGATGTCTGTTTAATCGTTGCCATCGCCTTGAGTGTGGTGGTGGTGATGGTGGAGAGTATTCCCACGCTTAACCCAGAGCTGCGTCGAGTGCTGTATATTGTCGAGTGGAGCTTTACGATCCTGTTTACGTTCGAGTATATACTGCGCTTGTATGTTTCTTTGAAGCGGTTGCGGTATGCGCGGAGTTTTTTTGGCGTCGTGGACCTGCTGGCGATTTTGCCGACCTATTTGGATCTGTTGCTGCCGGGAGCGCATTATCTAGCCTTGCTGCGCGTGCTGCGTGTGCTGCGCATCTTCCGGGTGCTGAAACTCGCCAAGTATATTGGCGAGGCCAATGTATTGATGCGTGCGATGCGCTCCAGCGGGCGTAAAATTGCGGTTTTCATTTTTGTGGTGGTGGTATTGGTGTTAATTCTGGGCTCGTTGATGTATTTGATTGAAGGGGCGGAGCATGGTTTCACCAGCATTCCGAAGAGTGTGTATTGGGCGATCGTTACGTTGACGACCGTCGGCTATGGCGACATCTCCCCCGCCACGCCACTCGGACAGTTTTTTGCATCAATCATCATGCTCACCGGCTATGGCATTATCGCAGTGCCGACTGCGATTGTGACGGCTGAAATGGCCAATCCGAGTCGGGGTGGAATCTCCAGAAGAGAACGCGAAGCTTCGGTTTGTCCTGCGTGTAGATGCGAAGATCACGATCATGATGCTGCGTATTGCAAGGTCTGTGGTGAGCGCTTGCCCGCAGAGCTTCAAGCTAAAGACTAAAGAGCACGACCGATCATGAATGCTGAAGAAAACCAACATATTAAGCAGTTGCTGGCGACGGACGCGTCGGTGGCGCAACAACAAAAAGCGCTGAGCTGGCTGGCAGATTATTGTGAAGAGAGCTACATCCTAAACCTGCCGCCTTCGACTGCTGCGCTAGCTGCTCTGAAAACGTTTTCTAAAAAAGCCACGACAGATGCGCTGTTGAAGCGCCGTGCCGCAACAGTCGTAAAGCAATACAAACTGCGCTAGCCAAGTGTGAATTGAGCCAAGACCTTTTGCAGGTCGTAGATGTTTACCTTCTTATTGAATTTCTTTTGGATCGGGGATGGATCACTCCCAATCCAGATTTTTAATTCCGCGTCGAGGTCAAAACGACCTGATGTCTCAATGCTGAATTTAGTGATTTTGGAATATGGGATACTCAAATATTCAATTTTCTTACCAGTCATCCCTTGGACATCGACAATGATCAGTCGTTTGTCGGTGAAGATGAATGTGTCGCGAAAGACTGCGAAGCCGACTTCAATCGTCTCTCCTTCAGCTAAAAGCTGAGCGTAGTCCGTTTCGATTTTATCTGGCGCAACGACTCCTGCGTTTCCTAATATTGATGATAAGAGTCCCATGATTTATTTATTTAATCTTGTGGTGCTAGAGGCTGCGCACCGCTGGGGGTAGCAGCGCGAAGCGTCCGGTGAGTGCTCAAAGTATAAGGTGATTTCCGTACTAAGCGCAATAAAGCTATTTGGGAGGGGAGCTCCAACGATAACTATCCATGCTCCTTTAAACAGAAGTGAGCAATAGTTATCATAAACGATTGACCCTCATCTGGCTCCACTTTTTATAGCTTAACATCGCAAGTGCCGCGGAGTTGCCAGATATAATGTTTGGCGAGTGGCATCTACAAGCGGGTGCGGTAAGAAGATTTTTTAGCTAAAAATGCATACGGATTATCTCAACGAACTACGTCAGCTAATCGATTTCGGTTTAGTGGTCTTACTCTGGCTGGTGCAGCGGATTATATATCCGTCATTTATGCAGGTCGCGCCGGAGCGGTTGGTTGAGTGGCATGCTCAGTACACCCAGCAAATGGGCTATATTGTTGTGCCGCTGATGTTCGGCCAATTGGGTTTATCCGTGCTGGCAGTCTGGCAAGTCGGTGTCGGCTTAGACTGGTTGGATTTGTTGTTGGTGCTAAGCTGTTGGGGGCTGACTTTTGGTTTTTCGGTTCCCTTGCACCAGCGAATTGCGGCAGGCGAGAGTCATCCGCAGGTCTTGCAGCGATTAGTGGTTACTAATTGGCCTCGCACGTTAGTTTGGACTTTGATTTTCGCGTTGGGGTTTTGGCGCTAATATCGATGCGGTAGCAAAGGCGCGATGAAAAGCACCAAACGTTTAAAATAAACGTCAACACCTGTTGTAATAATGCCGATGGTTAGGCGATTCGCCCTCACGGGGATCGTCTCTTGCGCAGTTTAGCTGCGGGCGCGACTGAGCATGATTTGATTGCCGTCGCTGTCTTCGCACATGGCGAGGTGGGGCGCTTCGCCGTCTTCAGGTTGAGGTTCGCGCTCGCATTTGCCGCCTGCTGCAACGACCTCGGCCGCGCCTGCGACAACGTCGGCCACCTGAAAGGTGAGGCCTGTCCAGGTGCGCTTGCCTTCGCCGCCGCCGTGGATGGCGATTAGACTGCCAGCGACTTCAATCTCAGTGATGTGCGGATTTTGTCTTACGACGGTTCCACCGAAGCAGGTTTGATAAAAGTGGGTGGCGCGCTCTGCGTCGGCAGCCCAGATTGTGTATTTTAGTTTTTCGAGGTGCATGGCTATATTTGTAGCTAAGAATCTGGTAGAAGCGACACGCATGTCGCATTCTTTCAATGAGCGACGTATCGCTCGTGCGGCATCTTTTTTAGGGAATAGGCGCTATCATCTACTAATTTTTGTTACTTTTTTCTGGCTCCATGCGGACAAGCGGCAAGAGTGTAGCGTCTACACCATCTATGAAAGTTGTCTTAGCGGAAAAACCCTCAGTCGCCCGCGATATCGCGAAACACCTTGGAGCGACCACCCAAGGGAAGGGCTTTTTAAAGAACGACGAGTGGACTGTCACCTGGGCCTTTGGCCATATGGTCGAGCTGCAGGAACCAGAAGACTATGCCTCAGAGTGGAAACCATGGCGCCTCAGTAGCCTGCCGATCATTCCGGAAGAATTTAAGTTGCGCTCACGCAAGGATGGGTCAGCGCATGAGCAGTTGATGATTATAAAAGGGCTGTTCGATGAGGCCGACGAGATCATTTGCGCGACGGATGCCGGTCGAGAGGGAGAGCTAATTTTTCGTTATATTTTAACCTGGGCGCAGTGCGAGGCGAAGCCGTGCCAGCGCTTGTGGATCAGCTCGCTGACGACTGCGGCGATCGCGAAGGGCTTTAAAGCGCTAGTGCCGAGCGCTGACTATGATGGACTCTATCACGCGGCGAAGTGCCGCAGTGAGGCCGACTGGGTGGTGGGGCTGAATGCCACGCGCTTCTTCACGGTCGAATATGGCAGACGTAACTTGTTGCTCAGTCTCGGGCGGGTGCAGACGCCGATTCTCGCGATGATTGTGAATCGTGACTTGGATGTGGAGTTTTTTAAGCCAAAGGATTTCTGGGAGGTGCACTCGGTCTGTCGCGAGGCACTGTTTAAACACACGGGCGGTAAGTTCGGAGATCAGGCTAAGGCTGCGGCGATTGTTGAGAAAGTGACCGGCCAAGAGTTGGTGGTAAAGTCGGTCACCAAGAAGAACGAGAAGGCCAATCCACCGCAGCTCTATGATCTCACCTCGTTGCAGCAGGATATGAATAAGCGCTACGGCTTTACCGCCGATCAGACGCTGAAGCTCGCGCAGAGTCTTTACGAAAAGAAGCACCTGACCTATCCGCGAACGGACAGCCGTTATATCAGCACCGATATTCAGCCGACGATTCCGCCGCTGTTGGAAGCGCTACGCAGGCTCAAGCCCGATGCGATCGATCAGCTGGACCTAGGCGCACTGAATTTCACCAAACGGATAGTCGATGATAAGAAAGTGTCCGATCACCATGCGATCATTCCAACCGAGGTACTGGGCGATGGTCTGACGGGGGACGAACGAAAGCTATACGGCGCAGTATTGGTGCGGTTGATTGCGGTATTCTTTCCGCCGTGCATTAAGGCCGTGACGGTGGTCGATGCGCTGGCTGCAGAAGAGCCGTTTCGGGCACGTGGTAAGGTGCTAGTCGATGCCGGTTGGCAGGCGCTGTATGCCAAGGATAAATCGGAGCAGTCGGACGATGCAGTGCAAGAGTTGCCCGATTTTCAGCAAGGCGAGAGCAATCCACACGAGCCGTCGCTGCCGCAGTTTAAGACGTCGGCGCCGAAGCGCTTCAATGAGGCGACCTTGCTGCAATTGATGGAGACCGCAGGTAAGATCGTGACCGACGAGGCGCTCAAGGAGGCCTTGAAGGATAAAGGAGTTGGCACGCCTGCTACGCGCGCCTCGATAATCGAGGTGTTGATTCAACGTCAATACGTCGAGCGTAAGAAAAAAAGCCTCATCAGTACTGAATCGGGGCGTGGCTTGATTTCGCTGATTCAAGATGAACGGTTGAAGTCGCCCGAGCTCACCGGTGATTGGGAGTTTCGCCTTAAACAAATGGAGCGCGGCGAGTATGATCCTGTGCAGTTCATGACGGAGGTCGGCGATTATACGCGTGAGATTTTGCAATGCACGTCAGCGAAGACGGTGAATCCAGCGAACCTTGGGGCATGCCCGATTTGCAATGAACCGGTGATTTGTGGCAAGTCGGCCTACGGTTGCTCCGCATGGAAGCAGGGCTGTAAATTTGTGCTGCCGATTGGGCAGTGGGGCTTGTCCATTCAGCCCGAGTTGGCGCGCGAGATTTTTGCGCATAAACGTACTCTCACCCCTCATCCGATCGAGATCGATGGGCGCAAGCTGTTTGTCACACTCAGCCTAGATAAAAAAGGCAAGCTTGGTTATGCTGAGGCTGAGGTCGCGAAAAAAGAAGAGGGGCAAGAAGCGCTCGGGGTCTGTCCGACTTGTGGCGGCGATATCGTGGCGGGCGCCAAAGCATATGGCTGTTCGAATTGGCGCAATGGTTGCAAGTTCGTGATCTGGAAGACCATGGCGCAGCGGGAGATCCCACTGGAAGTGGCGCAGCAGCTTGTCAGCACTGGCACGACTGAAACGTTGAGCGGGTTCAAATCCAAGGCGGGTAACGACTTCGATGCCAAGTTGAAGGTCATCGGTGGCGAAGTGAAATTCGACTTCTCGTAGGTGGGTTACAGGGGCTTTGCACCACCGCAAGCACAGGATGATAACTCGCGAAGGCCGACTAAGAGGTTTTTTTTGGGTGGAGTACCGCTTTCAGTTAGCACTGCAACTGCAACCGCAGGTGGAGATCGAGTCGATGTCCTTCTAGTATGAGTCGGACCGAATAGAAGAATACTGATGCATGAAAATATCGATGCAACTTCCGCACCGCCTGCTACTGCAGAAACTCCACGCAGGTAGGTTGCCCTTCAAACGGAATGTCGGCGCTTTTTAGTGTGAGCGCACCGCTGTCTTGATTGATCGAAAAGATCGCGAGGGTTGATGATCGTTGTCCGCCGACGATCAGCCACTTGCCGCTTGGATCGATGTTGAAGTTGCGCGGGAAATGAACGGCAGCAGGTGTGTTGGCGATGAGCTTAATGGGCCCGTCGGCTGCGCGCTGGAAGGTGCTAAGTAGGTCGCGCCCTTGTCCATCTAGATCGCGGCTGGAGGTATAGATCCATTGCTCCGAGGGGTGGATGCGAATCTCTGCGCAGCTCATCCCCTTGGTAGCGCTGCCATGGGTCAAAACGGACTGAGTGTCGATGTGCTCGAGATGGCCGTTTTTCAGATTTACTGAGTAGGTCGCGATCGAGAGTGACAGTTCGTTAAGCACGTAGGCTCGCGTGCCATCGTTGGAGAATTTCATGTGGCGCGGGCCTTGGTTGCCGCCGGGCACATCGGCGAAGCCGGAGAGAGTGAGTGTGGCGCGCTCCGGATCGAGCGAGTAAATCATGACTTTGTCGATGCCGAGGTCGGGCACGTAGGCGTGTCGATTGTTTGGGTGTATAAAAGTAGAGTGAGGGTGCGGTTCTTTTTGACGCTTGGGATCTAGGGCAGAACCTGTGTGCTGATGTGTGGAGGATGCGGGAGCCAATGTACCGTCGTTGCATATCGGAAATGCGGATACGTTTCCGCTACTGTAGTTCGCGACGATTAGTGTTTGCCCGCTAGCATCTATACTGACGTGGCATGGGCCGCGGCCGAGGGTCGGTTGTTTGTTGAGTAGGCTTAGGCTGCCATCGTCATGGATGCGAAATGCGGCGACTGCGCCTGTATTTGGTTTTTCGAATCCTGCGGTGGTGGAGTAGAGGTATTGCTGGTTTGGATGAGTCGCGAGGAAGCCGGGTGAGGCAATCTCTGCGGCCAGACTGATCGGCGTGAGGCTGCCTATCTCGGAGTCGAACTCGGCAGTGTAGATGCCCTCGCTTTGACTGCTGCCAAAGTATACGTGGCTGGTGGCTTTAGCGGGAAGGACGACGTTTAGGAGTGCCAGGGGTATCAGCAGTTTGGTGAAAAAATTCGGGTCATGGTGCTAGAATATATTTATACCTATGGAGACCAATCTCTAAAAAACGGAGTCATAGAAATTGATTGTAGGGCGCGGGGGCATCCGTCCCGCGTAATTTGGCGGGGCTTCTTTTACAATGTCACTTAAATGTGCGGTGTTTTGGATTAAATCCAAATGCAAGACGAACCAGAAAAAGAGTTTAGCTGTAAATTTAATTTTCCAAATGGTGAGGAAAGTTCTTTAGCAAACATTTGTAGGCTTCGGAGATTTACTTGCGTTGGTGGAGTCAGTGCTTGCGCAATTATTTAATTGCGCGTCCCGCACGGAGTTCCTCTCGCATGTGGGGATGCTTTCTTTGAGAGGGGGTTCGGCTCCTCCGTAGCTCGTTATTTGATTGCCCGTCTGACGATTTTCTTCGCGATGTTCCCTTGGGAATCGAGTGCGACTTCTTGCACTGCCGGGCTCGTGGCAACATCCGCGACTGCACGGCTCACGGTCGCAACGCCACTTGCTGTGCTGCCGATTGCGGAGGCGACGTCGCCTGTCATCTCGCAAGTCGCGCAGACGACTTTGCCAGTCGTTTTTATTGCGGCGGTCGTGAGGTCTATTGGCGCTTTGACGACAGAGCAGCCTGATAGCAGGGCGCATGTCACAACGAGCACCCAAAGGACATGACAAATGATTGCAGGTGCTTGAAGTCTCATTGTTATCAATATGTAAGGCGCGATTGATGCTGTCAATTATCCTGTGAGGCGGGCAATCAAGGAGCCTGTGCGAACTAAGGCGTGTCGGCGATTCGCCCACGGCATTTCCGCCTTAAATGATACGAGGGCGAGTCGCGCTCCCTGCTTTGGGGCGCGCTACTCTGCCTCGTAAAGCGTCTGCACTGTGGCTGAATCAAAGTCGAGCGTCTCGACTTTGAGGAGTTTCATGCCGGGCAGGGTGTCGTTGACCAGCGTATCGACTGTTTTTAATTCGGTGAGCTCGTTGGTCACGGTTTGACCCTTGTCGAGCCAGGTGAAGCGGTAAGCGATTTCGCGGTCTGCCAAGCGACGAATTTTAATGGCTGCCTCTTTGGCGGCGCGCTTAGTTTTGCTGGCCTTCTTTTTAATGGTCGAAGGAATGATCACCTCCGGTGGGTCGAATGGATACTCCGCGCCGAGCAGCGCCGATATCTGTGCTTCAATCGAGTACACGCGCGCAAACTCAGCTTCCCGTTCTATCAGGAGGCTGTTGATCGCAATGAGCTCTTCAGTGGATGCAGACATCGAGTGTGACAATTAGAGGCCGTTCTGAGTTAAGTGGACGTGGCGCAACGCCGTCGTCGAATCGTGGGGTGTGTCGGTGCAGTTCGCCGGTGGCGAACGCATTGACGCGTGCTCGATTTTTTAACTTAGAAAGACGTTCTTAATCTTCTTTGTTTTCTTTGGCGTCGGGCTTGCTTGGCTTCTTCGTTTTTGGCCCTGCTGCTGTCTCTGCTTCGGCGATCTCGTCGGCTTCGACGGGTGCTTCTTCAGTTGCTTCGTCTGCTTCGATGTCTGCTACAGCTGCTGACTCTGGCTCGATCTTTTTCTTCGGGGCGGGCTTCTGCACGTAGGCAGCGACATCCAGTGGTGGAGCGGGAAATGGGAAGACGCCGTCTTCGCCAACAATTTCGCTGACCTGTGTTTCGAGTTCTGCGATGCGGCGGTAAGCGGCTTCGCGTTCATCGAGGAGGGTGTCGATCTGGATGCGTGCTTCGAGCGCCTGACGGATGATGTCCGAATCACCGCGCAGGATGATTTCCTGCAATGTGAGCGGTTCAAGTTTCTGTGGTTTTTTAGCCATAGTTATGATGTTTAAGTTAGAGTGATTGGAGAGTGCTTACTCTCCGAAAAAGTTAACGATTTTTTTGAATAAAGCAGGTTTGTTTTTGCGACTGCGTAGTGGGGGTTTTTCTGGAGAATGGGTAGTAGGTGCGTCTTGGGCTGGGTTGCTTTCGCGCAAGCGTTGCGCGTAGCTCGCCTCTGCTGCGAAGAGGACTTCGCGGTTGGGGTCTTCGCACAGTCGCTTGATTTGACTATCGTCGAGCGTGGGGTTGCTCGCGACTGCGAGTCGCACACTGTCGCTGAGGTCTGAGGTGAGCCGTGAACGGATTCGACTGCTTAGGTTTATCGAGCAGGCGCTCAAGGCGCGCAATGTCGGTGCGTCGCTCTGCGCGAGTTGTTCGGCGACGGTCTCGCTGGTGTCGGTGTATTCGATTTCTAAATACGCAAAATGTTCTGCGACTGTTAGGCTGTGGCGTTGATTGATCAGGAGGTCGCGGTGCGTGTCGGTTAGGTCATCGCGGTAAGTGATGAGCAGTGCCACTTCATCTTCGGGGTGCGCGCAAAGGTGGGCGATCACGTCGTCGCTAATCGACGGGTTCTTGGCGAGTGCGCGGCAAGAGCCTAGGTCGCTGGATGCCGCAATGTGCATTGCAATCGATTCGTGCAACGAGCCGTTGGCTGCGAGTCGGCGGCGCACCTTCGGTGATGCGTCTTGCGCAAGGATGCGTTGAATGCTTGCAGGGAGGTCGGACTGTTCGGCGATAAAGATGCGGTCGCGCGTGTCGTCGGACTCGGCGAGGAAGAGCATTTCGGGGCCGCTGAGCTCTTTGCCGGTGAGTGCGGTGCGGCAGGCGAACGAGTGCGGCGAAAAGTGAATCGCGGATTGTGTTGTCTCAGGCAGTGCTGATTTGCGACGCAGTAGGAGCAATTGCTGGCGCAGGTCGTCGCGGTCGGCCCATAGCTGTAGTAGTTCGTCGTCGAGCGTGCAGTGTAGGATCACGGCGGCGCTCACGGCGGTGTCGTCGCTCTGTGCTAGGTGCACGGCGATGTCGAGGTCGAGCGTCTTACGGTCGGCCAGAGAGATCCGCACGGCTGAGGATGTGTCGTCGGCCAGAATGAATTGCAGGTGAACTGGTAGGGATGGGTTCTGTGCGGCCTCAGCGCGCACGTAGGCATTATTGTCTTCGACTAGAATTTGGAATTCTTTCGGTGTCAGGTTGGTGTTGCTGGCGAGGGCATGGCGCACGGTGACATCTTT
The DNA here is from genome assembly GCA_937775295.1 of uncultured Opitutales bacterium. Lineage (GTDB taxonomy): Bacteria > Verrucomicrobiota > Verrucomicrobiia > Opitutales > Coraliomargaritaceae > Lentimonas. The sequence goes on from CALKBZ010000038.1 coordinate 18,021, forward strand.
ATGCTTAACGAGCCGATTGAGTGCTTGTTGCGGGCAGCGTGGATTACTCGCGAGGCCGTGGGCAATTCCTGATTTTTTAGGATCGAGTTTAGTGGCGATCTGGTCGGCTAAGTCCGAGGGGATCAGCGGGTAGTGTGCGAGGAACTCTAGATACAGATCACGATCATGATACAGCTCGTACAGGTCGCGCAGAATACGGGTCGGCAGCGGTGGCTTGCGGTGGACTTTTACAGTCTCCGCGATACCAAGGTCGTCGATTTGAGCGACGAGGTCGTCACAGGTGTTTATTTGCACCATTCAACTTCCTCCGGTGTTAAGAAAACTTCGCGTGGCGTAGAGCCGTTTTGCGGGCCGATATGCATACGGTCTTCGAGTTCTTCGATGAGTAAGGCTGCGCGATTGTAGCCGATGCGCATGCGCCGCTGTAGGAAACTGGTGCTGGCCTTTTGTGATTCCGCGACGGTAAGCATTGCCTTCTTTAAAAGTGCTTCGTCGTCCTCGCCGTCGATGCCTTCGATGCCCATCTGGCTGCCGGACTGATCTTCGCCAGAGGCTGGGATAGATTTCAGATCGACGCGGAATTCTGGTAGACGTTGGCCGGAAATGTGCTCCACGACACTCATGATCTCGTGATCCTCGACCATCGGGCTTTGGATGCGAATCAAGCGGGCGATACCCGGTGGATTAAAAAGGAAGTCACCTTTGCCGAGTAGGCTCTCGGCGCCCTTGCAGTCGAGAATGGTGCGCGAATCGACGTTGGAGGAGACCTGGAACGCGACGCGGGTCGGGAAATTTGCCTTAATAATACCGGTGATGACGTTCACGCTGGGGCGCTGCGTAGCAACGATGGTGTGGATGCCGACGGCGCGGGAAAGTTGTGCGATGCGGGCGAGCGCGCCTTCGGCTTCGCCTTTGGAGGTCATCATCAGGTCGGCGAGCTCGTCGATAATGACGACGATAAAGGGCATCTTTTTGAAGCCATCCACCTCGGCCTTGTCATTGTAGCCAGCGATATTGCGCACTTGCTTCTCTGCGAGTACTTCGTAGCGGCGCTCCATCTCTTTGACGACCCACTTGAGCACCTGAACGGCGGGCTTGGCATCGGCTACGACCGAGTGAATCAGATGAGGAATGGTGCGGAATAGGCCGAACTCGACGCGCTTCGGGTCGATCAGCACCAGCTCCAGCTCGTCGGGTTTGAAATTATATAGCAGGCTGAGGATGAGCGTGCTCATGCAGACGGACTTACCACTGCCCGTCGCGCCGGCAATGAGTAAGTGCGGGGCTTTGGCCAGATCGGTGATGATCGGCTTGCCTTGAATATCGAGCCCCATGATGAGCGGGATCTCGCAGTCGTTCTGCGTCCATGCTTTAGTGCTGAGCAGCGAGCGCAGTGAGATGGGCACGGAGTTGGTGTTGCCAATTTCGATTCCGACGAAGGGCTCGCCTGGGATCGGTGCCTGCATGCGGATGCTGGAAGTGGCGAGTCCGAGAGCGATATTCTTCTGCAGGTTGGTAATGGACTCGACGCGCACGCCCATGCCTGGTTGTACGCGGAACTGCGTGATACGCGGGCCGATCAGTGCGTCGTAAACGTAGGCATCGACCGCGAAGCTATCCAATGTGTCTTGAAGTGTGTTCTTTTGAGCCTCCAGTGCTTCGGGAGTGACGAGTGTGACGGCCTCGGCGTCTGCTTTGTCGAGCAGGTCTAGGCTCGGAGCCTTGTAGTCGGCGAGTTCGACGGGTTGATCAATTGGTTCGGGCTCGGCTTCGAGTTTGGCGGCTTCGGCTTTTTCGACCGCTTCGCGTTCGGCGATTTCTTCAATCTCACGTGAGCGTGGGTCGATGCCTGCGAGCTGATCGCGGGCGCTTTGGAGCATGCGCTCGTAGCGCTGCTGGCTCTCGCTGGCATAGTCTTGGAAATAGTGACCACGCTCGGCGCGATCTTTGAGGATGCCTTCTAGCTCACTGCGCCATTGGGCGAGCTGTGCTTGTTCGGCGGCGACAGTGGCTTCTTCGCGGCGCACGTCGGCGACGACTTCTTTGGGGAGTTCGTCTTCTTCGAGCTCCTCTTCAGAGTCATAGTCCTCGTATTCCCAGACGTATTCATACTCCTCCTCTTGGCTGTTGAGGTTTTCCTTCATCGTCTGGACCGTATCGACCAGACGACTGAGGCCAGCTTTCATGCGGCGCAGGGAGTTTTTATTTCTGGAAAATGAGAGTGCCATTGATGGGAATCAGGGTGCTTCGCTGCAGGCTATCAGATCCCGTATGCATCGCTTTGATTAAGCTGGAAATTCAGGGGAATGATTCAAGGCTGAATTTGTGTTTTTGTGCGAAAGTAGCGGTGTCGCGACAGAGTGGAGGATGTACATCTTGCCCATTATGAGACCGGCAGCATTTTGACACAGGCATTGCTGTGCCATTTCCCGCAGACCTCCGTCCTGCAGGTGATTGTTATTCGGACGAAAAAAAATGTCTGTTTCAAACAGGCACAAAAAAGCCCGCTGATTGTGGCAATCAGCAGGCTTAAATGGCGGGATAGACGAGATTTGAACTCGCGACCTCCTGCGTGACAGGCAGGCGCTCTAACCAACTGAGCTACTACCCCTAAAAGTTGGAAGATGCCGACAGTAGAAATCGAATCTTTGAAGTCAAGCGGTGTTTTCGCCTGAAATCAGAATAATGTGTGTGACTGTTGGGGGCACTTCAATCGGCTAAAGTTTGCCCGCTCAGGTGAGCGAAAATACGCGAAGTCATTGGTGGGAGGCGCGAGCTCTGCCTCGTCCGTCGATCCTGAGCTGGCATACTGCGGACGAGGCGGAGCTCGTCCCTGCCTAGTTCGATTAATATAGGCACAAAAAAGCCCGCTGATTGTTACAATCAGCAGGCTTAAATGGCGGGATAGACGAGATTTGAACTCGCGACCTCCTGCGTGACAGGCAGGCGCTCTAACCAACTGAGCTACTACCCCTGAAAGTTGGAAGATGCAGACAGTAGAAAACGGAGTTTCGATGTCAAGCGGTGTTTTCACGTTCTTGTGTGATTTTACCGCAGGGCGGTTTGTGAGCTAAGTAAGCCACTTTTTTTATGACTCGGGTTTTGCTATTCGCCTATTTATTAAGCAGTTTGACTTATTGTATGGATTTATTAGCAAAAGAATCTGCGGCTGGATTGAAGCCGCGCTATTCCAAGTTTGGGCCGCTGCTGTTGGCGTTGCTGATTCAGGGGGGCGTGTTGGGTGTTGCGGTATTTGTGGTGGTGCTGGTGCCGGAATTCCGCTCGGATCCTGAGTTCATTTCGAAAAAGAAGATTTATCTGCCGCAAAAAGAGCTGCAGCATAAGGTGGCGCTGGCGGCGTTTCAGAATGCCGCGAGTTCGCCGATGCATATGGAGCGAATTAGTACGGCAGCTTTACTGCCAGATATGCTGCCCTCGCTGCCTGCAATGCCTAAAAGTGAATTTAATCCGATTGAGCGCAACCCAGTAGCCTTTCAGTCGGATGCCTTGCTCGGGCAATCTGGTGTGTTGGGTGCTTTGCAAGGGTTGAAGACGGGGTCGTCCTCGGCCTCGTTGTTTGGCATCGAAGACAGCGGCCAGCGTATTTTGATCTTGTTTGATAATAGCTCGACCGTCTGGAACAAGGCGAGCGCAGCGGGGGTGACAACGGATGCCTTTGTGCGCGAATTGTCGATGCTGGTGGGCGGATTGAATGGCAACACGCTATTCGGGCTAGTGCCGTTTGCGCGTCAGGTCGGCACTTTTCGTGATTATATGGTCGCTGCAGGTGCGCGTAACAAACAGGAGGCGAAGCGTTGGATCGCGGAGAATGTGCGCTCAAGTCGCAAGGCCACCCAACTGCCTTTCACCGAAGATGGTATTCAAGGGGCGCTTACGGTCGCGTTTCAAATGGAGCCGGAAGTGATCTTTATTGTATCCGACGGCGATTTCCAACGCAGCAAGACCGCCAAGACCCGTGCCGGCGATGTGCCGTGGAAGGATGTGAATAAGACTCTGCGGGCACTCACTCGCGAGTACGGGATCGAGCCGCGCATTCATTTCATCGGTTTCAAGGTCGAGTCCGAAGCCGCGGCTGCGATTGAGAAGATCACCCGCCGCTTTGGTGGCGATTTTAGTGACTTTTCGCAGCGGTAGGGGGGGGGAGTGGAAGCGACACTCTTGTCGCTTTATTCTTCGCAGCTTTGGATTAAGCAAAGCGACAAGAGTGTCGCTTCCACGCTTCGCAGCTTTGGATTGAGCAAAGCGACAAGAGTGTCGCTTCCACGCGGTTTAAGGCAGTCTCGGAGGTCGCCCCTCCCTGATACTATTTTTTCGTGCCCTTCTTAAAGGGCCGTGCGCTGGTCTTGGCGCGCTTCTTTGCCCCGCCACCTTTGGTGAGTGGCGCGACGCTGGAGCGCTTGTGGCCGCCTTTTTTGATCCGGTCGGCGGATGCTTGGCGACCTTTGCTGCGGCGGTTGTTTTTTTGATCGGGGCGGCGCTCAATCTTGTCAGTTGTAGCAGTGACGCGGAAGTCGATCTGACGCTTGTAGCGATCCACACGATTGACTTCGACCATGATGTGTTGGCCAAGTGAATACGTCTTATGCGTGCGGCGTCCGATTAATGAAGTGCCATCGTCGCTTGCGTGGTAGAAGTCGTCATCGAGTTGAGAGATGTGCACCATGCCGAACGCGAGTGAGTCGGTGAGTTCGATAAACAAACCGTGATTTTTGACGTCAGTGATGATGGCTTTGAAGGATCCCTTTTCAGGCTTCTCCAGTTCACGTTCATAGAATTCGAGGAGCTTGGTTTTGACTGAGTCGCGCTCGGCATCGACACTGTTGCGCTCGGTGACGCTGAGGTGGTCGCCGAGTGATAGCAGCTTGCCTTGCGTGTAGCGGATGTCGGGCTCGTTGGGCGCCGAATCGACGCCAGTCTTGTGCATGTAGGCGTCGAGCACGCGGTGCACAATCAGGTCGGAGTAGCGTCGGATCGGCGAGGTGAAGTGGGTGTAGTCGGGCTTGGCGAGGCCGTAGTGACCATCGGCGCTGGCACGGTATTGCGCCTGCTTGAGACTGCGTAGCACCTGGACTTTAAGCGTGTAGCCCTGTGGGTGGTCCTTGAGTTTTTTGAGTAGCATACTCATCTCGCGTGGCTTGCTCAGGTTGCCGCATTGCACACCGAATGTGATCATGGTCTCGCGTAATTCCTGCAGCTTTTCGTCCTCCGGTTCGTCGTGGACCCGATAGATACTGGGAAAGTTGGAGCGCTTCATCGCGCGGGCCACTTGTTCATTGGCGGAGAGCATGAACTCTTCGATCAGCTGATGGCTCTCGTCGTTGAACTCTTTTTCGATGCGGTCGGTGTAACCTTCCTCATCGACGTAAAGTTTGACCGAAGTCATGTCGAGGTCGAGCGAGCCGTTTTTAAAGCGGCGCTGGCGCAGTATCGTGGCGATATCCCAACTCTTTCGAATGTACTTTTGCAGCAGCTTCATCTCGTCGTCGTTGACTTCGTCGAGTGAGCGACCGGTCGAGCCTGTCTGGTGTTTCGGTGGCAGCGGTGTTTTGCGGACGACGTCGAGGTCGTCCTCATTCATAAACGCAAAGGCCTGCTTGTAGGTGAGGCGTTTATTACTACAGATGACGGTGTTGGCGAAGTCGACGGCCACGATCTCGGCTTGATCAGAGAAGGTAATGAAACAGGTCTTCGTGAGCCGGTCTTGTGCTTCGACTAGGCTGCAAAGGCCATTGGACAGCGCGTGTGGCAGCATCGGGATGACGGTGCCAACGAGGTAGGTGCTATTTGCGCGTTCCTGAGCCTCAACGTCGAGCGCTGTGCCTGGCTTGACGTATGCGCTGACGTCAGCGATGTGCACGCCAAAGCGAATATTGCCGTCGTCTAATTGTTCTACAGAAATCGCGTCGTCAAAGTCTTTGGCGTCGTCTGGGTCGATGGTGAAAGTGAAAATGTCGCGACAATCTTGACGGCCTTTTGTGTCTTGTTCGCGGACGTGATCGGGGATGGCCTCGGTTTGTTTTTCAACGGCAGAGGGAAATTGCGGGTTGAGGTTGTATTTAAACAAAATGGCTTTGAACTCGGCATCGGGTTCGTGCGTGCGGCCGAGCACTTCGCTAATCTCGCCTTCTGGATTGAGGTGGCGTTGCTTCCACTCGAGGAGTTTGACCACGACTTTGTCGCCCACCTTGGGAATCGGTTTGATGCCGCTGTTCGAGGGCTCAGGTACTAGCACGTCTTGAGTGATGCGAGGATCGTCTGGGACGACGTAGTAGGTGTGGCGACCTTTCTCTAGAGTGCCGGGCATGGCTTCGCGGGCGCGTTTAAGAATACGAATAACACGCACATTCGGCTTTTCGTTTGGATCGTAGACGGGACGCTGGCGGCCTTTGCCGCGCAAGGGGCTTTGCCGCGGGCGCTGAATAATGCGTGCGAGCACTTGGTCGGCATGTAGTGAGACACCAGTGTCTTCGACTGCGACGGGGTAGCCAGCGCCAGGGCCAGAGGGTTTGCCGGTGGTGGATTCGGGGATCAGAGTCGCCGCGCCGTTTTGGCGAAACATGATGCGGCCACTGACGAGGTCGGCATCATCAGGGATGCAGAGCTTATCTTTCTTGAGGCGAGCGAGCTCGCCGCGCTCGAGCATTTCATCGAGTAGGCTGTGGGCAGTAGCAATTTCTTTAGAGCCGATTTTAAGGACGGCGAAAATCTCTTCGCGCCGCATGGGCACGTAGTCTTTAGTGCCTAAAAGTTGAAGTAGTTGTGGGCGTAGTTCCATATTATGAGTCGGACTCTGTAGAGTTTTTAGATATATGCGAGCCGTGATCTTGTTGCAAGCAGATGGAGCGCGGAGGGGCTTGACGCTCGCAGGAGTGTTTCATGCTTAGGTATCAATGGAGCCGAAAGACGGAGTCGAACCGTCGACCTATTCATTACGAATGAATTGCTCTACCAACTGAGCTATTTCGGCAAACATTTAAAGATCAACTGCTTGAGGAGGTGATTGAGTCTCGAATATTCTGAACTTAACCACTGATTAGCCAATTGTGACTTGGTTGTGTGTCTTGGGTCTGTCGCTCAAAGAAGCGAACATTCTCTACTATGAATAACAGATTGAGAATATTTAGGGGTTCGTCAATACTTCGGTTGGGTATCTGAGCTAATTAATTAATCGATGTTTATTTGAAGGTATAGTGTGGGATTCATGGTAGGAGATGTCCTTAGCGTCGTAAAGTGTCGTCAGTGTTAAACAATAATGCATCTACAATTCCAGCGGCGTGACTGACGCCTCGGTGCAAGCTGGTAGCTCGGGTGCTGGATAAATCTAAATCGCCCTAAGAGATCGAGGCTAGGGGGGTAAAGGCCTCGCGATGGCTTTATACTAATAGTCTAGGGGGCATTAATGTCATGTTGAAGTAACGTAGAATAGCATTAATAATAAGCAGATGTAGCTGACTAGTTGATGATTCTTCAATCAGAAAATGCTATTTTGATAGATGGCGAGTCCTACAAAGCCATTTATGAGTATTAAAAATAAGTTATGAGATACATCACACTATTACTTTTCGCCGTCTTGGTTTACCGCCGGCATCGTGCGAATGCTAGTCGATGGAAGAAATAATATGGGATTTTTTGAAAACAGAATCAAACGGACGGCACGGCAGACCGCGATGTCTGACTTTGAGCGACTTCAGATTACGATTTAGCAATTTCCCGAAAAGTCTATCGAGGGCATTGTTCCAATAATCACGAATTTAGCATAGGCGCTGTCTGTAAAACTTCCAGATTCACACGATATAACTTTCGATGCGGCCATGGCATAATCGAGGCGTTAGAGCGGATCGCGGATGAACTGCATGTGGCACTGGGCAGGTTGAGATCGAGTTAAAAAAGCACTCGTGGGGGTCAGGCTTATTCTAGTGAGCGGTAAAGTAGGCCTTTTTGTATTTTGTATTTTGCTTTTTGTCAGTTTAGCACTTTTACTTGCCCATCTATGAGTTCTGTCTTGCAACTACTTCTTGAGGGTGAACGCCTTAACACTGGCCAAATGGCGCAGGTGCTGGGCCTGTCCGAAAGTGACATTGCCGCCGAATTGAAGCGCCTTGAGGAGGAAGAGATCCTCCTCGGTTGGCGCCCTGTGTTCAATCCAGAGCGCGCTCAGGAAACGATCGTGCGAGCGGTCATCGAAGTGAAGATCAGTCCCGAGCGCGATGGCGGGTTTGATCGCCTCGCGGCACGAATCAGTCGTTTTGATTCGGTGGAGTCCTGCTTTTTAATGTCTGGCTCGTATGATCTGCTGGTGATCGCAACAGGCTACGACTTGCGAGAAGTGGCGACTTTTGTGTCGGAACGTCTCGCCAGTGTTGAGGGTGTGTTGTCCACTGCCACGCACTTTATGTTACGTGCATATAAAGAGCAGGGGCATTTACTTTTATCTCCAGTTGAGGACAGCGATAAACCTGCTGTGAGTGCATAATGGCAGACGTCAGCCAACGCTTTGTGGCGGATCACGTAGTGAGCCTGCCTCGTTCTGGTATTCGCGATTTCTTTGCGATCGTCGCGGCGATGCCGCAGGCCATCTCGCTGGGGATCGGTGAACCTGATTTCGTTACACCCTGGCATATTCGCGAGGCTGCGATCTTTGCCTTGGAAAAAGGTAAGACCAGCTACACCGACAATCTCGGCCTCATCCGGCTGCGCCGAGAGATCAACACTTACGTCGAGCATAATTTTAAGCTGAGTTACAATCCCGACAACGAGATCCTGGTCGCCGTCGGCGTGTCTGAGGCCTTGGATATTGCCCTGCGTGCGGTACTCAATCCAGGCGATAAGGTGCTCTATCACGAGCCTTGCTACGTTTCGTATAGTCCTAGCATCTTGCTTGCGCATGCGCAGCCGATTGCGATTGGCACCTCTGCAGAAGATCAGTTCGGCATCAACCCGGAAGCGGTCGAAGCGGCTTGGGAGCCTGGTTGTAAGGTGCTGATGCTGAACTTCCCGACCAATCCGACTGGCGGCGTGACGGAGCGTGCGAAGCTCGAGCGCATCGCCAAGTTCGCGATTGAAAAGGATCTATTGGTGATCAGTGACGAGATTTACTCCGAGCTGACCTTCGAGGGCGAGCACACCAGTATTGCGACGCTGCCAGGCATGCAGGAGCGCACTATTTTTCTGCATGGATTTTCTAAGGCATTTGCCATGACCGGCTTTCGGATTGGTTACGCCTGTGGCCCCGCCCCGCTGATCGAGGCGATGATGAAGGTGCACCAATATAGTATGCTGTGTGCGCCGATTCTCTCTCAAGAAGCGGCGATTGAGGCATTGAAGAACGGCGGCCCTGCGGTCGCGAAGATGAAGGAGCAATACCATCGTCGTCGTGATCTAATCGTGCGTCGCTTCAACGAATCTGGCCTTACTTGTCACTTGCCGAAGGGCTCATTCTACGCATTTCCTTCGATCCAATCGACTGGGATGAGCTCGATGGACTTCTGCCGAGGCTTGTTGACCGAAGAAGAGGTGGCGATCGTTCCCGGTACGGCCTTTGGCCCCAGTGGTGCTGGGTTTGCCCGTGCGAGTTTCTCCACCAGCTATGAGCGAATTATCGAAGCGACTGATCGTATTGAGCGCTACGTCGATAAGGTTCGTAAATAGTTCTTGTAAGTTCTTCATTACTAAAGCATTCCCGCACGGCTCAGCTAGTTACGCTCTTTAGTTGCTATCTTGCTTCAAGCATAGACAGCGGCGCGCGTTCCTTTTTATAATCCTAGCATCTTAATTCCATTCCAAAGATGCGCCGCTCTTTGCATCAGTATTTTATCTAACATTTTTTCATCATGATCGATCCATCCAGAACCGTAGCCATTGTTGGCCGTCCCAATGTCGGAAAAAGCCGCTTGTTTAACAGGCTGTGCGGGCGGCGCTTGTCGATTGTGCACGATATGCCCGGCGTCACGCGTGACTTGATCTCCGCCGAAGTGAACGACGACTTCGTCTTGCTCGACACCGGTGGTCTCGGCATGGAGCTCAAAATGACGCCGAAGAAGATTGCGGATGCTGCCGAAGAACAGGTGGGCTTTGCAATTCAGGCCTCAGCGGTCATTTTGTTTATCGTCGACGTTCGCCAAGGCATTACTGCGCTCGATGAGATTGTTGCCGAGAAGCTGCGTCGCTATGGCAAAGAGGTCATCCTTGTTGCTAATAAGGCAGATTCGGAGGACATCGAAGACGACGCCTTCGAGTTCATTAGCCTCGGGCTAGGTGATGCGATGCCAGTCTCAGCCGAGCATGGTCGTGGTATCACAGATCTTCTCGATGCGGTCAAGGTGAAGCTCGGCGAGAAGCCAGAGTTCGACGCTGATGCGCCGGTCGAGCCGAAGCGTATTCGTATTTCTTTGATGGGACGTCCCAATGTGGGCAAATCCTCGATCGGTAATCGCCTGCTGGATTCGAAGCGCCTGATCGTCAGTGACGTCGCTGGCACGACGCGCGATTCCGTCGAGCTAGATTTAGACTATAAGCATAAGGACGGCGAAATACTGAAATTCCGCATGGCTGATACTGCTGGTCTGCGCACCAAAACCAAGGTCGATAGCCCAGTTGAGTTCTTCTCCAGTGTGCGCACGCAGCATGCGATGGAAGCGTCCGATGTCGTGTTTCTGATTATTGATGCCGTTGATGGTGTGACTAAACAAGATCAAGCCCTCGCGGGTGCCGTGCTCGATGCCGGTCGTGCGTTGGTGATCGTGGTCAACAAGTGGGATCTGATTATTCAGCAATGGGAGCGCGAGCCGATCGAAGGTTTCCGTTCGCTCAAGCACTTCCTCGAGTCTTATGAGAAGTCGCTGCGCAAAGAGATGTTCTTCCTGCCCGATCCGCCGGTGCTGTTCGTTTCTGCTGAGACGGGCTTCCGGATTGAGTCGATGCTTGAAACTGCCGCGGCCATCTCTGCCACGCTCGATCTGAAGATTCCGACTGGCAAGCTCAACAGCTTGATGGAGTCGCTGTTTGAAGCGCGTTCGCCCAAGGTCGTCGGCACCAAACGTTTCAAGGTGTTCTATGCCACGCAGACCGGTTCGCGGCCAATGCGTATCCGCTTTTTCTGTAACCGTATCGAGCGGCTGGATCCCGGTTATCGTCGTTATTTGGAGAAAGCAATCATCCACGAGTTCCGTCTCAGTGGTTGCCCCGTGCGTTTCGATCTAGTCGGTAAAGAGCGTCGTTACGAAGATGAAGAGGGTTCCGCAGAGCATGCGCACCGTCAAAGTGATGATCTTCAGCGTAAGGCCCGTGTTCGTCAGATGGGGCCAGATGCTGCCAAGATTGATAAGAAGCACCCAGAGCGCCGCGCTAAGATCACGCAAAAGAAGGCCGAGCACAATCGGAGTGGTAAGAACCGGGAAAGCAGAAGTAGAAAGTAGCTTTCGATCCCAAGACTCTCCTGTCGCCGCGTTTATATTTTCAACCAGCCAGTGCCGCACTTAAGTGTGGCGCTGGCTTTTTTGTGGGTGGAGCTCGGCCCTCCCATAGTCTTGTGGTGCCATTTTATAGGTTTTATGCGCATGCAAATAGTGGAGGGCAACGCTCCGTCGTTGCCATGCGTCGGTTGCAGATGCCCTTAGGATCGGTGGCAGATGCCCTTAGGATCGGTGGCAACGACGGAGCGTTGCCCTCCACCGTTGCCATGCGTCGGTTGCAGATGCCCTTAGGGTCGGTGGCAACTGCCTTTAGGATCGGTGGCAACGACGGAGCGTTGCCCTCCACCGATCAAGCCTAGGTTATGTCAATGCCACACTCTTTAGCTCTCCTGTACTATGCAGTCATTCATTTCTTAATCGTCCGTTGGTCGGGCTCCTGCGTGTGGTCCGTAATACCTCTGAGTTTAGCTGCGGCGTTGCGCGCCGACCCTCCTAGGTGGTCGACCCGACTTGCCAGTCATCGGCGAGCTACCGTTGTTTAGTCGAATCAAGCACATGCTGGTGCGCTGCGAGTTAGCTGAGTAGTTCGGCAGCGATGCCGTAGCGCAGGTTGTAGAACGAGTGCGTCACGCGGTCGCGGTCGGCGTACTCGAGCACACTGTCGATGGTGATCAATGCGGCCGGGATAATGTCGGCCCGCGCGGCGGGTAGGTGCGGCACTGCCATGCGCTCATGTAGTGGTAGGGCCATCAGTAACGCTTTGAGCTCGGTGATCTCATCTTTGTGCAATACCGGGCAGCGCTGTTCGATGGTCTGCTCGTTTTGCGCCGCCAGCACTGAGCGGGTGACGGTGAATGCACCGCCAGTGACGATGAGCGGTGCGGCGTTTGGCTCGAAGCTGAAGCCACTGGCTTGCAACGCGGTGCTGACGTGGGCGGCGATGCGGTCTGCGGTTTCGGCAGACAGCGCGGCATCGCGATCGGCGATGAATTGCTCAGTGAGGCGCACCGCGCCGAGCTGCAGGGACAGTGCTTGCTCGATCTGGCCCTGGGCAAAGCGGATCAGTTCGAGGCTGCCGCCGCCAAGGTCCATTTGGATGAAGTTGTGGATGCCGGCGATCTGTGGGTCACAGCGGAGCCCTTTGCCGATGTAGGTCGCTTCCTCTGTGCCAGACAGTATTTGTATTTCGAGGCCAGTCGCCTCATTGACCAGTTCGATGAACTGTTTGGCATTGGTCGCGTCGCGCACGGCGCTAGTGGCGACGATACGCAACGTCTTCGGCTGGTAACCTTGTGCGAGACGTACCAGCTCAGTAATAGTTCGGCAGCCAGCTGCCATTGCGGCTTCTGTCAGGCTGGGGAGTGCTTGGCTGATGCCGGTGCTAATACGGGTCTCAATAGTCTCGGCAAAAATAGCTTCGACGCTGCCGGGCGTCTTGCCGCTGCGAGCGACTAACAGCTTGATGGAATTACTGCCAACATCGATGACGGCGACTGTTTTGGGACTAGGCATAGCCAAGAGCAAATCTCCTGCCGCAGCAGGGTCAAGCTTGGGTCGTTGCTTTGAGCTGATGAGCAGTGCTGGCGATTCGTGGGCGGGATCACCTGCGTTTGGTCTAAGAGTGATCGGGGTCTTTTTTTATTCATCGTCGATTGGTTAGGCAGTTTCGATTTAAATGACAGGCCGTTTTCTTCTGATCGCCAACGGGTCCCTGAAGGGGGTGTTTGAGCAATTAACCGCGATAGGAGTGGGATGGATAAGTCGGGGTGGATTACCCCATAACAGTATGTATATCAATTATTAATGGCTTGATTGTGTGGCTTTTAGTCGGCAGGCTCAAGGGATGGATGTAGGTGTGAATTCCAAAGAGGTTATTAGTTGGCTAAAAGCAGTTGAGCATGACCGGTTTTGGTTGGCTGAGAGCTGTGGTGTGCAAAAGCGCACCGTTGATAATTGGCTTTCGTCGAGTCGTGCGATTCCTCGAAAAGCTCAGCTGATTATTAAAACGTTAATGGCGTCGAAGCTAAGTTCCCCGGCTGCCGTGGTGGGAGTGTCGCAAAACTTGGTGCTACATTTTTCTGAAAAAGAATTTGAATCAATTTGCGACATTGCGCGGGTACTTGAGGTGTCTCCAGTGCAGTGGGTGGAAGCAGAGGTTCTCAAAGTCATTCATTCAGAACCATATAAAGTCTTACGCGCGCTCAGTCAGCGCGAAGGGAAACCTGATTAGATTAAACGTTTGGATTAACTTAATCGCGAAGGGGCGCGATTCACCATTCTAGTCGGAGGCGCTAAACCGCGGCTGATCTAGACTGTGCGCCAAGAGCGCAGATGAAGACTCTGTGAGGGCTGCAAGTCGGCGTATCGATTAGTCTGCCGTTGGTCCGCACGCCGCCGAACGGCCCTAGTGTGATATCCGCCAGCGTTTCCCGTCAATCGAGCATGCAGCTAAAAAGCGCTAGGGTGTTTTGGCTGCGCTTGCTGCGCGAAGTGCCCATTTATTATCTAGCGTAGCGAACGCATCGCATGCGCAACGGTGCTCGGCGATTCGGTTCAACGCTGTGGGTCTGCGCCGTTTGAGTGCGCTTGGTTAAATGAGGTTGCAATGCCCCGCGAGTCGGATGAGAAGAGTGCATGTTTTACGACGAGGTAAAGGTCAATTTCAAGGCGGGTAATGGTGGCGACGGCTGCTTTAGCTTTCGGCGCGGTAAATACGAACCCAAAGGTGGGCCTGACGGCGGTAACGGCGGGCGCGGTGGCGCGGTCTATGTCATTGCGGATACCAATGTTGCGGATTTAACCGATTATCACTACAAGCCGGGCTGGAAAGCCAAGAACGGCGAGCCAGGTCGCGGTGCCGATCAGCACGGCGCGAACGGTGCGGATATTATCATGCGGGTGCCAGTGGGCACGGTGGTGATCGACCGCGAGACCGAAGAGCCGGTGGCTGAGGTGTTGGCGCACGGCGATCAAGTGTTGCTGCTCGAAGGCGGTTTCGGCGGTAAGGGCAATGAGACGTTTAAGTCTTCGGTCAATCAGGCGCCGCGTCAGTTCACCCTGGGCAAGCCGGGTGAAGAGGGTGAGTATCGCTTGGTGGTGAAGACCATCGCCGATGTCGGTTTGATCGGATTTCCGAATGCGGGTAAGTCCACATTGCTAAATATGATCACGAATGCGCATCCGAAAACGGGTGCCTATCCGTTTACCACAATGTTTCCAATGGTCGGCGTGCTGGAGTATCCAGAGCAATATGAGCGGATCACAGTGGCCGACATTCCCGGCTTGATCGAAGGCGCGAGTGAAAATCGTGGCCTCGGGCATCGCTTCCTGAAGCACGTCGAGCGCTGCAAGGTGTTGCTAGTGATGATTGATATGGAAGGCACTGATGGGCGTGAGCCGATCTCTGACTTCCGCGTGCTGCTCAATGAGCTGAAGCTTTACATGCCGGGTCTGGTTAAAAAACCGGAATTGGTGGCGGCTAATAAAATGGATGAGCCGAATGCACCCGAGCATTTGAAAGCCTTTCAAAAGAAGTTCAAGGGCAAGGTCTATCCGATCTCCTGTGTCTCCGACGAAGGTTTTGTTGAATTGAAAGAGGCGCTCTTGGCGGCGGTGCTCGAAGTGCGCCATGCTGAGGAAAAAATCGAAAAAGAGGCAAAAGGCAGTAGCCGCTATTAAGTGCTTAAGGATTCCCTATGAGTGACTCGACAGTTTTAGACTTTGGCGAACGTGAATTTCAGGCGCGGCCTGAGTTGAACAGTCATTTGGCATGGGAGAGTTTCATCGCACTGGCAAAGCATCCGAATCGGGTGCTGGTGATTGATCGCACGCTGCAACGGCGGGCGATGAAATCGGGCTTTTTGTTGGCGCTCTCTTGGATGCTGTCGCGGCGCTTGCACACCTGGACAGATCGCAAGCGTGTCGGCATTTTGTTTCCGCCGGGCATTGGTGGTTACATTGCGAATCTGGCAGTGGTGCTGGCTGGTAAAGTGCCAGTCAATCTCAACTTCACATTGGGGCGCGCGAGCTCGGAGGCTTGTTTACGTCGAGCGGAGATCGATTGTATCTTGAGCACTGAACGTATGCAGCTCAAAATCGCCGACTTCCCGTGGTCGCAGGCAGGCGTAATTGATATCGTCGAAGAGCTAAAGAACTTGCCGAAGATGAAGACCTTGGCATTGCTGGCGTCGATTCAGGTGATGCCCGCGAAGTTGCTGGCAAAGCTGCTTAGAGTGCCCTCGGTCGGTGGGGATGCCGAGGCGGGCTTGTTGTTTACCAGTGGCAGTTCCGGCGAACCCAAGGGCGTAGTCTTAACCCACCGTAATATTTTAGGCAACT
This sequence comes from uncultured Opitutales bacterium, assembly GCA_937775295.1. GTDB lineage: Bacteria > Verrucomicrobiota > Verrucomicrobiia > Opitutales > Coraliomargaritaceae > Lentimonas. The sequence continues at coordinate 33,791 of CALKBZ010000038.1, forward strand.
GTCTGCAAATTGACGCCTCAGGCCTGTTGCCCATTGGTGAGAAGATCATCGCGAATTTGCCGATTTTTCACAGCTTTGGATTCACCGTGACCTTGTGGTATCCGCTGTTGCGTGGTTGCACCGCCGTGACTGTGCCATCACCGCTGGAATTTAAGAAAGTGGCCGAGGCGGTCGAGGCTGAGTCGGCGACGATACTGATCGGCACGCCGACGTTTTTTAAGCCATACATCCGGCACGTGGCACCGGAGAAACTGAAGTCACTGAAGTATGCGATAGCCGGAGCCGAAAAGACGCCCGCTGGCTTTGCTGACTTATGGCAGGCGACTTTTGATTGTTTATACTTTGAAGGCTATGGGCTCACTGAGACCTCGCCAGTGGTGAGCATCAACTTGCCGCATACACCTGCTGGCTTCGACTACCCTGAGAGTGCGAATGATGGCTCGAAGCCCGGTTCGGTTGGACGGCTGATGCCTGGGCATGCGGCTCGTATCCTGAATCCGGATACAATGGAATCGTTGGCAGTGACTGAAGTGGGGCTGTTATTGTTGAAGGGCCCGAATATTTTTAGCGGTTATTTAAATGATGCGAAGCGCACCGCAGAGGTGATGGACGGCGAGTGGTTTATTACTGGGGATCTCGCGCGCTTTGACGAAGAGGGCTATCTGTTTATTGAGGGCCGGCTGTCGCGTTTTTCTAAGATTGCGGGCGAAATGGTGCCACATGGAACGATCGAGCAAGCTCTGGTCGAGGCGTTTGATTTGTTAGATTCAGAGATGCCAATGCTTGCGATTGGCGCACGTCCCGATGCGGCCAAGGGCGAAGCGCTGGTATTGCTGGCGGTGATGGATGTGGAACTGACTGATGTTCGTGAAAAACTGTCAGCGGCAGGTTACTCGAATCTATGGATTCCGAAGCTGATTAAGCGAGTCGAAGCGATCCCCACCTTAGCGACCGGTAAGCTGGATTTGCGTGCAATTAAGGAGCTGTCGGCAGCGGAGTAGCCTGCTGGATAGGGGAGAGACGAGCGCCGCCTCGTCCGCCGATCCTGGTGGGCACTGTTCGGAGTTTGTCGGGCTGGTTCGCCGAGCACGCCAGCTGTCGACAGCAGAGACGCGATGCCAGTGCGATCCCACGGGATCAGCGAAGAGTCGTTTGCATGTGCCAAGGCCGCGGCGAATTGATTGGTGCGGGCCTTTTTTTATGGTCCTTGGTTGATTGGTGGAACAAGGAGGGAGGGCGACTCGCCCTCCTTTGCCGCAAGACGGAATAAATGTGCGCGAGTCGCCCACACTCCTATTGCGCTCAATGGTTCAAATCAGCCTTTTCCAGCTTTTGCTTACTTCACAATAAAGCGTGTGCCGCCGAGGCTGCGGGGCTCCATCTTGCTGCTGGTGGCTTCACCTTCGGCGACGATTTGCCCGCCTTCAAAATACGTCGGCTCTTTTATCCAGTGCTTTTGTAACTGGTCGAACAGGTCGAGCAGTTCGCTGCGCGTTTGCACGCGATATTCAATCGTGCGCGCGTGGGTCGCGAGTGGGTATTCTTTCATCACCGTGTCGCTGGTCATGGCTTCGGCGACAGCGCTTGCGCGGTCAGCCATTTGCTGCACGCCGGGAGGGACAGGGGAGCGCTGAATTGTCGAGGGCACACCGGCTGCGCTAGCGCCATCCGCCATGGCTGCTTGGAGTTCGCCGAGTTGCAGTGCGCGACTGTGGTAAATCCGCAGCAGTCCGCTGCCGGCGGTGACGATATTGATTTCGACCACACGATACCCGGATGTGATGTATTCCTGCTTGGAAATCGAGTGAATGGCTGCTTCTTTGCCGTAATATTCTTTGCTGTCGTCGGGAAAGGTGATCGCAAACAGCGCCTTATTCTTGATCGCACGAGAGCGAACGGTGACTGCGCCCAGTGAAGAGACCATGTAGCAGAGGAGTAGAGCAAGTAGGAGGCGTTTAGATCGGGGTGTCATAAATATCAAAGTGCTGGCCTTTTGATCGTGTGTAAATTTTATTTGTTTCACCTCACTTCTCTGTGGGGTATAATCTTTCGAGTGAAGTGATGTATGACCTTTTTTATTAATGCTATCTTGTAAAGACCTTTCAGTCGAGCTGTCCGCCGGCGGTACACGCATTTTAGATGGTGCGAGCGCGCGCTTTAAACCGAAGGCACTCAATGCGGTGATTGGGCCCTCGGGCTGTGGAAAAACCACCTTGGTGCGGGCCATGCTTGGGCTGTCTTCGCGTCTAGGCGAAGTCTTTATGGCCGGCGAGCTGGTTGCCAACAGTGAAGCCTTGCGCGGCAAGCTGGCGTTTGTACCGCAGTTCAGTATCGCTCAAGAGCGCCTGAGTGTGGAGGAAGCGCTACGCACTGCGCTGGATCTGTGCGTGGTCGATGTGGCGACGAAGCAAGCGCGGTTGGAGGAGATTATAAAGCGCATCGGCTTAGACATGCACCGCGATAAGCGGGTGGGGGGCTTGAGTGGCGGGCAGTTGCGGCGTCTTGGCCTCGGATTGGAACTCGTCGGTGATCCGCAATGCATGGTTTGTGATGAAGTGACGAGTGGGCTGGACCCGCGTTCGGAGGATCAGATTTTGACGATGTTACAAGGTCTGCGTGATGAGCGGGAGAAAACTTTTATCTGTATTATTCACAATCTCGCCAAATTGAATTTCTTCGATTGGATCACCGTGGTATTTGAAGGGACAGTGGTGTTTCAGGGCGGTTTGGATGCGCTACTGGAGTATTTTGAAATTCCCGATGCGCTACATCTTTACGATCAACTGAATGCGCATTCGATCAAGCATTGGCGGCAGCGTTGGAGCGCAGCGAGCAATGAAGCTGCGGAGTTTGAGGCGTCGCCGACACTCGCGCCGCCGCTGCCATCAGCACTGAGCCAGACCTGGACTTTGTCAAAGCGCCGCGCGCTGTTGTTTAAGCGAGATAAGGGCTATTGGATGCTGACACTAGGTATTACAATTGGGTTTCCGCTGTTGGTGACGATTTTTGCAATGGATGGGTTGCCGCAACTGCGTGGGTTGGCGATGAGTGCGTCGAGTGGCTTTGTCGAGCAGGCGCAGGAAAATTTACGTTACCGGATCGATGCCTTGGAGTCGGCGTCATTGGTCACGGGTTTGATTTTGTTTCAAGTGATCCTGCTGACCTTGATGGGCAGTAATAATGGCGCGCGCGAAATCGCGGGTGAGCGTAATCTCTACGAGAAAGAGCGCTTCGCCGGCTTGCGGCCGCGGTCGTATGCGACCAGTAAGTTGCTGTTTACTTCGGCGGTGGCGATCGGGCAGGGGTTGTGGATGACGCTGTTCGTCAAATACGTCTGCGACTTCCCCGGGCCCTTGTTGCCACAAGCGCTGGTGCTAATATTGAGCTGCGTGTCAATGACTGCGATCTGCTTGGCATTTTCGGCGATTTTTAGTTCGGCAGACAAGGCGTCGCTGTTGTCGGTGTATTTGGTTGGGTTTCAGTTGCCGCTTTCCGGTGTGGTGTTGGCACTGCCAGAGGTGCTAGTGTGGGTCTGCCGGCCGTTTATCAATGCGTATTGGGGCTGGGCCGGGTATTTTGGCTCGATGATTGATTCGCGCTTTTACGATGCGTATCGTCTGGAATCTTCGGAGATGATCCCCAGCCCAATGCTGGCTTGTGGGGTGCTTGGTTTGCATTTCTGTGTCGGTGCGGCATTAGTGTTTTGGGGTTGCCACCAAAAGAAGGTGACTTAACCCTTATTGAAACAATTTTAATCGAATGCCGATACACGGTCTTATGCCCCCTTTGAAACCTGCAAAACCCCGAAAGCCCGCGTCGATCTTGATCGGCTTCTCTCTGCTCTTCTCTCTGCTTGCTGTCGCACTGAGCAGTGGCTGCGGTGACAATTTCTCAGACCTCGAAGTGCTGCCGACCGAGAGCTACATGAAGAAGCCCGGCGATTTTTTGGGGAATACGTATACGATTCGCGCGCAGATTGATTCGCAGGTAAAGTGGGAGAAGGGCGTTGGTCGTATTTTGGCCGTGCTACCAGAGAGCGGTGGCTCGCGGTTGCCAGTCTTTGTGCCAGATGAAGTCGGTGGTAATTTACATATTGGGCAGCGTTACGAAATGCGTGCCAGAATCGAAGCAGGAGGGCTGATCTATGTTGAAAGTTTGCGCAAGTATTAGTCTTTTTTGGGTGGTCGCTCAGATCACCTCTCACGCTCAGGGCTACGCGCCTGTTGGAGCTCCAGCTGGGCCAGCGCCCGCTGCTGCTGGTATGTCTGCACCGACGGGTGGGATGTTTGAAAGCAACACATTTTTGGAAATGGCGAGCCGGGCATTTGATCCATCTAGTGATTCGATGGATTTTGAGAATGGTAGTTTTGCCTGGAAGGGACGCACTTTTAATTTGACTAGTCAGCGGGCATTTCGGGCCCGTTTTGAGCGTTTCCTGTTGGCATCGCCGACCGAGGAAGAGGAGAGCTATGCGATGCTGATGGATGATGTGCTACAGCGCTTGTCTGTGGCGAATGATCGCAGCGACGACGCCATCCTAGAAACTTGGGAGATGTTGTTTCGAGCCGCACGATTTGATACCGATGGTGGCAATAGCACCATCGTGGCGAATCAGGTGTTCAATGCCTGGCGTATTCGCAAGGAGATGCGCGGCACTGCGCTGACTCAGCGTGAGTTGGCAGACATGCGCCGCCATCAACAGACAGTGGTCGCGAATCGCGCGTTGATGCTTGAAAAATTAAAGGAGAAAAAGCAGCGCGAGTCGGTGCGCACGACTTCGGAGGAAAATAATGAAAAGGCCGCCCCCAGTTCCTTGCCGACAGAGGGCGCCTTTCGCGCATTGGAGCTGGCCGAGACCGAAGCCAAGCTAATCGCGATGGAAGGGCAAGCGGCGTTGACCGGCATCCAAGCGAAGTTACAGATGCAGAGCCAAATCGTGGCATTCCTGGTGCAGCGTCGCTATCAGCATGCCTTGGTGCTTTCGGGCTTTTACCAATTATTGTTTAAGGGATCACAGCAACAGCTGGAAGTGGGTAAGGGCGAGTTGAAGTCGTTTTTCCCAAATACAGACATGGTATTTACGGTCGATATGATGGCCTTCGTCGCTAACGAGGCGATCACTGATGTGAACAAGGGAGTGGTCGCGGTGAACACGGCGTATGCCGAAGACCGCGCGATCATCGCATTGGAGCGGCTGCAAGAGACCTTTTTTCTCGGCGAATATATGCCCGAGTTAAATGCGATCCCTGTCGAGCAGCGTCGCCTGTTGCTCGATTTGTATCGCGATATGCTGGAGGCCGTCGAGTTGGCTGAGGCTAAAGACTACAACGGTGTGGCTCAGTATGCGGAGCGTATTGCGTTGATTGCGAAAGATTTTCCGAAGATGCGTGTCCTCTCCAGTGTCGAGACTGCCAAAAGTATGAGCGACATGGCGGTATTTGCCGCGTCGCAGTATCGTAATCTTGGCGACATCGATAAAGCGCGTGCTGAGTTGCGGCAGGCGATTGATATTTGGCCGTCGAATCCGTCGATTCGCGAGTTTCAACAAGAAACCACAAAACTGGCGACCGCGGGCTCGCAAGGTGTGCAAATTTTTGACGACTTATACCAGCGCGGTGGCCATCGCGGTATTTATGACCGGCGCATGGACTTGGGCTTTGCTTTGGCTGAGGATCCCGTGCGTCGGCCTTTACTGATGGAGGTGATCGAGCAGGTCTCGACCATTGATTTGTTGGTGGCGCAGAGCGCCGAAGCGTTGAAGCAGGGCGACCCTTATGTGGCTTGGGAGCTGTTGGCCGAGGCTGCAAAGTTTGATCCAAATGATGCGCCGATGAATCGTGCGCGTGCGGAGTTGGCGCCAAGAGTCGCGGATTTTGTGGTCTATTTGGACCGCGCGCAGCGTCAGGCGGCGGAGGCTCAGCACGCGGGTTCGTTAGCAGCATTTTTGGCAGCGCAGGATATTTATCCCGCCAGCCGAATGTGCCGTGAGGGGATCGAGCGCCAGTCTTCAGCCTTAATGGCGCAATTGAGTGTACAGGCAGAAGTGGCCGAAGAGTAGCCCTTCACCGTGAAGCAGGCATTTCTGTCTGTTATTTTCTAGTGCTTAGTCTGAGGTCACAGGCAAGAATGTCTGTATCACTGTTATTTCAAGGATCAATTTACTTGAGCCGCGCGCGCGGTCGCTCACATTGCTCTCTGTGATCGGACTCGATGTAGATATCTTTTTCCTCCTCTATCTAGGGAGTGGCTTTGCGCTGCTCTTCGGTTTGTGGTTTTACTATGATTGGAAGGATAAGCATCTTCTTGCCGCCCAGCGCTCGAAGGTCATTTATCACTGTATTAAATGCAGCCAGATTTACACGGGTGTACATGGCAGTGAAGAATGCGATTGCCCTCAGTGCGGGTTTATCAATGGTCGTCTGCGCTTCTAAGGAAGCGGTTTTCAGTTCACTCGTTTTTAGTTCTCAGTTTTCGCAATTTCATTTTTTAGAATTTCAATATCATGCCAGATCATATCGCAGTTCTCGATTTCGGTTCTCAATATACGCAGGTCATTGCCCGTCGTATTCGTGAGGCCAATGTCCTTTCCCGTATTTATCCGTATAACACGCAAGCTAGCGTGCTTAAGGAAGCGGGCGTTAAGGGTGTCATCCTTTCCGGTGGCCCGTCTTCGGTGTTGGCCGAAGGCTCGCCGCGTCCAGATGCGAAAGTCTTTGAAATGGGCCTCCCCGTGTTGGGTATTTGCTATGGCGAGCAGCTGATGGCACACATGCTCGGTGGCCGCGTGGCTAAAAGTGATGAGCGCGAGTTTGGCCACGGCACACTCAATATCGCAATCAAGGGCAAGCTGTTCGAAGGCATGCCGGACACACTGAGTGTCTGGAATTCGCATGGCGATCGCCTAGAGCAGCTTCCTGAAGGGTTCGAAGCGGTCGCTTCGACTGAGAATTCGCCTTACGCGACGATTCAAGATGCGAAACGTAATTTCTACGGCATGCAATTTCACCCCGAGGTGGCGCACTCCGAGATGGGCACTGAGGTGATTGCGAACTTCCTCTTCAAGATTTGTGGCTGCGATTCGGATTGGTCGATGGCCAACTACATCGAAGAAAGCGTGCAGAAGATCAAAGACACTGTCGGCGACGAGCGCGTGATCCTAGGTCTGTCCGGTGGGGTGGATTCTTCGGTCGCGGCTGCGTTGATTCACAGAGCGATCGGCAAGCAGCTGACATGCGTGTTTGTGGATAATGGTCTGCTGCGCTTACATGAGCGTGAGCAGGTTGAAAAACTTTACGGCGATCACTTCGATCTCGATGTGCGCGTGGCCGATAAAGGCAAGTTCTTCTTAGATCGTTTGGCTGGTGTGTCGGATCCAGAAACGAAGCGTAAGATTATCGGCAATGCTTTCGTCGAGGTGTTTGATGAGTCGGTCACCGAGCTCAAGGAGTACGGCAACTACACCTTCCTCGCTCAGGGCACGCTCTATCCAGATGTGATCGAGTCGATCGCGATCGATGGCAACCCTGCGGCGCTGATTAAAAGCCACCACAATGTTGGTGGGCTTCCGGAGAAGATGAACCTCAAGCTGCTGGAGCCGCTGCGCGAACTGTTTAAGGATGAAGTGCGAGAGCTTGGCTCCCAACTCGGCTTGCCGAAGGAAGTCGTTTGGCGTCAACCATTCCCAGGTCCAGGGCTTGGCGTGCGCGTCATGGGGCCGATCAGGGAAGAGGATCTGGTCGTGCTGCGCAAGGCGGATGCGATTCTTCAAGAAGAGATGATGGCTGCGGATCTTTATTACAAGGTGTGGCAGTCGTTCTGCGTATTCCTGCCGGTTAAAACAGTCGGTGTGATGGGCGATGAACGCACCTACGAAAACGTGGTTGCGCTACGTATCGTCGAGAGCCTTGACGCGATGACAGCCGACTGGGCGCGTGTCCCTTACGAAGTGCTTCGTAAAATTTCGAGCCGTATCATCAATGAGGTGTCAGGTTGCAATCGTGTGGTCCTCGACATTAGCTCGAAACCACCGAGCACGATCGAGTGGGAGTAGTGCGCATGGGTTTGCTGTGCGATTCAGTTTCGAACAAATTCGGTTCAGCCAGGTCTGAAGCATGTAAGTATGAAATTATTATCCTCAATTTTTTTAATAGCTTTCGCCGCTCCGCTGTTTGCTGATGGGCCGAAAGTGAGTGCCATTGTTGAGCGCGCCCGTGCCACAGTTGGCGCTGAGGCGGCGTTGAACAATATAGTCACTTTGCAGATGAGTGGCTGGATCGAGCCGGCGGAGTCTAAAATGCCGAGTGCGACGATTCTGATTATTTCGCGCAAGCCCTGTTCGCAGCGCTTAGTGGTGACAGTCGATGACCTAGTCGAAACGACGATTCTGGCAGGCAACTCGGGTTGCATTATCCGCTCAAATTTAAGTGATGTGGATAAGCGCTCTCAAATTCGCACGATGACGGATGGGGAACTTAAACGTGTCGCATTCAGCGCCCGTCAGCTCTTTAGTTTCTATGGTGCCGATTTTAAGGGTGGCGAGCGCATCGAATATCAGGGGATTGAGCAACGACGTGGCGTGCGTTGCCATAAACTGTTGTATTCCTACCCAGACGGCATTTCCACCACGCGCTATTTTGCCATCAATGATGATACGCTCGTTTCAACAATTACGGATAAAGGAGTTGAGAGTGTCGAAGTCGGCGAACAAATTGTTGCGGGCATTCGATTTCCCAGACGCGTTGAGTATTATCAAGGGCAGAAAATGCTACACACGATGGTGGTTCATGATATTAAAGTGAACAAGCCATTGAAGCGTGGAATCTTTACTATCCCGACCGGTCAAAAAACTAAGTAAGCACGGCTCTTCTAGCCGCAGACGCTCACAGTTCTATTCTAGTTTATTATGCAAACACTCGAATTTTCAGATTCGCCTAAATTTTTTAATGCTCTGCGCCAGTTCTGCGCCAATGCCACTGTGTCGGGGGATGTCTCTGACGTGGTCACAGCCGTGTTGGCCGATGTGAAAGCGCACGGCGACAAGGCGGTGCTTGAATACACGCAGAAGTTTGACGGCGCGCACTTGAATGCCACAGCAATGCGCGTTGACCCCGTCGAGATGAAAGCGGCATTAAAGAGCCTGTCAGCTGCTGACCGTAAAGCGATTCGCGAGTCCATCGCGCTGGTTAAAGCGTTCCATAAAAAGACCCTACCTAAAAATTGGAAGACGAAGAACGCGCAAGGTGGTATTGTCGGCGAACGCTTCTATCCGATTCAACGTGTCGGGCTGTATGTGCCTGGCGGTAATGTGCCGCTGGTTTCGACTGTCATTATGACGGCGGTACTGGCGAAGCTGGTAAAGAACCCCGAGATTTGCGTCTGCACGCCACCGGCTGCGGATGGTTCGATTGCACCAGGTATGCTGGCTGCGCTTTCGATGGTCGGCATTGATGAAGTGTATAAAGTGGGCGGTGTGCAAGCCGTTGGCGCAATGGCCTATGGCACCGCAACCGTTCCAGCGGTGGACAAAATATTTGGTCCCGGCAATGCCTTCGTGATGGAGGCGAAGCGTCAAGTGCTGGGCACTGTGGGAATCGATCTGCTGCCTGGGCCGAGTGAAGTGATGATCATCGCCGATGCGGGGGCGAATCCACACCATGTCGCCGCGGACTTAATTGCACAGGCCGAACACGGCAGCGGTAAAGAAATTATTTATCTGGCGACTACCAGCAAGGTGCTGCTGAGCAAGATCGAGAAATCCCTGGTCAAGCAATTACCCGAGCGCAGCCACGCCGCAAAATGTGAGAAGGTCTTGAAGAGCCGCTTCCTTGCGGTGATTTGTAAGAATCTCGATCAGGCTGCACAGGTCTCGAATTATATCGCACCGGAGCACCTGGAGCTACAGATCGCCGACAAGTCGATTGATGCGTTGACGAAAAAGATCACCACTGCGGGCGCGATCCTGCAGGGCTATATGACGCCGACCGTATTGGGCGATTTTACCGCTGGGCCGAGCCACACGTTGCCGACTGGCCGTGCGGGGCGTTTCTTCAGTGGTTTGCAAGCGACCGACTTTATTCGGCGCTCTAGTATCCTACGCTACGACGCCAAGAGCCTCGCGAATGCGGCTCCAGTGGTGGAGACCTTTGCGCGTTTGGAAAAGCTCGACGGTCACGGGCGCTCGCTAACGATTCGTCTCTAAGCGCACTTTGTAATCTCGTTATTAGTGAGAACCCCGCTCGGCGTACACCGAGCGGTTTTTTTTTTAGAAAATTGCTGTGATTGCTAGAGGGTCACATCGAGCAGGTGCAGCCGGAGCAAGAATGGGGTTAGTCGTAGTGGTCTGTATGATCTAGGGTCGTGATATTCGCAGCGATTGGTTTTTCGGAATTTTAGCTGCTGACTTCGAATCGCCGATTCTCAGATTGTAAGTAGTGTCGATCTTGTCGATGCCCTAGACGGCAGCGCCGACTTACTTGTATTCCATTTCAAAGGCGGTTTTCAAACCCGCGGCAATGGAGCAGCGAATGCCAAGAATGGTATTGAGGATGGTTCCGCTGGGCTATCCAATCTTTAAGATGCCGTCGAGGTCGTGGTAGAGCGTGGAACCGCAGCCGATGACGACAGTAGTGGCATCGAAGAACCATAGCGCGCCTACCCAGTCCTCTTTGTTGTCACCAGCATTATGTTTATTTAGCCAGACTGGGCCAAGCTCCATCTCGAGTTCGAATCGGTCACTCCTTTCATAGCGATCGCCCAGTTTTCGAGCTTCGGAATTGACCCTTTCGATATCTGATAGGGCAAAGATTACAGGAGCCTCATTTCAGATTCCACACGCATAGCCTGTTTGGTGGATACAATTCGCCAGTCGTAAAAGACACGCCCGTCTTCCATCATCAATGCGACTGGTTTCTTGGTGGTGATACGCTCGACGTGCTACTGGCTGATCGTGAGCGTGCCGGCAAAGGGTGTAGGAAAAGTCACTTTATTGGCTTCGATGCGAATGAGTTCGCCAATCAGCCGAGAACCATTTGTCATCCGGATTTTATCGGCGTTGCTACTTTGGGCTATCAGAATCACCACAAAAGCAGGAATTATGAGTTTTCTGAACATTTTGGATTTACCTCTGGCGAGTGAAGTAGTCTTTATAGAGCGGTCGCTATGATTGCATGAAAAGCAAATCGCTGGTTATCTGTCAAAGTTGATTGAAGAGCGGTTTTCCGGAGGCGGGTGGCTTGCGCGTCCGTCTTTTGCTAATTCGATATATGCCCATGAAGAAAAATTTTAATGCCAATGCGCGTGCCTTAGCACATATCCAGGAATTACATGCCTATGTACCTGGTGAGCAACCGCAGGGGCAGGGATGGGTCAAGCTCAACACCAATGAGAATCCGTATCCACCGTCGCCAAGAGTGGCCCAGGCGGTGGGCGCTGAGGTGGCGCAACTGCGTCGCTACCCAGAGCCAGTCAGCCAGCAACTCCGTACTGTGATCGGTGAGCGGTTCGGCCTGACTGCACAAAACGTCATTATAGGTAATGGCTCTGACAATATTTTAGATCTAATTACGCGCTGCTATGTTTCCGCAGAGGGGGCGGGGCACACCGTACCGAGTTACTCGCTCTACCCAGTCGTGGCGGGGATGTCGGGCAAAGGCATGATTGATGTGCCGTTTACCCGCTCAATGGAGTTGGATGTGGAGGCGATGGTCGCAGTCAATGCGCCGGTTTTTTTCCTGACTTCGCCGAATGCACCGACTGGCGTGGCGTTTTCTCTGACTGCCATTGAAGCGGTGCTGCAACGAATCGACGGGATCTTGGTGGTGGACGAGGCCTATGTCGATTTCGGCGGCGAGACTGCGGTGGCTCTGCTGCAGGATTATGAAAACCTGGTGGTGGTGCGCACGTTCTCGAAGTCGTACGCCCTCGCTGGTATGCGAGTTGGCTTTGGTCTGGCGAGCGCTGGTATTATCGGCATGTTGGATCGAGTGCGCGATGCCTATAATGTAGACCGAATCGCACAGGTGGCGGCGCAGGCCGCGTTTGAAGATGTTGAATACTTTAAGTCGCAACGGCAGAAGGTGATTGCTACCCGTGCGTCGACCTTGGCTCAGCTCGACTCGCTCGGGTGGTTCACCTATCCATCGGCAGCCAATTTTCTATTCACCGAGCCGCAGAATGGCGCTGGAGAATCTGGTACGGCGGTGGCCGCTTCGCTGTTCGATCATTTAAAGCAGTCGCACGTATTGGTGCGCTATTTCCCTGCTCATCCTTTAACTTGCTCTTTTATACGCGTTAGCATAGGAACTGACGCTGAAATGGAGGCTTTTTTAATCGCTGTTACATCATGGCTGAATCACGCATAGCAAAAATCACCCGCAATACTAAAGAGACGCAGATCGAAATGGAGCTGAATGTCGATGGCACTGGTGTGTCCGTAATCGACACTGGCATCCCGTTTTTCGATCACATGCTGACGCTCTTTGCAAAGCACGGTTTGTTTGACCTGAAGGTCAAGGCAACCGGCGATATCGACGTCGATTATCACCATATGGTCGAGGACACTGGTATTGTGCTCGGGCAGGCGCTGAAACAAGCGCTCGGCGACAAAGGCGGCATTCGCCGTTACGGATTCTTTCTATTGCCGATGGATGAGTCATTGGCTCGTGTCGCACTGGATTTGTCGAACCGTCAGGCATTTGTCTATAATGTAGACTATCAGTTCCCGATGGTGCGCGATTTCAGTATCGTGCTGGTAAAGGAGTTTTTTCAGGCCTTTGCCAACGATGCAGCTTGTAATTTGCACATTAATCTCGAATACGGCGAAGAGCCGCACCACATTGCCGAAGCCATTTTTAAGGGCTTTGCTCGTGCGCTTGATATGGCGACGGCTGTCGATCCGCGCCTCGGCGGGGCGTTGCCTTCGACTAAGGGCACACTATCGAAGTAGCTTCGAGCGCTATTTATTTAGTAAAGGACGATCCAGCCACGGGTCGTCCTTTTTTGTATATTATGTCGTCGCAGGCGACATGCTCATTAGCGCTGGTTGTGTCGATTATAAGCTGGTCGAATTATGAGCCAGCGGGGAGAGGGATTTGATGGATTCGGGGGCTTGTCTGCTTGCATCCTGTTTTAGATTCGCCACTTTGCAGCGTTTCTTATGAGCGTAAAGTCCCAACAGAATAAACCACGACTCGCCGTTATTGATTACGGTATGGGTAACCTGCGTAGTGTGGTGCGCGCTTGGGAGCATGTCGGTGCAACTGCGCAACTCGTCTCCAGTCCCGATCAGATTGGAACGGCCGATGCGCTGGTTTTCCCTGGTCAAGGTGCGATCGTCGACGCGATGCGGTTGCTCAAAGAAACGGGGTTTGATGATGCGATTCGGAATTGGATCGCTGCGGATAAGCCGTTTTTTGGCATTTGCCTTGGCCTACAGGCGCTGTTTGAGCACTCCGAAGAGGGCGACACGCAGGCATTGGGTGTTTTTAAGGGGCGAGTGCGTCGTTTTCAGATCGATCCATCACTCAAGGTCCCGCACATGGGCTGGAACTCAGTTTCTTTTGCAGGTGATGATCCGCTCACTGATGGCCTTGAAAGCGGCATCGACCAATTTTACTTCGTGCATAGTTATTATATTGAACCCGAAGATGAGCGCCTTACACTATTTGAGACTGATTATGGCGGTCGGTTTGTTTCTGGGATTCGTTCCGGGAATTGCTATGCCACTCAGTTTCACCCAGAAAAAAGTCAGGCAAAAGGATTGCAACTCTACCGTAATTTCCTGAAGTCGCTGTAGCGCAACACTGGATGATCTTTTTAATAGAGTGGCAATACGCTCCCTCAACGACTTACCTAACAACTACCTAGAAATGGAAAACACTGGCACTATTCGACTCGGCGATGAAAATTTCGAGTTCCCAATAATTGAGGGGACCGAAGGAGAAAAAGCTCTGGATACCAGAACTTTACGTGCGAAGAGTGGTTGTGTCACTTTCGACGAAGGCTACGGTAACACGGGCTCTTGCTTGAGTGATATTACATTTATTGATGGTGAGAAGGGCATTCTTCGCCACCGCGGCTATCGGATCGAGGAGTTGGCTGAGCGCTCTACTTTTCTCGAGACGTCATACCTCGCTATTTATGGTGAGTTGCCCGTTCAGGAGCAATTGGAGACATTCGCTAAAGAAGTGCAGTTGCACGCGTCGGTTCACACCGGCATGCATCATCACTTCGAGGGCTTCCCCAGTGATGCGCATCCTATGGCGATCTTGTCATCCATGCTCAACTCTCTGGGTGCCTACTATCCTGAGATGTCTTCGAATAACCGTGCACAAGATTTAGCGCACTTCGATGAGACGGCCGCGCTGTTGATTTCTAAAGTGCGCACGATTGCGGCGATGGCCTATCGCCAGAAGCAGGGTTTACCGTTTGTCTTTCCGGATCACAAGCTGCGCTATGCAGAGAACTTTCTGCACATGATGTTCTCGGAACCTTATAATCAATATGAGGATACTTCCGGCGCCTCTGAGGCGCTCGATCTTTTCTTGTTGTTGCATGCCGATCACGAGCAAAACTGCTCGACTTCGACGGTGCGCATGGTCGCTTCCGGTGGTGCCAACTTGTTTGCTTCGGTTTCGGCCGGAGTCTGTGCGCTTTGGGGCCCGTCGCATGGTGGGGCAAATATGGCAGTGATCAAGATGCTCGAAGAGATCCACGCATCGGGTGATGACGGTTCAAAATTCATCCAAGACGCTAAAGAGGGTAAAGCGAAGCTCATGGGCTTTGGCCACCGCGTGTATAAAAACTACGATCCACGTGCGAAGATCTTGGGTAAGAGCTCTGAGCGTGTGCTCGAAGGCTTGGGGATCGATGATCCACTACTTGATATTGCCAAGCACCTCGAACAGGCAGCGTTGGAGGATGAGTATTTTGTGCAGCGCAAGCTCTACCCGAATGTAGACTTTTACAGTGGTATCCTGCTCAAGGCGATCGGTATCCCGGTCGAGATGTTTACCGTGATGTTTGCGATTGGACGTATGCCAGGCTGGATTGCGAATTGGAAGGAGATTGCGGAAAACTCTAAGAGCCGCATCCACCGCCCACGCCAAATTTACACCGGCCACACGATTCGTGACTATCTAAAGATGGACGAGCGCTAACAGTTACGGCGGTACTTTTTTACACGGCAGAGCCTTTCGAGGCTTTGCCGTTTTTTTGTAGGGCCAGATATCTGTGGCTTCAGTTGTGGGTGGTGGCACATGCTTCCCGACCAGAGCATGCTCTGGTCGACTGCTGGCGACATCAAAATCGCTCGAGGCTTCGCGCGGAAGTGCCTGCACACTGATTCCGATGTCTTGTTAGACTTCAGCTTTTCAACTGCGAGTCTCATCTGCCACCTTAGCCGGCGCACCGTGTAGGACATCGTCTAGCTCCAGTCCCGTCATTTTTTTGATCCCGCCGAGGAGCATCCACAGCGTAACCATCATGATCGCCATACTGGGGATAACAATGACCGGCCAGCTCCAGGCCATCATCTTGCCGACTTCGGAGTTAAAGGCATCGGTGCCGCTCGGGCTGACCACGATCCAGCGCGCTAGTCCATAGTTGAGTATGCCGCTCAGTAAAAACGAAAACGCGAGGAGCCAAGTGCACTTCGTCAGCAGTTTTTCAAATGCCGATTCACTGTCATGCGCCTGCAGGGCAAGATGCACTTTATCGACATCCAGAATTTCTGGATTGTAGAGCAGGGTGCGAATCAGCGGCCAAGGCGTCTTGAGTGACACGACTACGGCGATGCCCAACAGTAGCGGAATGGCAGCCTCTTTGACCGCAAACCATTCGGTGGGTATCTCCAAGATGCCGATACCACCGGTGAGGAGGACGCTGATGAGGCCGAGAATTGAGAAGACGTTATACTTCGAGCGTTTGAAGTAATCGTAGATGAAGTATACGACTGGAAAGATGATGGCGATGATCAGGATGCCGACCGCGACGTTCTCGAAGTAGGGTTCCAGATACTCGCCGAAGTATTTCTTGCCCTTGTTGAGCACCATGATCGGCAGCAGGATATTAAAGCCGAGATTGAGCAGGGTATTCTCCTTCTTAACTGGAGGTTTTACGATATTTGAGGAATTTTTCAAATTCTGTGCGGTGCTGGGTTGCTGTTGGGCCATATGTTAACTTAGGCTTTTCCGAGTTATGTCGAACGCAAGCTCTATTCGTTGTCTTATTACCGCGGGCCCAACCCGTGAATTTATCGATCCGGTGCGCTTTTTGAGCAATCCATCCACCGGCAAGATGGGCTATGCCATCGCCGAGGCCGCTGTGGCTGCGGGGTGGACGGTTGATCTGGTCGCTGGCCCCGTCGCGCTCAAGGAGCCTGATGATGTCATTTTATATCCGGTGGTCAGCGCGGAGGAAATGTTTCAACACGTCGATGCGTTGTTTGATGCCTGCGATGTTTTAATTATGGCCGCCGCTGTCAGTGACTTTCGTCCGGTTCAGCAACACGCGCAGAAGGAGAAGAAGGGGGAGGCGTCGAGGAGCATCGAGTTTGAGCGTACCGTCGACATCTTAAAGACCATGACCGAGCGCAAAGTGCACCAGACAGTCGTCGGCTTTGCTGCAGAGACCAACAACGTTGATGCCCATGCCCGCAAGAAGCTGGTGGAGAAGCGCTGCGACTGGATGGTGGCTAACAAAGTCGGCGAAGCGGGCGCGGGGTTTGCTGCCGACATCAACGAAGTGACGCTCATCGCGGCGGATGGTAGCTCGCTAAAGATTGGGCCGGCGACTAAAGTCGCCATCGCCAAGCAATTGATCCAACTGATTACCCCGAGTGCGACTTA
>CALKBZ010000039.1 GCA_937775295.1 uncultured Opitutales bacterium
GATGGCTGCGGCTTCGCCGTGATGAGTGATGATTAATGGATGATGGGGCGCTGAGGTCAGCTTTGGAAAGTGGGAAAGGGGAGTCGACAACGCTACTTAAAGGCCGGCTGTTGGGGGAGTGTTGATTACTGGTTAGGTCGTTGTTTTCCAGGTTTGGTGTTCCTGCCAGTCTGGAGTCAGTCCCATACAGACGAGTGGTGCAGCGCAACTAGGCGAGAAAAGGGGTCGTTCGAGTCGCGCTAGTCAACAGAGTTAGCTGCCGCTCATCTGCGACTACGCTCGACGTTGAAATCTTTATGAACGTCTATTTGAAGCTCCAAGTCGGGGCGGGGAAACGGGAGATGGAAAATGGGGAATGCTTCGGAGTTTTACGGGGAAAGGCGTCCACACTCTCGCTCTCGGCTCATCATCACCCTTAACCGCTGGCTGCCTGATCCCTAAAGCGTGATTGCCGATTCAAATTATTACGACGCTTTAAACCATGCCCTGCGTGTTTTTAACATTCGATCAACCAGATTAATTCGCTATTCAGCCGCACCTTTTAACCAACCTGAGAGGCGCACTCGTTCTACTAACACCATGTGTGGCACAGTGAGCGCGGCCAATCCAACAAAGACGATTTGGAGCACTCGGGCATCGAGCGTGGTGTCTTTTAGGAGATGCCACGCCACGGCAGACGCCACCACAACGCCGAACATGGGCAGAAACCCTGCTGCCGCCAACAGCAGGAGCGAAGATCGCCCAGAATAGATAATTGTGCGAATGATATGGCGTGCGCTGTGCATGCCGCAAAAGAACACGGTGAAAGAAAACAGTGGTGGGGCCAGGACGGTCAACACGCCGACAGACGTCATTTCCAATGCCGTCAACCAGTCACGCCGCACACATACCAGTACAGCCAGAACGAGGCCGATACACCACGCCCAGGCCAACCAGGTGAGGCCAGAGACGACCGTTTGCCCCGCAGGGAGACCAACAAGTTGCGCAAACAGTTGGGTCATTTCTTCAGCATGCAAAAAGGTGGGGAAAATGATGACCGCTCCGGCGTAGAGGATGCGTGAGACTAGCGCGGTGCCTGCGGCCAGATCGCCGGAAAAGTGTGCCACCGAGATGAGCAAAAATCCGATCATAAAAGCCACAGGAGCGAACATCCAAAGCCCGACAATCAGTGCCGCCAGCAGCAGATAGACGACTCCAAAACGGAGCCAATCCCAGGGTGTCCGAATGCCATACAGTCGATGCGCAAAGATGGTATCCAGCGCGCCATGTGGAATGCCGAGGACGACGATAAGCGCAGCAAGCACGATAAGTTCGGTCTGCGGGGCGAAGCGACTCATCGCAAGCGTGGCGAAGGCAAAGAGGAGGGCGATTGCGCAAAAGATTAGGCCTTGGATACGTTGAGCCTTCATGGCATGCGCGATGCTATTAAAGCGGGCAATGTTTGTCGGAGAAATGGGCCAGATGGCAAGGCCGAGGCGATGGTTGCGTAGTCGGAAAGTGTCCCGCGATCACTCATGAAGCGGACAAGAATCGCGATCTCCACCTTTTTAAACAGTGCCAGAAATAGCTCTGGAGCTATTTCCGGCTGCAGGCGCAAGACTCGCAGAAAAATAGCGTCCATCCCGCGTAGCAGCATCGGGTCACGAGCGTGCGCCAGGGGCGGCAGACCTGCGCCGAGCGCTTTGGCGCAATCAGCTGCCCAACGCTGGATGCGTTGAAAGGTATAACCACTACTGGGGCGTGCCGCTCCGGTCGTGAGGCCAGCACTCACATAGCTCGCGTCGGGATTTCCCTGTGGCGGAGGTATGCCCATCGGTAATATCCCGTGCTCGGAACGGCGGATGGTGTAGTTTGCCCCCTGCACACGGCGGGTGATGAACTCTTGTATTTCCTTTTCAAAACGATCTGGCCCCAGGGGTTCGGCAGAGAAAATGGTCGCTTCAATTAAGGCACTATTCTCTGCCAAGGGCAGGAGGTAGAAAAAAAGAATCTCGCCCTCACCAGCGGGCTCAAAGTGCATGAGTTCGGCGACCTCCGGTTGGAAGATTGGTTCGGCACATTCGATCTCGTGTCCGACAAATGATTGCCTTAGGCCAGCGGCTTGACGTTGCGGCGTTTGTAACGGGCGGGTATCGACCACCATTCGAGCAGATCGCATTCCGGCGGAGGTCTCGACCTGCCAATTATCTCCTACTTTCAGCGGCTCGGATAGGACGGAAACTCCCGCCTCTAACAAAAGCTGCGGCGCTTGCGAAATCATCTCTAGCGACTCGTCATAAAACGCCAGCGACGGAATCATGGAATAGGGAAATGCGCTGCAATCCACCTTCACGGTCTTTCCCTCTGCTGCTACCGATGCCCACGACCAGCGATGACGAACCAGATGTGTCAGCTGTGCGGCATCTTCACCCCAGAAGCACCAAGTGCGGTCGTCGGTATAGCTGCTGCGACTTTCCAAAATAACCGTTTGCGGACAATCCTCACCGAGCTCGGAAAGTCGACGCGCCAAGCTTAACCCCGCACAGCCGCCACCGAGAATGATGAGATCATATGACATAACTGCCTTCTATTCCCGGTAGACCTATTAGATGGCGATGTAGCTCCGCAGTGTGGGTAGTCCGGCACTTCCAGAAATCGAACCGCAGTGGCAAGGGCATTAACGCACGCAATGAAATGCCGCCTTTTTCCCAATCAGAAACGACCACACGGCCGGTCCAATAGTCACAGTCCCGCTGCCTCAGTCGGGTGCCGATCGCTCCGTAAACTCGCGCTGCCACAAGGATGCCACAGCGTGCACGAAATGGCAGATACGGCAGACCGAGTTCTCCGCTTTGATAAAACTGATCTGCCAAATCTAGTAGGTTTTTTAGGCTGCTACGCACCAGAGGTTGAAGCGATTTTGTCGGCGAGATCAATTCAGCGGGAGCGAGTTCGCCGACGAGGGTAGCGGGGATATAACGTCGCCCGGCCTCAGCGTCCTCGCTGATGTCTCGAGAGATATTGGTGAGTTGCATCGCAATTCCCAAGTCGACCGCGTGCGCCAATGCTGCTGGATCGGTCACATCTAATACGCGACACATCATAAGCCCCACCGTTCCAGCGACCCGATAACTGTAGCGCAGCAACTCTGCTTCATTCGCCATGCGCACTGGTTCTAAGTCGGAGGAAATACCGCGAATGAGTTCCAGCACGATCGACGCTTCGATCGCGCATTCGCTCATCAAACTCAAGCCATCGCGGAGCACCGGGTTGGTCGTATTTCCAGTCTCAATCGCTTGCCGCGCGGCGGCGAGTGCGACTCTTGCCTCAGCCTGTGATGTTGCCTCATCTGAAAGATCATCTAGGTAACGGCACAGCGCATAAAGCCGTGTTGCGCGGGCCGCGTGTGTCTTGCTCATCAAGCGCCGCGCCCAGTGGAAGCTCCGACCTTTCATAGCCAGAACATCACCAGCTGCCTCGAGTGCTTCGTTAGAAATCACTGCATTCATTCGACTGGGGGTATGAGTTCATCCACCACTTTAGCGGAGCAAAGCACACCTGGCAAGCCTGCTCCAGGATGTGTTCCAGCTCCGGTAAGATAAAGGTTTTTAATCCCCTCAGCCTGATTATGAAAACGGAACCACGCCGACTGGCGAAAGGTAGGAGCCACGGAAAAACCGGCTCCGTGTTCGCTACGGTAGTCGTGCTGGAAATCGGCTGGCGTCTTAAAGAAATCCTCGGTAATCGTGGAAGTCAGGCCCGGGAGAATCGTCTCGTCCAGAGCCGCTACGATCCGATCTCTTAGACGCGGCCCTTCGACGTCCCAATCGATATTGCCTTGCATATTAGGCACCGGACAGAGCACGTAAAAACTATCGCAGCCAGCCGGCGCAAAGCTCTCATCCGTCGCCGTGGGCCGGTGCAAATAGAGCGAAAAATCCTCAGAGAGCACTTTACGGTGAAAGATATCTTTCAGTAATTCTCGGTAGCGATCTCCCATCCAGATGGTGTGATGCGCCACATCCGGATAAGTCCGAGTGGTGCCAAAATAAATCACGAAAAGACCCATCGAATAATGTGCCGCTGCGAGCTTCAGCCGCGTCGAAATGGCCTGCTTTGCGGGCGGAATCATGCGGCGATAAAGGTGCGCAGCATCGGCGTTGGAAACGACCAAGTCAGCATCGAGTGTCGTGCCATTGGCCAACTCAACGCCGGTGGCCGTGCCACTCTCGATCTTAATGTGCTCGACCGTGGTGCCGAGCCGAATTTCGATATCGTGCCGTTCCATCAGGTCACTCAAAGCACTAGTAATTGCTCCCGTGCCACCCATCGCGAAATGGACTCCATAAGCGCGTTCTAAAAAGTGAATCAGCCCATAGATGCTCGTCGTATCAAAAGGATTTCCACCGACTAGCAGAGGTTGAATTGAAAATGCTCGGCGCAGCTTGGAATTACACAAATGGCGCGAAACCATGCCCCAGACTGTCTCATAATTGCGCAGGCCGATCAGCCGAGGGACTTGGCGTAACATGGTGCTCAATCGATGAAAGGGCTGGGCAGAAAGCTCGGTGAAACCTACATCGTAGATGCGTTTACTGTGTGCCAGTAGCGCCAGATAGCCTTCCCGGTCACGCGGCTCGATACGCTCGATTTCGTCCAAAGTCTCCTCCAGCGTGCCGCCGTAGTCGAAAGTGTCGCCGTCTGAAAAATAAAATCGATACCACGGTTTCATGGGTACCAATTTGACGTGATCGGAAAACTGCTCGCCGAACAAAGCAAACAATTCCTCGAATAAAAAGGGCGCGGTAATGACAGTCGGCCCAGCGTCGTGCAAAAAGCCGTTGCGCTCATAGACTTGGGCGCGTCCGCCGAGTTTTTCACAACGATCCACCAGCGTCACGCGATAGCCCTTGGCGCGTAGGCGCAGGGCAGAAGCCATTCCGCCGAAACCGGAACCCACTACAATTGCATGTGGTGGCATATCACTCAGTTGCTCGGCGCTTACTTAGCGAGAGAGCTAGAGCTTTTAACAAATCTCCTGATCCATCGGGTAGCCCATCCGACAGATCGACCGCATTTCGCAAATGTTTCAATCCGAGTTGATGAGCTTGAGCGAGTGCATGTTCACCATGTCCGCGTGCTTTGAGTATGTTCACCATGTTCATCGCCATTGGCCCATCACAAACCACATCCTGCAAATCATCCATGATTTGGTAACCTACAGCAAACTCTTCTGCCGCTCGACGGGCCTGAGGTAACCAATGTATTTTTTCAGCACCCAGAAAAGCCAGTTGAAATGGCAAGCTGAGCAACGCGCCAGATTTTGCAATCGCGACCTTGTTATATTCCGCGAGATCATTTGGGGCGCTTTCGGAATGCGGGAACCCCGCACATTGGCCATGTATAGCTTCGGCGGTAGCGGTGTGAACCAAGCCGATGAGCTTGGCCAGAAGCTGGCTATTACTAAAAGTTGCCAGTGATGCATAGGCAGCAGAAACCAAAAGATCACCAGTGCAGATGGCAATGTTCGAACCATAAACCACACCCACCGTTGGCACTCCATGACGAAGCAAACCATCATCCTGCAGATCATCATGTACCAAAGAAGCATTGTGCAGAAGCTCCACGGTCGAGGCCAAAGCTAAGGCATCCGCAGAGGAGAGCCCGAGTGAGAGACTGGCATGAATAGCCAATCGCGCTCGAATTCTACGCCCCCCCGACCTAAGATGATAGAGCGCCGCAGCGACCGCCTGACCTGCCGATGATTCATCAACGGCATTTGAAAGCAAAAACATCTCCATGCCCTGTTCCAATTCACTCATTAGCCCATCCATTTCAAATAAGAGTGGAGGAGCCAGAGTGCTGGTAAAGGGTTTCATGGAGATGTTTGAACTAGGTGGTTTACGATATCTTCCGTTTGTTTAAGCCTACGATTTAGCAGGAATCGCAGCTTCGTCCGACATTTTTACTGCAACGGCCCAAATAACCAAACCAAAGCCAATTTTGTTAATCACATCAGCCAAATTGTAGATAATGTTGAGCGATGCCATGCTTTCTTCTGGACCACTCCCAGTGAAGTAACCGAATACATAACCTAAAGGATAAATAGCCCAACCAACTGTAACGATTATACGCATGGTCTTAAATGCAGTTTGCACTGCTGGAGGAGCATTGTTGGCACTGACTTTGCTCGCTTCACCCAAAAAGATCTCATAGAGGATGTAAGCCCAGCCAGCCATTCCGATGACGAAGGCAGCGGTGAGGTTTATATAACCTGTTTCACCAAGGTAACCGCCGACTAACATGACGATTGTACCAATGAGTAGTCGCCAGAAAATACCAGAAGACACTTTAGTCACCGCCGAAAGGATGAGGTAAAATTCTATCATCAAGAGCGGCACAGTAATGAGCCAATCGATATAGCGATAAACCGTTGGAGTGCTGCCAGTCAGTACCCAGACATCACGCATATAGAAGTAGTGAACTGCAGCTACCAAACATACTAAACCGGATACGGTAAGTGACGTTTTCCACTTAGACGAAACACGTTGTGTTTCCATAAAGAAAAAGATGCTGGCCGCTACGAGTGCCATGGAGATGAGCCAGAAAGACACACCGACCAAGTCGCTTGATTCCAGCATAATCGGAGCTTCAATATCCGACGTAGCTTGTGCTAGGCTGGAAGTTGTCATTTCGCTATTCGGAGTTATCAGATCTTCTGCCGCATTGGCTGCACTTGGCAGCCAAGAAATCATAGCGATGACCACTGCTAGGATGAAGAATTTAGTATTCATTAGCTTATTCATTATCTATTTATTTCGATTTGTTTTTGGTTACTGGAGGCTGTTGTTAATGTGAATTTTTTTTTGTACCAACGTCATTCGTGTAGAGATAATCCTCTAGTTGCTAAACCTTGGGGTAAATTTAAAACCTAATATACCTGTCGTATCATATTACGATTGAGTCAAGGTGACCGAGCTTTTTTCAGAGTTTAATTTCATCACCAAGTTTTCCAATACGAAAAGGGGATACTGCGTGTCGTTGAGGGACCATTGTGAGCACCGCCCTCACTGAGAATAGGACTTTCATTTAATGGTTTAACAGACATTCCAGTCGTTGTATATATGTTGGTTATAAAATCAATCAAACGCTAGCATAATCGGTGTTTTTGTGGCTGTTGTCAAGATTATACGAGGAGCTGCCTGCATGGTACTGAATCGCGCCATTTGACGATTTTTTGCCACGATCGTTGCCTGAATTTAAAGCTCAGGAAATATTTTAATCTCTCTGATAACTTGACCGGATCTCTGTCCTGATTCGACCGGTTCTTCTGGCTTCGGTCTTCCCGTTTCAGTAGGAATCCATCCGCAAGCAGCTTCATGTTTGCTTTATTACTCTTGTAGAGATCCGCCTAATAAATGTTTCAGCAAGCATGCAGCACCTAGTCTCCAAGGCAATTTAAAGGTGTGGATCCAAACATTCGCAAACCACACGCGAGCGTGGTATGCAGGTAGCCCGTTTCAGGTAGCCCGTTTCAGGTAGCTCCTGGGTCCAGATATTCACGCATTCGATGTCGCAATCACAGACACTGCTCAGCACATCTAAATAGGGCGCGTTTTGGATGGATTCCAGCGTTGCAGCCTTGAACATCAATAAATAGATGTTCCGAACTGAAGGATGCCTTTCAGGCTATCCCTTACGGCAGCAGCGCTCCGATAAACTATTTTATGAGGACTTTAAATGCCGAAAGGAGCTTAATCAGTGATACCACTGAACCAATCAGCATTGTGGTGATCAAGCAGGCAGCAAAAAGTTTGGGTTCGCCATTGGCGTAAGCCTGCCAGCTAACGATTGAGCGCCAACTAAAGGCGACGCAAAGTAGCAGGGTAGTTAGTCCGGCAGCGGTATAAGCGAGTCGGCGTCCACCCTTGATCATCCAAAATCCACACAGTGCGCTGAGTGTGCCGAAAGTCGCTCCCGACATGAGGGCTGTTTTCGCGGCCGCTGGATTGGATGCGTATCCAGCCAAACCGCATACAATTAAAAAGATACCAAAACCAATGTACCAAGGGCCGATGTTGCTTTTGCTTATACTCATTACTTTTTGATACTTAAATCGGACTATCCGTCAATAACGACTCAACATTTTTATCAGCGCCTAAAATAAAAACGAGCTAGGGCTAGTTCTTTATTTTAAGCTAAAAAATTAGGGACAGCTATATTTCAACAGGTCTACGACGTGGCGGGTAATCAACGAAAGCGCAAAGCATATGGCTACATCGCTTCGTCCCGGGGCTTGACTGTGTTGGACCGCCGCAAGTAAAAACTTAAAATTTGAAAACTTGAAACGAAGTTGGATCGCCATACTTGTGTTACATCAGTGTATTCGCGCGCTGATTAATTTGGATGCGTTCCGGTCCACCAATTTAGGCGGGGGCTGGTTTTCCCAGACTCGGTTGTCAGGGAAACAAGCCGATTACCCTTGGGCTTATTATTTCCAGGATTTTACTATAAGATTTAAGTCACTTAGATGCTGATATTTGAACATTAAAAATCCCGCAATTTTGTAGAAGATTGCGGGATCCAAAAAATTAAGGCATCTGCCAGATTCGAACTGACGACCCGATGATTGAATCATCGAAATTCACTGGCCTTTTGTTAATTATTAACGACTTAAGGTTTAGGTAGATGCGCATGAATATATGTCGGAGTTATTTTTAAGGGTAATAAAGGCTGTGGGATCGTCTTTCTGGAAACCTACTGTTGTTCAGGTTGACCGTTTCTGTGTGCTAGACTTCCGTTAAAGCTAATATGCCTGCTGAAAGTTGATTACAGTGAATGACACACTATCCAGCGCTTGAGTGTCTCAATGCCCTGGAGGTCTGAATTGAAGGTCTGCTCGTAGTAGCGTTGATGGTCGGTAATGCGTTGCGTGCCGTCCGCTTCGATGGTCCAAGGAAAGGGGAAATCGTCGGTGAGCTTGATCGCGGTTTGTAGGAGCGCTTTGGAGTAAGCGGCAGCGCTGCCATTGACTAGTTGGCCACCTTGATACTTCGTTTCGATACGATCCATTTGCCGACGGATCAATACTGAGCCTTGTGGTCCTTCAATCACTAGCCCGTCGGCGACACGACGTATCGACTGGTGAGTCAGGCGCATCTGTGTGGTTGTTGATGTGTTCGAATGTTCACTGGTATGCATTATGCCAGTGAGGGTCGGACAAATACGGGGTGACCTAGGAGCATGCAGCTATTTTTTTGGGCGATGGCTTTCTATTGATCGGCTGGTTCCTTCTGCTGCCCCGAGGGCACCGGCTTGTTCCTCGCTCGCCCAAGGGCACCCGTTGTTCCTCGCTCGCCCAACGGGCACCCGTTGTTCCTCGCTCGCCCAACGGGCACCCGCTCTCGTCACCCTTCGCAGACTCAGGGCAAACCTTCGATTCACCATCTACGCACTGTCGTGCTACGTTACTTGCCCAAAGGGACTCAGGGCAAACCCTCTGGTTCACCATCTCCGTGCTTCTCGCACTTCGTCACTCACCCTGCGCAGCGCTTCGGCCAAACCTTCGGTTCGCCATCTACGCACTGTCGTGCTCCGTCTATGCGCTGCACCTTGACGGCTCCCGTTCGGCTTTGTTTGCCAGTGATTTGCGTCCTTAGGAATGTCCGATAATCACGCCGATGACTCCCCCAAAGATTCGATCTTATCGATCATCCGTTCGCACTCCTTTGAACTGCTCTAATGGTGTCCGCGGGAAGGCATTATAAAAAGTGGAAATGTTTGAAAGTGGAAGGTGGCAAGGTGGGACGGTTGAAGTCGGCTAGCTGTTTGCTACGATTGCTTCGGCATGCTTGCGGATGCTGTTCTTGAGCTTCGCTGGCCCCAGGACTTTGGCATGCGAGCCCCAACTGAGGATCCAGCGTTCGATTTCAAAAAGATCAGCGAGTTCGATGCGAAACTCGATGCGGCCATCGCCGAGGTCTTTGATCTCCTGTGCGGGGTGCCACTCCTTTTCCTGGATCAACTGCCCGGCCCAGGCGTCAAATTCAACGCGGATCTTATGCTTGGTGTCACCGCTGAATACCCCGAAGGCATCTTTTAAATGTTTTTGAATGTCGAAGTCCTTCGGGCGCTTGAAGTTTTCGCCAGTCAGGGCGACCTTGCGCATCCGAACCAACGCGAACGTTCGCAGTGCTTTGCGAACCTTGTCCCAGCACACCACATACCATTGGTTTTCCACGCAACACAAGTGGTAGGGGCGCACCTTGCGTCGGTTCCAGCGCTTGCCGCCCAGGTTCTTGTAGTCAAATTCAAGCTCTTGCTCCTGCTCGACCGCACGAGTCACGAACTGAAAGGTTTCGAGATCGGCAGTGGAGACGCCGGCGGATTTAAAGCTCACCGGTGCATCGAGACGATCCAGCGACATAAATACCTTATCCTTCAGTCCGTCAGACAGCTTTTGCAGCGCAGCTTCGAGTGGCTCTTGGAATGGTGTGCCCCTGTAGGGCTCCAATGCCTTCTGGGCGACGAGCAAGGCAAACAGTTCGCCTTCTGTAACTTGTAGCGTTGGGAAGCCATCTACGTAGCCTTCATAGTTGTATCCATTCGCCACGGCATCCCATGCGATCGGTAGGTGCATTTGATCGCGCATGAAGGCGATGTCGCGATTGATCGTCTTGGTCGAGGTTTCCAGCAGTTTTGAAAGTCGGGTGGCGTTGGGCAGGCGGTTCTCCTTGAGTTCCTCGTGGATCCGCATCATGCGGGCGAGGGGAGGGCGAGAGCGGAGGACGACGGGCTTCTTTTTTGGCATGACGCTGATTCCGTTATATCTGGGTTGGACTGTCAATGTCTAAGGGGAGTGGTATTCTGGTCTCGATGTGGTTAGCAACAAAACATGGATTCTATAGTATCAATTTACAAGGGCAGGGCGTTTATTATGTCCGAGCACGCATGGAAAGATTTGGAAAATCTACTGCAGGCGAGCGGGGTGGAGCATGAAATCAATTCGTGGCCCACGGCAGATTACCGCTATTGGATAATCATTGGTCCTGAAGATTGACTGAAGGTGATCGTTACATTAACAGCTACGCTTAATTACCCTAACTTTTAAGCACTGCGTCGCTCAATAACCAGACCAGCTCGATAAGCTCTGTGCTTACTATGAGATCTGGGCCACGATGTCTGGTTTTCAGAGCGAAGAGAGGGGCATGACACCATGACGCCCTAATCCTTTTTGACCGCCTTTTCCTTTCGACTCAAAAAGCGAGTGGTCGTCGCTGTTTTGAGGGCACGGTACGGCGGAGCCGTAATGGCTGCGAACTACTGGCTGCGGCGGACGCGGTAAAAAAACGAGTTTCCTGAGCTTGGGGCGGGGAGGTCTGTAATCGATAGGGTGGTCGCGCTGCTGGTTTGGCTCATTATTTGAATGGTCTGCCAATTGCTGAGGTCGGGAGAGGTCTCAATGGCGTAAAGATCGTATGCTTGAGTGGTCCATTCCAAGGTGTTGCTGGAAAATTGAGAAATCTTGAAGGCGGAGCTGGCATCGGTGGGGTCCGTGCCTAGCTGGAATTCCTGCAGTGTATTAAATCCGTCGCCGTCGGTGTCTGCGCTTACGCTCAAACCGTTGGAGCTGCCGTAGTAAGTGGCCATCCACGAGTCAGGGATGCCATCGGGCGCCCCAGATGGTTGGCTGTCTGCTCGGAATCCAACGACCCGAATTTCGATAAAGGGCGAGAGGTTGGTGCCGTCGGAAAGGCGACCGCGGAACCGCGCATATGTCGTCGAACTGGGATCGCTTTCGATGCTGTCCTCATAATACCCTCCGGGTGTAAAGGTAATCGTACTGGCGTTTAGACTGAAGGTGCCATTGGTTTCGGTGTTGCTATCGACTTGCAGGCTCAGCGCATCCCCTTGCAGGTCAAGGCCAGTGATGGTGACTTGATTGACTTCGGGGTTTGTGAGCGTACCGCTGGGATGGGTGACGGCATAGAGCACACGGTCGTAGCTGAATGGCGGCGTGTTGAACGGGTAGGCTTTGAGGACGGTGGTGATGTCGTAACTGTTGAGTGAGGCGCCGCGGTTGTCGCCATGTGCTTGAAAATACATGATAGCCTCGGTCAGCGCTTCGTCGGGCTCGGCTGCATCTTCACTACTGTGTGCCAGTCCGATGACGTGCCCAATCTCGTGAGTGAGCACTTCTTCCAAGGTCTCGGCATTCGAGAGGCTAGACTTGGGGTGGTTGAGCACCACATAGCCAAAACGGATGGGATTGAAGGGTCTGCCTGCGATGGTGCCGCCATCACCGGAGTTAACTGAGAAGCTTGAGCCGCCATAGCCGAGGGTGGTGCTGTTGTCGGGGATGTGGTTAAAGGTGTCGTGGAACTGCACACGGATGACGAGTCCGTCTTGAAAGCTGTAGTCGTCTGCGGATTGGGTAAATATTTCTGTTCCAATAAAATTAAAGAGAATGGTGCTGTTGGACTGCCAAGCCTCGAGAGCATTGTTTAATGCGCTCAGAGCTTGCTGTTCGGTGATGTTACTGGAAAGGGTGGAGGTGTCGGCATAGACGGGGATAGGCTCATTCCGGTCGGCAGCGGTAAAGCGGAGGAAGCCATTGCTGTCTAATAGCCCAGAGCTGGTGACAGCGCGCTGCATCGTCATGGGCGCGGCCTCGAAGGGGCTGAGGTCGGCACCCGCATCGAGTCCGGAAGCGAGCGTGCGGAGGGCATCTAGATCGACTGTATTGAGCGGGCTGATGCCGGCCGGACCATTGTAGAACGCGAGCTGTGCGTCGTCGATCTGGAGGTGGAGCAAATAAGTACTTTCCGTGGAAAGGGCCGGTAGGCGGGAGTCGGCCTTGGCGATCCCATTATAAATGCCGCCAGGCGCGTAGACTTCAAAATAGGCGGGTAAAGTGCCCCGTATGGCCTCGATGCTGCGAAATAGGAAGCGTGTTTGGATCAAACCTTCTTGAGCCGAACCTGACTAATCACTAGTTCGGCGGAGGCAGTCGCATCGGCGGTGAGCGTTTGTTCTGCCGCTGTCTGAGGCAGCACGGACATGGCGTGGGTAGTGAGCGGTATTAGTAGTGCACAGAGCCAGCAGAGTGAGGATTTCATCGGTAAATGTCTTCGGACCAAGGGATGGTTTAGGGCGAACGTTGTTATTTACGGTTAACTCTAGCCGGTTGCGTTGCAATGGTGGGTGCTGTCGAGGAGTTGATTCACATATTTTTTATGAATGAAAAATGGAGTCAAAAAAATAGATTCATTTTGTTTTGGTTTTAGTGGCACTGATCGCACATCACCCCCAATCGTGGTGTCTCCGCTTGGGGAGGCCTTCCACTTTAATGGGGGACGGACGACCTCCGCGTCGTCCGCACATGACCCCGTTTTTTCATCCATGCCGCTGCCCTTAGAAGATCGGTTACCTATGTACTCGTATCATACTGGAGTATTTGCCAATACTCTAACTATAGGCGGATTTGAGTGAGCGATCCAAGCGCGAACCACTCTCCAGCATAGAAGGTCGATAAGGTTCGTCGCTTTCACGGGTCTGGGGTACTCGCAAAGCGAGTGGGCCGACTGTGTTTTGGAAGCTTCGATCCTTCAATCCATTGGCATATCGGTTGCGGCCTTCGCTGCGTTCATACCGATCAGCTCGTAAGTGGGCGCTTCGCTCAATGAGCATCGCGGGATTAATTAGCGTTTCGGCAATCTGGGGTAATCCCTCGGCGAGTCCGTGTTCGAGAACAAGATTGATTGGACATTCTGTCTGAGTATTTTGTTGATGGTGTCTGGTCATTGTTGGTGCTTTGTTTGGATTTAGCACCCTTAGCTTCCAGCTTTGGCCAGACGCCTTCAACTCCTGATGCAGGAACTGGCGTCTCGTCTCGGCTCGGCTCGGTATACAGGCAATTTTTGGCACTACCAAGACCCCCAAAGCTGGACCAATCTAAATGTTAGTCTGATAGTTTTGGTTGATGTTGTACTTAACGGTTCAGTATGTGTTGGGCAAGTGCTCTGAGCTAAGGAGGGCTTAGCCCGACTGGAGGCAGAGCATTTGCCTAACAATATTCTGCTGGGATTGGTAATCTGATGACGGCTGATCCAGCAGTTCGTTTGTTACTTTATTTTTTAGAGAATGTTCTTTTTCGTGTCAGTAGAACATCAGCATTTTTTAATTTACCAAAAAATTTCTTACACCCTCTAAATACTGGTAATTCGAATGATTTCTTCGATTTGTACCATGCCTAGTTTAATTTTATCGATGCCATCCTCACGCAATAATTGAGTCCTGTTGGTTCGCATGATATTTAATATATCTTCCTCAATGACACCTGGTCGGATAATAGCAGCGATGCTCGCATCGATTGGAAGCATTTCAAAAATCGCAATGCGTCCTTTGTAGCCACGGTTTGAGCAGTACTTACAGCCGGTCGCGCGAAAGGCATTTGTACCTTCTAACTCAGGGCAGTTTAATTGCTGTGCTTGTTCTCTGCTTATTGGGTAAGGTTTCGCACACTTTTCGCACAACCGCTTGACGAGTCGTTGTGCAATTGAGAGCCTGAGTGTAGAACTCAATAGGTAGGGCTCGACTCCCATATTTAACAAGCGAGCGACTGCGCTGGCTGCGGAGTTTGTATGCAGAGTACTTAATACTAAGTGACCGGTCATCGCGGCGGTTACGGCAATCTCAGCCGTTTCACGATCACGGATTTCTCCGATCATAATAACATCGGGATCGTGACGTAAGGTACTTCTCAATGCTTTTGCAAAAGTCACTTTTTCTGAATCTACCTGCACTTGAATTATTTTGGGTAGGTCGAATTCCACCGGGTCCTCAATTGTCAATATCGTCTTGGATTTGTCATGGGCAATTTCCCTTAAGGCGGCGTAAAAACTAGTACTTTTACCGCTGCCTGTTGGGCCAGTAATCAGAATTAAGCCATGAGGTTGGGCGATGTTAGAACCGAATGTTTCTAGATGCGCAGCACTCATGCCTATATTGCCTAATGTTAAGTTTTCAGCTCCTAAACCTAAAATGCGCAAGGTCATTTTTTCGCCATTTTTAGTCGGTATGGTCGCGACTCTTATATCGTATGGGACACCTGTACCCTTAAAAACGTAATGTATATTACCATCTTGCGGTTCACGGCGTTCCGCGATGTCCATGTTGGCTAATACCTTAATACGGCTGACCATAGAGAGATGTTTGGTGGTAGAGATTTCCTCAAATAATTCGAGTTCACCGGCGACCCGGAATTTAATTTCAGTAGATTCTTTATCTGGATCAATATGGATATCTGAAGCGCGTCTTAGAATACCCCCATCTAAAATTCGGTTGCATAAATTAATAACTTCATCATTGCCAGCTCGATTGGCTGGCTGGGTCTCTAGGTTTTTTGCTGTTGCGCGCTGCGCTTTTCCGTAAACTTCATCGATTGCTAATTTGAGTGATTTGGCATCTGCAATTTCGAGTTGTATTGGTGATTTTAAGCTTCGTTCTAGGCTTCTGAGTAGCAGGCCATTGTTGCCTGCTAAGCAAGCGACCAGTATTTTTCCATCGATTTGGGTAAAGGGCAGCACTTGTTTTTTGTGCGCGAAGTTGGCTGGAACTTGGAGTGCCCAAATCGGGTCAATCATGACTTCAGCCATGTTTAGCAAGTCTGGAACATTCATAATGAAAATACTGCTGCAGTAATTGAGGTGGGTAAAGTTCGTTAACCGTGCGCTCGAGCGACACTATATTTCTGGGCTTCAGCATCAATGCGCTGGTCGTTGCAGTGTAGCAGGGTTTTTAGTGGATTAGTTTCAGTTAAAGCGAACGATCGTGCGGCAGACTTAAAGGATCGCATGGCTAGATAGTGCCTAATTAGTAAAAAAGACAGGTAAGCTGTGAATGTGATGAGTGTCATGGAGCGAATCAACCAGCCTACGCTGTTGAGTTGTGTGACCAACGAACTAACAAAAAAAGATAATGAAAATAAAGTGATGATTATAGGTTCGAAGCGAGTTCTGAAAACTCCTCCCCAGTAACGCCTAAAGCGATTCGGACTGGTTTGGTAAGCGATGATTTCTTCGTATTTAACCGATTGTAAGCGGGCGCGTTGATGATGGACTAATTCATGGGCAATGACTTCACTGCGTTGATAAAAAAAGTAGCGCTCATTGTCCTTAAAGGCAGAATTAATTAGTATTATAGTACTCGGGTTACTGCAGTAGCAGCCTCCAGTTAAATAACCCAGTTCACGATTGGCCCATACGATTGGAGGTGCAGTAATCGTTTGGGAAAAAAGATTTCTAAGAATCGATTGCGCTTCCTCTATCATGGCAGTGTTAACTTTGACCGAAAGGCTATTGGCTGTAGGGGCTGGCGGTGATGGATGCACTTAATTTCGGGGTATTTCGGATGTTAATATGAACGAGTGAATGACCATTGTGAGTCAGTGCAGCAGGCCGATTTAAGTTGGGTGCTATACGACTGGAATTGTTATGTGAGCGGATCACGATTATTGTGTGGCTAGATCTTCTAGGTAGCTTTTTAGCCTTTGATTGTCATTATCGATTGATGCATCACCTTCACTGTGGTAGTGATGACTTGAGAGCCGTTGAATTATTTCTTTAGTCGTATTGTCTGCGCGGGTAGAACCATCGATAATAAAAGGGCGGATCAGTAGGATGAGTTCACTCTTGACTACTTTTTCTACTTTTTTGGAAAATAGCTTCCCTAATAGCGGTAAATCTCCTAATAGAGGAACTTTATCAGTCTGCTCGGAGCGCTCGGATTGTATTAAGCCGCCAATGGCGATGGTGTAGCGGTCCTTGGCCACCACCGTCGCTTGAATCTTGGCGATGTCCACTGCATCAACTTTGACGGCAACATTATCTACTAAGAGTGTATTTCCGTCCGGTACGATCGTGCTGTTTTCTTGTTCAACATACAGAGTGACGGTCCGATCCTTATTGATTCGAGGTATGATGGTCAGTGTCGTTCCAATAGTTCTGACTTCTGTATCATAGCTGATGGTTGTAATCGTCCCGACGGACCCATTTTCGACTGAAGAATCGGTATTAATTGAAGCGCCGGTGGTTATAATACGCTCTTTCCCGACTTCAATTTTGGCTTCACGATTGTTGGCTGCGATTAAAATAGGTGTCGCGATCACATCCGCTTTATTTTCTTCTGCTTTCATTTGTAAACGAGCAGCAATGTTTTCATTGACAAATTTATATGCTAAACTGTTGCCGGGTTCCAATAGGTTTTGACCGATTGATAATTCATCTCTCACGCCCGTGAAATTTAAACCAGTGCTTACGCCATTGCTATCGTAACCACTGGGGGTAAAATAGGCGGGGCCATCTAAGAAGGAGTAATCAAAGCCTATTCTTTCATCTTCTCCAATATCTAGAGATAGGATTTTCATCTCTAAAATGACCTGTGGCAGAGGTTCATCGATTTGTTGGATTAACTTTTCTATTTCATCTAGCGCAGCGATGTCAGCTGTTTTAATAATAAGCATGTTGTGCTCGCGATTCGTAGTCACAAATATACGCGGACCGCCAAAGGTGGTGGAAAATAAGTCAAAGATTGAACCTTTTTCTTGTTGTGAGGCATCTTCGAGCGCAAGTGCTCCCTCATTAGAGAGTTGATTAATTGCAGCCTTTTCTGGACTGTTGTTATCGATGTTTCTGTTTGAACTTTTGCCGCTGTTACTGTTGTTGTTGTTGTTGTTGTTGTTGTCGCTGTTGTTGTTGGAATTATTATTGTTGTTTGAATTCTCACTCGTCTTTGATTTGTTTGATTTGCTGAAGTCAACAATTTCGGTGCTTTGGGTCAGCTCAACTTGTTGGTAGTAAAGCGCTTCAATGGTCTCTGCGATCAGTCTGAGGTTGGCGGGCTCGACCTTAAATATTTTGGTTTCTTCATGGCCATCGACCACCGCGTTCTCCCGATACTCCTCCAGTGTCATCAGTGTGTAAAAGTCATTATTTTTATCAAATCGATAAACTAGGTTGGTTGATTTACAGATTAGTTTTAGAGCGTCGAGGGCATCGATATCTCGAATAAGTAGAGTTACATTTTTTTGCGCAGTCTTTTCGGTGCAAACAATTTTAATCTTAGTAATTAGAGATAGTGTGCTGGCAGCAGTTTGTATGTCACAATTTTTCAAATTCAAAAATGAAATTTTAAAAGCAGTTTTATCTTGTGCCGCAGCACTAATTGAAATGCAAAAAATGAGGGCTATATATTTAAAGAAAGTCATGTTTATCTTAAGATTATTTCGGCTCGATTGATGGTGACCACCATGTTGGTCTCAGTGATTTTTTTGACTTGAATCGTGTTTACGTTTAAATCAGATCCCTGCATCGAAAAGGTGTCGTTTTCTTGAATTGAAAGTATTTCGCCCATCGGCAGTTGTAGAAATGCGAGACGTTCTCCCAACTGATTTTCTGCGAGTACCAGTACTTTAGTTTGTATTAAGTCCTTAAATATAGGGTTATTACTTTTGGGTACAGACGCAGAGTAGATTGGGATTTCTAGGTCCTGTGTGGCGGTTGCGAAAGGATCACGAATTGCGGTTGCTGACTCCGCATCGCTGCGCGTCACATTATCCACTGCCATTGTCTGCGTGCTGGCTGGAGCGCTGGCTGGAGCGCTGGCTGTGAGCGGAGTTTGCAGTGCTGTGATGTACAGACTACTGACTGTTATTAGGATCAATTTTTTTGTTAAATGCATACAGTTTAAATGTAAGCTACAATGGCTGAAAACATAGCGATGTAGACCACTCCGACAACGATGCCGACAGTGATTAGAATACAGGGAGAAAGTAGATTTGTGATGACATCAATTAAGGCTTCAAGTTCTTCAGAGTAGTAGCGCTCTAATTCGTCGAAGGATTCATGTAGTACGCCCGAAGTTTCTCCTGCAGAGATGATGCCATACATGGACGGAGGGAAATAAGGGTTTTGAATCGCTTCTCGTAAGGACATGCCACTCATTATTCTGGTCTCGGCTGTTGTGAAAACATTCTGGAAAATGCTTAAATTACCCATATTTGAGACAGAATTGAGCGACTCCAAAATACTGATGCCGCTATTAAGCATGACTGACATGGTGCCGGCGAATTTAGCGAGCGTTGACATTAAAACCGCCTTGCCAATCACGGGGAAGCGCAACAGCAAGCGTTCAATAAACCGTTGCCCTCGTGGGATGCGATTGATTGCAATAAAAGCGGCGATCGATGCGAAGATCCCGATCATTATAAGCAGCCAGTTTTCTTTGCCAAAATTGGAGAAGTTCACCAGCCATTGAGTCAGTGGGGGCAGGGGCTTGCCCATTGGTTTCAATATTTTATCATATAAGTCGGGCACAAAGACAAAGACCAAGTAGCTGTTGGCAACGACCGCCATCAGTAGCACGATGCCTGGATACATCATCGCCATTAAAGTCTTTTTCTTTAATTTTGCCCAAAATAGCATGGCTTCTGCCACTCGGTCTAGCGCCTGCTCCATTTGCCCCGTTTTTTCGGCAGTCTCAATGATTCTGATGGCAGTGGTCGATAATAGCTTATTTTGTTCAGCCAATGCTTCTGAGAAGGTCTTGCCCGATTGTATTAAAAAGCTGACGTCTTTAAGTTTATTCTTTAATTGTGGCTTACTACATTCTTTTTCGATGTTACTGATCGCGTTATGTAGCGACAGTCCAGAGCGTACCATTACACGTAATTGCTTCAGCATCGATACAATATCTTTGGTTGATATTGGTATCCATTTAGGTGCTAAACGAACTTGTGCTGGCCGCTCAGTAAGACCGTCTTTAGCTATCGAAAGCTCCAGAACAATCCATTTCTTCATCCTCAGTTGCTGCACTACGTCTTTACGGTTTTTAGCTTCAATGCTTCCGAAGTGTTGCTGCGCCTGGCTGTCCTGAGCGGTGTATTTAAATGTAGTCATGGGTGCAATATTATGTTCTTTGACTACGCAATGATTTCTCTAGCCGTAAAGCTGCTAGCTTTGCCTGAAACATTTGCTTATTACGCGCATTTTTTAGCGCTATGGATTCTTCGATTTCTTGCTTATAAACATTTTCCGCTAATACTTGGTCGATACTTTGCATGCCATCTTTCTGGCCAAACTCTAATACATTATAAATTTGGTTAAATTGTTTGGTATTAATTAAGTTACGAACCGCGGTGTTGCATCTGAGTATTTCAACTATAGGAATTAAGCCGCTACCATTAGATTTGGGTGCGAGTGTTTGAGAGACGACGCCTTGCAGTACCATTCCTAGTTGTCGTTGGATTGATTCCTGCTCATCTGGCGGGTACATAGCTAAAATGCGGTCTAAGGCACCAACTGCATCGCCACAATGTAAGGTGGAGAAGACCAGGTGCCCGGTTTCTGCTGCTGTAATGGCGGCGCGGATGGTTTCCAGATCGCGCATCTCTCCCACCAGAATTACATCTGGATCTTCGCGCAATGCTTCGCGCAGCGAAGCCGAAAAGCTAGAAACATCACTACCTAACTCACGTTGATGGACCAGTGCTTGCTTATTGCGATGGAGGTATTCGATAGGATCTTCAATGGTAATGATGTGGCACTGGCGATATTGGTTGATGTAATCAATCAGCGCTGCTAGCGAAGTGCTTTTCCCACTGCCAGTTGGCCCAGTAAATAGTACCAAGCCATATTTTAATTGAGCAAGTTCCAGGAGCTGGGACGGTAATTTTAAATCATCGAAACTTTTTAATTCATGATTAAGTTTACGAATCGCAAATGCGACATAGCCACGCTCTCTATAAATATTTATTCTAAAACGAATCGTGTCGAGTGAGCAGGCCGCATCTACGCTGAAACGCTCAGCGAAGGTCTTTTTCATGACCGGTGTAGCAATGGCATCAAATAAGTTTTCTAGTTCTATTTGAGTCCAAATTTTGCTATCAATTGATGCCAGTGATCCATTGATACGACCATATATTGACGATTCTGCAGAAAGATGTAAGTCGCTGCATTTGTATCTCTGTGCGAGCTTTAGAATGTCTTTAAATTGCTGGTTTATAATCATTTTGATTAAATCAGTAGATTGATGTTGATACTTAAAATATGAGGCTGATCTGATTTAACTATCGTCAATTCTCTGATAATGACTGTGTGCTGCTGCTTTGAAAGACTCTCAAAGTAATGAATCAAATTTAAAAAACCTCCCTGCATGGAGATAGAACGGGACTCTCTAGACTGAGTGAAAACGTTGTCCGATGTATTTTTTATATTTTGTATGCTGGTAATCTTGAGTTCTTTTTGCCGTGCGTTAGTGACAATTTTAGTCATCAATTCGTCGATTAGATCGTTTCGTGCCAGATCAATCATTTCTGTCTTCTCGCTTTTCGACTCTAATTGAATGGTTGTGAGTTCATCAGTCAGCTTGGCTATTTGTTCTTTCAAGGTACTGACTTTCGGGAGTGTACCTTTAATGAATTTTTTTTTGTTTATATAATCATAACCTCGTTGTGCGTCTTGTAGGTTACTGCTTAAATCATCTAGGTTGCGGCGCCGTTCAGCCTTGCCGAAAGAGTGTGTTAATAGTATTAACGCCACCAGTACACCGCTGGCTGCGAATATTTGTGATTTCCAGTTGCTAGCAATAGATTGGCTCATTCTTTTATTTTAGGTATAATTGAAAAAGTATGAATACCAGTATTTGGATCCGTCATAAGTTCTGTGTTTTGAGTTCTTAATTTCCATGAAATCATTTTTTTATTAAACTGGGCTGAGAACTTATAGACGTCGGCTTCAGTTAGTGAGTTTCCGCTGATGCTTACATCTCCCAAGTTGTTAATGCTTAATTTTTCGAGATCGACTGAAGTGCCAATCGACTGGCTGATCGCTCGTAAGCTCTCGGAATAAAAAATAGGACGATCTTTTTTTGTAATTAAAACGCGACTCTGCTCGATTTGCTGTTCAATTTGTTTTTTTTCCTTCATTAGCTGCTCGGCTTTAATTGCACTGTCTGAGTGCTCACTTAAGGCAAATTGTTTAGTGTCCGTTTTTACTGCCGCTAGCTGTATGTCTTCTTCTAACTGACGAATCTTGAGCTGGTGCTTGGTATGAAAGCCAATTGAATAAAGCAGAAAGAGTACGACGACCGTAGTCCAATAGACTTTGCTATTTTTATAAAAAGCTAGCGCAGGTGCCGCTGTTTTTAACTCAGGGATCGGGTATTGTAAGCTGTCGTTTAGTAAGCCGGCGAGTGCTGCTAGGGGTGCCGTTGGGCTAGAATTAAGTGAGAGCTCCGTTATGATTAATTTGGGATTCTGCTGTGCGAGGACTGCTTGTAACTGTGCAGTCGAAAATTTGGTATTTCCGAAATGTACATATTCGGAAGCATGCATCGCGATGTCGTTAATCAATTCAGAAGAGAGCTCAGTGCGGCTGAGCGGATAAATCATACTGTCGATGATCTTACTTGCTTTGATGTAAGTTGCATAAATGTACTGACTGTCGCGCTTGAGCAGTACGATACTTTTACCACTAATTGTTTTGGAATCAATCCGTGCATAGTCCAGCAGCGTTAAGCCATAAGTGGCTAGCAAATTGATTTTTTGAGTGCTAAAAAAATCAATCCACTCGTTCGCATAATCCTTCGGCATCACCGAAATTAAGCGCTTGTCATTCGGGTACATTTTGGAGCTCGCTGCCCAAGCAATTATATAATCTTGGTTGGCATCGGGGTACTCGCTGACAAAGCTCTCAAATTGGCTGATTTCTTCGCCAGAAAGAATCCCATAATTGCGTGCGGCTGCTATCGGATCAAAATTTTCGGAGTCTGATGTTTGAAAGATTTTATCTTTTTGCTGTTGAGTGAGGTAAGCCGAGTGGAACAATAAATTAGCTAGGCTGGGTGGGGTGCCAAAACCTTCTAAATTGCCCTCCAGTTCCCATCGTAGCATTTCGATCGTCTGCGATTCCGTAAGGTTTTGCGGAATAATCAGTTCCATCCATCCACTGATCACTTCGCTCGACAGCATGACGACTTGTCGCGGCAGTACTTTTATGGATTCAGCCAGTTGTTGCAGCCCCTTTTCAACCGCTTTAATCGGGCTGATTTCTTTGACTGATGTGCTCGCACGCACGGTCAGCTCACCTTTCTGGTAGTTGACCAGCGAGCAGACGACAAAGCCGGGCTGTAATTCGACCACTAAAAATGCTTTTTTATTTAATTTTTTAAGCTGCATCAGATGCTTATATATTTATGGTCACTTCGCACAATGTGTCGGTTTGTGGTACTAATTGGAATACCCGCTGGTCCACCTCTACCTCCGAATCCTCTAAAGCGCCGTTGGCAGACGGTAACGCGGGTGTAGAGCCGTCTCCTTTGTAATAAACGACAACTTGAAATTTCCGGATGTACTTGTTGGGCAGTATCTTCTGTAGCAACAGTGTCTCATTCTCAATGCCGTTGATTTCGAAAGGCGTTTTATTATCAACTCCAGCGAGTACGATGGAAGAATGATAGTCTAAGGAACCGCCGCCGATTTTTTTACTGGTATCAAGCCCTGGGTAGAGGATGCCTATAATTAGGTGTGTTGCATCGCTGCTATTCCCATCGGACACAAAATTTAAACGTAGGTGACCACTGCTGATTTCATAGAGGTTGCGGTCTAGCTTGGCTTCTACGGGAAAATCAGCTTCATAAAAATAATTACTGTCCCTGTTGTCTTTGGATATACGACCTTTCTGAAGATCTTTGCCTAAACTTTGCAATTCGAGCTCTAAATCGCCTTTGTATTCAAAGCCGCCGCCCCATCCATCGGTAAATTGCTGGTTAAAGATCGATAAATAAGGCCCGCACCAGCCATGACTGAGCAGCGCGCCTTGTATTTCTCCACCACCAATAATCTTTGGGGTACTTAACTCAGGATCTGATAGGGTAATTAGCTCACCTAAATCTGCTGGCAAGCGGCCCATGTCGGCAATGAAGCCATTGATTTGAGGGCTACCATTTAGATTGAGATGGTGGCTACCGATGATGGCATCGCGAATGTTTTTGTAGCGAAGAATGGTTTCATCGTGTCGATTTTGGTCATCTTTATTATCGACGACTAAAATCATAGAAGATGCTACTAAGCCGATCAAAAAGACCACCAGTAGCATTTCTATTAGTGTAAAAGCTTTAACACTATTTTTTTTAGGAATGTACATAATTAATTAGCGACCCAGTGTGATGATAATATCATCACTTTCATAAATTAATTTTTCGTTTTTGGATTGTATTACTCCATCCGGACCGCCTGAGACTAAATAAAATAGTTGCTGCTGTCGCAGCAGTGCATAGGGATTTCCTGGGTAGTACTTTGTGGCGGCTGCAGTGCTATCAATGGCCCAATATTCTGAATCCGGCTGAACACTTTTCTCGCTTGAGGATGAGCTGAAACTATCGGGGATGGCATAAATATTATCAAAGCCTTTCGATGTATTGTGTAATCTCAGTCCTAACTGTTGCAGGTACGGGCCATTCCAACCCCGACCAGAGGAAGGCAAATAGTCCCATCTACCATCTCCTATTGTACTTTCGGGTTGTTTAAATAATTGCCAAAAATTAAATTTATTTTTGTTCCATTTAATAATGGATTTGTTACTTTTTATTAATTTTCCGTCTCTGACCCAACTTAATTTAATGTGTGTGTCATTGAGCGCTCCTTGCTGTGGGAAATAGCCCATATCCATACGAAATGCTAGTAGTGCGTCGCGTACCTGTCCCATTGATCGTTTATTGATATCAGTTTGAACAGCATCTTTATTCAGCGAAATTTGCGAAATAAGTAGACCGCCAACGATCGCTAATATTGAAATAGTGACGAGTAATTCCATTAAAGTAAATGCGCTGGGGTGCCGGCCTTTCACTAAAGATTTATAGGCATGATTAAATGACTGTTGCATGATCTGAGCTTTCTTTGGCGAATCGTGTTGCAAGGCAAAAAATCGCTGCAGGCAATTAGCCTGCAGCGATGAGATGTTACTTGGTTAATTATAATTACCGCTTTTGTCCGCTTTGCTCTGCGAATTCCTCGGCGAGGAAGTCACCGCGTGCATCAACTACCGCAACGAATTTGGCTGGGCTTTGCTGTACATCGACTAGCATGACATAACTCGGGTAGGTACTTTTAGCCACGTCACCATAGAAGGGAGCGGATGCAATTTTACCTGCGTCACCCAGAGTTTTATCATTTGCAGCATTCGGATCGGTTTTTCCTCCAGCAACCAGTGTTGAATCTGGTCCGATGCCAAATGCTACCAGCACAGCTAAGGGATCAGCACCTAGTTTAGTATTGTCGTAGTCCGCTGTCGGACTTGCGGCACTCTGACCACCCCAAACAGCGAACTGTTGGACTGTTGTCGAGCTACTATCGACTGCAATTTCAAATGCTCGGCCACGATTTTTTTCGTCACCTGGACGTGGAACATTGAACCCAAGCTGAGGGATGTCAATGTCAGCAATTGCACCAATAGTTGTACTGGTGAAACACCATCAGCATCAGGGATGCCTAAGGTTCCTCCCACAAGTGATACTGAATCTAGATAACGCACTGTTGTGATCCCTGCATCTACTAGGTTTTTTGCTTGGTCTGCAGACAGAGCTTGGGCTACCACTTTCTTACCCATTTTTTCGCTGCCTAAGTAGTTTGCTAATTCTAAACCACCATTATTAGTGTCGGATTTATCAGGTCCTACATAGGTAGTCAATATCGGTTGCAGTCACAACGCCATTTGTTGCCGTAGCAGTAGTAGTTTTCGCAGCCAATAAGCTATCTAAATTGTTAGGTAGCGTGCCTTCCATTGATTGGTAAGTGCGGATCGAATTTTGCAGTGAAGCAATTGTGTTGGTGGCACTGGCCTTGGCTGCTTGTGCTTGCAAGCCTTCGAATGAAGTGACTAATCCGCCACCCACAATTGCTAAAATAGCAACGATAATCAAAAGCTCCAGCAACGTGAAGTTTTTGCGGGCTTTTCTTTTTAGGTTTTTAATGATACTTTTTTTCATGTTATTTTTATTATGTATTTTAGTCGCCTGATGTAATGCGGCGAAGCTTTAGGTAATAATGAGTAATGCAAAGACATTGCTCACCCTCAGCATCTATACATTAACAAAAAAAATACTTTAAATTCCACCCCGATAGGTAAAAAAAATAGCCAATTTTGAATTTAAGGCAGATTCAAATTTGAAGTGCAAGAGAGTGATTTAAAAGTGAATTAGGTGCTGGCGACCTCCCTTGCCGAAGCAAGATGCTCTCTTGCGATGAAACAAAAATACAACCACCTAACTCGTGAAGAACGCTGCAGTATCGAGCAGATGCGAAAAGCTGGATAACAACAAAACCAGATAGCCAAACTGCTTGCGGTGGCGAAGAGGAAAAGGGTCAGTCGTGAGGTTCGTCGTAATATTGGCGCTCGCGGTTACCGCCATAAGCAGGCAGATGAGCTAGCGAATCAGCGACGTTTTGAGAGCCGTAAACGCACGATGTTTCCGCTATCAGTTCAATGGGCGATTGAGGATTATCTACGGGAGGATTTGAGTCCCGAACCAGTTACGGGTATCATGCGTCGCAAGTGCGAAGAGACCGTGATTCTTGAACGGGATTTATCAGCACATCTATAGCGACTACGATTATGGAGGCACTCTTTATAAACACTTACTTGAGCCTCGCAAGAAGCGATGTCGCCGTCTGGGCCATATAAATTGCCTTGGTGTGATCCCTTGCCGTGTCAGTATCGATGAACGTCCTGCCAGCGTTGATCCGAAGCGCTATGACTGAGACTGGGAAGGCGACCTAATCATTGGAGGTAAGCACGAGGGACCACCATTAACGCTGGCGGAGCGTCAGACTAAGCACTGCTTGATCTATCCTCTGGAAGCCAAGCGTAGTGATGAGGTGTCGGTCGCGATGATCACATCGCTTCAACCGTTTATCGGCAAGATACGCAGTATCACTTTAGACAACCGCAAAGAGTTCGCTGGGTATGAGGAAGTCAGCACGGCCCTAGTAATTAAGATGTATTTTGCACATCCGTATTCCTCTTGGGAACGAGGATTAAGTGAGAATACCAATGGGTTGATTCGACAATACCTGTAGAAGGGCGATAGCCTGAAAGGACTGACGATGGAGCAGTGCAAATGCATTGAAGATAAACTCAATGCGCGTGCGAGGAAGACTTTTGGCTTCGTTGCTCCAATCGAACGCTACGATAAATTGATTGCTGCTGTATTTACCCGAAGCACTTGCACTGCTGCCTTCGCTTCGCTCCGGCCTTGCCGCTGCGCTGCACCCTATCGGGGACGGCCTTTACGAAGCGAAGGCAGCAGTGCAATAAGTACTCATCAACGACTCTAAATACAACAATAACACTAACACTAACGATAATGATGAGCCTCTAGCTCCTTGCACTTGTTAGTCGAACCCAAGAGCAATTAAGTGCAGAGTAATCGGCTGGACGATTTATCGAATCTTTTCCGCATAAACTGCGCTCAAAGCCAACTGCCCAACAGTGCCCACAATGCAACGGCTTACTGGTGGGGCGTAAAGTGTCTAGGCGCACTGATAATGATGAAGAACTCTTAGTTTTTGAGCTCTACTGTACTTCATGTGAATCTATGTTTGGAATTGATGATATTGGCCATGAGGTTGTTACACTTGGATACCCCATTAAGAGCTAGCAAATCGGAGCTATCAAATCCGTTCGCTCGTCCCTCGCTGGCTGCAGCATGACCCGTACTTTAGCCAGAATAATTGAACGGGAGAAGCGATGAGGTCACACGTTAAAAATTAATATCCATTTAGCTCGGAGATGTGTTTTTAGTAGTTAAAAATATGATACATTTAATTCAACGGTTTAACCACTTTCCCCTATTTTTACTCGAAAAGCGTTTCGTGACCTAGGTTGTTTCACGCAAAATCGAATGACTAAGCCATTAAACCGCGAGAGTGGATGGGAGATTGCGCTGGTAGGGATGGCGCAGAATCTATTCATTTGGATGGCGCGTAGTCATT
Organism: uncultured Opitutales bacterium; assembly: GCA_937775295.1. GTDB lineage: Bacteria > Verrucomicrobiota > Verrucomicrobiia > Opitutales > Coraliomargaritaceae > Lentimonas. The sequence goes on from CALKBZ010000039.1 coordinate 28,025, forward strand.
GCGTGCCACGCTACCCCTTCGAGTCTTTCTGTGTCGCAGTCGTGCGTGGTTGAAGGTTCACGCACGCGCTGGCACTCGTAACAATCAGATTCTAGGCGGACTCATCAGCCACAAGAAAACACGAAAGGGTAGGGCTAGGCTATCACCAAGCGCTTGTGCGAAATACTTGACGGATCAATCAAGTTAACAAGTTAACTGAGTGTCGGTAGCACTTTTCACTTTTTCATGCCTGTATATTTTCATGCAGAGTTTGAGTCGATCGTAGCGCCAGGATCCAACGAGCGGTCGGTGGTTAAATTTAGTGGTATAATTGAGTCGATCTGACTGGCTAGAATTATTAAGTGAGTGATACTAACATTCTTTAGAGTAGGGGGATCTACCTGCAATATTAGAGGTTTAATTTTTCGATTAATCTCAGTTATTAGGATCTTCATGTGCTCGTTAAAGGTGTGCGTAATGGCAATTTCTATTAATCGGGTGTGTTCTCGTCACCAGCAGCGAGGGTGTAATGAATTTTCGGATAAATTAACTTAATGGAGCTTTTTTACTACGTAAAGGAGTAGTTTTTTAGCAAGTAAATATGCTATGTTGTGTTTTTAATAACTACTATTCGATAAGTCGGAGATGTATTCCTAAAACAATAAAGTTAACACAACATGACTACACATTTACTCAAACTAACTGCCACACTACTAATGGCAGCCTCTAGCGCACACGCAATCATTTCGATCCCAAGCGCATTTGCAGACGCTTCCGATTTTTTAAAATTTAACCGCGCCGATCGTGAATATGAGGGTTGGGGGAACCTGAATTTAAGCAACCCCGCCATCAAAGATTATGGCGGCCATACCCTGGATTCAGCGCATGGCCCAGTGCGATCGGCTCCAACACGGCCGACTCTACTGGTAACGCAGACTATAATAAAAAAACTGGTGCTGGATATGCTGCACGCAGCAGTATCTATTCTCCGTCTGTCGGCAGCTTTAGTATTAGCAACTCCGTCGAGAGTTTGGACGACGTCAACACAGTCATCTTCCAATTCGATGCGGGGCTGAGAGGCACATGGACAAACTACGTCGCAACTCTAAACTACAATGGTGGAAGCCAAGGCTTAACAGCCGACTTCTTCGCTCTTACAAACGGAAGCTTTACTAATCAATTTGGCGGCTATTCGTCCAACATACTCTTCCAGTGGGACCTAAGTAGCATCGGGGAGCCCATTCGCGAATACGTCATCAACTATGATGTTGCCGCGCATACATCGACCTATGCACTTCAGCTCGATAGCAGTGAAGCGGAATTGTCAGTCTCGATCGTCCCAGAACCTGCTGCCTATGGATTGCTTGCCGGAATCGTTGCACTTACTGGCTGTGTGGCTCGTCGACGCCACGGCAAGTAGCCACACCCGCATAGTTTTCGATACTGAAACGCCGGACTAAATTGTCCGGTTTTTTTTGGCGGCATTGGCTTGTCCGCGCTATCTTAAAAAAAAAATAAACGAAGCTGAACAATGCACAAACACCTCTACACTCAACTCATACTAATCACTGTTTGCATGGCGTCGCAGGCATTGCAGGCGCAGTGGGATGGCTTTAGTGAGCCTGTATACGGTGGAACCACTCAGTATTCCGAATGGGAACATTTCATTACCACCAAAAACGCCAGACCCGACATTGCCGATGGCACCAGCGGCACACTGACGGAAACCACTGGTGAGGGATTCCCCTCCTCGACACTCAATATCTACAGCTTTTCACTGGACACTCAATTTACCATTGCAGGCAGCTCAGCGAATGACCTTGGCCAGCTTAATCTCCAATTCGTAATCTGGGGCGCCCCAGACTATCTAAAAATTTCGCCAAAATTTAGTATCGGCAGCTCAGAGACATTCTTAGCAGCCAATACCTTTAGCAATTCCTCCGAAGGCAGCATCTATATCCAGGGACGAGGTGATATCGCGATCACCGTCTTTAGTTTTTTTTGGGATTTGAGCGGATATGTCGTCAACGACTACCAGATTGATTTTGGTTTGGCTGTGCACACTAGCCTGGACAAAGTCCGGGTCGACACCAGCACTGCCACGCTTTCGCTGGAGTCCGAACCCATCGTTCTAATTAATATCACAACGTCCATTGTGAATGGCGAAATAGTCCTGATCTTCCCCACGCACATTGGCAATAATTACCAGATCAAATGGACCAGCGACCTGACCACAGCCGTAGAGGTCGCAACATGGAACGACCTTGGTCCATTGATCGCAGGCGACGGAAACACTCAGCAGATAGTCGACCCGGTAAGCAGTGAATCTAGTCAGCGGTTTTATTCGATTATCATTTCTAACTAATTAAAATATATAAAGTTAATATAATCATGCATCAGACTACCTACATTCTACTCTTCATGGTGATAGCATTCCTGCAGGGGGCGGAGCTTCCAGAGCAAGAAGTACCGGTCTTACAGCTTCGGGAGATCACCCTGATAGGCACTCTGACCGAAAGTGAGTTGATGAAAACCCCTGGCAGTATCACCTCGATCGACTTCAACCTGTTCGATCGGCAAGGAGTCAATAATGCTGGCGATGTGGCCCGCTATCAGCCCGGAATTTCAATCCCTTTTGAATTCAGCGGAGGCGACTCATTCGTGCCTTACCGTGGCAGCGGATTCACCAATTACCGCATGCGCGGCGTAGAGGGTAATCGTGTGCTGTTAATGATCGATGGTATTCGACAGCCCGCACAAATCGAAGGCGCGGGCGGTAATGGCCGCGACTACTTTGATCCCGGCATTTTCGAACGGGTCGAGATTCTCCGCGGCTCGGGGTCGACACTCTATGGTAGCGATGCCATGGGTGGTGTAGTGACTTTTGAAACACGCTCTCTTGAAGATGAGCTCGAAAGTTCTGCACGCCCATGGCTGCTCTACAATCGTTTAGGATTTCAGAGCGCCAACAGCGAATTCAGTCATTTGATCAATGCAGGTCTGCGTGAAGGTGATTGGTATGTCACTGTCAGTAATGCTCTACGCAGTGGGGAGGAAACTCAAAACGACAAAGGCGGTATCGATGCCAATCCACTCGATTCTTTCAGCGATCATGTGATCGGCAAGGTCAGCTATCGCAACGACAATGCACAGGAGCTAACCTTTACCGCGAGAACACTTTACTCGCGACCAAGAGACTAACCTGAATAGCCTCAAAGCTAGCGGCAATGGCGTGACCTCGCTACAAACTGTGCTCGCTGAGAACATCGCCGACGACAGGCGCACGCGCTACAGCGTAGAATTCGAAGACGCAAACGTACACGCATTTTGGGACAACCTATCGGCAAAACTATACTACCAATACTCGAATACGAACACAACGACCAACACACAGACGCGCGTTGGAAACATCACCTCCCGCGACCGGACGGACGAAATTCGCTTCGCTCAAAATACGCTGGGTTTTTCTGCCGAGTTCACTAAAGAATACGAGGGATTGGGCTTCGAACATAGCTTCATCTACGGCATTGAGAGCTCGGCTGAAAATGCACAGAACGATTTCACTCGTACAGATCGCGCTTTCGGGGCCAGCGATCCAGTGGATCGCCCGGCATTCGACGAAGCAGACCTAGGTCGCTACGACTTATTTCTTCAGCACTTGTCGACGAATGATCGCTGGCTTTTTCAGGCAGGACTGCGTTGGGGTTACTACGAAATCCTGCCGAAAAATAGTGCCGCGTTTCTGAACCAGGCGAACGCCCCCGAAGCATCCCCCGACTACAGCAAATCCTCGATCTCACCCAGTGCATCCATCCAGTATGAACTCAGCGAAAAAATGGTTCTCTGGGTGCGCTACGCCAAAGGAATCCGCAATCCTGGGGTCGAAGATTATGTCGGGTTTTTCAACCATTCCACGACGGGTGCGTTCTTCAGGCAAATCCCGAATCCGGATCTGAAAGAAGAGACCAGCGACTCCTTCGATCTGGGGATCAAATATGCCAGCGAATCCTTAGAGGTCGAACTCACCACCTACTACACGCTCTACAATGGTTTCATCTCGATGGAGACCGTAGGGCAAGCCGTCGGGCCGCCGATAACTGAAATTAAGCAAGCACGCAATATCGGTGAAGTGGACATCTATGGAGTCGATTTACGTACCGATTATCAGCTGAATAAACTCGGCGATGCATTTAGCGGCTACAGCACTGGATTTAATTTGAGTTGGGCTGATGGGCACAACAAAACAACGGATGACAATGTGAATACGGTCGATCCCATTGAAGCAGTGCTGCACGTCGGCTACGATTCAGTCGACGCCGAAAAACCTTGGGGCCTCCGCCTCTACGGCACTTACCGAGCCGAAAAGCAAGATGCCACGAAAGACTACGCATTCTATGTGCCTGGTTCCTCTTTCGTGCTCGATCTGACGGGATATTGGATTGTCTCTGAAAATATCAACCTGAACTTTGGTATCCGTAATTTAACTGACGAACGTTACTGGATCTGGAGCAGCTCCAGCAGTTCCTATCACGCCTCAGCGACTTCGGAATACAGTGCCCAGCCGGGAATCAACGGCTTCCTATCCCTCAGCTTCAAACTTTAATCAACACATACAAACACAGTGCATCTCCACCAATGAAACAATCCATACCCAATAAATTGAGCCGATCCCTTATGTCGATTGCGCTAACCGCTAGCTTTCTATCTGCTGATGCAGCAACACGTATCGTCACCGTCGGCGGTGCTGCCACTGAGATTGTCTTCGCACTGGAGCGAGGTGATGACGTCGTAGGTGTCGACCTATCCAGCACCTTCCCCGAATCAGTGAGAGACTTACCGCAAGTCGGCTACGTGCGTAGTATTTCGGCAGAAGGCGTGCTCGCTCTCGAACCCACTAAAATTATTAGTACTGCCGATATTGGTCCAGCCAATTCCTTGGAACAAATACAAGCCAGTGGTGTGCCAACAAGTGTGATCCCTTCGCCCAGCTCGCCTGAGGAATTGTATGAAGCCATCGATCTCCTCGGTAACGAACTGGATCGATCTGAAGCTGCGTACGAATTGAAATTGCAAATTCAATCACAGCTAAATCGTATTGAAACTTTGGATACAAAACCTAAAGTTGTATTCTTCATGAGCAGTCAGGGAATCGGTAATTTGAACGCTGCCGGACGTGGGACCAAGGCAGCTTCCATTATCGAACTTGCAGGGGGCGTGAACGTAATCAACAGCCATGCTGGATATAAAAGCATTTCGCATGAAGCGCTCGTCGCATTGCAGCCTGATATTATTTTGATCGGGCTGGCGGAAGGTATGCCACACAATGAAATACGCATCCTCGACAAAGTGATCAACAACCCTGTCTGGCGAAACGTGCCAGCTGTGCGTGAGCGACGGGTGCACATCGTCCCGCTCGGACGGACCTTAGGTTTTGGTGTTCGTCTAGGCGATGCCACTTTGGAACTCAATCAACTGTTCGCCGAGGCCCCTTCGACGTAGATGCAACGTAGCGCCACAAAGCGAAATTGGAAACGGCCTGTGGTCGTCATAGGCTGGATCGCTGCAGGACTTTTACTGTCCATGCTTCTAAGTGCCGCACTGGGCGATAAATCTATTCCAGCAGAAACGGTCGTTCGGGCTATCTTCGGTATTGAAACGCAGGGACATGCCATCGATGGCATCATCGTGCGCGACATCCGTGCGCCACGCATACTTACTGCTGTCCTCGTGGGCGCAACACTGGCCATCTCCGGTGCCGTCCTACAGGCAATTTTCAGGAATGCACTGGCGGACCCAGGGCTGATTGGCGTCTCTGCAGGTGGAGCCGCAGGCGCTATTGTGTTTATAGTGTTCGGCAGTTGGCTAATTCCGGTGAGTTGGACATTAGTCCACGAGCTGGGCATCAATCTTTTTCCAATGGCAGGTGGCATCGGCGTCACCTTATTCGTTTATCGACTGGCACTGCATGAAGGTCGTATCCATGTGACAACAATGCTATTGGTCGGGCTGGCAATGAACGCACTGGTTGGAGCGCTGATCGGATACGCAGTCTTTTTCTCAAATGATGATCAGTTGCGCGACTACACCTTTTGGTCACTGGGCAGCCTGGCCCGCGCCAATTGGAATATGTTGAGCTGGCTCGCGCCGATCATCATCCTTATAATGGGCGCGCTCCTGTCCTATCGCCGCCAGCTGAATTTGCTGCTGTTGGGTGAATACGAAGCAGTCCACCTTGGGCTGGATGTGGAAAAGATCCGCCGCCGTCTCATATTACTCACAGCAAGTGGCGTCGGTCTGACAGTCGCTCTTTGCGGCATGATTGGCTTTGTTGGCCTAGTGACTCCTCATCTCTGTCGCTTATTACTTGGGCCGGATCATCGTTGGCTGCTGCCAGCCTCCGCATTGATGGGAGCGGCCATCCTAGTTTGTGCCGATCTGCTGGCTCGCATCAGTATTCAATATTCCGAGCTTCCTGTCGGCGTGCTGACGGCCACAGTCGGGGCTCCCTTTTTTCTTTATCTGATCGTTCGGGCCAAGCGCCAAACGAGTATCTGAAATGCTACGCAGCGATAACATTACCGTCAAACGCGGGAATCGAACCGTGCTACGCCAACTGCATTTTGATCTGCAGCGCGGCGAGCTGATCGCCGTAGTCGGCCCCAATGGATCGGGTAAATCCACGTTGTTGAAAGCGCTTACTGGAGAGCTCTCGCTCGCCCGCGGCGAAGTCGAGCTAAATGGCCGCTCCTTAGCAGAGCAGATGCAACGGCCCCATGCCATCGCCCGTTGGCGCGCAGTCTTGCCCCAGCAAAGTGAGTTGGCTTTCAATTTTCCAGTCATTGACGTCGTCATGATGGGACGTAGCCCACACCTCAGCCAGCAGCAGCCTGCCCTTGACCTAGAAATCTGCGAGGCCGCACTTGACCAGGTCGACTGTCTAGAACTTAAAGATCGCTTCTATCAACAACTCTCTGGTGGTGAACGGCAGCGGGTTCACCTAGCTCGCGTGCTCGCGCAACTCCACGAAGGACTCGAATCGAAAGGTCCCGCACTGCTATTCCTCGATGAACCCACCGCCAATCTCGACTTAAAGCATCAGATTCAAATCCTCCAAATTGCTCGTCAGTGTGCCGACCGTGGCGCCGCTGTCTTTCTCGTCCTGCACGACCTGCAACAAGCCCGCGCTTATGCAAACCGTGTACTCATGCTGAAGGCTGGTCGTTCGGTCGCATTTGGCCAGGCCGCCTCCGTCCTCTCCGCCAAACGAATCGAACGCGTCTTCGATATCCCAGTCGAATGGGTGCATCACCAAGGCGCAGCACTTCTCAAATTGAAACACTCATCTGCAACAATACTATGAAAGAAACCAATAATAACATACCACAAAGCGCGCACTCGGGCTACGCCTCTCTGCTCTCAGGATTCCAATCCATCCAACTCGGCACCGCATCGATTGAAGGCATTCCAGAAGCCAGCTATGCCCCTGCCGTGATGACAGAATCGCGCGCCTTTTACATTCATGTGAGTGAACTGTCTAACCACACTGCAAACCTGCGTAATACCCGCAAAGCTTCGGTGCTCCTGATCGAGGATGAAGAAACCAGCGAGCAAATCTTCGCACGGAAACGAGTCACTTACGCTTGCAACGCCGCTGAAGTGGTACACGAATCAGCCGAGTGGAAGGACGCTATGGAGCGCTTTGCTGAAAAATTCGGCGCTATTATGAATCATTTAAAAAATATGAAAGACTTTCACCTCATTCGTTTGCGCCCGAATTCCGGTCGACTCGTCGTTGGCTTCGGGCAAGCCTACGACGTGACAGGCGAACACATGGACGAACTCTGCCATTTGCGTGGCATTGACGGCAAAGGCCACCGCACTGCACCCGTAACTACAAGCACCACCGCCAGCTAGAGCAACATGAGCACACCAGAAATTACACTCACCAGCGAGGAAATCGCCCGCATCGTCACGCACATGAACGAGGATCACGCCGACTCGGTGCTCGCTTACGCGCAGCACTTCGGCCAGAAGCCTGAGGCCCGCGAGGCTCAGATCCTGACACTCGACTCAAACACGCTCACGATCCAAGTCAAAATTGCGAGCGAGTTGCTGAGCATACAGATACCATTCGAGCACCCACTAAAGTCCGCGCATGACGCCCATATGAAAATGATTCAAATGTCAAAAGCCGCCAAACGCGCATTAAAAGTCTAATTAGCAGGGTATTCCGTGATTCTAAATGTTTAACCACAGAGTTGCCTTCAGCGTGCATTAGAAATCTATTCAAATATTTACGAAATGCTCCATTCTACTCTCCTGTCAGCTAAGAATGAATCAATTAAGTGCAGAGTAATCGGCTGGACGATTTATCAAATCTTTTCCGCATAAACTGCGCTCAAAGCCAACTGCCCAACAGTGCCCACAATGCAACGGCTTACTGGTGGGGCGTAAAGTGTCTAGGCGCACTGATAATGATGAAGAACTCTTAGTTTTTGAGCTCTACTGTACTTCATGTGAATCTATGTTTGGAATTGATGATATTGGCCATGAGGTTGTTACACTTGGATACCCCATTAAGAGCTAGCAAATCGGAGCTATCAAATCCGTTCGCTCGTCCCTCGCTGGCTGCAGCATGACCCGTACTTTAGCCAGAATAATTGAACGGGAGAAGCGATGAGGTCACACGTTAAAAATTAATATCCATTTAGCTCGGAGATGTGTTTTTAGTAGTTAAAAATATGATACATTTAATTCAACGGTTTAACCACTTTCCCCTATTTTTACTCGAAAAGCGTTTCGTGACCTAGGTTGTTTCACGCAAAATCGAATGACTAAGCCATTAAACCGCGAGAGTGGATGGGAGATTGCGCTGGTAGGGATGGCGCAGAATCTATTCATTTGGATGGCGCGTAGTCATTGCGTGCCACGCTACCCCGTCGAGTCTTTCTGTGTCGCAGTCGTGCGTGGTTGAAGGTTCACGCACGCGCTGGCACAAAAAAGATCGGCCTAGGGGACGATCAATGCATGCGGAAGAGTGCGTGGCTACAGTTGCGTGCAGGCGGCACATCATTGGACCACCGTGGTGACTCTCCTCGGTGGAGGCGCAATTGACGTTATCCCGCAAGACGGGACACTTCAAGATGCGTTTAACAACGCTATATTTTAAACAACGACAGGAGCAAAGTAGGGCACCTCCTGAAAAAAAGAAAGCCGTTGTTGTGTCATCGTCGGCTAAGGCGGTTACCCAAGATCCGGTTCACTCTGCCTGGTCGTGTGCCTATGTCCGCTGTGATGGTAGCTATTTTGATAGTTTGATCACTGACTAAATAGTGGTCATTGCAAAGGCAATGACAGGCCCCCTGTGGGCTTCAAATATGACGGGCTGTGTGGTGATCATGGCGCTAACGGTGCGTAAGCGGTTGCCGCAAGGGGCGCATTAGCTGACGATGATTAGCGGGTGGGGGCTTTAGGCTGCGAGTCAATATCGCTACCGCACGGATACGGTGCTGCCGCTCTCGGATCATGCGGACTATGCCGAACTGCTGGCCTTTGTAGATGCGGTGCATCCGAAGACGGTGTATACGGTGCACGGTTTGACTGCGGAGCTGGCTGCGCAGCCGCGCCGCCGCGGCCGTGATGCGTGGAGCCTCAGTGGCGATGATCAGCTGGAGTTGCTGAGAGGGGGGGTGTTTAAACTCTAAACGCGGACTTCGTGCTGGCGGCGTGTCCTCCGTAGCTCAGGGGCGAGTGATGGAATATGGCGCAGCAAAGTGAACATACGAGGCTGAGAAGGGTTCGTGCCATCCGGGGCATGTCCTATTACCTTGTAGGTTGGGTTGAGCGGCTGTTTCAGCCTCAGAAAGGCAGCACGCAAGATCTTTTCGTGAGTCACGGCTAGGTCTTCTTTTCAATTTTTTGTTGTGCGATCACGGCTTGAAGGACATCGGCTACAGAGCCCACTGGGGTGATCGCGATCATTCCAGTTGCATTCAATTTGAATGCTTGGAATCTGGGGATACCGCCAGGGATTTCGATCTGCCATGCACGTTTGCTCGACGCAGTTGGGCCGATGGCTGGCCATGGGTAATCGCTGCCACGTAAATGCTCGGCGCGCCCGCTGACACTTTCGTTCATGCTATAGGTGACGACTTCGATCGCTGGGTGGTCTTTGCGGATACTTGGGTAGAGCTCCTTGAGTGTTTTGGCGATCTGCTTACAGTTGAAGCACCAAGATGCTGAATAGAATAACAGCACGACCTCTGTCTCTTCCTCGAAGCTGCACTTGCTAAGCTTAAACCCATTGACTGCGTAGAGTTGGCCGTCGACATCTGGCCTCGGTAGCAGTCGAGGCGCTGCGTTTTCGTTGGCTTTGATGCTGCCCGCCAAGGCGACGGACAGCACCAGGCTCCAAATTAGACCAAGACGCGTCATCGAATCTTTAGAAGTCTAACTTGGCACCGAGTGTGTAGGTGCGTGGCATGCGTGGACCATATACGTAGCCGACGTCGCGATTCGCTCCTGTATCAAAATCATCTTGATACTCGTCAAATAGGTTATTCACACCAGCGCGGAGGGTGAGCACCATATCGTTTCTCAAGATGAATGCTTTGCTCACGCCAATATCCATGACGAAGAAATCGTCCGAGGTGCGAATTTCTCCCTCTTCGGTATCCGCATCGGTGGAGCGATGCACATCCATTTCACCGGTCCATTTCATGGCCGCATAGAAGTCGATGAAGTCGGCGTTGGTGTAGTTGACCGCAACCAGTCCCGACCAATCAGGAGTCTTGTTATATTTTTCAGAGCTGATGTCACTGCCTTCAAAGACTACAACATCTTCATCGAAACGTGCGCGGCTATAGGCGAAGCCTGCATTCATTGTCCAGTTTTGGTGTAGTTGCCATGCGACGTCCCACTCCACTCCGAAAACTGTCGATCCGTCTGTGTTGTAACGCTCGAACACATCGCGGCCACTTGAGTCTGCGCGCTCAGCATCACGGGTATCGAAGGAGTCTTCGAGAATAGTATAATAAACTTGAAGAGATGTAATCAACTTTCGATCCATTGCTTCAGGGGTGAAGTCCGACCCGACGGCGACTGTGTAGGAGCGCTCTTCTTCGAGGTCGTCCGAGTTTTGAATGACTTGGCGCTCGCCATTCGCGACGGTGATGTGGAGGTCCTCGTCGAATACGCGTGGTGCGAGGAAGCCACTGGATAGGTTCGCTCTGAGTGTCCACTCATCGGTGGCAGTGTATCGTGCTGCGATACGTGGGGAGACGATTGGATCGTCGAGAGTGCTGGCTTTGTCGTAGCGCAGCCCAGGCACGAGCTCGAGTCGCTCGTTGATCATCCACTGATCTTGGACATACAGGCCGAAATTGTCGAATTGGCTATCGTTGATCTCAGTGATGAAGTCGCCGTCGTTGTTGACGTTATCCTCCTGGATGTCCTCGTCCTCATATTGTATGCCCCATGTGAGGATGTGTGATCCTGCCCACATGTCGCCGAGGTCGAAATTGAATTGTGCATCGATGTAGTAAGTGAAGCTATTTAACTCACCATAGAAATTACGAGGGTCATCGGGGTTGTTGGGATCGTAATTACTCGGCAGTTCATTGCCAAATTTGCCTCCGTAGTAGCTGTCACGCTCAAAGTAGACCATCGATGTGGATAGAGAGAAGTCGAATTCATCGGTTATATGTTGTTCTAGTCGGACTGTTGACCAATGGTAATCCGTATCGAGCGATTCCGCTAGCTCCGACTCGTATTCTTCCTTGTTAAGCTGGTCGCCGCCGCGCCGCTGTTCGCCAATATATTGGTAGTTGAAGCGTAAACGTGTCTTTTCAGTGATGTCATACCAGACGTAAGTGCCGATCACCGAATTCTCTCGCTCGACCAATTCTGTAAAGCCATCCCCGTCTGCATCGTAGGAGTCTTGGTCCGCATATTGTCCATATACGCTGAACTTAAATGCGCTATCGTCTGGCGTATAGTAACTCGCGAATTGAGTGGTGTAAGAGTCGCTGCCGTCGATATCAAAATAGTCGAAGGACGTGTGCGTGTGTGTGTGGAAAGGCTCTTCGGGAATCAAGTTGATGACGCCCGCAACTGCGCCCGGGCCATAGAGCGCAGAGCCGCCGCCTTTAACGACTTCGATCCGTTCAATGAAGATCGTGGGCACTTGGTCGACGCCATATACAGCCGCAGCTCCAGTAAAGAGTGGCTGCCCGTCAATCAGGATTTGATTGTATTTACCAGGTAGCCCAAGTAGCTGAATTTCAGTGGTGCCACAGTTCTGGCAGTTGTTTTCTGTGCGTGCTCCATTGAGTAGCTCAATGGCTTGCCCGAGGTCGTATTTACCTGCCATTTCGAAATCGTCGCCGCCGAGGAGTTCCGTTTTGATCGGCACATCTTTGAGCAGGCGTTCTGTGCGGGTCGCAGTTGAGACGACCACGAAATCGTCGAGCTGATAGACGGTGTCGTCATGTGAGTGCGACTCTTGCTGCTCGGCAGGCATGGGTCGTGCGAGCGCTGTGTCAGCTGCGGTGAGTGTGGTTGCCAAGCAGGTGAGTGCGATGGCGCTGTATTTGGTGTTGTGATTCATTTTTGATGCTTTCGTTTATTTATTTTGAGTATTCAAAGTAACTATTTTGATAGATGGCAAGTATTGTTTTAATTTACAGAGAAACAGGGTGGGCTGTATTGATTCTTTTCTGCAGGGAGCGTTTGCTTGGATGCCGCACGTATTTTTGTGGATTCTATTAAAACCTGCGGACCTGTGGCTGATAAAGAGCTTCGCTCGAGGCGGAGGGGCTCGGATTGCTGCGGCTAGAAGCGATTTGCAGGTCGGTTGTAGAGTGCAATTGACGAATGCCTGAGGCGGTATACACGCCTTTGCCCATTGATTACCTATCTAAAAAATGAGTTTAGAATCAGCGCTACAACAAGGCTACGGAACATCGATTCGTGCCGGGGATTTCTATAAAAACCAGATGATCGATCATCTGAACCCGCGGATGATCGAGTTTGTGTCTCAAATGGACATGCTTTGCATCGCGACCTCAGATAATGATGGGAATTGCGACAATTCCATTCGTTTGGGCCCGCCTGGATTTGTGAAAATCATTGATGCGCAGCGCTTCGCTTATTCGGAATATCGGGGCGATGGGGTATATGCGAGTTTAGGCAATATCGCGGAGTATCCGCATGTCGGGATTTTAATGGTGGATTTTCATGGTTCCACGGTGGGTCTACATATTGACGGCCGGGCTGAAATTGTAGATGATTTAGAAGGTTGTGAGGATCCGCTGGCAGAGCGATGGATCGTCGTGGACGTGGAAGAGGCCTACAGTCAATGCTCCAAGCATATCGCGTTGATGGGGCGAAAGGATAAAAAAAGTGGTCTGGAATACGGATGACGCGAAGCTGAAGGGCGGCGACTTTTTTGAAGTGGGGCGCTAGCTGCAAGAAGTCTGAACTGTGACGCGTCGTGTAAAGAGCTTCGCTCCACGCGATTGCTAACCACAGAGGTAATGGCATGCCCACTTTTGGCTTCGCTTTAAATACTTGTAACCCGTCTTACGACTGATCCCAAAATCAGCGCACAACTTTGCCACTGTGAAGCGGCCTGTCTGTGCTAAGGTTACAAATCTTCTTTGCCGCTCATCGGTGCGGTTTTCTTGCATGACATAATTGCCGAGTTAAAGTGTTACCGATGTCCCGTAGATGAGTGGTTACCCATGTCCCGTAGAAGAGTGGTTACCCATGTCCTCGTAGAAGAGTGGTTACCCATGTCCTCGAATCATACCCACATACGGTAGAGGTTTGCGAATGATATGTGAGCAATACTCATGGATAGATGAGGAAGTATCATTTTTATTCATCAATGATTTCTGTTATAGTGTCACCACTGAGCACGTTTATAGCTTAATGAGTTCAGTTAGCAGTCACAGCCAAGTGCCGCCGCACTTCAAAATTATTATGAATACATTACTCGATACTTTTTATAAGACTGAATACTCAGCAACACAGAACCGCGAATTCAGCTACACGATTAGCAGAATTCCGTTTGATGAAGATTATTGTCCCTCAGACAATACCCGAATTACAACCAATTTTGCTAATTTAGCAAGAGGTGACTCTCGGCAAGAAAATCTGCGCAATACTTTGAAAATGATGGACAGTCGCTTAAATGATTTGGCTTATTGGGACAATGCTGAGGGCGATCGCTACTCGCTTGATTTAGAGATTATTTCTGTCGCGATCGAACTTGACGGGGATAGGGAAAGTTTCCCATCGGTTGAAATACTCAAGGCGGATATTATTGATCGCAAAAGCAATAAACGAACAGAGGGAATCGTAGGAAATAACTTTTCTTCCTATGTGCGTGATTATGATTTCAGTGTGCGCTTACCTGAGCACAACAAAGGAAAGGGTACATTTAGTATCCCTCATGACTTTGGTGATCTCCACGGGAAGCTGTTTCAAGATATGGTACATTCAGCGACCTACCGAGCAAATTTCAAAAAATTACCAGTAATTTGTCTCAGTGTTTCCAATAACCAAGCATATTCTGCCACGGCCAATAAACACCCGGTACTCGGCTTAGAGTATACGACCAACAAGTCTTCATTAACCGAAAGGTATTTTAACAAAATGGGCCTGCAAGTGCGCTATTTCATGCCCCTAAATACGGCGGCCCCGCTCGCATTTTATTTTTTTGGAGATCTTTTGAATGACTACTCAAATATTGAATTGATCAGTACGATTAGTACCATGGAAACCTTTCAAAAAATATACCGTCCTGAGATTTACAATGCCAATACCTCTGCAGGTACTTACTACCAACCTAATTTAAAGCATACCGATTACTCTCTGACTCAAATTTTTTACGATCGTGCTGAGCGTAGCCAGTTAGCGATCAGTCAGGGGCAGTTCGCAGAGAAGCACTTCATTAAACCGTACCAAGCACGACTGGATCAGTGGCTACAAACTGCTCATTCCTAAATCTTAATAAATCCACACTCATATTTATGAAAATATTATTACCCACTTCCACTGCAGGCAGTCTGCCCAAACCGTCTTGGCTGGCTGAAACAAAGAAGCTATGGTCCCCCTGGAAACTAGCAGGCGAAGAACTGATTAAGGGCAAACAAGATGCACTCCGCGTTACCTTGCAAGAGCAACGACAGGCTGGCATTGATATCGTCAGTGATGGCGAGCAGACTCGGCAGCACTTTGTGACCACTTTTATCGAGCATTTGGATGGAGTTGATTTAGAGAAGCGCAAAACGATAAAAATTCGCAATCGCTACGATGCTAGCGTTCCGACAGTAGTTGGAGCTGTAAGCAGACCCCATCCAGTCTTTGTCGAAGACGCCAAATTTTTGCGGGCGCAGACCGATCAACCTATAAAATGGGCTTTACCTGGTCCCATGACCATGGTCGATACGCTCTATGATGCGCACTACAAAAGCAAGCAGGAGCTGGCTTGGGAATTTGCTAAAATCCTGAATCAAGAGGCTAAAGAATTAGAGGCAATTGGAATTGATATTATCCAGTTTGATGAGCCGGCCTTCAATGTTTTTATCGATGAAGCGAATGATTGGGGCGTCGATTGCTTGGAAAGAGCGATCGAAGGCCTGCAATGTGAGACGGCTGTACACGTTTGCTACGGCTATGGCATCAAGGCCAACACGGAATGGAAAAAAACACTCGGCACAGAATGGCGCCAATACGACCTGCTTTTCCCGCGGTTGCAACAATCCAACATCGATATCATCTCACTCGAGTGCCATGGATCTCGAGTGCCATTTGAAGTACTTGATCTCGTGCGTGGCAAAAAAATCATGGTGGGGGCAATCGACGTTGCGACTGACACCGTAGAAACGCCAGAGGAAGTCGCCACAACACTGCGGAATGCCCTCAAATATGTCGATGCAGACAAGCTTTATCCCTGCACCAATTGCGGCATGGCACCCTTATCGCGTGATTTAGCGATAGGAAAACTCCGGGCTCTAAATGCAGGTGCCGAGATCGTCAGAAAAGAGCTTTTGGCTTGATCGTTCGCTAGGCTATAGCATTTCTTATGGGCATCATCGAATTAATCACAGAGCATCTACCGACCATTGGATCGCTTGCGCTCACAGGCGTCTTTGCTGGGGTATTAGCCGGCTTGCTAGGGGTCGGTGGGGGCATTGTCATCGTCCCAGTGCTCTTTTTTTTGTTCCAAGGCTTCGGGGTTTCTTCAAGTTCTGCAATGCTCGTCGCCACTGCGACCTCACTAGCGACCATTATCCCAACGTCCATTAGTTCGATCTACTCCCATCACCAAAAGGGGAATGTCGACTTTGGCTTGTTACGGCGCTGGGGCGGTTTTGTTTTTTTTGGTGTTTTATTAGGGAGCTTTACCGTGACTCGGGTTGAAGGTTTTTGGCTCACTGGTCTATTTGGTGCGATTGCTACTTTGTCCGCAGTAAATATGCTCTTTCGCACTCAAAAGTCTGCAGTTTTCAAGCATTTGCCGGGGAGAATAGGGCAACGCTTGATGGGTTCAATTATTGGGTTTTTAAGTGCTATGGTCGGTATTGGTGGCGGCACTCTCTCGGTTCCATTACTGACCTTATGCAACTATCCGGCCCATAAAGCAGTCGGTACTGCCGCCGCCATTGGTTTACTGATAGCGCTACCAAGCGCGCTGACTCTGTTGCTATTCGGCACCACCCCTGTGGATGCTCCGATCGGTACCTATGGCTTAGTCAATTTAGGAGGATTCCTGTGTATTGTGCCGTTAACCGTCCTGTTTGCCCCCATTGGTTCGTTTATTGCCGACAAACTAAATGCGATTCATTTAAAGAAGGTTTTTGCAGTGGTCTTGTTGCTTACAGGTTTGCGTATGTTGGGGGCTTTCGTTTTCTACAAATAGTATTCCATTATGTACTTAGAGCGCATTCATTTAGAAATTATCCGAGCGGTGGATCAAAAAGGAAGCATGACTGCCGCAGCTGAGGCCTTGCATCTGACGCAATCCGCTTTGAGTCATAGTATGCGAAAGCTAGAAAACATATTAGACGTCAAGTTGTGGGATCGAGTCGGGCGACAACTCAAATTGACCCAGGCTGGCATGCACCTGTTGGAGACTGCGGATCGATTGATTCCGCAAATGATGCGTACCGAAGAGCGCTTGCAACAATTCGCGAAAGGGGAGTGTGGCACCCTGCGAATTGGGATGGAATGCCATCCATGTTACCGGTGGCTCCAAAAAATTACCGCATCCTATTTACACGACTGGCCATTAGTCGATTTAGATGTCAAACAAGCTTTCCAGTTTAGCGGCTTACGCGCGCTGCAAAATCACGAGATTGATTTGCTCGTTACACCCGATCCTTGCCACGAAGAAGGTTTACATTTTGAGTCGGTGTTTGACTACGAACAAGTCCTTGTGGTCGGCAATGAGCACCCGCTTAAAGCAGAGGAATACATTATCCCCAGGCAATTAGGCGATGAAGTCCTTTTTACTTATCCGGTTTCAGCCAATCGTTTAGACATTTATAATCATTTCCTCAATCCTGCCGGTATGAGCATTCGAAAACAAAAAGTAGTCGAAACCACTGAAATGATGCTTCAGTTGGTCGCCTGTGGCCGAGGAATCGCAGCCTTACCGCGTTGGCTGGTCGAAGAATATGCTGTCACTTACCCGATCTCGGCAGTTCGTCTCGGTAAAACAGGCCTTGCTAAGCAAATCTTTATTGGTATCCGCCAAGATGACATGGCAATTAACTACCTTAAGGCATTCGTTGATAGTGCCTTAAGTTTCAGCGCTGGCGGTCAAATAAACAGTCCATCCGAATAGCCGATACGATGGAGGCATCAAAGACAGGACACCTACATAAAATACCGCGTCGAAAAGACAGGACAGCCAAAGATTTCGAGAGAAGAATGGGGGCAGGGAGAAGACCGGGGGCAAACGTTTAAGGTTAATGTCACGTATGAGACGCGATATTAAGCGGTTCTGGTTTTTTCCCTGCGCTGCCAGGCGGACTAACGCTGAGTCTCCAAGATAGATGACATAGTTAGAGTGGCAGTGTTGGTGATTCCTCACCGCCTGCAACTCCTCCCATGTCATCTTTTTTGTCTTAATTTGTTTATTGTGCTTATTTTACTCCGTTAAGGGGTAGATTAAATCTTCTGTTTTTCTATATATTATCCGTGTTCGCATTAATTATATAGAATTTAAATTATGACAGATAAGGGATGCAAAGCTGTTGATGGAATCGACAGACGAGTCGAAGGTTTTGCTGCATGCACTCCGAGCCATCGATTCGAGACGAACGTAAACGGGCATATCCCTAATTCTTACCATTTGAAGCGTGTGTTGCAGCGCTGCCATTGCTGCCGGGCACCTGATGGTTTACATCTTATCGAAGCATCTAGCAGTACCTTGCGAATTGATTCAACCAATGGCTTTTTCGCCCACGACCGGGCAGGGGTATTGCCGATCCCCGGGACATCAAGCTTTAAACCTCCACCGGATTCAACCTCGGAGCGCATGGTAGTATGCCCAGCAGCTGCAATTGATCTAGGTATCTGTGGTTTAGACTGCATGGCGCTGTTTAATCAATTGGCGGAGGATTCCATAGAATTTGAATTTACGATTTACTCTATTGGAATCTGCTCAATTCAAAACGATTTAATTCAGCAGCTGGATGGAGCGAGTGTGTTTTTAAAATGCATAGGTAACGCTGCGGTACTCTATGTATATCTGGACATGGTGTTGCGCACCGCTGTGATGTATGAACAAGGGCGGCTGACCATCTATATGATTGGTGCTGGCGATCAGATTTTATTTTCGGTGCGAGTCTGG
The DNA here is from genome assembly GCA_937775295.1 of uncultured Opitutales bacterium. Classification (GTDB taxonomy): domain Bacteria; phylum Verrucomicrobiota; class Verrucomicrobiia; order Opitutales; family Coraliomargaritaceae; genus Lentimonas. Next base: position 46,869 of record CALKBZ010000039.1, read on the forward strand.
CTGAATGAGCGATCTGAAACAGAATTTTACTCTACGATTAAGTTTTAATATATCAGAAAGGAAAAAAATATGACTATGAATGTATACTTCGCCACGATGACTGGTAATGCCGAGTCCTTGGCAACCTCAGTGGTCGATGAATTTGTGGCGTCCGGATTGGAAGCCTCACTGGTTGACATGGGTAAGGTGAGTCCAAGTGATCTCACAAAGACTGAGTGCGCCGTGTTTATTGTTTCTACTTGGGGTGAGGGTGAGCCACCTAATGATGCCGACGAGTTTTGGTCTGAACTTGAGTTTGCGGCCTTAGATTTAAGCTGTATGCATTACGCAGTCTTTGGGCTGGGTGATAGCGGTTATGATGAATTTAATGGTTTTGCTCGTGATTTAGATGAGCGTTTGAAGGTACTTGGAGCTAAGCCGTTTATGGATCGAGTCGATGCTGATATCGATTATAGTGACGATTTCGACGATTGGGAAGCTCGTGTGCTCAAACATGCGGGAGCAGCAATGGGGGCCGATTTGTCAGCAGCAATGGGTGCCGATTTGACAGCTGAAATGAGCTAAGCTAAGGGTAGCATTTTATATAACAGGGTAGCGTTTTATATAACAGGGTAGCGTTTTAGGATGCTACCCTGTTTCACCTGTAAGCTTAACTTTTTAGCTTCATTGGTAATCTATATTTTGCCCATAAATATTCGGTATTCGTCTGCGGTGTATATGTCTGTACGGTAAATCCCAAATTTTGTCGGAAGTCGTAGAGCTCAACAGGGTCATGCTCATGGACCATCCAGAAGGAATCCTGTTCCTCGACTTGCAAGCAATAGGTTTCGATAATGAGCCTTATTAAATCGAGAAGCGGATTACAGCAGGGGGGTGGATTACAGCAGAGGTCAAACGTAGGAAATCGAATTATTTAAGTGTCCTGCCTGAGGGTGTTCGTGACCTGAGTAGGGTGGGGGGCTCATGCTTAGACCTTGTGTGAGAAGGAGTTCAATGTTGGATTCTATTTTCTACCTTTAACCCTCTTTTTTCGTGCCTCCAGTCGATATGTCAGAGCTTTTTAGGAAGAATCAAATAATGACCAGGGGAAAAATATGTATAAAGGCACGGAATGCTCCCTTTTTAGTTCCCCGAGGGGCGCACTGGGCTAGATCGATTTTCTAACTCAGTGTGTAAGCTCTGTGTATATGTGGCGATCTGTCGAATGTAATGATTTATCCTAATCCTGTAAGTTCCACCGATCGTATCGGGGCCGTCTTTGGGGCTCTTGCTCCTTGGTTGTCTAGAGGGGGTGCGTCTCGTCGGTTTGGGACGATAGCGACCTCTGAAGATGCGGGTGCGTCCATAGCAAGTTTACAACACGCCACAGTCCTTACATTCTAATGGTAAGCGTGATACATTTCATGAGGAGCGCACAAAAATGCGTGCCATGCAGATTCAACGTCGCTATGACTCAGTGGGGTATATGCTGGCAGTGGGTGTGTCGACTGTGCCGAGGACAACCATGCGTTGGGGGCGTACGCCAATCTGCGGGCAGCCTGTGTTGACCGTCGTTGAGCGTGGTGGATTTTATTTGCCGTATGGTGACTTGTGGATGGATGCTCGGCGTGCCAAGGACTTCGCGGTGGTTTCGCATGCTCACAGTGACCATACTGCACGGCATCGCTCCTTTCTCGCAACGCCTGCGACTATTGATTGTATGCGTGTGCGCATGGGAGCTGCGGTCGCTAGTCGTGGAATCGCTTTACACTACGGGGAGGTCTACCAACATGGCCCCCTGCGGATACAACTTTTCCCTGCAGGGCATGTTCTTGGCTCCGCGATGGTCAGGGTGGAGGCGCCAAACGGTGCGTCGTTGCTGTATACGGGGGACTTTAAAATGCGTGCCAGTCTGTCAGCAGAGCAGATCGAAATACCGCAGGCCGATACGCTCGTGATGGAGTCCACTTTTGGGCGACCTGAGTGTGTGTTTCCCTCAACAGCCGAATTACAGGCACAACTAAGTGATTTTTGCCATACAGCGTTGCGTGCCAACGAGGTGCCAGTGTTATTGGCTTATTCCCTCGGCAAGGCGCAGGAGGTATTGAAGCACTTGCAACCGCATAATTTTCCGCTGATGGCGCATCAGACGATTCGTGCGCTGAATGTTGTATACCAGCAGCATGGCTGCCCCATGCCAGATACACGACCTCTTGATTTTCTAAATATGGCGGGGACAGTCGTCGTCATGCCGCCAGCGGTGCGTAAGCAGTTGCCGCAGGGGCCCCATCGCTTGGCAATGATCAGTGGCTGGGGCCTCGATGCGAGGAGTCGCTTTCGTTATCAAACTGATACAGTACTACCGCTATCCGATCATGCTGATTATCCTGATCTGCTCAATTTTGTTGATCAAGTGAAGCCGAATTTGGTGTATACGGTGCATGGGGCGACTGCGCAGCTGGCGGCTGCTTTGCGCCGTTACGGCATAGAGGCTTGGAGTTTGAATGGTGCGGATCAGCTAGAGCTTGATGTTTGAGCGGGCGTTTCGGTGCTGCGTGGTCGCCTGCGCAGTAGGGCGAATAGCTAAAAAGGGGTCATTCCGTTATTCTTATAATTTACATGTGCCGCGTGTTTAGGCTATGTCTTTTGATATGGCCCGAAGTTTACGATTCGAGAAAGCGAATGGGGTGTATCACGTGATCAATCGTGGGAACTACCGTCAGGATTTGTTTATCAATGAGGGTGCGCACTTAGCGTTTGAGAGCTGTTTGTTTGAGGCGTGTGAGAAGTGCGGTTGGGTGTTGGAAGGTTATTGTGTGATGACGAACCATTTTCATCTGGTGATCCGCACGCCTGAGGGGAATCTGGTGTATGGGATGAAGTGGTTGCAGTCGACGTTTGCGAATCGTTATCATCATTATCGTAAAGTGCATGGTAAGTTGTTTGCTCGTCAAGCCGCCCAGTGGGCACCCCTCTTGACTCACCCGCAAGGCGGGCTGCGCCATCTACGCGCCATGCGCTTCGTCAGGGGCGCTATAAGAGTTTGATCGTGGAGGAGGAGAGTTATCTGGGTGCGTTGCTGCACTATGTGCATTTGAATCCGGTGCGGGCAGGGATGATGGATGTTGCGGGGCTTCGTGAGTATCGTTGGTCGAGCTATTGGTATTTGCAGCATCCGGCGAAGCGTCCTGGGTTTATGGATTTGAGTGGATGTTTGGAGGCTACTGGTGGTTTGTCGGATACCACTGCCGGGCGTAAGAAATACCGTGAGTATTTGGCGTGGTTGGCGGCCGACTCGGGCGCGCAGAAAGAGCTGTTGTTTGATCGGATGTGCCGCGGGTGGGCGATTGGGAGCAAGGATTTTAAGAAGGGTTTATTGAGCGCAGAGGCAGAGCGACTCAAGGGCGAGGCGGAGGATGGGGAGTTGCTTGATTTGTCGAAGGAGCATTACGATGGTAAGGATTTACGTGAGGCGAATGAATTGAAGTGGGAGTTGTATCTGGAGCGTGGGCTTGCGCAGCTCGGTAAGGATGCAACTGCGATCCGTGAAGATCTAAAGTCTGCAGAATGGAAGGTAATGCTGGCGGCTGTAATGAAGCGGTATACTAGTGCGACGAATGTGTGGATTACCGAGAGGCTGAACATGGGGATTCCTCAGGCTGTGAGCCAGAACGTGGGCAAGTTTTATGAAGCGGGTGGCGATGGGGCTGAGGCTTATCAGGGACTAATTATAAGAATAACGGAATGACCCCATTTAGCCTTCAATTATAAGAATAACGGAATGACCCCATTTAGCCTTCTGGGACTAATTATAAGAATAACGGAATGACCCCATTTAGCCTTCTTATCGTTCGAGCCATACTCACACAACATGAATATACGAAACTGGCCTACAATCGATTTTTGTTAGAATGCCTGGACTGACCCCATCTCTGGCTCTGGTCGAGTCCGTTTGTCCTAAGAGAGCGGAGCTGTTTTGATAGATTTAATCACTAACTAAATAGTGGTGATTGCAAAGATAACGACATGCCCCCTTTTTTTCTTAGGCCGGCATATTTAATCTAAACGTTTACCCCCTTATTTTTGCCCTATGTCCTTGTGCTATCTGTTACCTATGTCCTTGGGTTGAACCAATGCATGCTCGGCTGCGCTTCTTGCGCACCATTTGTCGCGAATAAGCATCATTCAGGAATTTCTACACGGTATCGATAGAAGCGTTTTTTGTCATCCGTACTAATAGGCAAGGAGACTTCTTGAGTTTGTGCATCTATGACGGTGATATTTTCTGTTGAATTGAAGGCTTCCCACTTGCTAAGGTTAGTCGATGTTTGATAACTTTGCTCTAGATCGTTTGGGAGGAGGTAGCGGCGTAGGCTTAAGGTGTTGTTGTCAAAAGAGAGGCTGCTGGGGCTTGCTTGAAGAGGGTTGAGATTTTGATGGTACTCAAGGAGATTGAGGATGCCATCATTGTCTAAGTCATCAGAAGCGGCAGCATTAGAGTCTGTGAGATTGACGCCGTAGTCATTAAGCCAGATTTCATAGCTGAGGTGGGGAATGGCTATGTCTCGTGTGCTCCAGCCAATGTCTTTCATGAGAAGGGGGCTGAGGTCGAGATTTTCGTTGAGCCCAGAGTTGATGCTAGGTTCCATCAGGAGGTTGGGAGAGGCGTCTGCTGACCAGTGCGAGACTGAGGAGCCTGGCGCAAGAGTGGCGGGAGCGTGGAGGCGGATTTTTGTTTGAAATTCGGTCGCAGACCCGCCTTCCTCGACTATGAGAAATGAGGTGAAGAGAGTGACGTTCACGGGGTTGCCACTGCTAATTAGTGCTTTAATCTTATTTCCGCTATTTTCGCTCACAAAGATGACCGGGATCGGGTTTGTAGATTCACCGCTAGGATTTATAAGAGCATCACCACCAACATTGTTAGCAATAACAACAGCAAGTGCCCCCGCGTCTTGAGCACGGCTGACTTTGAGGTCGAAGTTGACGAGGCCACGGTCAACGAGTGCGATCTTTCCAAAGAGTTCTGCGGTGTTGATAATGACTTCGGCAGCATCTGAGGTGATGTTGACTCCGTCATTGACGAGGACGAGCTCTCCGGTGAAGCCATCGCCTGAAATACTGCTGCTAAAGTCTGCTTGTTGTGCGAGAAAAGACGTTCCAGCGATTATAACGTTCTGTTTTCCACTGGTGATGTAGTCATTAACTCCATCTGCTGCGGTGTTGGAATAGGCTCCAAGCCACACGAGGGAGGGGTCATTAGTGGCAGAGGTGACTCGTGCGCTGTTGTTCATGCTTTCCCATGAGAGCAAGACTTCGCTGTCGTAGATAAGGGTCGAGAAAACGTCTGGCTCACTGAAGGCGAAAGCTCCAGTTTGCACATTAGCGAAGGATGCAAAACCAAGGCCGTGGCCGAGTTCATGCGCAATGACGTCTGAGAAATTAATAAAGTTAAAGGGGGTGTTTCCGTCTAGTCCATAATACCAAGAAAGTCCGCCATTACCATTGAGTTCGGCATTGGAATTAACCGTAATATTAATATCAGAGAGGTCAGGTCTAAGATCTGTATCTGCTAGGCTGTTAGCAAGAGCAAGGGGGTAATAAATACCCGTTCGGGGTGCGTTGGCGAAGTTCCTCACATAGGAAGTGGCACTGGCGCCAGCAAGGGCAATCCCGCCACCACTTGAGCCCCCAAGGTCATCAAAGTCAACGTCGACAAGGATGGGGACCTGACTGTTGAGAAACTGAGACCAGCGGGCTCCCGCTGCTTCGAGAACGTTACGGCGAAGTTCCCCTACGGTCGGTCCAGGGTTGTTACCCAGAGCTTGTGCAGACAGTGTGGATGCTGCCGTATTGTCATTAAAGCCGCCCCCAACAGGATCATTCGTGATAAATACGAACTGGGCGGGACTTTGTGCTTGTAGCTGAACTAAGCAGAGAGTGCTTATAAAAAGCTGGGGGAGTAGTTTCACTTTACGGCTTGCTTAGTTCTTGGTGCTGCAGCTGCGGCATTACTGAGCTCTTGCGCACTAGTACTGCAGTGGATGGATACCGTGCCATCAGGCTTTGTATGGGCTGCACTGAGGTGAGAGAAGGTATTATTGAGATCAATAAATTCGGTTCCATCCGCGAGAGCTTGGTGGGTGAGGGTGTCAGGATTTCGACTTAGAAGCTTTTTAACCTTTGAATTTGTTAATAGCTGGGCACTGTTTTTGGGCTGATGGGTTTGGCAGCTAGAGCAGTATGGCTGGACTTTTTCAGAAGCTAAATGCTTAGAGGAGACATGAGCGGTCTTTGGGCTCGTGGAAGCATCTGCTGAAACACTTAAAGTCTCGGTGCAGCTATTAGGCTGATTGGTTAAAGATGTGTTTTGATCGTAGTCGGCCGATTGTTCTTGTTCAAAATGATTTGGTTTTGAGATGAGATACAAAATCAGGACTGTCAATAGGAGTAGACTGATTACTGATAGAATGATTGATTGAGACTTCATAGAGAATTTATGCCTTCGAGTTGAAAATTTGCTTACATCGGTCGGTCTTCCAATCAGGCACCTGGAGGAGGAATTTTGGATTGAAAGACTCTTGATTGTAATTCCCGACTAAGAAAGCTGGGACTAAGTAAGGGGCGAATGTTTAAAATAAACATCTAACCACTTTTCCATTTACAGTTTTAAAGAACGATGGAAATAGAATAGGGCATCTCTTGAAAAAAGGAAAGCCGCTTTGTGTCATAGTTGACTAAGGCGGTTACACAGGATCCGGCAGCACTCTGCTGGTCGAGTCCGTTTGTCCTCAGAGAGGGGAGCTATTTTGATAGTTTGATCGATTACTAAATAGTGGAAATTGCAAAGATAACGACATTACCCCCTTTTCTCTCCCTTTGCGACGGACACATCCGACTTCAACACTTTGCCTTTTTCGGGCCGCCTTTCCAGGTTGCGAGTCCCATCTGTGGCTGCTTGGAATCGGCCAACTTGTGGATCGTCTCGGCGGCAGTCCTTCCAGTAATCGCCCAATGCAGCTTGTTTTGCACGGTGGCAAAAAAGTCGCGTGTGATGGGGGCGTTTTTGTCGTAGTCGGTCGAAAGGGCGTAGATGTCGGTGATTTTCTGCTAGAAGCGACGCTCACTAGCGCGGATCTGGCGGATGCGCTCCAGCAACTCATCGAAATAATCCTGACCGAACGATTTGCCCTGCTTGAGTCGTTCGTCATCCATCACGAAGCCTTTCGTCACAAATTCCTTCAAGGTCTTTGTCGCCCAGATCCGGAACTGGGTGGCCTGAGAACTGTTCACCCGATAGCCGACGGCGATGATGGCATCGAGGCTGTAGAATTTGACCTTCTGAGATTGGGTTTTTCCTGCAATGGCTCCGTGTTGAGTGGTATGTTCCAAAATGGAACACACCTCTGCCTTCATCAGTTCTCCTGTGCTGAAGATGTTACCGAGATGCTTCGTGATGGCAGGGCGCTTAACACCAAATAACTCCGCAAGCGCACCTTGCGACACCCAGAAATTCTCATCCTGATAGACCACTTCGATCCGTTGCTCGCCATCCGGCGTTTTGTAGAAAATGAGTTCGTTTGACATATCCTAAATCTTTATATTTTGCGTTCGACCCCTTCGAGGCTCCCACTCCTGTAAGTGCTCGCGCTCTTTGAAGCCCAGCTCGCTAAAGCGCTTAGCGCGCAGTTCAATTAGTTCGTTGGTGATGGGGTTTATTTGATACATTTTTAATTTTAATTTAATTCGGCGATTTGAATGCCGGCCGGCGTCCCTTCAAGCAGAAAGACTTGGAGGGTTTTTGGGGTCGGTTTCATTTCTTAGTTGAATCTTTATATTTTGCATTCGACCCCGTTTTCTCGCCTAGTGTTAAATGGAAAGAAAATATTTATAATTTGCGTTTGACCCTATTTGTTGCCCGTGGGCAAGTTTTATGAAGCGGGTGGCGATGGAGCTGAGGCTTATCAGGGACTGATTATAAGAATAACGGAATGACCCCATTTAGCCTTAGAGTGATGGTGAGGAGTGAGAGTGAGCAGTGGAGTCGTGTGAAACTGGCATTCTTGCCTGTGGTCTTCCCTGCCTGCCGCGTTCTACGCTGGCGTCCGCATCAAAGTTAGGAGGATGGCCACTCCTGTCCATTCGCAGTGTGGAAGCTTCGCCATGACTGGGAACAGCTTCTAAGGCAACCTCTGGAAAAAAGTCTGAGTAAATTGCTTCGAGTGTGGTATTTCCCTCTATTTCTGCTAATCTGTTCTCCTTACTGAATCACTCGATACACATGCAATCACACTCAGACCCCGATGCTTTTAAGGCGAGCGCGACCTTGATTCGTAGCTCGTTCAAGCGCTTGTTTGAAACACTGTTGGAGCAGACTGCCGACCGGATCTATATTAAAGACACCCAGGGGCGCTTCATCTTTGCCAGCGATGCGCTCGCACGGATCCACGGACTCAAGCAGCGCAGTGAAATCGAAGGCATGACCGATTTTGACTTTTTCGATCATCAGAACGCACAGTCTTTTCACGATGAGGAGCAGGAAATACTCCGCAGTTATGAGCCCGTCGTGAATCACATCGTCGAGGAAACCTGGCAGGATGGCCACATCTCTTGGGCGTCCGAATCCAAGGTCCCGCTCCTGTTGGAATCCGGCGTCGCCATCGGTATTCTCGGTATTTCCCGCGACGTGACTGAAGAACACCTGATTAAGGAGAAACTACGCGAGGCCAACGAAACCATGCTAGCCGACTACGCCAGTGCCGAGAAAGTCCAGCAGGTCATGATCCCCGGGCGCATCCCCGAAGTCGCGGGCGTGGAGCTCGCTTACATCTGGAAGCCCATGGTTGCGGTCGGCGGCGACATTATCAACTTCCCCCGCAATCCGGACAATGCGCTGCTCTTCTTTGTCGGCGATGTCTGTGGCCACGGTGTGCAAGCCGCTTTCTACACCGTGCTGCTCAAATACATCACCGCGCAGGTCGGCCTCAGCTACAACGGTTCGCCACAAGCACTGCTCGATGCCGTCAACGAGCAGATCAGTGCGCACCTCAGGAATGGATTCGTGACTGGTCTGACCGGACACTTCGGACCAGTTCAGCCGGATGGCAGCCGCCAGTTGCATGTGTCCCATTGCGGGCATCCCCACCTGCTCATTCTCCGTGCGAAGAGCGGCCAGGCCGAGGTTCTTAAGTTGCCCAATGCCATGGTCATGGGCCTCCCCGGCGGCCACGCCGCCGAAACCGTGCTAGTGCCGCTGCACTCCGGCGACCGCGTCTATACATTCACCGATGGTATCATCGAAGCCAGTAATCCAGCCGGTCTTGAGTTCGGGCTCGACCGGATCGCGCGCAGCGTCGAGGCCAGCGCGCCCCATGCGCTGGCCAAGAGCCTAGATCTTATTTTCGAGCAAGTGGCCCACTTCACCGGCTCATCCGATCAGCAGGACGACATCACACTGCTCGCCTTCGAGGTCGAACTCACGCTGTGAATCGCCGGACTCGCCACGCGGTCACTCGGCAAAGCCGTGCTCTCACTCGCGGCCCAGCCGCGTTATTCCACGATTGTGAATTTCAAACGGTAAAAATGCTGATCACCAGAGTGCGCGTTTGTGCCGCGTAGGCTGACAGTGTCGGAACTGCCGGTGCTTTAGATGTTTCAGATTTTTTTTACCGCTTATTGCTTCGCCATCTCCGGCAGACCTCCGTCACGCTGATATTACGCTTATTTGGGAGAAGGCCTAGCGGCGCAGTCGCGCGGGATTCTTATACAGCTCTCGCGCCCATTGCTGTCGATGCTGCTCGACCAGCTAAAAAGGGGTCAGCTAAAAAGGGGTCATTCCGTTATTCTTATAATTGACATGTGGCGCGTGTTTAGGCTATGTCTTTTGATATGGCCCGAAGTTTACGAATCGAGAAAGCGAATGGGGTGTATCACGTGATCAATCGTGGGAACTACCGTCAGGATTTGTTTATCAATGAGGGTGCGCACTTAGCGTTTGAGAGCTGTTTGTTTGAGGCGTGTGAGAAGTGCGGTTGGGTGTTGGAAGGTTATTGTGTGATGACGAACCATTTTCATCTGGTGATCCGCACGCCTGAGGGGAATCTGGTGTATGGGATGAAGTGGTTGCAGTCGACGTTTGCGAATCGTTATCATCATTATCGTAAAGTGCATGGTAAG
>CALKBZ010000040.1 GCA_937775295.1 uncultured Opitutales bacterium
TATTGGTGGCACCGAGGCTCGGGCCGTTTTGGATGTTGCTGATGGTAGGCGCTATCTGCAAAACGATGGTGGAGTCAGCATTGACGCAACTGGAGCCGTAGTAGGCGCTGCTGGCCTCCGAGTCGAGTGGAGCCCTACGTCACAGCCTAAGGCTGTATTGGGTGATGCTCAGTCTGCTGCAGCAGTATGGAATGGAGCAGCAACCCAGCCGAGCATTGCTGCGTTGGACGCGAATGATCCGAATCAATTTCGTTTATCGGTTCAGTCCTGGTCAGTGGGTCCATCCGGAGATTTGACCATTGCGCTCAACGATGGTTCCTCGTACAATAGAGGTAAGGTGCTTCTCCAATCATTGAGTGATCCAGATTCATTGACTGCAGATGGTCAGGGGCTCTACTCTGGAGCCCAGCTCGCCGGGCCAATCGGGTTACAAACATGGGATCTTGGTCGCCAACTGACGGTCGCTGAGGTGGAGGCACATTCGCCCGGCAGTCAGGGGCAGGGATTTATCGAAGGTGGAGCGCTGGAAGGATCGAATACAGACTTAACTTTTGAATTCTCTCAGATGATCACCACGCAAAGAGCTTTTCAGGCGGGTTCACGTGTGATTACCGTCTCCGATGAAATGCTGCAGGAAATCATCAATCTTAAACGTTAATCTTGTATACTGATGGCTGACGACGAATCAAAAGAACCAAAAAAAGATGGCCCGCCAATGCTGCCTCTTATTTTAGCATTATTGATCATTCCATTAGCGACGATGGTCATTGCTCAATTTGTGGTAATCCCCCAGCTTCAGGAGGCGATGGGAGTGGAGGTCCACTCGAAAGAGGATTCGGGTGAACCGGTTAGCCATTCGAAAGAAGAGGGTAGCGAGAGGCAAGCGAAGCTTGGAGGTCAAGATGACTCGTATGCATTAAATGGATTGGTATCTAACTTGGCGGGAACCATGGGAACCCGTTTTGTAAAGGTCAGTATTGAGGTGCGTGGTAAAGGCGAGAATGTGTCGGAAGTCCTTAAGTTAAACAAGTCGGTTGTGCTTGACGCAATCATTACAATATTATCGTCTCAGAGTATTCAGTCTCTGGAGGTTCCGGGCGGTCGGAATCGCTTGCGTTTGTCTCTGGTCGAGGGAATAAATCAGGCGTTAAATGATGATCTAATCAATCAGCTCTATTTTACTGAATTTATGATTCAGTAGGAGTCGCCGACATTCTCGATGAAAGAAAAAAATAGAACAGCCTCTCTTCGGAAGAAGGGTCGAGCACGCCTTTCTCCAGTGATCAAAGCTGGAGGGCATCGACTCGGCACTGAGGACAGGGTCGAAATAGAGGATTATACTTTAGGGGATTGTCGTGAACTCAGCGCAATTGTGTTGGAAGCGCTCCGGCAGCGACATAAAGAAATGTTTATTGCTCTTGAGTCGCGGCTCTCAATGTTTTTGAGGGCGGAGGTTTGCCTCGAACTAGAGGGCCTGGTTGCGGCAAAATATCGTCAAGTTGCTGGCGAAATCGACGACAGCTTCCATTTAAGCCTTTTTCGTGCGGATTCGGTAACCGGTGCAGGTTTTTTTGGATGTAGCACGAACGTTGCCCTTGCTGCGGTGAATGTGCTACTAGGAGGCGGTACAGGCAGCCCGAAGGAAGGGAAGCACTTAACTAAGATTGAGGCGGATCTTTTTGATGAAGTTTCCTGTGAGATCTTGGAAGGTTGGCGAAATGCATGGCAAGCGGATCTGGAGTTTGACCCTCAGGTATTTCAGCAAGAGAAAAGCGTAAAAAATGTTACCCAATGTGATCGGCTGACGGCGGTCCTGCACGCTAAGCTAAGCTTTAAGATTGGTGAAATCGAGGGGAGCGGCTGTCTGGTTTATCCGGTGCACATGATTGATTCGGTGGTACGCCGAATTGAAGCGTCATTGGCAAGTGGGGAAAAAGACGGGCGCAGTCTCGCCGGGCAATGGTCGGCAGTTTACGGAAATGTGCCTGTTCGGCCAGAAGTTAAAATTGATGCTGGGCGGATGACCGTGCGGGAGTTTCTTGCGCTCAAACCAGGTGCCATCGTTCCTCTGCGTCATCAAGCGATGGAGTCGGCTTGCATGAGCCTGGCGGGTACCGGATTCTTTTGTGGTACCTATGGGGTCGATGGGGGGCGTTTGGCCCTCTCCTTAACAAATAAAATCAAAGACTTATAAATTATGGAAGAATCCGAAGCAAACCAGCAGTCATCCTCGGCGGACAGTGGAAACCTGAGTCTTCTTGAAGATGTTTCAGTGGAAGTGAGCCTACGCGTGGGCACCTGTTCGATGACTATGGGGGAGGTGCTCCAGCTTGAATCTGGAGATGTTGTTCAAATGAATGAGTCTATTGATGATCCTGTTCTGCTCTATCTTAATGATAAAGCGGTCGCGATTGGTGAAGTGGTATTGGTTGAAGATCGTCTTGGCCTCAAAATTAAAGAGATATTGGAAGAATGATCGCTCTTTTTTTAATAGGTCAGGCTTCTGCTGGTGACATTATTGGTTCCGAGCGGTGGACTGGTAGTGGCGCATTTGGGCTCCTCTGGGTGTCGCTCGTGCTTTTTTTAGGCTTAGGGGTCGGGGCGTGGTTTTTTAATCGTAAAATGAAGGTCGGCGGTGGTTCGAAAAATGGAAATCTGACTATTTTGGAAACGCGTCCACTCGGAGGCCGTCAGTTCTTGATGGTCGTCGGCTATGCCGGTGAGCGATTACTGCTTTCCGTCTGCCCTGGTCGCGTAGAGTATCTTTGTGCACTTCCTCGGGTTGATGACTGTGGCGGTAGTCAGGCAGTGTCTGAGGCGAGTGATATCAACGTGTCGAGCGCAGCCTTTAGTCAACTACTCGAGCAGTGCTCCAGTCCAGGAAGGAAGAAAGTTTAAGTACATGCCTAACTTTGTTGCGATACTTGTCTGCTTGTTCGTCTCTATCGGGGCCAGCCTTCCGCTGAATGCCCAGAGTGTCCCGGGGGCCGTGCTTCCCCGCGGGCCCGATGCGAGTGCCGGTGAGTTGGCGCCTAGCTTAGCGCCGGGCTTCGAACTCTCGCTGAATTTAGGGAGCAAAGGGGGGGAGGATGATGTTTCGACTACGATCCAACTTTTGGTTCTGATGACGCTGCTCTCTTTGGCCCCCGCGATTGTGTTATTGATGACTAGCTTCGTTCGCATAGTCATTGTGCTTGGTTTTGTCAAAAATGCGATGGGCCTGCAGTCGATTCCCCCGAATCAAGTGATTATCGGGATCGCGATATTCCTGACTTTTTTTATCATGAAGCCAGTTGGAGAAGAAATCTACGACAAGGCCTATATCCCCTTGCAGGCAGCAGAGATCACGAGTGGGGAAGCAATGGATCGGGCCGTTGTGCCGCTCAAGGATTTTATGCTGAGGCAAACTCGGCCTGCAGATGTGCAGTTCTTTCTCGATATCGCAGACATGTCGAGCACCGCGGTCGAGGATCTGCCGCTCAGGATTGTTGTTCCTTCATTTGTTATTAGTGAGTTGCGAACAGCCTTCCAAATGGGATTCATGGTTTTTTTGCCTTTTCTAGCGATTGATTTTATCGTCGCAACGGTGCTCATGGCAATGGGTATGATGATGATGCCGCCGGTGATTGTATCCTTACCCTTTAAGATTTTGCTATTTGTACTTGTGGATGGATGGTACCTAATTACGCGTTCCATTGTGCTCAGTTTTTAGGAAATGAATGTTGATTTTGCAGTCGAGCTGTTTCGTGAGTTGCTGAAAACCTCACTCGTCGTCGTGATGCCTATACTGCTCATCGCGATGTTGGTCGGTATCGTCATCAGCTTGCTTCAAGCTTTGACTAGTATCCAGGAGCAGACCTTAGCTTTCGTTCCGAAGTTGGTTGCTGTGATCGGGTTAATGATGTTTCTCGCTTATTGGTTTGTAGAAGTGATGACGACCTTTACCATTGAAATCTTCAATCGTCTGCCGAGTGTCGTCGGAGGGTAGTCGCTGTGCTGATTTACGAGTAATATGCTTCTTCCTGATTCAGTGTCGTTGCTTTATGCTGCGGCTGTTTTCTTCCGTGCGGGCACTTTTTTATTTTTGCTGCCTTTTCTCGGTCGCCCGGTTCCAGTCATTGTTCGCGTTGCACTTGCGGCTTTTCTAGCTTATACGGCAGTCACGTTGATTCCTCCGCCAGCCGATTTGGTTATGCCGGATCACTGGGCTGGGTTGTTTCTGTTGGGGCTTATGGAGGCATTTTATGGCTTTTGTATGGCGCTGGGTGTGCTGTTGCTTTTTCAAATCGTGCAGGCTGGGGGGGAGCTTATTTCCACTCAGCTTGGTTTGATGCAAAGCAATATCTTTAACCCGATGAGTGGGGCTCAAGAGTCGGCTCTTGGAGCCGGATTGATGATGCTGACGCTGGCTTTGATTTTTATCCTCAATATTCACCATGAGATTATTTATGGCTTTTTGGAGAGCCTTCGGATCGCCCCGGTGGGGTCTGTGCCATCGGGGGCGTCAAATGTTGAATTTGTGATGTATGAGACGGGAAAAATTTTCCTAATATCACTCCAGATGGCGGGGCCAATTGTGGCGGTTAATTATATCATTACCCTCTCGTTTGCATTTTTAGGGAAAATTATTCCGACGATGAATGTGCTTATACTCAGTTATAGCCTGCGCTTGGGGGTGGGCTTTTCGATTCTCTACCTCGTTTTTTATCTTCTGGCACAGTTATTGCTAAGCATAACATCAACGATGCCTGAGCGTATGCTCCAATACCTCCCTTTCTGACCCCTGCCCTACTCATAAACCTTACTTTAATGCTTAATGTCAGCGGATCAAGATAGAGAATCGAAGACTGAGGAGCCCACCGCAAAGCGCCTGGAAAAAGCGATGGCAGAGGGTAACTTCGCCAAAGCGGAGGAGATCCAGACTGTGTTCGCCCTGGCTGCTTCTTTCATTGCAATCATGTTCTACGCGGGTTCGGTCAGTGAATCGATGTATATGTTTATGCAGTCGATTTTGTCCAGTCTGAGTGAGTTTGAGGTCACTGCGGGGACTGTGGTTTCGGCGTTCAACACCGCCGGGTCCTCGTTCCTTTTTCTGTTAATGCCCTTGTTTGCTATTGTAGTCATAGCTGCAATCTTAGCTGGTGGCCTGCAGAGTCGTTTCACTCTAGCTCCTAAGGCTCTGGTGCCTAAGACGAGCAAGCTGAACCCGCTTAGCAATGCCAAGCAGAAATTTGGCACACAGGCTTGGGTCAAGTTCGCGGTTGATTTGATCAAATTGATTTGTGTGGCCGGAGTCATTGCTTTTGCAATTCAGCGGGTGACTGCTCATCCAATTTTCCATTCGCCTCTAGATGCCTTCCAGGTCGTATTATTCATACGTGAGTCGACCTTGCAGATGCTTTCGCTGCTCATTGTCGGAGTCGGATTTACAGCCCTAGTTAACTACCTGTACCAAAAAAATAAGGTGATGGGCGATTTGCGAATGACCAAGCAGGAAGTGACGGATGAGCACAAGCAATCTGAGGGTGATCAGCAAGTGAAGAGCGCCCGTCGGCGACTCGCGCAAAAGTTAACTGAGAGGCAGATGTTTAATGCAATACCTGAGGCGGATGTTGTTATTACCAACCCGACCCACTATGCCGTGGCGCTACGATATGACAAAAGCAAAGGTAGCTCACCCCTCATTCTTGCGAAGGGGAAAAACTTGATTGCGCAGCGCATCAAAGGTATCGCTAAGGAACATGGTGTCCCGATGGTTGAAAATCGCCCTGCCGCGCAAGCGCTTTACAAGATCGGTGAGCCTGGGAAGCAGATCCCCCCGCAGCTCTTTCAGGTCGTGGCTGAAATTCTCGCCTTTGTTTATCGTAACCACCGATCATTCTTTCACCGCCGTAGGGTTTCGCAGTAAAGGACCTAAGATATGGTTGAATCTGGAAATAATGAAAGCCGCTTTTTAGGGCTGATTAAGAATGGAGATTACCTCTTGGCAGCTGCCTTGTTTGGGGTGATTATCGTTTTAGTGCTGCCCTTGCCCAAGCCGGTTCTAGACACTTTGTTAGTCATCAGTATCGGTAGTGCGATTCTAATTCTGCTTGTCGCTATTTATGTGCGCGAACCGGTGCAGTTGTCTGTCTTTCCTTCGGTTCTTTTGATTGTTACCCTCTATCGCTTGGCGCTCAATGTGGCGTCCACGCGACTCATCCTGCTGGATGGTGATGCGGGTGAGGTCATTGCTTCTTTCGGTGAATTCGTTGTCGGGGGCAATTATGTCGTTGGGGCGGTGATCTTTTTGATTCTTGTGATTGTTAATTTCATGGTGATCACTAAGGGGGCAGGGCGCATTGCCGAAGTCGCGGCGCGTTTTACTCTCGACGCGATGCCGGGCAAGCAGATGGCGATTGACGCTGAGTTGAATGCTGGAGCCATTGATGAGGAGGAAGCCAAGTCGCGGCGCCAAAAGGTTCAAAGTGAAGCTGATTTTTATGGAAAGATGGACGGGGCGAGTAAATTCGTCCGCGGTGATGCGATCGCTGGTATTCTGATTACCCTAATTAACATTATCGCAGGCTTTGCAATCGGCATGATGCAGAGAGATCTCAGTTTGGAAGAGAGCCTGCGCCTATACTCGCTTCTTTCGATCGGTGATGGCTTGGTCTCGCAGATCCCCGCGCTCATTTTCTCGTTTGCTACTGGACTCTTAATCACACGCTCTTCAGGTCGTCAAAATTTGGGTAGTAGTATGGCTCGACAGTTAGGTTTTTATCCACGTGCGCTCGGCATTTTAGGTGGTTTTTTGTGTATTATGGGGATGCTTCCTGGTATGCCTAAATTTACCTTTTTCTTCTTCGCAGCGCTGGCTCTGATCCTTTCCTACACGCTTAAGCGCCACAAGCTGGATGCCGCTAATTTTGCAGATATTCTCAACGAGGCGGAGCACCCCGATGGAGGTAGCAGCAGTCAAACCGCAGTATCTACGGTCAGTGCGGGCTCTGCTGGAGGAGCGGGCGCAACGGCTGCGGAAAGTGCCGTGGTGAATTCCGAGATGCTCGAAAAAATGTTGGATGTGGATATTCTGTCGGTGGAGTTGGGCTACTCCTTACTTCGTCTAGCCGATGAGGAGAAGGGGGGCGATCTGGTTGAGCGCGTCACCGGGCTGCGTAAAACATTTGCTAAAGATGTGGGGCTTTTATTGCCGTCGGTTTCGCTGCGTGATAATTTCGAGCTGGAGGCGAACGACTATTGTTTTCTGCTTCGCGGAAAGCCTGTCGCTCGTGGGCGCATTCTTCCGAATCGCTCGCTCGCGATGAACGTAAATGGCAGTAAGGCGAAGATCCCTGGTGAAAAAACAAAAGAGCCAGTATTTGGTTTGGATGCGATCTGGGTGGATGAGGCAGGTCGAAAGACAGCGGAGATGAACGGATTTACGGTGGTGGATGCTGCTTCGGTTTTGTGCACGCACCTTTCAGAGACTTTCCGAACTTATAGTTATGAAATTCTCGACCGACAAACTGTGCAGCGTATGATTGATCATACGCGCGAGAAGCATCCGGCATTGGTGGATGAGTTGTTTCCTGATGTATTATCGGCAGGCTTGCTGCAAGGGGTTCTAAGTAATTTACTCCGAGAGAATGTCTCGATTCGGAACCTCAATTTGATCTTGGAGAGTATGGGAGAGATGGCTTTGCATTCTAAAAGCGGGAATGATCTTTCTGAGCACGCGCGCCGTCGGTTGTCTCCATATATTATTGATCAATATGAATTCGAGCCGGGCAAGATCAAAGCGATCACATTGGATCCTCGAATTGAACAGTTTCTTCTGGCGCGGGTGCAGAAAACTCAATTCGAGGTGAGCTTAAGTGTTGATCCGACCACTGCTCACGACGTGCTGGGGCAACTGATGCGCCTGATGTCAGAGATGAACAACGAGGGTTATACGCCACTCATCGTAGTCATGCAGGAGCTCCGGCTTGGCTTTAAGCGTTTCTTTGAATCCACCCTTTCCCGGCTGGTTGTTATCTCCTATCAGGAGATCCCAACTAGCACAGAAATTGAAAATTATGGCATTATTCAGGCTCCGAGTAGTGTCGATCAAATCCAGAGCGAAAATAGAGAGATGACGGAAACAAGCGCATGAGTACGAATCAACCAGAAACCATCCGATTTGTCGCGAAATCCGCAAGTGAGGCTGCTGAAATCGTTCGCACGCGATTGGGCCCCGAGGGGCGCGTCATCTCCGTTGAGCAAGTGGCAGGTAGTGGGCTGAGGCGCTTTGTGTCCTCTCCGCAATTGCAAATCGTGGCGCAACGCGTCGTGTCGCCCGGTCCGGTTAAAGTGGATGGGCCGAACGGGGCGGCTCAGGAGGCGTTTCAAGTGCAGGATGCAGTTGCAACCAGCGATGTCACTAGTGAGACAATTAAAGAAAGCGATCCATTCGGGCGTGAGCGAATTGATTGTGGGACATTGCTGCGCCGAGCTGGATTTTCGCCGAGCTTGATGGCTCGTCTCGAAGGTGCAGAGCGCTGGCGGGAGATTTGTGCGCTTCCTGTAAGCAAGGGTCTATCTGAGGCTATCTCATGGATCAGTAAGTATCGGACTCGGGCGAAGCTCTCGAGCGAACCATGCAAGGTCGCTTTTGTGGGTTGTGCCGGAGCTGGTAAAACAACGGCGCTGTGTAAATATCTTGCGCGCGAGGCCTTGGTGCGCGGCCGTAAAATGGAGGTGCTGCAATTGGAGGTTGATAAGCCCCACCTCGATGCTGGGCTCTCGATTTACTGCGACATTCTCGGAGTGCCGTGCTACGATAATCCTGCGGATCTTTCTGGGCAATGTTCTTTATTTGTAGATGTGCCTGGCTTTTCTTCCCAGTCCACTGACGAAATCGAGCGACTAGTTGAGGCGCTCGAGGCAATCGGAGTTAACGACCGCGTCATGGTTATGAATGCGGCATATGAGCTCCCGGTTTTGGAGAGGCATGCGCGTGTTGCGGATCAGCTCGGAGCGCGTTACGCCGCCTACACCCACTTGGACGAGCTGGAAGATGTTAGCAAACTCTGGAACTGTATCCTCGACCCTGATCGGTCGACTCTTTTTTTAGCGCGTGGGCAGAACGTGGCTGGAGATTTAATTGATGATAGCTTTGGCTATATGATTGAAAGGACTTTTCCGCAATGAGTCGCTATTTTCTAGCCGGGGGTATTTTCGGGTTTTGCCTATCGTTCGCCATTTCCTTAAACTCTGGAGCGGACATTCATACCGGACTTTGGCATGCCATGGTTGGTTGCATTTTTGGTGCTTTTCTCTTCCGTTATTACTTTGGAAGCGTTGCGCAGCTATACATGCAAGTAAGGCTCCGCAAAATCGAGCAACAGCAGCACGAAGAGCGTGAGAGAGCCCGTCAGAGCGAGAAAGAGAGGGCTCAATTATGATCAGCTACAATTCTGCTAAACGTGTTTCGGACGCTTATTCAAATACGATGGGGTCTTCTGTCGATGCTCGAAGGCAAGTGAAAGATTATGCGATTCGCTTTATGCCGATAGTGCAGAGCGAGGTGTTCCGTTTTAAGATGCGCCTGCCCAAGCATATCGATTTTGAAGAGCTGCATGGGGTTGCGATTTGCGGATTAATGCGTGCCTTCAAGCGCTATACTGTCGAGGTTGGGGATGGTTTCGGGGGCTATGTCAGAAAGCGAGTGCGCGGAGCGATTCTGGACGAGCTGCGGCGTTTGGACACAATGTCCAGAGGTGCCCGCAAAAAAGCCGTTGCCTATGATAAAATACTGGTTGCCTTGGAGCAGCGGGAAGGTCGCTTAGCAACATCGGAGGAGGTGCGCAATGAATTGGGCTTAGATCAAGGGGCGTTCGACAAATTACTAGATCAATTGCGCCCAGTTACCTTTTTCTCTCTGGATTATGTTGATTCGTCTGCAGAATCAATTCCGCTTGCCGAACAATTAGAAGACCCCAAGGCAGTCACTGCTGCTGAGGCAGTTGAATCCAACGAATTGTTTGGGCAGATCCGCGAGCGCTTGGGGCAGTTACCTGAAAAACAGCGCAAAATATTGCACATGTATTATTTTAAAAACTTCCGACTTGCTGAAATCGCCGAGGTCTTTAATCTTTCGGAAAGTCGCATTTGTCAAATTCATGTTCAGGCGATACGTAATCTCAAAGCGGGGTTTGCGTCTGCACTGCCCCACGAAAACCTTAAAACCTAGATGTCATGGTAGTTTTGATTGGATTTATAATTGTATGCGGCTCAGTTGTCGGCGGCCTCCATTTGGGAGGCGGCAGCGTGATGGTTCTGATGCACTTAAGTGAGTTTGTTGCCGTAGTTGGGATTTGCGCTGGCGTGCTGGTGATTGCCAGCCCGATGTCGGTGCTGAAGGACGTTGCTGCAAAAACCATTACTGCTTTTAAGGGTGGCCCGATTCCAAAGGGAGCGCATATGGAGGGGATGAAAATGATGTTTCATCTATTCATGCTAGCTCGGAAAGAGGGATTGATGATTCTGGAAGAACATCTCGTTGACCCTAAAAATAGCGAAATTCTAAAGAAATACCCCACTTTCTTGAAAAATGATCAGGCCGTTATGTTTATGGTGGATGCGCTACAGCCTTTGGTCGACGGGCGAATCAAGCCAGAGCTGCTACGGCCGATCATGTCGACGCAGCTCGCTTCAATGAAGGATGAGGCTCGTAAGCCTGTTAACATTCTTCATCTGGTTGGCGACTCATTTCCCGGGATCGGTATCTGTGCGGCAGTACTTGGAATTATTCTGACGATGGGGAGTATTGCGCAGGGGCCAGAAGTGGTTGGTTACAAAGTGGCAGCCGCTCTTACGGGAACCTTCCTTGGGGTTTTTGGTGCCTATGGTTTTGTCAATCCCTTGGCGGTTCTAATTGAAGCGAACAATGAGGCAGAGCAGCGCTATTTCAATATGATTGCCGAGGGGATTGGAAGTTACGCCGGGGGCTTAGCTCCGCAGTTATCTGTCGAATTTGCCCGGCGCACCCTTCTCAGTAGCGAGCGCCCAAGCTCGGTCGAGTTGGAAGCTGAACTTAAGGAGGTTAAAATAGGGTAGGCGTCTTCCCTAGAAAAATATAATTATGGCTGGAGGTGCATGGAAAGTTGCTTATGCGGATTTTATAACTGCCATGATGGCATTGTTTATGGTTTTGTGGATCCTCGGCTCTGAAGAAGAATTACTTGAGCAGTTGGAGGAGTATTTCAAGAATCCACCAAGCCCATTTACTAGGAAGAGTACTAAATTTGATATTATTTCGGACGAAGGGGTTAATGATGCTAGCCGGCGTACTAAGCCTAATGTTGCCTATTTTGAAAGTTTCGAACCTACGATTCTAAAGGGTATTGTGAGTGAATTCAAGCGGGTGTTGAATATGGAAGGTGACGACAAAGAACCCGCCGTTGAAGTCATCGTCACTTCGGATGGGCTTCGGGTTTCGTTTTATGACAAGCATGAGACCCCGCTGTTTGAGCTGGGCAACACCAAGTTGACGGCTTGGGCGGATTTTCTGGTACAAAACCTAGCTTGGCTCATTGCGCGCTATCCCTTTGATATCGTCGTCGAGAGTTTCGCCTTTGAAAAACCTCTTGAAGGGAGTGGCCACTTGGAAAATGGAGAGAGCTCTTGGGAACTTTCGACTCGACGGGCGAATATTATGCGCCGCCGACTTCAATTTTATGCAAATGATCAGCTCAATTTTAGGTCGGTCGTTGGTTTTGGAGACGTGACACTTTTTTCTGAGGAGGAGTTAGAGACTGGCTCAGGCAGGATGGAGCAGAGGATTTCTTTGTCGCTGTCACTGGCCGACCGGGGTCATTTACCTGATTTCTCTATGGTGGGCGAAGGCTTGCTTCCGCCTGCCAAGCAGGAGCAGGAAAAATCTTCGGTAACTTACGATTAATGATTCCGCAGAATAAGCAAAATCTGCCGATGAGTGGGGCACAAAAAGCGATGAGCACTTCTGGCTTTCAGCCTTATCTTGTCGCTATGAAAAAAATAAACAAGGAATCTGAGTGCGTAGATGGCGCGCCTGAAGCCAGCGAGGCGTTGCAGGGTAGAGTGGAAGTCATTAATGATGATGGGGTAGTGACTTCTATAAGTGTCCGTTGCGCATGTGGGGAAGTCACGGTTATTGATTGCAACTATTAGTTTATTTAAGTTTGGCACGGTAGATGCTATGTAGGATTACATGGATGTAGGACTTATAGTTGGAAGCCGCCAGATGCAAATGCTGGAGGAATGGCAATCTACCGTTGCTAATAATTTATCGAATGCTTCGACGCCCGGATTTCAGAAAACCTTATACTCGGTTACCGCAGATGCATTAAAGGTAACTGATGCTGGCGAAGTGAAGAGGGCTCAATCGACTGCGTTGACTTTGCCTAAAGGTGGAGCTTCAAATTCTTTTGTCGATGGCACGATCCGTGTTTCGGGTAATCCGCACGATTTCGCGGTTAAGCACGGCGGTTTTTTTGCGGTCAACTCGCCTGAGGGTGCGACATTCTATACTAAAGATGGAGAATTTCAGGTGAACTCTGAAGGTGTACTGATTAACAAGGCCGGCTACACGGTGGATGTCGAGGGTGGCGAGCTGACAATCGATGTACAGCAGGGGCCCATTACGGTCACTCGCGATGGCAGTGTGAACCAGAACGGCCAAAGTTTAGGACGTATTTCAGCCTACAGCTTTACCGCACCAGAAAATCTAGTTCGGCTCAGCGGTAGTTACTTTGCCGACAATGGCAATTCGGGGTCCTCCCTAATAGAAGACCCTGTTGTTTTGCAAGGTCACCTGATGGGCAGCGCTACATCGGCAATGGCGGAGATGGTTTCGATGATTCAAATCTCCAGAGCCTACGAGGTGAGTCAGAAAATAATTCAGGAAAGTGATGAGCGCCTAGATCGGGCCATCCAAACATTCAGCGTTTAAAGTTAGATTAAATACAGCGAAAGGAAACCCCAATGAACTTATCATTATATACCTCGGCGACCGGCATGGAAGCCCAACAAAAACAACTGAATATAATCTCCAATAATCTGGCGAATTCCAATACGACCGGATATAAGCGAGCAAAAATTGAGTTTCAGGATATGCTCTACCAGCAGAATAAAGATGCGGGGGCCGCCTCTGGAGATGGAAATGTTCTGCCGACTCAAGTCGAAATGGGTAATGGCACCCAGGTGGTTTCTACCTCGCGCGTCTTTACTCAGGGGAATCTCCGAGAGACCGGCGGGAACATGGATCTTGCGATTGATGGACAAGGCTTTCTTGAGGTTGAGTTGCCTAACGGTGAGACCGGCTACACACGTGATGGGGCACTTAAAATCGCTCCCGATGGGCGTGTTGTTACGAGTACAGGTTACCCCGTGCTCAGCAATTTTCAGGCGATCCCAGGTGGCGCAGAGAGCGTGACAATTATGCCCACTGGTGACGTTACAGTACGGACGTCCGCTGGTTCGACATCTTTCCGAATGCAAGTCGCACGCTTCAATAACCCGGCGGGATTGCGCAGCTTAGGCGGAAACGTATATGAGGAGACAGACGCGAGCGGCACTGCGGAAACCGGGAATCCTGCTGAGAACGGTTTTGGCCGAGTGATTCAGGGATTCTTGGAAGGGTCGAACGTGAATGTGGTCGAAGAGATGGTCAACATGATTACCGCTCAACGCTCATACGAGATCAATTCGAAGTCCATACAGGCGTCCGATGAGATGCTACAAACCGTTGCTCAACTCCGTCGATAAAATGAAGCGTCTAATTGTAGTTTTTATGTTGTCGTTAGCTCTCGCGCTAGCAGTCAGCCAAGCCGAGCAGCTAGACCTAGGCCGGCTTGTTATGCCTTTGGCTGTTATCGAACCGCAGGTTGAGGCCGTGATCGAGCCTGATCAGAGCATGGACGAAGAGTCTCTGCCGAATGAGCCTCAGCATGTCTTAATTACCGAGCAGATTGCTCTGGAGGTTTTATTTAAGCAGGGGGAGTTATCAATTCCCCGAGAGGATACTTTAGAGATGGTGATTAAGTCGGGGTGGGAGCCTGTCTCCGTGCCAGTTGAATCCGATTGGGAACTTTACGTTGTGGATCCTTTTGCACCTGATAATCGAGGTCGTTGGTCCCCGATGCTCGTACTTGAAGTCAATGGCGATGTGAGCAAGCGTTGGCGCTTACGTTGCGATGTGGATCTCTATCGGAGAGTCTACATGACGACGCAGCGGTTAGGCCGCGGTGAGACGCCGATGCGGCCCGGGATTCAGGCTGTCATCTGCAATATTTACGAGGAGCTTTTACCTCCGGTAGCTGTCTCTGAGGATCTGAGTAATTATGAAGTGGTGCGAACTGTAAGCGTGGGTCGATTTCTGACTTGGGAAGATATCAGCCCTAGGCGCGCCGTTCGCAAAGGAGAACAGGTCGATGTGGTTCTCGAAAAGGGCGACCTGTCTATCACTTTGAGGGCGATGTGCATGCAAGATGGATTGATTAACGAAACTGTTCGACTGAAAAACCCAAGGACGCGCTCTGAATTCGCAGGAGTCGTTACCGCCCCTGGGCTGGTCACCATTATCAATTAGAAATCGAGGTTACTAAATTATGATAAAAAACAATATAAATTCATCTCTAGCTTTGGTCAGCGTTCTTATCGTGCCGTTGGTGCTTCCTGCTGAATCGCTATGGCGTGACGCCAGTGTTGGGACTCGAATGTATGCTGACCGCAAGGCTAATAATGTCGGCGATCTGGTGACGGTGATTATTCAAGAGAGCGCGAGCGTTTCCTCCTCGAAATCAGCCAGCACGAATAAATCGTCATCTGTTGATTCTGGACTTTCCAAGTTGCTTTACAGTTCGTCAGGTTTCCTCAAAGGAGATGGTGGAGAGTTGCCCGGTGTCGGTTGGTCTTCCTCCAATACTTTTTCTGGAGCTGGCGATATTTCTGATCAGCAGTCCGCCACGACGCAACTTTCAGCCCTAATCATGGACCGCCAGCCCAATGGCAATCTGATCATTGAAGGAGTTCGCCGCACTATTCTGAATAATGAAACGAGCTTTGTGGTTCTGCGTGGCGTTATCCGGACTGACGACATTAGTTCCAGCAATACGATACTTTCTTCACGAATTGCTGACGCAGAAGTTCAGCTGATTGCAGAAGGGTCACTAACAGACGCCCAGCGTAAGGGTTGGTTAAACCGTGCTTACGATTGGGTGAATCCATTTTAAATTTTATTATGCGTTTGCTATCAAAATTATTAACTTTTTTATCATGGATAAGCTTGCTTGGAACCTTTGTTTTGCCTGCTTTTGGATCTCGTATTAAGGATCTGACAACCATTGCAGGGCAGCGAGATAATCAACTGGTTGGCTATGGCTTGGTTGTCGGCTTGGCCGGAGGCGGCGATAGCCAGCAAGCCGAGTACACGGTTAAAAGTATTGCGAATATGCTTGAGCGATTTGGGGTCTCAGTGGCGCCAGATGATCTTCGCTCAAATAACGTCGCGGCTGTGATGGTGACTGCCGATATCGATGCTTTTGTGCAAGAGGGCTCTCGTGTCGATGTGGTCGTTTCATCCATCGGCGATGCAGACAGTCTGCTTGGTGGTGTGCTTCTTCAAACGCCCTTGTTAGGGGCAGATAACAATGTTTATGCGGTTGCTCAAGGCTCTCTAATTATCGGTGGTTTTTTTGCGGGTGATGTTGGTGGAACCAGTATTCAAAAAAACCACCCTACAGTGGCACAATTACCAGGTGGCGGAATCATGGAGCGAACCATCGATACCCAAATACTAGAGAATGGTGCGCTCACGTTAGTGCTAAGAAATCCGGACTATGCTGCCGCTTCGATGATGGAGGAGGCGATTAACCGCTATTTCCCCGGCGCAGCCAAAGCGCTATCCGCGCAAAATTTGCGAATAGAAATTCCCGAGACCTACAAAGAGTCTGAAACGACGTTTATCGCTTCAATCGAAGCGATTCAAGTGGAGACAGATTTGACGGCACGTATTGTGATGGATGAACGGACAGGAACCATCGTGGCGACTTCAGACGTGCGCATCCTTCCGGTTGCCGTTAGCCACGGTAATATTACAGTTTCAGTAACGCGTAATCCAATCATTAGTCAGCCGGGGGCATTTTCACCCGGGGAGACGGTGCTGGACCAGACTAACGAGATCAGTGCGGTAGAGATGCTCGGAGGATTTAGAGTTGTCGAGAGTTTACCAACGCTCTCTGACCTGACCTCATCCCTCAATTCGTTAGGTGTGAGTTCTCGGGATATGATGGTTATACTCCAATCACTTAAAACCGCGGGCGCACTGCACGCAGAACTCATTATCGAATAATTGAATGGATATTTCAGACATAACATTGATCGATCGGCCCACCGCCACGTTGGAGCAGACCCGTCAGTCGAAAACGAATACGCCGGAGGAACTTAAAGCTGCGACTGAACAATTTGAAGCAATACTGATTCGACAGTATTTAAATGAAGCCATGAAGCCGCTCTTCGAAGGCCCCTTAATGGGTACCGGTAACGGTGCACAAATATATCAACATATGGTCACAGATACTCTCGCCAATGAACTTTCGCAGACCAGTACGTTTGGAGTGGCCACGCTCTTGAACA
The DNA here is from genome assembly GCA_937775295.1 of uncultured Opitutales bacterium. Lineage (GTDB taxonomy): Bacteria > Verrucomicrobiota > Verrucomicrobiia > Opitutales > Coraliomargaritaceae > Lentimonas. Next base: position 16,636 of record CALKBZ010000040.1, read on the forward strand.
TGCAGCTGACATCGCCTGAGTTGGGACAAAATAAAGATGAAATTAATAAATAAAATCATGAATGGAAATGATTACGAACCCCTCGCCAATCTCTTACGGGATGAAATCGTTGCTTATGGCAAATTGCTTAAACTCTTGGAAGATCAGCGTTCTGCGCTGATTCAGCAGGACGAGGCATTTATCCTCTCATTGAACGATGAGGTCAATCACCACACCGCGTGTATAAAGCAATTCGATGAGGCGCGCAAACGAATGGTTGCGGCGCTGCATCATGAAGGTGAATCCAGTATTCTTGTTTTGATTGATAGTATTAATAGTGCACACCAAGAAATGTTCAAAGAGCTGGTTCGGGAGATCAACCGGCTTATCCGCGAAAGCCAGTCTCAACTGACCCGCAACCAGATGTTGTACCGCCGAGCGCTTGATATCAGCAGGGAAACACTGCGCGTCTTGAGCCCGGGGCAAGCGCAACAGCCAAATATCTATCGGCGCGATGGTAATCCTAACAATCAGCAGCGAAACGTTATGGCTGCGCATGTCGCTCGCACAGCTTAAACGTTAACTGGCGATCTCTTTTAATCAACGTTCACCCAACCCACGATCCTTATGTCAGGCCTTTTTGGACATTTAACTTCTGCTTCATCAGCTCTTCAAGCGCACAGTAAGTCTGTTGAACTGTCTGGTAAAAACATTGCGAATGTCAACAACCCGAACTATGCGCGGCAACGTGTTGTCTCCAGTCCGGTGACGAATGTTAGCGGGGGAAGTATAAACACTTCAGCAAACTATAGGGTACAAAATCTGCGGGATGACTTTATCGATAAGCAGGTCGTTGAGGAGAGTTCTTTCCTGTCTTCATTTGAAACTCGTGATAATCGTTTAAGAGAAATTCTTTCTGCCGTCGGAGAAACTCTAGATCGGGTTAACGATCCTTCTTTTATTAGTGATCGGCCCGAAGACAACGGAGGGATTCGCGATAGCCTAAATGATTTTTTGAATGCGTTTGAGAATTTTGCTGCAGATCCTGCGGATCGAGCGACCCGATCTGTGGTCATGCAATCTGCGGAACAATTAGTCAGCAGTTTTAACCGTGCGGATGGTCGGCTTGATCAAATTCAGAATGGCATTGATACTGAAATTCAAACGGAAGTTAAATCATTTAATAATCGGATGGCAGAGCTCTCTGATCTGAATCGCCAAATCGCTCGAATCGAGATTGCTGGAGGCGATGGCATGGCAGCAGACCTGAGGAACGCGCGGCAGGCGCTTCTTGAAGAGGTTGCAGGATTTGCGCAGGCAGATTTTGTAACAGTGCCTGGCTCAAACGGGCAAGTGAGTGTTCAGCTGCGTACTGAAAGCGGACTAAGTGTCGATATTGTGCGCCCCGGATTTGCACCCGAACCCTTGTTTTACAATCGGTCGAGCAATGCATTTCGCTCCTCCGGATCGTCTGAGGACCTAGACTTGCGGGCAGGCAAGCTGAGCGCCTTAGCCCAAGTGAAAAGTGGAGATTTGGTCGAGATTCGTGGTCAGCTGGATGCGCTGGCTAATACTATTGCGACCGAGGTGAACGAAATCTATTATCAAGCGTTCGTTGCTGCTGGGGCTGATCCAGTCGTGCCCGAGCAAAGCTTTTTTGCGCAGCCGACGCCGCCGCCATCAGTTTCAGGAGTGCCTTCGACGGTTGGTGCGGGGAGTATTGCGCTCTACACTGGGTCGTCCGATCCTGCCGTTGCAGAGTCGATTCCTCTGGACGTGGACTCCCTGCGTAGCACTGATTCTAACTTTTCGGGAGCCAATGAGATTGCTTTGGCCATCGCAGGATTGAGTCAGGTAGATTTTGAATCGCTTAGCGGATCGAGCCTTTCTGAGGCAATCATTCAAACTGCGGTGGATCTAGGTCTAGAAATTGAGAGCAACGCCAACCAGCTCGCGGTGCAACGTGATGTTGAGGCCCTGATGAAAGATCGGCAATCTCAGGTGAGTGGGGTCTCGATCGATGAAGAGATGGCAAATCTCGTTCAATACCAGCGTGCCTTTCAAGCGTCTTCACAAGTTTTTAAAGTGGTTTCAGAAATGCTTGAAACCATTGTTAATCTACGTTAATCGCCACCCCTATTTAGCTATGAGAATAACAACAAGTTCCAGCAATGCGCACTTTATTCGTGAGATGAATGCGCTTAAATCTCAGCAAAACAACCTTAGTCGTCAGATTAGTACTGGGCAGAAAATCCATGGCTCGGAGGATGGAGCCGCTTCGGTCGCTCGTGCCTCGGCAGCGTCGACCGAAAAGTCCAAGATTCAAGCTTTCGCGAATAATATCAATCGAGCTGAGACAATTGGAAACCTTAGCTTGGAATCCTTGCAGTTATTTAAAGGCATTAGTGATTCGGCATCGGATCTGGGTCTGGTTAATGACGGGCATTCCTCGCCAATGGATCTGTTGTCGAAAGATGCTAACATTCGGCAGTTAATTAATCAGGGTATCAATAGCCTGAATGCAAAGCTTGGGGGGGACTACCTGTTTGCAGGGGCAAACATATCGGAGATCCCTTTTGAGGCGCAGCGGTATACTGAGTTTTTGGAAGATGCAAAGGGCAACTATGTCGATATAAGCGGGAACCCTATCGCCCCTGGCGATCCTCCGGTTGCATCAGTAATGCGAGATACGACAGGAGCGATTGTTTTTGATGCTAAGGGGGATCCTATTCCACTACCTGATAATTATATTGGAGAGGCGTATTCAGTGTCGTATACAGGTAGTGTGAGTCGAGGTGATGATGTTCGTTTCCGTGTTTCTGAAAATAGCCAAGTGGACCCATTCTCCCGGGGTTCACAAAATGCCGGGTATGGCGAGGTGCTCAATAATATGATCGCCTTGAGGGATGCATTCTTAAGTGAGGACATGAATGGTATTTCGGTGCGTGCGGATGCGCTGGAGAATTCTCGGATCAATGTAAATGACGGTATTGTAGAACTCGCAGTTAAGGTTAACGGCATTAAAACCGTCGAGCAGATTAATGCCGGGCGCTTCAACCAACTGGAAAGCAATATTTCAGAGTTAGTCGATGCCGACTTGGCCGAAACAATTGTTGAGTTTAATCGCATGCAGACTGCATACGAAGCAACGCTCAGCAGTGGGGCGAGGATTTTGAATCTTTCGCTGCTGGATTATTTGCGTTAAATCAGCCCTCTTGAGATGGGCACTACTTTAGAGTTGGGTGAACTCATCTGCCACGCATTTTATCGCGATACGAAGCGCTCCAAAAAGACCAGCTTTTATGAAATAATTAGAGCTCTTTTGATCCGAGAAATTCGCGACGAGTGACCTGCCCTGCTGCGGAAATATTTTCGCGTTTAAAAACGGTAACGATCGTTAATGCGAGTATCTTGAGGTCGAGCCAGAAGGTCCGGTTGCTGACATACCAGAGGTCGAGTTCGAATTGGCGTTTCCAAGTAAGTCCGTTGCGCCCATTAATTTGGGCCCAACCAGTAATGCCGGGGCGCAGGTCGTGGCGTCGTGCTTGTTCTGTTGAGTAGCGATCAAGGTAAATCGATGGGAGAGGGCGGGGCCCAACAAGGCTCATTTCTCCACGCAAGACATTCCAAAGTTCAGGCAGCTCGTCGAGGCTAGTCGAGCGCAGGAATTTACCCCAAGGAATCATACGCTCGGCATCGCTACCTGTGCCAGTACGCATCGTGCGAAACTTGAGGATCGAGAGTGGTTGGCCGTTTTTGCCTGCTCGCTGCTGCCGAAAAAAAATCGGTCGGCCTAAGATCACAAGCTGTATTCCGCACACAATTAAGAGCGGCAGGCTTAGCGCACACGCAAGTATCATAGTCGCAAAAATGTCGAAAAAACGCTTCATAGGTTGTATTTTTTGGTAAAGTTGTAAGTTCGTGTGATTGGCTCCGATTCCACTATCGTAATTAATAGTGTCAAACCTAGCTTTGACACTACTAATTGCGCATGCAAATTTCTAAACACTGTTAACTTAATAGATTTTTTATAATTATGATCTTAGACGCGAACAAACGCACATTTTCTCCATTCAGTTTAACACGTCTATTGACGACATGCTTCGGCACAGGCACGGGAGAGAAAGTTTGCATTCTTATCGATCTGCCGAATCCGGCTGATGTTGAGAACTTTAGTTTTCTCGAAGACGATACGCTATCAATTCAGAACTATGGGTATGAGACCTTTTATCAGGGCTTCAAGGCTGGGGGCTTGGAGGCTATGAACTGGACTGGTGGTGAGCTGTATGCATACCAAGAGACTGGTGGAAGTAATCTCGATATGGAAGATACTTGTTATGATGTAGAGGGTAAATTGCTTAGTTTGGATCGGGACATTTATACCAAGTATGACATCGTACTAACGGTTTCTACTTTTTCTGCAACAGCACCACTAACTGCCAAGTGCAAGGAGTTCGGTTTTCGTGGTGCAACCTTACATGGCCTAAATCAGATCATCCTAGATACAGGGCTTGCGGTAGATTATAATATCGTAAGTGAAGAGGCGGAGCGGATTCGATGCGGTCTGACACAAGCCGATCGTTTCGAAATCGACTTTGAAGTTGAAAACAAAATTTACACATTGGTGCTACATACCAACGGTCAGGAGGCGCAAAAGAGCCACGGCTTGTGCCCTGCAGGTAAGCCAGATGTGGCGAATTTACCTGCTGGGGAGGTTTATTTTGTACCAGAAAGTGCCGATGGTGTCTTTCCGTTTAAATACGATGAAAGCACGATTGGACTGCTACATGTCAAAGACGGTATGATCTATAAGTCACAGTTTGTATATGGAGATTATACGGAAATCGAAAACCACAATCGTCGCCTCAAAGATGATCCGATGATCGGTGCGATTGGTGAGCTGGGCTTTGGCACCCAAGTATTGCCCTTCTCGGGGCGTGATATTCAAGACGAAAAGATACTCGGGACGATCCATGTCGCCACTGGCCGTGATGATCATTTGGGTGGCAAAATTACCCCTGATTTATTTAAGGAGCATATAAACGCCTCGCATGATGATGTATTGTACGCGCCGCACAAGACTCCCGAGATCCGCTTACCTGAAGCAAGGATGATTAAGAACGGCGAGACGACCGTATTGATTCATCACTATCAACCCTCGGAGTATATCGTCGGCTTAGTTGATGCGAATGGCTAATAGCGCTTGTTTGGTCTGAGTGCGGCACGATCGATCGGTTGTCTGTGTGTTAAGTTTTTGCTAATATAATAATCGTTATTCTACTCTTGCTGTTATAGCTCGATTTGTTTGACCATAATATCTCTTGTAGAAAATAGCTTTCATATCCAAATTGAAGCTAGACTATGATTTTTAAATTAGTTCGCTGCCATACGTGAAGACATCATTTGGATTTAATCGATCTTTGTCCGCAACTATTCAGTTGGGGGCAGCGACACTTGTTAGTCTAGTCGGTTTATCTGGCTGTAAATTCGTTGGATCAGATTATGAGCCACCTCAAGTTGCCGCGCCGGATGCTTGGAATCAGCGTATCGTCGGCTCGCCAGTCGGCGTATTGGCGGTGGATTACTGGTGGAAGCAGTTTAAAGATGAATCGTTAAATCAACTGATCGATGCTGCGATTGAGACTAACAAGAGTCTCGCAATTGCTTATGAACGTGTGCTGCAAGCTCAGTCTACTCGTCAGATTTCGAATCGCGCCTTATTTCCGACTGTTGATGGGACTGGAGGTCTACGCCGCGAACGCACGAGTGAAAATGTCCGCCTGTCTAAGGCTGCAGGCGGGGGCGGTTCGGAGACCTTCTATTCTGTCGGTGCTGACCTAACTTGGGAGCTTGATGTTTTAGGGGGTGTACGCCGGTCAATTGAATCAGCTGATGCCGGGTTGCAAGCGGTCGAGGAGAGTTACCGTGACTTCATGGTTCTGTTGATCGCTGAAGTGGCGAGGAACTATTTGGATGTACGCACGGTTGAGGAGCGTATTATTTTGGCGAAGCAGAATATTGTGAATCAGAAAGGGTCGCTTAGGGTCGCGAATGATCGCTTTAATGCAGGTCTGGTGCCGAAACAGGACACCACCCAAGCACAGACGAATTTGTCTGATACACAGGCATTTCTTCCGCAATTACGCCAGCAGCGCACCGCGACCGTGAATCGACTAGCTATTTTATTGGGTGGCTATTCCCCAGCAGTAGAGAAGCTGTTAGGTAAACATGAAATAATCCCGATGCCGCCACCAGGCACTGAAATTGAGACACCTGCTGAAGTGCTTCGAGCGCGTCCTGATATACGTGCCGCGGAGCGTCAATTGGCCGCTCAGCATGCACGTGTCGGCGTGGCTGAGGCGGATCTTTATCCACGATTTTCGCTAAATGGTAACTTCGCGCTATTATCGAATGAGAGTGGTAACGTGTTTGAATCAGGCGCGCGAGCCTATGGTTTTGGCCCTGCATTTCGTTGGAATTTGTTCAGTGCCCAGCGTGTGCGTAGTCAAGTTGATATTGAGGAGTCTCGTACCCGAGAAGCGCTGCTCGAATATGAGAATGCAGTGTTGAAAGCAGTCGAGGAAGTGGAGACATCGATGAGTCGCATCGCAAATGAGCGCGACCGCTTGCAATCATTAAAGCTGGGTTCTGCATCTGCGAAAGAGACGGTATCCTTGGTGAAGGACAACTACTCGAAGGGCTTGGTTGATTTTCAGAATGTGCTGGATGCGGAGCGTACCGCGACTCGGGTCGAAGACAGCTATGCAGTGAGCCAAGGATTAATCGCCCAAGCTTATATTACGTTATACCGCGCATTAGGTGGAGGATATCTTGATGGCGAGGTTGAGCTGAATCGCTCTGAATAAAAAACATATTGTTAAATAGTTTATAAACACCATGAACGAGAACAGTAAAAAATCATCCCGACAAGTAGTCTTCACTGCTGGGGCCGTATCTTTAAGCCTGGTAGTTTTTGGCGGTTTATTTTTGGCGGGCTGTGGCTCTAAGGAAACACCGCCACCCCTGCCGCCGAGTGTTACGGTGGCGGCGCCAGAAATGAGAGAGGTGACTGTTTACAAGACATTCCCGTCGACCTTGCAGGGTGTCTCTGAGGTAGAGATCCGTGCCCGTGCCAGTGGTTATCTTGAAAAGACCAATTTCAATGAAGGCTCGTTTGTTAACAAGGGCGATTTATTATTCATCATCGAGCAAGCGCCATATAAATTGGCGGTTGAATCATCGCAGGCTGACCTCGAGCGTGCCGAAGCTGGGCGTGAGCTTGCCAAGACGCGAAAGCAGCGCCTCGAGCTCGCATTGCAGACGAATTCAGTTTCAGAGGTTGAAGTTGATATTGCTGCCGCGGAACTGGCGCAGTCGATCGCGTCCGTGAATCAGGCAAAGGCGCATTTAAATAATGCCAAGTTGGACTTAAGCTATACGACGGTGCATGCGCCGATCAGTGGACGTATCTCGTTGGCGAATGTAAGTGATGAGAACTTGGTCGGGTATTCAGAGCCTACCATTATCACTTCGATTGTCGATGATTCGACGATTGAAGCATATTTTGAGGTGCCAGAGCGAGAAGCCATTAAATTTCTTCGTCTGCGCTCCGACCAAAAAGTCAGCGAGTATGTCAGAGGGCTCGACGTTAAGCTAGAGTTGGCAGATCGCTCTATGTATGGCACCATTGGTCATATCGACTTTATGGATAACAAAGTCGATTCGATGACTCGCACGATTCGAGTTCGAGCCATTTTTGATAATGCTAAGTATGAACTGACGTCTGGTTTGTTTGCCACAGTGCAGGTGCCGGTCGCGCCAGATCAGCGCAACCCGACCGAAACAAAGGCGATTGTTGTGCCCGCAGAGGTCGTGCTGCGTGATATCGGTGGACGCTATGTCTGGGTGGTAGACGAACAGAATGTTGTGCGCCGTCGCTCGGTTGATGTGGGCGAGACGATCATCAAACCTGCGACGAGTTTAGGTGAGGCGGCCGTTCGTCAGACCATCATTCTGGATGGCTTGAATGCGTCAGAAAAAATCATCGTCTCTGGGTTACAGCGGGTCAGAGATGGTGCGCCAGTGACTCCGAACGCTCAGTAACCTCTAGAGAATTCGCAGCTATGCTTAGTTTATTTTTCATACGTCGGCCGATTTTTGCAGCAGTTATTTCGATCGTTATTGTGGTGCTTGGTGCGGTGGCGTTGGTAAAACTACCGATTGCCCGCTATCCGGATCTTGCGCCACCCACGATTTCGGTGAGTGCGATTTATCCAGGTGCTGATGCAGCTACGGTAGCGGATACTGTTGCGGCGACGATTGAAAAAGAGGTCAATGGCGTCGAGGGCATGATCTACATGAGTTCGGTGAGTGCCAATGATGGTAGTATGAACCTCACTGTGACCTTTGAGTCCGGAGTCGATCTGGATACCGCAAATGTGCTGGTGCAAAACCGTGTGGCATTGGCTGAGCCTCGCCTGCCGCAAGAAGTGAAGCGCACGGGTGTGTCGGTGAAGAAAAAGTCGTCGGACATTGTGATGTTCATTACATTGACCTCTCCAGGCAACACCTATGATGCCGCCTATTTATCTAACTTTGCCAATTTGCGCATCCGTGATGACTTACTGCGTGTCGCGGGTGTTGGTGATGCGTTGGTGTGGGGGGTCGGTGAATTTAGTATGCGTATTTGGCTCGATCCAGATCAGTTGCGTGTGCGTAACCTTGCTGCGAGCGAAGTCGTTGCTGCGATTCGTGAACAAAATGTTCAAGTCGCGGCTGGCCGAGTCGGTGCTGCACCTGCACCAGAGGGCACTGCATTTGAGTATGTCCTGAGTGCACATGGTCGGCTAGTCGAGATTCAGGAATTTGAGAATATTATCGTCGCCACTGGTGCAGATGGGCGGGTGGTCCGAGTCGGCGATGTGGCACGAGTGGAGTTAGGCTCGGACGTGTATAACTTTAATTCGAAGCTGAATGGCAGGTCTGCGACTGCGATTGCGATTTATCAAATCCCCGGATCGAATTTGATGGATGTAGCTGATGGTGTGTCGGCGGCACTGAGCCGACTCTCGAGTGCGTTTCCAAATGATGTAGAGTATAAGGTAGTGTATGACTCGACCTGGGTGGTGGACGCATCAATTAAAGAGGTCATCATTACACTGTTCGCGACTGTGACCTTGGTGGTGTTGACGGTATATCTCTTCCTGCAGAACTTTCGTGCGACCTTGATCCCGACGATCACCATTCCAGTCGCCTTAATTGGCACTTTCTCGGTACTGTTGGCACTTGGATTTTCGCTCAATATATTGACGCTATTCGGGATCGTTCTGGTGATTGGTATCGTGGTCGATGACGCGATCCTGGTGGTGGAAAATACCTTTGTTCATTTAGAGAAAGGTCTCAGTGGTAAGCGAGCGGCGGAGGAATGTATGAAGGAAGTGACCGGGCCAGTCATTGCGACGACGCTAGTCCTGTTGGCGGTGTTCATTCCCACTGCAATGATGAGTGGCATCACTGGCACGATGTTTAAGCAGTTTGCGATTACCATTTCGATCGCGACGGTTTTTTCTTCTATCAATGCGCTAACTCTCGCTCCTGCTCTTTGCGGGGTATTGCTCAAGCCTGGTCAAGCAGAGGCCAAGGGCGTGTTTAAATTGTTTAATAATTCGATCAGTGGGTCGAATAAGTTCTATCAGGGCTTGGTTCGTATCGCCCTGAAGAGCTCTGTGATTGGACTCTGTGTTTTCGGTGCGATCATTTATATTTCAATCAAAGGCATGGGCAGTTTGCCGACCGGTTTCGTGCCTCAAGAAGACGAAGGCTATTGTATGGTCGGCGTTCAATTGCCAGATGGTGCGACCCTGGCTCGGACTGACGTGGTCATGGATAAGGTGCAGAAGATCGTGAGTGCCACACCTGGTGTGGTCGATTGTTTGGCGATTTCAGGTTTCTCTTTAATTGACGGTGCGGCCGGGGTGAATGCTGGATTCTGTGTAGTGGTGTTTGAGCACTGGGACGATCGCAAGACGCCCGAATTGCATCAGAGTGGCATCCTTGCGGGGATGCAGCGTCAGTTCGCAGGGATTCAAGATGCGACCGTGTTTGGCTTCCCGATGCCTTCATTACCAGGTGTCGGTACCACGGGCGGATTCACCTACATGTTGCAAGATCTGGAAGGCGGCGGTTTGGTGCAATTGGCTGGGATAGCCAACGACTTAATACGTGAAGCGAACCAAGATCCTGCTGTTACAGGTGCTCGCACGACCTTTCGTGCCAGTGTGCCGCAAATTTTTGTGGATATTGATCGCGAGCAAATTAAACGCACCGGCACCTCGATGACGTCTGTGTTTGATACGTTACAAATATACTTAGGGTCCTTGTATGTGAATGATTTTACACTATTTGGCCGAGTGTTTAAAGTCGTGGCTCAAGCGGATGCGCAGTTTCGTGGTCAGCCTGGTGATATTAATAAGCTGGCGGTGAAGGGCGCCGATGGACGGATGATTCCGTTGGGTGCGGTCGCTTCACTCGAGGAGAAACTAGGCCCACAAAATATCATTCGTTTTAATATGATGCCGTCGGTTAAAGTGTTAGGTAACCCATCTCCTGGGCATAGCTCGGGTGAAGCGATGGATACGCTGGAAGCTCTTTCCGCGTCGAGTCTCCCCTTATCGATGAGCTTTGCATGGTCAGAGTTGTCGTATCAGGAAAAGCAGGCGGCAACCGGGCTCGCGGTCGTGTTCGCATTTGCGGTGTTGATGGTTTACTTGCTGCTGGCTGCTCAGTACGAGAGCTGGACGCTACCGATCTCTGTTTGCTTGTCGGTCCCGATTGCTCTACTCGGTGCGGTGATTGCGGTTAAAATGCGCGGCATGGAGAACAATGTGTATACGCAGATCGGACTGATTCTGTTGATCGCGCTATCGACTAAGACTGCGATTTTGTTGACCGAATTCGCGAGTGCTCAGCGTAAAAGCGGAATGAGCATTTTTGATTCGGCTGTTGAGTCAGTGAAACTTCGTTTTCGTGCGGTGTTGATGACTGCACTCTCGTTCATTCTTGGCGTGATTCCATTGTTGATCGCTTCGGGCGCCGGCTCGTCATCGCGCCAGATCCTCGGCACGACAGTTTTTGGTGGAATGTTAGCGGCGACTTTGCTCAGCTTGATCGTGGTGCCGATGATGTATTTTGTGATTCAATCGATTGCAGAAAAAATCACCACTGGTAAGAAAGTGGTTGAGCCTGTTGAAAATCCCGATATCGAGAAATAGCCTTTAGTATATGTCTAAAAATCCTTACGAATCCGACGAACTGCTGCAGCAGTATTTAATCTTTCATTATGCCAATGCAGAGGAGCAGTTTCCTTATGCATTCGGTGCCGTCGATGCGCTAGGCTTTCCGCAGCGCTGTGTGAGCGAAGGGCTCGATGCTGCGCTGTTACCCGATGCGCCGCGGGCACTAGATCTCGGTTGCTCGGTTGGACGCTCTACCTTTGAACTGGCCCGAAAGTGCCGTGAAGTGATTGGTATCGATTATTCGCAGGCGTTTATTGATGCGGCCAATCGGATGAAGACGCAAGGCCTGCATCCTGCTTGGCGGCTAGATGAAGGCTCAGCCACGACGCTGCTGGATTTAAAGGTAGATGCTGCGATCGATCCGAATCGGGTGCATTTTGAGCAGGGCGACGCACAGCACATCCGCGAGGATATTGGGCAATTCGATGTCGTGATCGCCTGTAACTTGATCTGTCGTTTACCCGAGCCCATGCGACTGCTGCAGCGCTTGTCGCGGTTACTCAAGCCTGGCGGGCAGTTGCTGATTACCACGCCATTCTCATGGCTCGAGGCATATACCCCGTCTGAGAATTGGCTCGGCGATGGTGCGGAGGATTCGTTTGCAGGCTTGCGTTCCGCACTGGAACCGAGCTTTGAGTTACAAAAACAATGGGACATGCCGTTCCTGATTCGTGAGCACGCTCGCAAGTTTCAATATAGCATCGCGCAAGCGAGTCGTTGGGTGCGGAACTAAGGTGTCATTGCTAAAGTTGCCACGTGGCGTCGTCGCTTGCGACGGCCAGCAGTCAAGGGAGTCGCTCAAATTGGCCTGCGCCAGCGCAGACGCCACGGCTTCCGGGGCTTCAGGAACTATTGCGACAACTTTTGTAATTATACCCCGCTGCTAGTCTGCTGACTTGTCGTTTGGCCGTAGTCGAAGGGGTTGCTTTTGCTTGTCCTTTATTTTCTTGAGCAACTTGGCATCAGCCACGATGGGCCCGAATGGCAGCATGCTGGCTATCAGTAGCAGCGCAGTCGTTTTTAGTGGCCACTTGTAGTCGATTTGTCCCAGCACAGCCAGTCCGACATACAGCATCCAAAGCACGCCGTGCGCCATGCCGACAATTCGAACCATTTCCGGCTGGCCGAACGCATACTTCAGCGGCATTGCAACGCCGAGTAATAGTAGGAATGAAATGGCCTCGAAAATGCCGACGCTGCGTAGGCGGTTGAGGGTAGTGTCGAACTTAAGCATTTCAAGTATGGTGATAGCGCAGTCGATTCATCGAGCAATTGTTTGTTGCGGGTGAAGCCTAGTGTCTCGATGTCGGGGGCTTCTAAGATCTATATGAGTGTTTTATGCGCAACTTAGCTGCCGGGCTTGGTCGCCACGGTCCCTTGTAGCTCGGCAGGCAGCTGGTCGGCTTGGTAAGTGGGAAAGCTGAGCTCGGCGAGGCTGTGGTGCGGCACGTCGAAAGTAGTCTTGCCCGCGCTGCGGTCGACGATCACTCCGACCGCGACGGGCTCTGCGCCGTGTGCGCGGCATTGCTGGAGTGCTTCGGTGACGCGGCCGCCGCGAGTGATGACGTCTTCGACGATCAAGACTTTTTCGCCTGCTGCGAATTTGAAGTTGCGGCGCAGTTCGAGCTTATCATCGATTTTTTCAAGGAACACGAAGCGCAGGCCGAGTTGGCGCGCCACTTCTTGGCCAATGACGAGGCCGCCCATTGCTGGGCCCACCACAGTCGTCGCGCCGTAGCCTTTCAGATCCTCGATCAGCAGTTCAGCCATGCGTGTAACTTTGTCCATGTACTGGCAGACCTGAGCGCATTGAAAGAAATGGGCACTGTGCAAGCCTGAGCGTAACAGGAAGTGGCCACTGAGGAGCGCACCGCCATCGCGGAAAATCTGGAGAACTTCATCTTGTTTGGTTTGCATGCTCGAAGATTGAAGCGTGAATCGCAAAGTGTGAAGAGTGAAACGCCGCTGCGCGGAGAAAATTATTTCTCTCTGCTTGTGGCTTGTGATTCCTGAGTTCTGACTACTAACTGCTGATTTCAGCAAATGCTTAATTTACTACATCGTCATGTCCTCAAGGAGGTGCTGGTCTCCACGGCCTTAGCCATGGGGCTGTTCGTGTTCGTATTGCTGCTGGGGAATGCAATGCGGGATATTGCCGAACTGGTGGCTGCTGGGAAGCTAGACTTTATGGTTTTCCTGAAGTTGATGGGGCTGTTGATCCCCTATGTGGCGGCGTATGCCTTGCCATTAGGGGTGTTGACTGGCACGTTGATGGCCTTGGGGCGATTGTCCTCGCAGCAGGAGATTACGGCAATGAAGTCGTCGGGTATCAGTCTTTATCAGATCGCATCGCCGGTATTTGTAATCTCGTTTATTGGCATGATTGTAGGGGTAGTGGTGAACTTGCACTATGCGCCACAGTCGCGCCTAGCTTATAAGCATTTAATGGTAAGCGCTATCAGTGAAAATCCGATCGGGTTTATTGAGGAGCGTCGTTTCATTCGTGAATTCCCTGGCTATGTCATTTACATGGGCGATCGCGCAGGACCGGTGATGCAGGATTTTTGGATATGGGAACTGGACGATGAGAAACGTGTGAAGTTGTTTTTGCGCGCGAAGGAAGGTGAAATCAATTTTGATAAGACTAATAGTGCGTTGGTGCTGACTCTGCGAGACGGCACTGCAGAGGAACGCGATGATTCCGGTTCAGGCGGGCTAGCGGATGAGCCGATGCGCTCGCTGTTTTTTGGCGAGTTGCCGATCGAATTGCCGATGGGCAAGATTTTTGGTGAGAAGAGCCGGCGCCAGGCGCGGATTAAGGAAATGACCTTTGCGCAACTGATGGAGAGGCGAGATGAAGAGCTGGTCAATGAGGCTGCAGCGGCAGCGGACGGGACTAGGGACGGCACTACGGAAGGTATTTCGAAGGGGCGTATGAAGGTGCAGATGCACATGCAGAAGAGCTTCGCGATGGCGTTCTCCGTTTTTTCGTTGGCGATTTTCGGTGTGCCGCTCGCGATTCAGGTCGGACGTAAAGAGAGTTACGCCAACCTCGCGATCGCGCTGATTATTGCGATGTCGTATTACTTTCTGATTATCGCCGTGAGTTGGTTGGAGGGTGCCCGTGGCCTGCGCCCAGATCTATTGATCTGGCTGCCCAATATCATTTTTCAGGCGGTTGGTTTCTATCTGATCCAGCGTGCCAATCGGCACTAAGCGCAATGAAAGTGCATGTGAAAGTGAGGAGTGCTCTCCCAAAATGAAGGTCGTTACCTTACAGGATTTTCCCGCGGTCGATGAGTTGATCGAGCGCTTTGGAGCGCGGCATTTGCCCTTTGTGTTGGATAGTTCGCTGTCGAATGACGGCTTGGGCACATGGAGCTTTTTTGGTGCAGATCCGTTTCTGGTGTTTGAGGGCAAAGATGGCAGCTATGTTGAACGTCGACGGAGGTCTGCCGGAGATGGCGAAGTCACCACGAGTGGCGATGGTCTGGTTTTGTTGCGCGAATTGATGGCGAAATATTCGAGCACGAATCTCAGTGGCATCCCCTTTGTTGGCGGTGCGGTCGGTTTTATTGCTTACGATTATGGTCGTCAGGTCGAATTGTTGCCCGATTTGACTGAGGACGACCGAGGTATGCCGGATATTCATTTCAGCTTCTACGATGGCATCGCAGCGCTGAATCATCAAACCGGAGAGTTGAGCTTGATCGCGCTAGGCCTGCGTGCGGATGAGGATGTGGTGCTGGCTGAGTTGCAGGCGATTGTGTCTGCCGCACCACCGCCGGCAGTCGCCGCCGTACCGCAACGTGACGAATGGGAGTGGAATATTGAGCGCGCCGATTATTTACAGGCGGTGGAGCGCGTGCGCAGCTATATTGCGAGCGGCGATGTATATCAGGTGAATCTTTCGCAACGCGCAAAGTGTCGCTACGAGGGTTGCCCAGTTCAGCTGTATCAAGCCCTGCGGGCCGGAAATCCTGCGCCGTATAGTGCGTTGATTCGTACAGATGCGTTTACTGTATTGTCGACTTCGCCGGAGCAGCTTTTACGCAAGCAGGGCCGTCATATCGAGACGCGGCCGATCAAGGGCACGCGTCCACGTGGTGCGACACCTGACGAAGATGTGTTGAATGCGGAGGCGCTGCGCACATCCGAGAAGGATCGTGCAGAGCTACTAATGATCGTTGATTTGGAGCGCAACGATTTGGGCCGAGTGGCCGAATTTGGCAGTGTGCGTGTCGAGCAATTATATCATTTGGAGCGCTATGCGCGGGTCATTCATCAGACTGCTCAAGTCAAGGCAGTGCTAGCCGAGGGCAACGACGTATTTGACTGTATTCATGCCTTATTCCCAGGTGGCTCGATCACCGGTGCGCCGAAGGTGCGGGCGATGGAGGTGATTGAGGAGCTCGAGTCGACGCGCCGCGGTATTTATACCGGCTCTGTCGGTTACATCGGCTTTGATGGCAATGCAGAGCTCAATATCGCCATTCGTAGCTTGCATCTAAAGGATGGGTATCTGGATTATCAAGTCGGCGGCGGAATTGTCTGGGATTCAGTCCCTGAAAGTGAATATCAAGAAACGCTCGATAAAGGCCGTGCGATTCGTGAGACTGTGGATGCTTTATGTCAGAAATTATAATACTTCAATCGGGAGATGCCGCTGCGTTGAATCCGACTCAGTCAGGCTTTGCGCATGGCTTTGGCATTTTTGAAACCATTAAGCTGTCGCAGGGACGACTGTGTTTTTGGCAGGCGCATTGGCAGCGATTTTACGATTCTGCTGTCGATCTAGGCTTGCCGCTCGATCACACCTCTGAGGGGGCGTTGGCTGCGATCCGCGGATTGGTCCAAGCCGATGGACTCCGCGATGGCACGCTGAAACTCTCACTGCTCAAACAGGGGGCAGGCGCTAGTTGCTACGTCTATACGCGGCCAGCGATGGCGGCAACTGCGACTGTGCGATTACAGCTAACAACAACAAACCCGATCAATGAGCATTCGCGCTTGGCTGGGCATAAAACGCACAACTACATGGAGAATATGTTGCTGCTGGAGTCTGCTCGGGCGCAGGGATATTCAGATGTGCTACGAGTGAATTCTGCAGGTGTGTTGGCCGAGACTACGCTAGCGAATTTATTTTTTATTAAGCAAGGGCGCTTGTGCACCCCCGCACTGTCGACGGGTATTTTACCTGGTGTGATCCGAGCTGAAGTGCTGCGGCTTGCGGAGTCGCTTGCGATCCCAGTCGAAGAGGGCAGCTATTCTCCTGCAGTGCTGCAGGAGGCGGAGGCGGTGTTCTTGACGAACTCGTCAGTTGGTATCCGATTCATGGATACGATTAGCGGGGGAGGGCTTGATCTAATGGTTCCAGGTGAACCGCTGCCTCTGTTGGATGCATTGACCTCGGCATTGTCGGCTGCGGAAATTAAGAATTCGGTGCTATTATTAGATGATTAAGCCGACTATTTATTTTACGCAACGCCGTAGCTTAGTGCTGGGTCAGCAGACTCACATGGTTGGAATTTTGAATCTCACCCCAGACTCTTTTTCAGATGGTGGTGATTTTGTCGATCTCGCTCAGGCGCTGCAGCACTTTCATCAGATGGTACAGGCGGGCGCTACGATTATTGATATTGGTGGCGAATCCACCCGGCCTGGGCATGTGCCCATTTCGGTGGCAGAAGAGATTGCGCGTGTGGTGCCTTTTATTGAGCAAGCCCGTGGCGAAACCAGCGCACTGATTTCGATTGATACCTCAAAAAGCGAAGTGGCGGCCGCTGCGTTGCTCGCCGGCGCAGATATTGTCAACGATGTCTGGGGCGCACAGCGCGATCCGCAGATGGCTGCAGTGATTGGCGAATACGGTGCGGCTTGTATTTTGATGCATAACCGCGCTGCCGAGGAGGCGGGCGTCGGCGATGTAATTGAGGCGATTCGGGTGTATTTTGAAAAGTCGATTGCGCGGGTTCGAGCCGAAGGCGTCAGGGACGATGCGATCCTGCTCGATCCGGGGCTGGGCTTCGGCAAGAGCTATGCAGAGAATTGGGAGATCATGCGTCGTTTGCCTGAACTGGTTGAGCTCGGTTATCCGCTGCTGCTGGGAGCATCGCGCAAATCGATGATTGCGAAGCTGCTGGAGTTGCAGGACCCCAAGGCGCGCTTGAGTGGCAGCTTGGCAACTACGGCATTGGCAATTCAGGCAGGAGTTGATTTTATCCGAGTACATGACGTTCGCGAAAACCGCGAATGCGCTCAAGTGATGGACCATTGTTTACGCTATGAATAAGACGAAAATTGAATTAAAGGGCTTAGCATTTTTTGCCCGTCACGGTGTGCTGAAAGAAGAGGCTCAGCTCGGGCAGCGCTTTAAAGTTGATGTATTGCTGACCTTGGTCGATGGCTTGGAATTTGAAGAAGATACGCCGGCGCAGACGGTGAACTACGTCGACGTCTATGCGGCAGTGCAGGAGGTCTTTCGTGGGCTTTCGCTTTAATCTGATTGAACGTGCGGCAGAAGTGATCGCTACGGAGATTTTGGAACGCTTCGACAAGGCCGTGGAAGTCACGGTGAAGGTGGAAAAACCTGCAGTGCCGGTGGATTGCATCTGTGATTATTTCGCTGCGGAGGTCACACGGTGCCGCTAACCACGGCTTATCTCGCACTGGGCAGTAATGTCGGTGAGCGTTTGGAGCAGATGCGTTTCGCGTTGAAGCTGTTGGGGGCGGAGGGTGTTGCGATTGTTACGGCGAGTCCGGTATATCAAAATCGTGCGATTGGTATGGGCGATGCAGATCCTTTTTTGAATGCAGTGGTTGAGGTGCAGACGGAGCTAGGACCTGAGGCCTTGCTAGATGTCTGCCTTGCAGTGGAAAATAAATTAGGACGCGTGCGCACGGGCGGTTGGTCGCCGCGGACGATTGATATCGATGTGTTGATATTCGGGCAAACTGATATCGATACCGAACGCTTGCAACTACCGCATCCGCGCATCGCGGAGCGTGACTTTGTGCTGCGACCGCTGGCTGATATTGCACCTGAGCTGCAACTGTTGGGGCAGCCGACCAAGACTCTACTGGATGAATTGGCGCTAGTCGAACTTGAGCGTGTTGCCGGCTCGTTGCGTTAATACTTACCTCTGTAATGACGATGAAACCAAGTGTTGAGATTGAATATTGCCCGGGCTGTCGCTGGTTGTTGCGAGCAAGTTGGACGGCGCAGGAACTGTTAACGACGTTTGAAAGTGAACTCGGTGCAGTGACGCTGCGGCCTTCGGCGGAGGGCGGCACTTTTCGTGTGACGGTGGACGCCACTGTGGTGTGGAATCGTAAAGACCAAGGGCGCTTCCCTGAGATGAAAGAACTGAAGCAGCGCATTCGCGATGAGATCGCTCCCGAGCGTGATCTTGGTCATAGTGATGTCGGCGGAAAAGTGAAGGATGACTAACTCGATCAGAGAGGCTGCGACCGCCGCAGCACTGAGGCTTTCGGCGGGCGTCGATGCACTGCAGTTCGCAGCGCCGACCACACATGTTTATAACCCGCTGGACTATGCGTGGGCAGGGCATCAGAGTTATCTGAAGCAGCACGCCAGCTCGCCGAAGAAAGTAATTTTCATGGGGATGAACCCCGGGCCTTTTGGCATGGCGCAGACCGGCGTGCCGTTTGGCGAAGTTGCATTGGTACGTGACTGGGTGGGGGTGAATGAGGACATTCAGCAGCCGTTCAACGAACATCCAAAGCGTTTGATCGAGGGCTTTGCTTGTCAGCGTAGTGAGGTGAGTGGGCGTCGTCTATGGGGCTTGTTCAGTGAGCGCTTCGCTTCTGCGGATGCGTTCTTTGCGGATCACTTTGTGGCGAATTATTGTCCGCTGGTGTTTATGGAAGCAAGCGGGCGCAACCGCACGCCAGATAAGTTGCCCGCGTCTGAGGTCGCCGCGTTGTATTCACTGTGTGATACACATTTGCGCGAGTTAGTTGCGGCGTTGCAACCCGAGTGGGTGATTGGCGTCGGCGCGTTCGCGGAAGGCCGTGCGAAGGTGGCCTTGAAAGATGTCGACGTGCAGGTCGGGCGTATTTTGCACCCGAGCCCTGCGAGTCCTGCCGCGAACCGGGGGTGGGGTGAGCAAGCCACCAAGCAGCTCGAAACCTTGGGCGTGTGGCAATAAAAAAGGGTCATGCCCGCTTAGCGAGGAAGGTAAAGGAGGGAGGGCGACTCGCCCTCCTTTACAGCAACACAGGATGGCTGTGGGCGAGTCGCCCTCTTTTGCAGCCACACAGGATGGCTGTGGGCGAGTCGCCCACACTCCTATCGCGGCCAATGGCTCACTCAGTAGGGCCCCGTTATTTCTCTGCTGCAACGGTCTGTCGTTTCAATCGAGACTGTCCGACTAATCGACGACGAACCAATAAAAAGGGCGGACATTGCTGTCCGCCCCAAAGTGAAAGTCGTGTGCCGCTAGAATCGGTCGCGGATCGAGAAAGCCACTGCTTGGCTGTCGAGATCGTAGTCGCCATGCACAGTCGGAAGGTATTGCATCATCGAAGGACAGCCAAGCGCTGTTAGGGACAGTTCTGATCCACCGGCCACACGACACGTCCTCTTTTCAGGGGTGGCCTGGTGTAAGGGCGCCTCGGATCGGCTTGGCGGTTCACTCGCCGTGGCAAGTGAGTTGGGCCAGGGCAGTCAGTTGACTGTCTCGGCCGTCCTCCGCGGACAACAGGTGTAAGCGCCTCAGGTAGTGAATACGAAAAGAAGGGCAGATTCAAATTGTCAAATGGCAAAAAACGTTCCAACATGCACCACTTTTTGACAAACTCGTTCTGTCCAAATACTTTAAATTATCATGCAAGTCACGCTCCTCAAGTCTAAGCTGCTCCGCGCAGAAGTCACTGACAGTGCCCTCCACTACGAGGGTAGTCTGGCGATTGACTCCGCATTAATGGAGCAAATCGGCCTCGTCGCGTACGAGAAAATACTAGTCGCTAACATCGCCAACGGCGAGCGCTTCGAGACCTATGCAATCGAGGCCCCAAAAGGGTCGTACACGATTTCGCTCAATGGCGCAGCGGCGCATAAGGGTGAGCTTGGCGATTTATTAGTGATCATGTCGTTTGCGCAGTTTGAACCGGAAGAGGCCAAGGCCTGGAAGCCTAAAGTGCTAGTCCTCGCCGATGGCAACCAGCGCGTGGTGCGGGCGGATAATGTCCTCGTCGCCGAAGACGCCTTTTACGACTGCTAGTCG
>CALKBZ010000041.1 GCA_937775295.1 uncultured Opitutales bacterium
AATCCCTCCCTCTCCGCCATTGGGCGCAGCCCAATTAGGTAATAGTGATGAGATGCGAACCCGAGTCGAGGGTTTGTGCAGCGCAGTGGAACGGACAGCCGCAGGCTGGTGGCGAAAGCCCTGAGCGTAGCCAAGCAATTCGTCCGTGCGTGTCATTTTCGATTGCTAGGTCAGGCTGCTCGTCTGGGCTCGATCTGTGTTGCAGGCAATGGATAAACGCACCGAAAGTGCTGTCTTCTTGGTTGAAACCCAGCGCATGCGCTGCATCGTCAAGTGCACATGATTATTGAATCCCAAGAATTGCCTCCGATCGGCACCAATGCGTTTGCCCTGATTGAACCGTCACGCAAGGAGTGTGTGATTGTCGATGCACCCGCTGAGGCCTACGATTGGGCGATGCAAGTTGCGCAGCAGCATGACTGCCAGATTGTGGCGCTGATTTTAACACACGGACACTGGGATCATATTTTAGATGGCCACAAATTTGCCGCAGCAGGGATTCCGACTTATGGGCATCTGGCCGACACTGAAATGTTTGCGGCGCCTTCGAAAATGGCGAGCTATGCGATTCCAGGGCTGGAGTTGTTGCCTGTGCCGATTGACCACTGGATCAAAGCGGGCGATACGCTCGATCTACTAGGTGACCAGTTGGAGATCCGTCACGTGCCCGGCCATTGCGCTGGGAATATCTTAGTCTATGTGGCTAGCACACAGGCGGCGATCGTTGGCGATGTGATTTTTGCTGGGAGCGTCGGGCGTTACGATTTACCGGGCGGCGACTTTTCAGTGCTCGAGCAATCGATCAAAACACAGGTTTATACGCTGCCGGATGCGACGGTTATTTATCCTGGGCATGGCCCAAATACCTCGGTCGCCCAAGAAAAAGGCGGTAATCCATTTGTACGCGCATGAGTTCAGCTGACCAGCCTCACCAAGCCTTTATGGCGCATGCGCTTAAATTAGCGCAGCGAGCGTGGGGGCAAACGCACCCGAACCCTATGGTCGGCGCGGTGATCGTCGAGCAGGGGCAGATCGTGGCTGAAGGCTGGCATCATGCGTCGGGGCAACCGCACGCTGAGATCGAAGCACTGCAATCGCTGGGACGCAAGCCGGCCCAAGGTGCGACGATTTATGTGACTTTAGAGCCTTGCAGCACTTGTGGTCGTACCGGCGCTTGCACGACTGCGATTATTGAATCGGGCCTGCGGAACGTGGTCGTGGGCGCAGTCGATCCGAACCCTGAGCATGCCGGACAAGGGCTAGCGCTCTTACGCGCAGCGGGAGTCGATGTGATCGAAGGGCAGCTGGCGCAGGATTGTACCGATCTGAATTTAATTTTCAACCATTGGATTGTGAGCCATCGTCCGTTGATTGCGGCGAAGATGGCGCTCACATTAGACGGTAAATTCGCGGCGGCTTCGGGGCACTCGCAATGGGTGACGGGGGAGGCGGCACGGGTGGATGTGATGCGTTGGCGGCGCTATTTCCCCGCGATCGCTGTGGGAGCGAATACGGTGCTGCGCGATGATCCGAGCCTGACGAGCCGGATTGGCGAGTCGACCTGGTGTCCGCGGCGTTTTGTGTTTGATCGGAGTTTGCGCACTGTACGCGAAACGCGCTGGCCGCAGCTTTATAGGGACGCGCACAAGGGGTGCACGATTGTGCTGTGTGGCCCGGCAGCGGATGTTGATCTGCGCGGTCAACTCACTGCCCACGGCGTGAGCGTCTGGGAATTGCCAGAAGTCGATGGACATTTAGACTGGGAGGCTTTTCGCATACGTTGTGCAGAGGAAGAAATCTACGGCGTCTATGTCGAGACAGGACCTGCGCTGGCCTCCAGTTTGCTTGAGCGGCAGCTGGTCGACTATGCATTTATCTATCAAGCGCCGAAGTTTATGAGCGATTGCGCGACACCGGGTATCGGTAGTGCGCGCGACACGCAATCGATGCGCGACGCGCTGCAGCTCAACAATGTACGCCACGCTATTTTAGGAGAAGACATTCTCACCCGTGGCAGTTTTTAATCACCATCAACAACACTCACTTTTTTATGACTCAACATTCTCTCATCATCGCCACCGGCAACGCTCACAAAGTCGAAGAATTCGAACTATTACTCAAGGAGCTACAATTCGACGTGGTTTCTGCAAAAAACTGTGGCGGCATGCCAGCTGTGGATGAGGATGGTTCGACCTTTGCCGCGAATGCGCAAATCAAAGCCGAAGCACTGCGTAAGCTGGCGCCTGCAGATGCTTGGGTGATGGCGGACGACTCCGGTCTTGAAGTGGATGCACTCGACGGGGCGCCAGGGATCTATTCTGCACGTTACGCCGGGGTGGACGCGAGCGACCAAGACAATGTAGTGAAACTGCTCGACGCATTGAAGGATGTGCCGAAGGCAGAGCGCACTGCACGCTTTCGTTGCGTGTTGTGCGTGATCGACCACGATGGCTACATCACGCATTACGATGGATGTTGCGAAGGTCGCATCGATACCGAAGTCCATGGCGACGGCGGCTTCGGTTATGACCCGATCTTTATTCCGAATGGCTATAGTGAAAGCTTCGCGCAACTCGGTGATGCGGTGAAGAGCCAGCTCAGCCATCGCGCGAAAGCGGTCGAGTTGATGTGCAGTATCTTGGAAAAATAAATGACAAACGGCATCCTTCCGCTGTTAACAGCAGAGGGTGTGACTCTGGTATTTCTGCTTGAATGACTGCTGGCATAAACAGTTCTACGAATAATAGCTAAAGTCGTAGCGAGTGGGTTTACTCCTGCGATTGAATGGTTCGAATGTTAGAGATGATTTTTTCACCCTCTCGGTATCTTTATGCTTTGCAGCTGAGGGTGGGACGGCGTAGCGTGCTGGTATGGAATTTGTTTTTGATTCACCACTTGATATGCACTTGCACCTCCGCGAGGGGGCAATGATGGAGCGCGTGACGCCGCTCAGCGCGGAGCATTTTTCCGGAGCGATCATTATGCCCAATCTGGTGCCGCCAGTTGATAATTTGGAACGCCTGCAGGTGTATCGTGATCAGATCAATGTGGCTAAGGGCGACACGGTCTTTGACCCGTTGATGATGTTGTTTTTTCGCAACTACAGTGAGGCCGAGCTAGCCGCCGCGCGAGAGCACATCTTCGGCATCAAACTCTATCCAGCAGGCGCGACCACCAATAGCGAAGCAGGCGTTAAAGAGCTCAGTGCAGTCGAGGGCACGTTCAAATTAATGGAAGAAATGGGGATTCCGTTGATGATCCACGGCGAGACGCATGGCTTCGTGATGGATCGTGAGAAGGAGTTTCTCGCCAGTTATGAGTATCTCGCCCAGAAGTTTCCGAAGCTGAAGATCACGATGGAGCATATTACGACGCGCGACTCGGTCGAGATGCTGGATCGTTATGAGAATCTACATGCCACGGTCACATTGCACCATTTGATCATTACGCTGAACGATGTGGCGGGCGGTATGTTGCAGCCGCACCTGTTCTGTAAGCCCATTGCCAAGCGTCCGGAGGATCGCGACGCGTTGTTAGCGGCCGCTTTGCAAGCTCATCCTAAATTGATGTTTGGCAGCGATTCCGCGCCACACCCAATCTCCAAGAAGGAGTGCTGCGGCTGTGCGGCAGGGCTCTTCACGGCGCCGGTTTGTTTGCCAACACTGGTCGAGCTGTTTGAGGAGCACGGTGCGTTGGGTAATTTGCAGGCATTTGTCAGTGGCAATGCCCAGCGCATTCATAATTTTACGCCCCTATCGAAAACCGTGAAGCTGGAGAAAGTTGGCATGCTTGTGCCAGAAAGCTATGGTGATGTGGTGCCGTATCGTGCTGGTGAAACGATCCCTTGGGCAGTGACTTCGATTCACTAATGTGTGGCTTTCGTCGTAGACGGGGGAGTGTTGGCTAAGTCTGATGCAGCCCATCTCACGAAGGAGGCCAGCATAAGATTGATGCACAAAAAAACGGCGGACACGCAAAGCGTCCGCCGTTTTTTGTTTAAAAAATGTGTCGAGTTGGGGCGCCTACGCGCGGCCCATGTAGGACTTCTCAGAGGTGCTGATCTTGAGCACGTCGCCTTCTTTGACGAACAGGGGCACTTGCACGACGAGGCCAGTTTCGAGTGTAGCTGGCTTTTGCACGTTGCTGGCGGTGTCGCCTTTAATGCCTTCGGCGGATTCGATGACCTTCATTTCGATCGAGGCAGGTAGCTCGATTTGGATCGGCTTGTCGTTGACGTGAAGAATGCTGTACACCTGTGTTTCGACGAGGAACTCCTTTGAGTCTTCGACTAAAGAGGTATCAAGGATAATGTCTTCGAAGGTTTCGGGATCCATGAAGTGGTAGCCGTCGCCATCGACGTAGCTGTACTCAAGCTTGACCATATCGGTGTGCATAATCTCCACGGAGTCCGTGGTGCGGATCTTGGTGTTGGTACTAGATCCAGAACTCAGGTTGCGCATGGTGACTTGCATGAAGCCAGCCTGGCGGCCTTGTGTGCGGTGCTGCACGTCGAGAACCAGGTGCGGAGTGCCCTGGTAGTTGAGAACCTTGCCTTTGCGAACGTCTGTAGGAGATGCCATAAGTATTTGTGGTGTTAAAAAAATAGATCTTCCAGTGCTTTGCGAGCCTGTCAAGCGATTCGGCAGCAGCGCAAATGGTGGCTACGCGCGGCTTATTGATCGGCACTCAACTTTTTAAGCAAATTCGCACAGCCATCTTCGATTAGGTCGAGTACGTGTTCGAAGCCTTGGTCACCGCCGTAATACGGATCAGGTACTTCGGTTTGGCGATGAGCGGTGCAATAATCACAGAAGAGTTGGACTTTGTGATGCAGGTTACCAGAGGGATCGAGGGCGCGCGCATCGATCAGGTTGTCGTTGTCCATCGCCAGAATCAGATCGTAGGCTTCAAGATCGCTTGACTGAAGTTGACGCGAATGGCCGATGATCGGGATATTGCGTGTACGCATGCAGTGCTGCATGCGTTCGTCGGGCGATGAGCCGACGTGAAAGCCGATGGTGCCAGCAGACTCAATTTCGAATTGATCGGCGAGTCCGGCTTGGTCGACTAGATGTTGGAAGACACAGTGACCTGCCGGAGAGCGGCAGATGTTGCCCATGCAGAGAAAGAGGATTTTGTTCACTAAGACCGGCTGCTGGCGGAGGTTTGTTCACCAATATTAATATCTGTGCCGAATTGTGCGATGTGCTCGGCGGCGACGCGTTCGAGGTCTTCAAACAGTATGACGTGGCCGAGTGCGCCGCGGATCTGCCGTGAGCTTTTCATGCTCTTGGTCAGCGCGATTAGTTTGGGCCGCATCCACCGTAGATCAGTGTGCTTTTGTTGACGAAAAGGCCGGGCCATAAGCCTGCTCGTATAGTCGAGGATGGTTTGCCAGCGTTCAGCGACTGTCGGAGGTTCAGGCACCACGCCGTGCTCGAGGTAATGTTTAATGTCGCGAAAGATCCACGGGTAGCCCAGTGCGGCGCGGCCGATCATCAAGCCGGCGCAGTTGGTTTGTTCGCGGATGCGAATTACATCGTGGGCGCTGCGGATGTTGCCATTGCCGATGACGGGGATCGTGAGCTCTGCCGCTACTTCGGCAATCAGTGGCCAATTAGCGTCGCCGCTGTAGCCTTGCATTTTAGTGCGACCGTGAATGGCGAGTGCCTGTGCGCCTTCGCTCTCGACGATGTGGCCGACTTCGCGTGCAACGATGGTATCGTCGTCCCAGCCAGTGCGGATTTTGGCAGTCACGGGGGTGCCGGGGACCGCGCGTACCACGGCGCCGACAACTTTACCGATTTTGGCTGGATTACGCAGCATCGAGGAGCCCGCGTCCATACAGATCACACGGTCTGCGGGACAACCGAAATTAATATCAATAAAGTCGGGTTGCAGGCGATCGGCGAGGAGCCGCGCCGCGTCGGCCATCGAATCTGGATTGGCACCGAAGATTTGCACCCCCATCGGGCGCTGTTGTTCGGTGAAGTCGACGGTTTCCCACAGTTTAGGGTCTTCACGGATGAGCGCATCGGATTGCACGAATTCGGTGACCATGACATCGGCACCTTGCTCTTTACAAAATTGCCGAAAGACGATGTCGGTAACTCGCGCCATCGGAGCGAGATAAAGGGGGAATTGACCGTATTGGAACCAAGGGAGCATGCAATTATTGAACTTTGTGTGAAAAAATGGGAATAGGAAGAAGTTAGGCGTCTCAAATAGAATGTCTACCGAATGGTTCGACAAGACGTAGATCTACTATTACATATCTAATTCTAACCATAAATATATAAATGAAAAAATTCCTACTTATTCCGATTCTGTTAATTGCTGGTGCGATCTCAGCGAGCGCTTGTGGCACTTGTGCTGCCCATAATAAGGCTGATGTAAAAGAAGGTGCTAAATCTTGCTGTGCAAAGGACGCTGTTAAAGCGGACAGTGCCAAATCTTGCTGTGCAAAAGATGCTGCTCCAGCGGACGGCGCTAAGTCTTGTTGCGCAAAATAGGCTCCTGCAGTCGCTATAAATGGTGGCAAGCAGGTAGCTCGTTAAGTTAACAGTCAGACTGATCTTGATTCAAAGTTCCGTTGGTCGTTTAGATCGCGGGGCTTTTTTGTGTCAAAAATAGCCATGGCCGAAGGTACATGCAGTGCCGATCACCATTAACTATGTTAAATCGAGCGACAAACTTCCAGTTTCAATCAATGCCAAAAGTAGTCGGCAGATCAGGCTGCCGCTGAGCATTGAAATTCAGTCGCCGCGGTCAGGGCCACAAGTGGTGGGGATTCCCTGCATGAAGATACTTAGCATGGCGCTTTGGGTGATACTGCCGATAATGAAAGTCAGGCTGAAAAAGCCCGCAGCATCTTTGAGTGGCCATTCTGTGAGGGCGTGTGTCAGGCTGAAAATCGTTACGATAATGCATCTTCCAATTGAAGCGCGTGCATCAGATATTTATATTGAACCGTTAGAGTGGCATACAAATATGCACTTTCGTGTGGATGGTCGATTGCTGCAGGTCTTTCAGGGCGCTTCACGCTCCGATAAATTCACGTATTAAAATTGTGAGTGATCTTAATGTGGCGGAACAGAAGAATAGGAGCATCGCTGTATGAGAGACTGATCCGTTTCACAGTTCAGTGGTCAAATAGAGTCGCATTGTATTGCAGAACTGAATGAGCATCGAGGATCGTTTTGGCTAGGTATTAGAGGCGCTATCCTCAATGTCGTAAATGTAACCAATGCCGTGCACTGTTCGGAACGCATCGAGGGTGAGTTCGTGGCGTTTGTAGAGATCGCGCATTTTTACTATGTATTGATCGAGTGATCGACTGCGCACATCGGCATGAATCCCCCTGACTGAGTGGATTAAGTTTTTGCGTGTCAGCACGCTGTTTGGGTGCGCAGCGAGATAGGAAAAGATGCCGAGCTCTTTACGACCTATGCTTTCGGCTATGCCATCTGGAAATTGAACTTCCAGACGCTGCGGGTTGACTGCTGCACCACAGAAATAAAATGGTTCGTCAGTGATGGTTACATTCTGAGTGACCTTCGAATCGTTGGTCGTTTCGGCTCGACGCAGCACTGCATAAATACGTGCAATCAATTCGGGATAGCTAAAAGGTTTAGTGATGTAGTCATCGCCGCCCATCTCGAGCGCCCTTACCTTTTTAAGCTCTGCATTTTCACCAGTTAGGAAAATGACCGGAGTGTTGATTCCACTTTTGCGCAAGTCATCCATCAGGGCAAAGCCTGTCGAGTCGGGCAAGTGTACATCTAACAGTAGTAAGTTTGCAAAGTTACTTTTTAGGTAACGCACCACATGTGCGGCTTCGTTACAGATCTGGCTTTGCATACCAGCTAATTCCAAGTGAGTGGCGATCACAGTAGCGAGGTCGTTGTTGTCCTCTGCGATGACGATGAGTGGTTTAGGTTGATTGCTTATATTAAGTGGTTAACCGAAAGAAGTCTTCTAATACTTGGGCGGCATGAGCCTCGGGTTTGACTTTAGGGTAGCTTGTTAAAATAGTGCCGTCCGCGGCGATGAGGAAGGACATCCGGTGGATGCCATCATAGATGCGGCCCATGAACTTCTTCTCGCCGAACACGCCAAAGGCATTCGCTAATTCAAGCTTAGTATCAGCAATAAGGGGGAAGGGTAGAGCGTATTTGTCTTGGAATTTTTGGTGTGAGCGCTCGGTATCCATGCTCACGCCAATAACTTTTAGGCCAGCCGCCTCGAAGTCTGCCCAAGCATCGCGGATCGCGCAGGCTTCTTTCGTGCAGCCTGGTGTGTCATCTTTCGGGTAGAAATAGATGAGGTAGGGGCTAGTTATTTCACTACTATAAATAGTGGTCTTGCCATCTACATAACTAAAAGCGGGCGTTTTTTGTCCTGAAGTCAGTGGAATCGGAAGGGACATAATATTATGACGAAAGTGGCTAAAATTGAATTATACTGCTGGATTTTTTTTTACAATTATTTAATTCATTTGTTGTGGCCTAATTAGCGGAAATTTTTCTTGTGCCAGCGACATCCTGCATCAAGTTGACTGGCCTTATGGAAAAGACACCATTACTTATGCTCGGATTGCCTAAAGGCAGTCTTGAAGATTCCACAATCAAGCTTTTTGCCAAAGCTGGTTTCGGTATTACAAAGAGTTCCCGCTCGTATCGTCCGTCTTTTGACGATGCAGAGTTGGACGGTCGCTTCGTGCGCGCACAAGAAGTGAGTCGCTACGTCGAGCACGGATATTTCGATTGTGGCCTGACTGGTCAGGACTGGGTGCTTGAGAACGCTTCTGACGTGGTCGAAGTGTGTGATTTAGTTTATAGTCGCGCATCGAACCGCCGCTCGAAGTGGGTGCTTGCAGTGCCAGCAGCCTCCTCAGTGCAGACTGTGCAGGACTTGGAAGGCAAGCGTATCGCCACTGAAGTAATTAATATCACGGGCCAATACTTGAAAGACCAAGGTGTGAATGCCGAAGTCGAATTTTCATGGGGCGCGACTGAAGTGAAGGTGCCGGATCTGGTCGATGCGATTGTGGATCTTACGGAAACTGGCAACTCGCTGCGTGCAAATAATCTACGTATCGTCGATACACTCATTTATACCAACACTGTGCTGATCGCCAATAAAGCGGCTTGGGAAAACCCGGCGAAGCGCAAGAAGATTGAAAATATCGCGTTGCTGTTACAAGCGGCGCTGGAAGCCCACTCGAAGGTGGGCTTAAAGCTTAACATCGAGAAAGTGAAGCTCGACGCGCTTCTCAAAGAATTGCCAGCCCTACGTAATCCAACAATCAATCGCCTGACTGACGAGGCTTGGGTCGCGATCGATACGATTATTGACGAGAAGGTCTCTCGCGAGCTAATCCCGGCATTAAAGGCGCATGGCGCGGAGGGGATTATTGAGTATCCGCTGAATAAAGTTGTTTATTGATTTTAGTGTATGGCAGGTAGAACTCCAACTCTGCGCACTGTGCGCATCGGACTTATTCAGGTTCGTGAGCAAGGATCCGCAGAGGCCAATCTCAGCTATACTATTGATAAAATAAGGGAGGCTGCTGCTGCCGGCGCGCAGATTATTTGCACGCAGGAGCTGTTTACTTCCCCTTATTTTTGTGCCACTCAAGATCCGGAGCTATTCGATCTTGCAGAGCCGGTTCCCGGCCCCACCACTGATATCCTTGCAGCAGTGGCAGGGGAGTTGGGGGTGGTGATCATCGGTTCGCTGTTTGAGCGACGCTCCTCAGGTGTGTATCACAATACGGCTGTGGTGATTGATGCTGATGGCTCGTATCTCGGTAAATACCGCAAAATGCATATCCCGCAGGACCCAGGCTTTGAAGAGAAATACTACTTCACACCTGGTGACCTAGGTTACAAGGTATGGGACACACGTTTTGGTAAGATTTCGGTGCTTATTTGCTGGGATCAATGGTATCCGGAAGCCGCTCGCCTGGCAGCGCTCGCAGGCGCGGAGATTCTATTTTATCCGACCGCGATTGGTTGGCTCTCCGAGGAGAAGGTTAAGCTAGGTGTAGCCCAACACACTGCTTGGGAAACCGTGCAACGCGGGCATGCGGTGGCTAATGGATGTTACGTGGCGGCGGTCAATCGCACTGGC
The DNA here is from genome assembly GCA_937775295.1 of uncultured Opitutales bacterium. Classification (GTDB taxonomy): domain Bacteria; phylum Verrucomicrobiota; class Verrucomicrobiia; order Opitutales; family Coraliomargaritaceae; genus Lentimonas. The sequence goes on from CALKBZ010000041.1 coordinate 10,135, forward strand.
ACCGAAGGTGGCATTGAATTTTGGGGGCAATCTTTCGTGTCCGATTTTTATGGGCAGGTGCTGGAGCGTGCACCAGTCGATGCGGAAGCGCTGGTCTTGGCGGATTGCGATTTGAAAGCACTGGAAGATATGCGTCGGGATTGGCCCTTCTTTCGCGATCGTCGAATTGATAGCTTCGACGGCTTGACCCGACGTATGATCGACGAAGATTAAGTGCGCGGATCGTTTTGCTTCTGTTATTAATTGTGTAACGATACGTATCATTTAGGAATTTTGTAATGAACGCCCTTAGTACGCCCAAAGGATTAAGTTATCGCTTCCCCGCTGAATGGGAGCCGCAGGCCGCGGTCTGGTTTGCCTGGCCAACGCGTGACGATCTGTGGGCGGGCGTCTTACCGCGGGTGCGTGAGCAGCTCGCGGCGCTCTATGTGTTAGCCGCTCGTTTTCAACCGGTGTGTGTGCTCTGTCCGCAATTCGCGCAAGCCGACCTGCAAGCACTAATGGCGAAGGCTGGAGATGCCAGCGGTGTGACGGTCTACAACTATCAGACAGACGATGTATGGTGTCGCGATTATGGTCCGCTGTTTTTACTAAACGAAGACGGCACCGAGCTGTGTATCACTGATTGGACTTATAATGCCTGGGGCAACAAGTACCCATTGCAGCAAAAAGATAATAATGCATCAGCATGGATCGCTGATCAGGTCGGTGTGCGTCGGTTCGTCTTCGATACTGTCCTCGAAGGGGGTGCGATTGAGAGTAATGGAGCTGGTCAGCTTTTGACCACCGAGCTGGTATTACTAAACCTAAATCGCAACGGTGAAATAAGTAAACAGCAGATCGAAGCACGCCTCGTTGCTGGGCTGGGGATCGACGAAGTGCTCTGGTTACAGGGGGGGCTCGTCGGCGATGATACCGATGGACATATTGATAATCTCGCACGATTCTTTAAAGATGATGGTATCTTGATGGCGTCGGTCACTGATTCTGCAGACGACAATTTCGCGGCACTGAGTGAGAACACTCGGCGAATTCAAGCCTTCAGGACGCCGACCGGGCAGCCGTATGTGACCGTTGCCCTGCCTTTGCCAGAACCGATCTATCTTGATGGTATGCGCCTTGCTGCGAGTTATATGAACTATCTGGTTCTTAATAGCGCGGTGCTCGTGCCGACTTATGGGCAGCCCCAGCGCGATGCCGAAGCCTTGGAGATTATCGCCGATTGTTATCCCTGTCGCGAGGTTGTCGGCTTCGATTGCCGCGACATCGTCCGCGAGGGTGGCGCGATCCATTGCATGAGTCAGCACCAACCGGCAGTGCGCGGTCTAAGCTGAGTTGGCAGGTCTGTGCGGTGCGCTGGGCTGGTTTTTAATGAATGGCGTGTTGCCTGCAAACTGATGATTATTAATCAGGCGTATTAGGCGCAGCGCGGAAGTGTAGTTTTACGTATAGTTCCCTCCACGTTATTGAGCAGACGTTTGGAGTGCTAACTCTGTCGAGTGAGTCCCATTAGGAATTCGCGGTTGCCATCAGTGCCTTTGATCGGCGAGTCCATTGTGCCTATGAGTGAGGCTCCTGTGAGCTGATCGAGAGCGAATGATTGAATGCTTGCCAAGATACGTTGTTGGATTGCTTGGTCGCGGATGACACCGCGGGCGGCATCGACTTCCCGCTTTTCGGCTTCGAACTGTGGTTTTACTAGAGCGATTAGTCGGCCTTCGGGGGCGAGAAATTGCCACACTGCTGGCAGTACCTTGGTCAGCGAAATGAAGGAAAGGTCCATGACGATCAGTGGATAATGATCGAAAGGTAAATCGCCGATCTGTAAGTGGCGTGCATTGGTCTTTTCGATATTGGTGACGCGCGGGTCTTGGATAAGCTGGTTGTGCATCTGTGCGCGGCCGACATCGACACAGGTTGCGCTGATCGTGCCGCGTTGGAGGCAGCAATCAGTAAAGCCCCCAGTGGAGGCACCTACGTCGAGGTGGCGTAGTCCGGTTATATCAATTTTGAATTGATCAAGAAAGCCTTCGAGTTTTTCTCCACCTCGACTGACGAAGCGAGGGGGGGATTCGACTTCAACAGGCGCATCGACCGGTAGACTGCGTCCTGGCTTATCCAGTCGATCAGTGCCCAGCTTAACTTTGCCGGCGAGGATCAGAGCTTTAGCGCGCGAACGAGTGTCGGCGAGTCCTTGGGTGACGAGGAGTTCGTCGAGGCGAATTTTTTTAACGGTGGGCATGTTAATGTGAGGGCATGTCGTCGGCAGGACGAACTTAGTTGTCTGGGCTGATGAATGGCTTTGTTGAAGACATTACGATATCGCTTGAGCGAATGTGTAGGTCGCTTTGTGGGTAAGGGATCTCGATATTATTTTCTTTAAACGTGTCCCAAATGTTGAGCAGTACCTGACTTTTAACATTAGCCACACCGTTGGTGGGATCTGATATCCAGAAGCGCAGTTCGAGGTCGATCGAGCTATCACCGAATCCGAGCACATGGCACACCGGTGCGGGTTCTGATAAGACGCGGTCAATCGACATTGCCGCATCAATGACCAGCTCAAGGCATTGATGCGGGTCTGAATCGTAGGACACGCCGATGGGTACTTTCATGCGCACGAGGTTGTTGGTAAAAGTCCAATTGATCACACGTTGTGTGATTAAATCTTCGTTCGGGATTAGGTGCTCAGTGCCGTCGCGTGTGATAACAGACGCATAGCGTGCACGCAGGTTATTGATCCATCCATAGGTGCCGTCGATTTCGATTACGTCGCCAGGTTTGATGGAATTATCGACTAAAAGCAAAATGCCGCTAATAAAGTTGGAAACGACTTTTTGCAGACCGAAACCGAGGCCTAAGCCGATGGCACCACCGAGCACGGTAAGCGCGGATAAATCGATGCCCATCGAACTTAGTGAGACGGCGGTGGCGACCACGATAAAAACAATACGAATAATCTTGGCGGTCAGTACTTTCAGCGAGGGGCTCAGGCCAGGTATTTTATGAATTTGAGTCTCGATGATCCGTGCCACGGCGAGGCACGCCCACATGGTGAATGCAAAAGCAAGTATACCTGATAGGATTCCCCAAGCGGAGATGGTCGACGTGCCGATTGTAACACGTAGGCCTTGTAATGAATCAATGCCATCATCGACCAACGAGAGGCTTAGCATCGCGGTGGTTAAATAGCACACTGCAGCGACGGATTTGGACCAGAACGGTGCGCGGATGAGACTGGTGAGCAGGCCGATGATCAACCATATCAGGCCGAGGAAACTGAAGAACCTGAAGATGGGGGCTTGGATTGGTATTAAAATACAAATCCCCCATGCGACGATCAGGGTCGCCCATAGAGCGAGAAAGCTAAGGTTGCCTTTGAGCCAGAGTGCCGGAGTGCTGTGTGTAATGACGACCGAGTTAGCCTTCGCACCGAATAGTTTCGTGCTGATGGTAAAGAGGGCGATGACTATGATGAGCTGCCACGCGTCCTGGATTTGGAAGGTGCCGCTCGGCACAAGCAGCGCGCGCCAGTTGTCGATTATAGTCATAGCGATAAGGTAAATTGGTTGAACGAGGAGCCGCAACCTTTTTGCATGTACGATCGAGCGGCCGAGCATGGCGGTATGATTTGTGGGTTGGCCGTCGTTTGGCCTTTCTGTTATTAATCCTAGCTCATTAGGTAGTATTGTACCGGCACGGAGTTCTGCAGGAATTGTGCAATCAACAGTGCGCGAGTCGCTAGGATAAGTATTTAAAAAGTGTTCTTGGATGATCGGTGGTTCCGAGTGAGGCGTTCAGATTGACTCGAATCCTAGTTTTTGAATAGGTCGAATAGGGCTCAGTGGATGCCGCGACTGAGGCGAATAAATCGACTTAGCTAGTTCGTGCGATTGGTGCCAGTTGATGGAGTGGCTTGTATTTTGCACTTGGAGATTTCGCAGCAGCGCAGCAATGTGAGTCTCATTGTTTTATGAAACTGTCTTCACTCGTATATTTAGATTCTACGCTCCAGCCGACTGCCCAGCAGTGGGCCGATCGGTTTAAACTGCCCTGTGTCGATGGTTGTTCAGTTGCGGCCGCTAAGCCTAAGGCGTTGCAGCGATTCTTGTCGGCTCAGTGCGCTGGCGAAGGTGCGGCGTTTGTTTTTGTATTGGGGCGCGATGGCTTGGTCTTACACACTGTCGGAGACCAGCATAGCTTAAGTATTCGGGCGGACTTCCATGGGCCGACGGTGACTTATCGGCGTCAGCAAGGCGGCGGCAAGGGGCAAATGATCGCGAAGGCGGTCGGGGTGCGTGGTGGTGTGCATCCGTGGGTATTAGATGCGACTTCGGGGCTTGGCGGCGATGCGTTTGTGCTCGCGAGTTTAGGCTGCCGAATGACATTATTGGAGCGCGTGCCGGCAGTACGGGCGCTGTTGGAGGATGGCATGGCTCAAGCGCGCCGTTTTGGTTTGGCGCAAGATGCAGGCTTAGTTGAGGTGTTGGATCGTATGACTTTAGTCGAAGCGGATTCACTTAATTATTTACGTGAAGTCTCCGAGGCCGAGCGGCCCGATGTGGTGTATCTCGATCCGATGTTTCCGGTGCGTACTAAGAGTGCAATGGTTAAAAAAGAGATGCGTGTCTTCCATTCGTTGGTCGGGCAAGATACTGATGCCGACGGCTTGTTGAAAGCGGCGTTGTCGTGTGCTCGTTATCGAGTGGTGGTGAAACGCCCTCGGATTGCGCCAGCTTTAGTTGGGCCATCCCCGAGTCATATCCTAGAGGGTAAGAGTAATCGCTATGATGTCTATCCACTCGAAAAACTCCCCGATGGCTTGAATGCGAGTGGCGCGGTGGGAAAGTTATAGTTGTCATTCTCATACGCGAACAACCATTTCAATCTCGCACTCAAATTTTGTTTGGTCGAGCCCGTTTCGTTAAATAGAAATTGGCTCACTGATGGTCACCGTGTAAATAGCTGCCGAGTATTTTATCAATATGTTCAGGATGAATCGAATGGCCGATCGAGATGGATTAAATTCGTGATGGCGCTTGATCGGATAGTTCCTATTTTTTACTAGCATGGATCCTCTCACACAATTCAGCATCGGAGCGGCGCTTGCTGTCGCGGTTAGCTCGCGTGAACAAGCACGATGGGCGGTGCTCATCGGTGGGGTGGCGGGGGCGGCTCCGGATCTTGATGTGCTGATTCGCTCTGCTGCAGATCCGCTATTGACCTTACAATATCATCGGCATTTTTCGCATGCACTGATTGTTGCGCCACTGATTGGACTCTGTACCGCAGTGCTGTTTAAACTGCTGTTTTTTAGATCGAAGCTTCCCTTCCGGCAGTCTGCACTCTTTGCGGTGCTGGGCGCATTGACGCATGGCATGCTGGATGCTTGCACTAGTTATGGCACCACGCTGTATTGGCCGTTCAGTGATGTTCGTGAGTCTTGGAATCTTATTTCGGTGATCGACCCTATTTTTACGCTGCCGCTGGTATTGTTGACCTTGTTTGCATTTATTTGGCGACGTCCACGCCTTGCGCAGGCTGCGCTGATCTTCTGCGTTTTTTATTTTGGATTCTGTGGCCTCCAGCATGTCAAAGCGAAGCAGCTGGCAGAGCATCTTGCTGCACAGCGCGGCCATCAGCCCGAGCAGTATTCGATTCGTCCATCGTTTGGGAATACCATGCTGTGGCGTATGGTTTATCGTTTTGAGGGGCGCTATTACGTCGATGCTGTCTGGATCGCCCCTGGAGCAGTTCCTCGACTCTATGAGGGGCAATCAGTCGAAGTGTTTACGGTCAAAGATACTGCCGCTCTGGTTGATCCTGATTCGGTAATGGGCAGTGACATTGAGCGCTTCCGCTTCTTCTCGCAGGGTTATCTGACTCTGCATTCTGATGATCCTCTAGTCGTGGGAGATATTCGCTATGCGATCTGGCCGGACTCTGTGATGCCACTGTGGGGGATTCGTATCGATCCTGCACGAGCGGGCCAACACGCCGAAATGATGTATTTTCGAGACTCGTCCAAACTCACACGTGAGCGCTTGTGGAAGATGATTCAAGGTCGTGACGTGGCGCGGTTGAGTCGTGCAGAATGAGTCGGCCTCTAGCGATTTATGTGGAAACGATTCGTCAGCTGGGATGACCGAAATCCTAATGGCTGCCGCATTTATTCATAGCTTATTGCTACGCCTGGTTGGTCATGCCCGGTTAATCGGCGTTATGCTTGCAAAATATGCCATGCATCCGGCTGGCGTGGATACGGTTCTGGGGCCTAGAAGCTTTTTTTGGCAGCGTAATGCTGCCTGCTCACTTTAACTTTTGTTTAGAGCTGTTGCTGGATGTCGGGCACGGGATAAGCGCGCTGACCACTTTCTCTACGCTCAATGTATTTGTCGGGCTTAGTGTCCTGCGGTTGCTCGTCGTCTTCGAACTCATCGTCCTCGATCGGGATGAGTTCATCAAAATAGAGTGAGAGCCGTCGGGCTTCTGGTTCGAGCACTTCGAGCGGGTTGGCGACACGGCCTTTTTTGACCATTAAGAAGCGGGCAGGAGAGAATTGTTTGTGGTAGCCGACTTCGAAGTCTTTGACCCACTTATTGTTCACGCCTTCGCGACGGTTGAGTAGCACGACATCTGAGAAATGGATGCAGGCATCGAACCACGCTTTTGCGGCGTTGTTCTCAGACAGGAAGGCGCAGTGGACGACCGTGATAATTCGTGCGATCTGGCAACTGTTGAGATCCGCCCACGTCTTGATTGCTTCAGCGGCATCCGCGGGATCACTGTTGCCGGGGGCGAGAAAGATGATCTTTTCTGGTGCGGCGTCGATTTGACCGTGGATGACTGTGGCATCACTTAGCTTCCAGTCGACGATGCTGACTGTGTCAAGAGCTTCGAGTTGCTCATCAAAGGGGCTTGTGGCTTCGCCTTCTGGGTGGAAGTAGAGCACCTGCTCTTTACCTTCGAGGCCGCCATCGATGAGGTCAAAGAGGATGTCGCGTCGGCCGCTGTTAGGGATGCCGTAGATGAGATAAACCAGTGGTGCTTGATCGGACATGGGTGGTGAGAAATTGAAACGTGAGGCCTGCAGGATAAGATTGGAGGGCTAAAACCGCTGGTAGTTCTATTATTTGCCTTCGAAGTCGAAGCTATGGCATTGCGCTTGGTGACGCATCCAGTGATCGACCAGTACAAGGGCGGCCATGGACTCGACGATTGGCACGGCGCGTGGCACGACGCAAGGGTCATGACGCCCGCGGCCCATGAGCTCGGTTTCGTTACCGCTGGAATCGACGGTGCGTTGATTTTGAATCAGTGTAGCAGTGGGCTTGAAGGCGATTCGGAAGATGAGTTCTTCGCCGTTGCTGATGCCACCTTGGACGCCACCGGAACGGTTGGTTTCGGTGCCGATTTTACCGTCTTTGTTGATGAAGATGTCGTTGTGCTCGGAGCCAAGTTGCACTGAGCCGCCGAAACCGCTGCCGATTTCGAAGCCCTTGGTGGCCGGGATGGAGAGCATGGCCTTGGCTAGGTCTGCTTCGAGGCGATCAAATACGGGCACGCCGAGTCCGACTGGAAGGTTGCGCACGCGGCATTCGATAATGCCACCGACTGAGTCGCCGTCTTTACGCACAGCTTTGATGCGCTCGATCATTTTCTCAGCAGTTGCGGGGTGGGGGCAACGCACTGGGCTAGCCTCGACTTGTTCGAGTGTCGGGAATGCGCTGGAGGCCGGCATTTTAATATCATGCACGCGGGTGATGTAGGCACGCACCTCGATATCTCCAGCCAGTTTGAGGATTTTTTTGGCCACTGCGCCTGCGGCGACGCGGCCGATGGTCTCGCGTGCGGAGGAGCGACCGCCGCCTTCATGGTTGCGTATGCCAAATTTGGCTTGATAGGTGAAGTCGGCGTGTGAAGGGCGGAATTTATCCTTCATTTCCGCGTAAGCGGAGGGGCGATGATCACCGTTGGGCACGTAGATGCCGATGGGGGTACCGAGGGTCTGGCCTTCGAAGACGCCGGATACGATGGTCGCGGCGTCGCTCTCCTTGCGTGGCGTAGTGATGTCGCTCTGGCCTGGGCGGCGACGGTCGAGTTCGAATTGAATCTCTTCGACTGTAATCGGTAGGCGCGGTGGACAACCGTCGATCACGACGCCGATGCCGCCGCCGTGGCTCTCGCCCCATGTAGAAATACGAAAAAGTGTGCCGAAGGAATTACCCATGGTTGTCAGAAGTGGTCAGAGGAGAATGCAAAATTGAAAGGTGGTCGCCACCTATGACTTTGGTGGCAGTGTTAAAATGCAACGTGTGCTTGGCCGGAAGTCAAATATTACGGCGTCATCGATGTTTCGTTGGAATCAGCTTTGCTTTGGTGACTCGGGGCGCTGCTGTGTATCGCGACAGTGGCAATGTATACTAGTGTACTAGAGCAGACTGCTTCTCGAGTATGGGATGGACGTTTAACTGTAACGCTTAACGATCTGAGTGAACTCGCGGAACTGTGGATGGGCTGCGCCGCCGAGTAGGCTGTAGAAGATCGTCTCGGAGGGCAGAACGTGCGCATTCATGGAAAGGAGTTGTTTGAGCACTGGCTCGCGGTCTTCCGCTCGCCGCTCGCTGATGCAGTCCGAGAGGAGGGTCACGCCGATGTCGTCACCGAGCGCTTGGACGGCGGTTTGATAAATGCAAACGGAAGTTTCGAGACCAATCAATAGCAAGTGATCAATTTGGTTGCTTTCGATCCAGCGGCCGAGGCCGTCGGCCTCCATTGCGGAAAAAGTGTTTTTGTCGAAGATGGGCGTGTTTTCCGGTAGGATCTTTTTAAGCTCTGCAGTGGTGTTGCCTAGCTTGGCAGGGAGTTGTTCAGTGACTGCGAGCGAGCAACCGAGGAGCGCAGCGGCTTCGACCGCGAAGCTGGTGCGCTTGAGCAGGCGCTCACGATCCGGTATGGCGTGGAGGAATGCGTCCTGAAAATCAATCAAAAGGAGGCCAAGGTGTTGTGCTGGATTGGACATAGTGTAGGTCAACGTCGAGCATTGAACTTGCGAGGTCGAACTTTGAATGCGTTCGAGTGATTTTTTTTTAGAAATCTAGACAACTATAGGCTCGTGGGCGGCTCGGCCTCGCTCCTCTGATCAAGCATTTTGATGGTATCGAACCATCCTAAATGTAGGAGATTATACCGTCAGACGGGATCAGGCATATGATTATTGTGCGCATGCGCTTTGCATGCGCGAACTTTGGCGAGTGATTTATCCTCAAGAATTTAGCCAGTCAGGTGGGCGCCATAGGCGCAGCCATACACGCAGCCATACACGTCTGCTATGGCAATAGTTCGACGCATAAACGGATTGCAATCGCAGGTGCTTGAGAGCTTTAGTTAATTTCATTTATGGTCGAAATCCTGCTACTAAAATAGGCAGCGAAGGTTGTCGGCAATTTGATTGCATCGCAGACAATCAGCCGCACTGTTTCGGCTTTCATTGTTACGCTCTCATGGAATGGCACTTTAAAAGTATCGCACGTAAATCTTCGCTCTCACAACTTCCCTTTACTCCAGGGGATCGCGTTGCCTGCTTGATTTTTAAAGATGTCGAGGCTGGCGAAATGCGCCGTGCCGATGTGTTGCCTGATGAAGTAGATACTTATAAACTGCCAGGTGAAATTCTTGGGCGTTGGATGCGCGTAGTAAAAGATCCGGATGATGGGGGCACCAGCGTCCGCGAAACAGTCGCCTCTGCAGAAGACTTTTTTCTGTCGCTGTATCAGAACGAGCAAGCGGATGGCCTCGCAGAGACCGATGCGTTGAAGCATCTACTGGCGCTGATGCTGGAACGTAAACGCGTGGTGCGTGCCCTCGGCAAACGGCAGACCGCAGGCATTCAACTGTACCGACATGTAAAGACCAAGCAGGAGATCGAGGTGCCTATCGTGGAAATCTCCACCGACTTGATGCTCAAAATTCAAGATACGCTCGGTGATATTATTTTATAATTATAATTCAATACTATGATGTTTCGTAAAAAAATGACCCTCGCGAGTCTGTTGATGTCGCTGTTTTTTTTGGCTGGCTGCTTTGAGAGCATCAAGGGCTTTAAAAACGAAATTGAGAACATGCAAGTGCCTCGTTTAATGATCGAGGCGCGCGGGATTGACTATGGCGGTGGCAGTGGTAGCAAAATCAGTTTGCCGATCTCAGGCACGGCTATCAAGCTCGAGCGCGAGCCAGTCGTCGGTGAATATGATATTATTAATGTCGAGATGGTGAAGGTCGACATGGGGATGGCTTTGCTGATTCAGATTACGGACAAGGGCAGTCGCGAGCTGTACCGTCGCTCCGTGACACATCGCGGCAGCCGTATCGTCTTAACCAGCAATGCTCAAGCTGTGGGGGCGACACGCTTAAATGGCACTATCGAAGATGGTCAGTTCTATACTTTTGTGGAAATCCCTGATGATGAATTGGGGCAGTTCGTGATCGATCTAAAGGCGAGCATCCAAGAGTTGCAGTCGCATTATAAGTACTAATCCTGACGAACTCTGGTGTTTATGTATTTAAGACTCGTTCAAAGACTGGCAATTGGTGCGGCTTTGTTGCTCTCGCAGCTGTGTCTGCAGGCGGAATTGATTTGGCCAACGCCGAACTCGGCTTTTCAAAAAGGTCAGCCGATCGAGACATTTATCCAAGCGACTGCTTCGGGTGTGCCTGAGTCCGGCTTGTTTGGCTGCGTGCGTAATGGCGGTGGGCGCTTTCACGAGGGCTTGGATCTGTTTCCAGTCGATCGCGATCAGCGCGGCGAACCCACCGATGAGGTGTATGCGGTTTTACCAGGACGTATTGTGCATGTGAGTAAAACTGCCGGGCATAGTAGTTATGGCCGTTATATTGTGGTCGAGCATGATCAACAGGTGCCTGCGTTTCATACCCTCTACGCGCATTTGGCGAGTATCGGAGAGGGCATCATGGTCGGAGCTCAGGTTGATTCGGGTGCGAAGCTCGGGGTCATGGGCCGGTCGGCATCGTATTCGATTCCAAGCTCGCGCGCGCATCTGCACTTTGAAATGGGCTTTCGCCTGACGAATGATTTTCAGGGGTGGTATGATCGACAGAAGTTCGGTAGTAAAAATCACCATGGCATGTGGAATGGGATGAACTTGGTGAGCATCGATCCGCTCGATTTCTATGAATCGATTCGCCAGGGGCAGGTGAGCAACCTGTATGAATATTTGAAATTGATTCCGGCGATCGCGCGCATTCGGGTGCAGATCACGGATGTGCCTGACTTTGTCAAAGCGTATCCAGCATTGGTCACGCGCCCGTATGTAGGCAAGCAGTTGGTGGCTTGGGATATCGCATTTTCGCAGTATGGCGTGCCGAAAGAGTGGACCCCGCGTTTTGCGGACGAAGCCATTGGCGGTCGCCTCGGTGATGTCAAAATACTGGCTTATAGCCCGACGCTATTGAAGCAGCAGAATTGCCGTCGTGTGTTGGATGTGGGCGGTACGAAGCCAACGATTTCCTCTGGCACACTGAGCACATTGAAAAAGCTGTTTGGATTTAACTAGGGAGTGGTATTATTGACGGCAATGTGGACCTGACGCTGCTCATCCTTGCCAGTTTTAGCAGTTTAGATTGCTCAGCCCTGCTACGAGTCACTGTTTGAGTTCCCCCATTACCTGTCGCGGCGCTGCTTGCGTCGTGCCGATTTGCACGCAGTGTATCGATCAGCCTCGGGCGCAAGAATCGACATACAACGATGTTTCATTCCTTGGTAGTCTACAGAAACTAAAAAACCCTCAGGACTGGAAGTCACTGAGGGCATTAAAATGGCATCCCGTAGGGGATTCGAACCCCTGTTGCCTGGATGAAAACCAGGTGTCCTAGACCGGGCTAGACGAACGGGACGTGATGCGAAGTCACGGAAGCTACGTTTCAGGGGACGGCCTGCAAGACTTTTTTAAGAAATGATACATTTTTTCCTGATCTGTAGAGAAACCGTTTGCCCATGGGCTTTGAGGAACTAAATATTGTGTTATGAATATTGACTCTTTGCCTTTTCCGATGCCAGCTGAACCACTCCTTAAGGTTCAGGGATTGCCTTATCCGCTGGTCGCCTCGGGTAAGGTGCGTGATGTGTTTGATCTGGGCGATGCCTTGCTGATGGTCGCCAGCGATCGTGTGTCGGCCTTCGATGTAATTATGCATGAGGGCCTAGCTGGGAAGGGCGTATTATTGACGCAGATCAGTCTCTATTGGTTCGCTCGTGCGGCTGCGATTACTCCGCACCATTTAGTCGATGAGCATTCGGCGCGGATCGTCGAGCTGGGGAAGGCCCACCCAGAGTTGGAGCACCGTAGTATGATCGTGAAGAAGCTGAAGCCCCTGCCAATCGAGGCAGTAGCGCGTGGTTATCTATCTGGATCAGGTTGGAAGGCTTACCAAGAGACGGGTAAGCTCTTTGAATATAGATTGCCTAAAGGCCTGCAGGACAGCAGCCAACTGCCGGAACCTCTGTTTACACCGACGACTAAAGTCGCGAGCGGCCATGATATGCCGATCGATTGTGCGGATGCGGGGAAGTTGATTGGCATGGAGTTATTTCAGCGGGTGCACGATTTGAGTATCGCCCTATATCAAATGGGAGTCGAGCGGGCGGAGGCGGCCAATTTGATTCTGGCTGATACAAAGTTTGAATTTGGTCTGGATGAAGCGGGAGAACTCTACCTGATCGACGAGATTTTGACGCCAGACTCTTCGCGTTACTGGCCGCGTGAGGGCTACGCTCCTGGCGGCGCGCAGGCCTCGTTTGATAAACAGTTTGTGCGCGATTACTTGGAGTCGTTGGATTGGGATAAAACACCGCCACCGCCAGCATTACCGGAAGCTGTACTAGCGGGTACTCTTCAACGCTATATCGAAGCCTACACGACCATTGTTTCCAATAATGAGTGAGAGTGAGAAAGTGAAAATTCCCTGATATACGCTACTTTCATACCTTCGCACATTCCTACCTGCTCACTCTCTTAGCGTATGCCTATTTGGCTGATTGATATATTTGCTGCATCTGATCTGAATAGTACGTTCTGGTTCATTGCGTGTATGACGATGCCATTCTGGTTCGGTATGATTGTACTACCTGATGCGCGGTTGGTACGACTGCTGGCGCAACCTTTGCTAGTGGCGCCGCTCTATTGCACGGTGTTTTTTGTATTGTTGTGGAAGTGGTATCACGCTTCGCTGTTCCCAGACCCTATGGTAGAGCTCAGTTATTCAGCAGCACAAGGACTGACGCGGCATCCTGCCGCATTTCTGTCATTTTATTGTAACTTTCAGATTATGAATTTGGCCCTCGGCAGCATGATGTATCAGAAAAGTCTGCGTTCAGGCTTTCGAGTACCCATCGAGCTACTGCTTTGTTGGTTGTTGGGAGCTCCTGCGTTTATACCTTTTGTAGTGCGTTTACTATTGAGGAGGCAATCCATCCGATGAAGGAGTTATCTGAATTGGCGATGACCGATATCGGCACTCGCAGCCGAGGCAATCGCCCTTGGCGCTTGGGGGTTTGGTCAGCGGTGATGGTGCTCTGCTATGTGTTGGTTCGCAATTTACTGTATGTGAACGCGGGAATGTTGAGGCCCAATTTCACCGAGATCCATAAGGCCTATGATTTTAACCTGTGGGAATTGCCGATGACATTGTTCGGCGTCGCTATTTTTTTTGCTTTATTGGCGGCGACGTGGCGCGGGCTACGCAGGAGGCTCATTTGGGCTGCGCTACTGTATGTGTTTATTGCGGTCGATTTATTGGGTTTGCGGTATTATGTGACTAACGTAGAGCCGCAACGCTTGGTCGTGAAGCATGTCCGACTAGAGACGCCAAAACTCACTCAGCCAATACGGCTGTTACATATTTCAGATATTCAAGCAGGTCGTATCACCGACTATGAAGTAGAGATATTTGAACAGATCAAAGCACTTAGCCCCGATTTAATCCTCAATACGGGCGATTTCCTTCAAGTCGTGCCGCCTGCGACTTTTGCCTCTGAATTTCCGAAGTTGCTGGCTCTTATCAAGGAGGTGAATCCGCGACTCGGCACGTATGCGGTGTATGGCGATACCGAGCGTGAGCTCTACAGCATTCGTGCGGATCAGTTGGCGCCACTGAAGGTATTGTCGTCGCGCTCGGCCCAGATTAATACAGGCGGGGGAACTATTAATTTGCATGGCTTAAGTTTATACCAATCAAAGAATCAACTCTGGGCCACGCGTACAGTGGAGCACTGGTTGGATCAAAGCCAGTCGAGTGACTTCCGCATTTTATTTGGCCATGCGCCGGATTATGCGCTGAATGTCGTGGATTTACCGATCGACCTCTGCTTGGCAGGGCATACACACGGCGGCCAAGTTCGCTTGCCGTGGTATGGAGCGCTGGTGATCGACAGTGAAGTGCCGAAGGAGTGGGCGAGAGGTTTCAGGCGAATAGGCATCCCTTACTTGAATGTCTCGGCTGGCGCTGGTTCGAATCGATTCGAAGGATTGCCGCCACTTCGCTTTAATTGCCCGACTGAGATGACTTTGATTGAGTTGGTGCCGCTGCGGTCGATTCGCTAAAGATACCTTAAAGTAAGTTGGTCGGCAACTGGTCTTCGATTAGATAGGCAGTGGTCGTTGCTGCCTGCAACACATGACCCGTCGCAATGCCACTTGCGATGTGATCAATGCAGCCAGAGTTGACGCGCTCATCACACAACTCGGCTTCGATGATCAGCGCAGTCAGTTCCGTCAATCGTTTCCAATTTTCGCGCGCAGCGTAGTCTAAGCCAGTCGATAGGTGCTCAGAGAGTTTTTGCCATACCTCTTTCCATTGCTTTGAGAAATGCTCAGTGAGTGGATTGGTCTCCGCCTTGCGCCAACGAAGTATCTGGTGCGTGGCTCTATCGGCACGGATATGGTGAGTTAACACGCGAGCGAGTGGATGAATGATCTCAGCGGCGGGCAGATCCGCTTTAAGTTTGAGCGAGTTCAGTAGCTCATCCAGCGAAGGTAGCCATTGTCGACTCTCGGCGACTCGGAGTAAGAGGCCCTGTAGATTCCCAAAATAGCGATATATCAGCACTTTGTCGGCACCTGCTTTGTGTGCGACTGCGTTGACTCCCAAGGCGCAGCAACCATCGTGCGCAACCAACTCCAATACAGCATTGAGAAACTTTTCTTCGGTTTTGGCGCGAGATCGTGTGCGAGGCATTCAGTAAACCTACTAGAGTTTTACTACGGGCGGCAAGTCTTGCTCTTGTTAAATATCGTTTTATCGGGCAATATCGTCTTGACCGATGATTTTTAGCTGATGCAGAGCGATTGTTTCAGCCGCGAGTTCGTTGTCATCTAGGCTGATTGCCAGCGCAGAGCGATTATTTGGGCGCGAGACGAAAGGATAGGTGTAGTGGATGTTGATTTCCGCCTGCACGAGTGCCGCAGTGACTTTCTTAATATCTGCTTCACTGACTAATTCGACTGCGATGAGTTCACTTTGTACGAATGAGAATTGATGCTCGATGAGTAGCTTTTGTGCTTCTTCGGGGTAGTCGACAATGATGCGAATGATTGAGCTGTCTGTCGTGTCGAGAATCGAAAGTGCCATAATGTGCACTTCGTGAATAGAAAGTAAGCCGATGATTTTGTTGAGCCGGCCGACTTTATTATCGGTATGGATCGAAAATTGGATGACGGGGCGAAAAGCCCCTGGTCTGCGCATTACATCTGTCGACATAGGTATATAATAATACGCATCGTGCGTCGTCTTGCACGTATTTTTTTTAGTCCATGAATCTGTGTATCTGTGTAGTCTGTGCAACTGTGCAACTGTGTATCTGTGCAACTGTACTAGCGGTCGACGTTTTTCAGTTTATTATTAGCTACCTTACAGGATTGGTCTGATCTGGTAGGTATTGTCCAAGCTTGCACTATTTAGCCTGTAAATATCTGTAATTTAAGCTCCTATTCGGGTGTTTTACTTTGCTAAGTATATAGCATTTCTAAGTATCAAGTCATCATTTATTGCCAATACAATACGCCGCTGTTACAAACAGCTGACATCAATGATTATTACGGTACGGCCAATGCTTCCCCTAATTTCAGAGACTGGGATCTGCTTTTGCCGATTTTTTGATGCGTTTAAAATCCCAGAGGCAAGCGCACCAGCCGTTGCAGGTTAATGTTACTTTTCGGTTGTTACTGCACGACGCCATAATTGCGGGTGTATATGATTAGGAGTGAAGCTTATACGGCAGCAAGGGCACGCTGTATAAAGATTTGCAGGCGTTGAGCTGCGGTGATCACTGCAACTAGATCACCGTGATGATTCACGAGTTCTAAGGCCTGACTACAGAGCAGATCAAATATTCTGTTAATTTGAAGCATCGAGAGAAAAGTCTGAAGCAAATGAATCATCTGCACATGGTTCTTAGCGACAATGATTTCTGTTGAGCCAAAACGAGAGGAACTGGTCAACGGGACATTGCAGGCACTTCCCAAGGCGACCTTCTCTAAGTACGGGGGCATTTGGGTGAGCTTTGGCGTCCAGAACTCCATTACGCAATTTGAAGTTGTTCCAAATGATACGCGCTGTGCACAAAAAAGCGATGACTGTTAAATCATCGCTGTTGATTGATTGAACTGATCGAGCGCTAAAAAGAGACGACTTCGGCGGCTTCTTTTTCGGCTTTTTGGGCGTCGAGCATTGCTTTGCGGCGGGCGCGGACGTCAAACATCGCAGACTGTTCTTCGGCGTGATAAGAGGAGCGGACGAGTGGACCAGACTCGCAGGCACCGAAGCCGATACTAAAGGCGTATTCTTTCCACTCGGCAAATTCCTCAGGTGTCACCCAACGATCGATTGGTTGGTGTTTTTTGCTGGGTTGCAGGTATTGGCCAATCGTCAAAATATCGACGCCGATTTTTTGCATATCTTGGAGAACTTGTTTGATCTCTTCTTCCTTCTCACCGATGCCGAGCATGATGCCAGATTTAGTGGTAAAGCCGCGAGATTTGGCGTGTTCGAGTACCCATAGGGAGCGGTCGTAGCGGGCGGTCTTACGGATCGGCCGTTGCAGGCGTTCGACCGTCTCAAGGTTGTGATTGAAAATGTCGGGGCAGGCGTCGAGCACCACGTCGAGGTATTCTTGCTGTCCTCGGAAGTCAGCAGTGAGTACTTCGACAGCACACTCGGGGGAGCGGTGATGGATCGCGCGGATGGTGGCGGCCCAGACCCCGGCGCCACCGTCTTTGAGATCATCGCGCGCCACGGAGGTGATTACGGCGTGCTTCAAATTCATTTTGGCAATTGATTCGGCGACACGAGCGGGCTCGCCGAGATCAAGCTCAGTCGGGCGACCTGTGTTAATCGCGCAGAAGGTGCACGAACGTGTGCAGATGTTGCCGAGGATCATGACAGTCGCCGTACCTCGCGACCAACATTCGCCCATGTTTGGGCACTGTGCGCTTTTACAGACTGTGTGCAGGTCGTTTTTGTCAACGATCTCGCGCACTGCCTTGTACTCGAGGCTGGTGGGCAGCTTCGCTCGGAGCCATTCTGGTTTACGATTGTTCATTAAGGGGGGTAGTGTTCCGAAAAACGTTCTTAAATTCAACTGCTAAACGCGCTTTTACTTCATCTAGGTCTATTGTCCCGCCGAGTTCAGCCTGCATCGAGGTGACGGTGCCGTCGGTGATGCCACAGGGCACGATGCCAGCAAAATGACCCATGTCGGGATTCACGTTGAGCGCGAAGCCGTGGTAAGTCACCCAGCTGCGCACAGCCACGCCAATTGCGCAGATTTTACGCACGTCGAGCCAGATCCCGGTCTGGCCTTTGCGTCGAGTCGTCTGCAATCCGAAGGTGGCGAGGGTGCGAATGACAACTTCTTCAAGGTCGCGAAGGTAGGCGTGCAGGTCGCGCCGCGCTTGAAGAGAGATAATCGGGTAGCCGACGATTTGGCCAGGTCCGTGGTAAGTAATGTCGCCACCGCGGTTGCTGCGGATAACTTGCACGCCTTTTGCTTTGAGTTGCGCTTCGTTCCAGATCAGGTGTTGTTCGGCACCCTTGCGCATGCCGATCGTAAATACGGGGGCGTGCTCGGTGAATACAAGTGTGTCAGGTACCTCGCCAGTTCGCCTAAGATCGACTAGCGCTTTTTGGCGCTCCAGTGCGGCTTGATACTCGGTGCGTCCCCAGTCGATGGTTTCGAGCGCTGGGGTTGAGTTGGAGGCATCTGTTGGCATGTGACTTAGCAATTTTGCTCTGCATCTGGTCGTCGGCTATGGCATACAAAGCCAAGGGTGGCCGCGCTCGATTAAAACAAATTTGGTTCTGTTTTCTGCAAGACGCGCGGTAAGCTGAGGCCCTACTTGGCCTCGGCGGGTTGGAGCTGGCTGGCTTTGATGGTGCGTTGCCACAGTTCTGTGCCTGCCATACTCATGACGCGGATACTGATCGCGCGGTCTTCTTCGGGGCCGGTGAAGTCGAGTAGGGCAAAGTGGCGTTCGAAGGTGCTAGTGCCGGGCATACGGAAGAAGTTTAGCTCATCCTGATTGGCTTTCGAATTGGCCGTGAGCGGTCCGATGGTGAGGTCGAACAGACTGTAGCTGTTGGCGTGCACGAGTCGGGTGAGCTCGCCATAATATTTGCCGCCGCTGATGAAAAAGAGCCCAGCGATGCGTTCGTTGCGGAGCATTTGCAGGAGTTCCCCATGCTCGCGTTCGGCGTAACTGAGATTGTAGCGATTGTCCGCAGGGTTGAGAATCGGTGCGCCAGCGATGATGATCTTAAAGGTCGCGCTGCTGTTGATGATTTCCTGTCGAAGCCATTCGATCTGGGCTTTGCCAAGCATTTGCGGTAAGCGGTCGCTGGTAGGTGCATCGTCGCGATAGCTACGGGTATCAAGCATGAAGAAGTCGACATCGGAGCGGCGGAAGCGTGTGGTGATGCCATCCAAACTGGTGATTTCGACGGGCTTCGGCCAATAGGCGTTGAAGCTGTCTTCGACCTGTTGACGGTAGGAGTAAAACTTACCAGCGTTTACGCTACCATAGTCGGTGCTGCCCCAAGTACCATAGTGGGGGATACTAGCGAGCAGAGGTTGAAGTTCGGAGAGGCTACGTGCTTTAGCAAAACGTTTGAGTGTGCCGCTCTGAGTTGCCCAGTCGCTGTCGCGCAGGTGCGCGGTGTTACCAGTCCATATCATGAGTTCTGGCTTTTCGCTAAGAATACTGGAAAAAATGCTATAACCCCCGCCGAGAGTTTGATAGGATGGCTCGAAGCCATCTTCGGTGACATAGTGTGCGCCGCCGACGGCGATGCGCAGATCGGGGGGCGGGGTGCGGCCAACATAGTTGGTCGGCGTCTCAAAGGTATTTTTGTCCTCGGTGAGCTTGCCGTCGAGCTCGATGCGGTAGTTGTATTTTTTGCCCGGCTCGACTGCGTTGAGTGTCGAGGTCGCGGTATTATTCAGGGCGTTGCTGGTCTGGACGGCATCGCTCCAGTGCGGGGCATTGGCTTGCCCTTGCTCGTAGTAGGCGACGCGGACTTTAGCGGGGGCGTCGGTCTGTACCCAGATGGTAGCTTCGCGCATGTCCATATGGCCAAGCATGGGACCGGCGACGATGTCGGCCTGCAGGTGGACACTTGCACTGATACAAATGAGAGAAAGCAGTGCGGCGATGTGTAGGGGTGTTGGAAACATTGTAACTTTACGAGACCTTGATTTTCGAGTGACGTGAGAAATGCACGGTATTGACCATACGATCAACGAATGCGGGGCGCTGCATTGAGCTGTCGGCAATTGCGTCGAGTATGTTCGAGAGTAGCTGTTCGCGTTCGCATTGGTTGAGTACATAGCGCATGCGCACTTCGACCAGTTCTGAACGGAGCTCTAGCCAGTGGGCTTTGATCTCCTTGACGCGAGGATAGGCACTGCTGCGTTTGCAGAGCGATTTGTTGGCACGAATATCTGGGCAGGTGTCGAGTTTGGCGCTGATCGCTTCTAGGCAATCGCGCTCTTCGCATGCGAGTGACTCCCAACTAAAACTGCAGAGTTCGCAACGTGCCTCAGAGAGCAGGCGGTGCAGGGCTGCTTGCTTGATGCGCATGATGAGGGCGATCCAGCGTGGCGGCCAGTTTCCAAAAGTGTAGGCGAGAAATGCGAAGCGGGACTCTGGGCTTAATATGCGCAGCTTGATGACAAGCGCTTCTGTTGAGGTGGTGAGGCCTTGCTCGGAGGTGCTTTCGATCAAGGCTTGAGCGAGCATGTACTCGAAGTCGGAGAGCCGCTTTGAGTAGGGTAGATCTTGCCATAGCTCATTGAATAGCTGTGTGACGCGTGCGATGCGCATTTCGGCCGGCTCGGCAGACGAGCAGCCCAAAAATGTTTGCGCTAGATCGACGTAGTTGGAGACTAGTGATAGATACTGTTCTCGGTCGCCGCGTTTAGCGGCTCTAAGCTGTGAACGTGCAGCCTTTCGAGCAGGATCAGAACGCGTTAGCGAACCGAAAAAACGGCGTATGTTACCCATAGCTCTTTTGAAATTAAGAATTAGTCCTGGTCTCCGCCAGGGCGACGCTTGCACTCAATACGGCAGTCGCTCATCACGCGGATCCACATCTCGCGTAGATCAAATAGCCGGATCTGGTTTTCCTTGCAAAAGCTGGCGAGGAATTCCGGGTCCGGATGTGTCACATGATCGAGTAGGGCTAAAGTTTGGTTAAGTGCACTCAAGCTATTCTTAAGATGACAAATGGTCAGGCCGAAATCACCAAGATCGATGGCTTGGATGGATAATAGAACGTTCATTTCTGCCTGATGAAGACTTTTTGCGTAATTCCAGCAGAGCTGCGGCGAAAGATAATTCTGGCTGTGCGCCATGTAGTGTTCCCAGCTCTCGTGCAAATAGCGGTATAGGGCGCGGGTTACCACAATCACAGGGTGGCGATGCAGGGTGTAAGGGGCATTGTCGTTGGCATCGAAACGCGCCTCGGCCTCTTCTGCGGATTCCGGCGTACTAAATTCGTCGGTCAGCGAGATGTCATCAGCATCCCAGCCCATCTGCACGGCCACTTCATCGAGATGGTTGGACTTGTGTTTGAGCGTATTGTAAATCGAAAGAAATTTGGCGGTATCTTGGTCGGAACCTTTTAGATACTTTCGCCATTGGTATTCATTCCAATGCGGCTCGCTGGGTGATTCGTCCCAGTTGCCTTCGGAGTGCTCAAAATTTGGATCGCTCATAGTGTTCGGATCAAATCCGATGCCACTGAACCTGTATTTCTGATTTCAAAAATCAACCCCCTTTTCAGTTTGAGCTGATTTTGCTTTAATTGAACTGCGAAGCTAGGCATATATTATGAGAATTAAAGGCATCCGTTATGCCAATTCTTCAGGCTCTCCCCGATATTCTAAGTATGACTTCAAATGTTTTCCGTATGAACTGTTGGTTTGAAGGCCACGTCCAAGGCGTCGGGTTTCGCTATCAGACCATGTGCGTGGCGAAAGGCTTCGAGGTGGTTGGCACGGTACAAAATCTCACTGATGGGCGCGTGCATCTTTGTGCCGAGGGCGAGGAGTCTGAAGTTCAGGCCTTTCAAAAGGCGGTGGCCGAAGAGTTGAACAGCTACATCCGCCAGGTTGAGATCAAGACCGATAGCGGCCTACGCACCTGCGAAAGTTTTCGTATTTTACAATAGTATGAGTCATCCAGCAATTAGTATTAAGGGCCTGACCAAGGATTTCTCCATCGGCATGCGTGGCCTCAAGCTACGCGCCGTCGACGATCTGAATCTCGAAGTCGGCGATAACGAAATTTTCGGCCTAATCGGGCCGAATGGCTCCGGTAAGAGCACCACGATTAAGGTCGTACTCGGTCTGCTCGATGCCTCAGCCGGGGAGTGTCAGATCTATGGCAAGCCAAGTCACGCTGTGGCCGCGCGGCATAGTGTCGGCTTTCTGCCCGAAGCACCGTATTTCTACCGCTATCTGTCTGGTCGTGAGCTAGTGCGCTTCTACGCACGAATCTGTGGCGTTTCGCGTGGCAATATCGAGGAACAGGTGGCTGAGGTGATCGAGTTGGTCGGTATGACCGAGGCGGCTCACCGCCGTGTCAGCACTTATTCGAAGGGGATGTTGCAGCGCATTGGCCTGGCGCAAGCACTGGTACATGATCCACAGTTGGTGATTCTCGATGAACCTACCGCAGGCGTCGATCCACTTGGTTCGGCGGCAATCGCGGAGATTATTCGCGAGCTCAAGCGGCGCGGTAAAACGGTGCTGCTCTGCTCGCATTTACTGGCGCAAATCGAAGGTCTGTGCGATCGTGTGGCGATTCTTCATCGTGGCAAGTTGGTCCGAGAGGGCCGCGTCGACGATTTGGTGCAGGAGAAAGATGTTAAGTCGCTAGTGGTTGAAGGTTTGAGCGCTGAAGGGCAAGCCGCTGTGGAAAAGACAATTGCTGAGCAGGGTGGAAAGCTTTGTAGAGTGGAGAAGCCGCGCCTTAGTTTGGATTCGCTCTTTTTACAAGAAGTCGAACAACGTGAGGCCGCGCGCAGCACTGAGTTACAGAAAGAAGGAGGCGCACAATGAGTGGATTAATGGATTCTATTTCTCGTATTCGGCTGATCGCTGGTAATACGTTTCTCGAGGCGGTGCGGCAGAAGTTTTTCAACTCGTTGCTGCTGATTTCGGTGGCGCTGGTGGGGAGTTCGACCTTCTTTCAACAGTTCGACTTTGGCACGGGCGAGCTCAAGTTCATTACTGACTTCGGCTTTGGTGCGCTGTTCTTTTTCGGCTCGATTCTGTCGATTGCAGCCACGACGCAGCTATTCTTTAGCGAGATCGAGAATCGCACGGCGCTGACGATGTTGGCCAAGCCAATCTATAAGCTCGAGTTTCTCGCGGGTAAATTCCTCGGCGCGCATATGCTGATGCTAGTCTTTAGCACCGTCATCATACTGGTGCTGAGTGGCATACTCTATTGGCGTGAAACGATCCTGATGGCACGGCTCGGTGAGGAGTTCATCGATGGGCGTTTGATTCGCTACGGTGATTTATTTATCTTTGGCCTGTTGCAGTGGATGAAGTTCGGCATCTTGAGCGCGATCGCCCTGTTTATTGCCAGCTTCTCCAATACAAATCTCTACACTGTGGTGGTGTCGTTCTTCATGCTGATTATTTGCCAACTGCAATATATCGCGCGGGATGCGTACTCGTCGATGGAGGCCGGCATCGGCGCGTGGCTAGTGCGTGTGCTCGGCTTGATTTTTCCGAATTTTCAATTGTTCAATGTCGGCGATCAATTGGTGTTTGCTTCTAGCACTCCGCTGCCGACTAGCACGGTCCTGCAGATTGTCGGCTACGGACTGATCTATACCGTCGCCTTTATTCTGCTTGCGCAGGTGAACTTCAAAAAACGGGAGATCTAGAGGATGTCTTCCAGTACTTTCCTCAAGCATCCATTATTTCTACGCGTGCGCAGTGTCTGTGCGTTGCTGGTTGCCTTGGTGTTACTCGGCGCAGTCACGCGACCGATCGAAGCGCCGGCATGGCAGGTGGTGAGCGCGCGGCAGCCAGAGTTGTACCTGCAGGCGATTGAAGGTGCGCTCGGGCAGGGGATCATCATCGGTGTGCTCGGTGGCTTCCGTGCGGTGATGGCGGACTTTTTATGGATCCGCACCAACACGATTTGGGAGCGACGCGATCGGGTAAAGCTCGATGCCATGGTGCGGCTCGTTACCACCCTCGACCCGCGGCCAGAGTTTTTCTGGATCAATGGTGCGCGGATGATTGCTTACGATGTGCCGAATTGGCGGATTCAGGAAGAGGGTGGCTATACGGATGTGCCGGAGAGCCGTCAGCAGGCGTTGGATCGTGAGCAAGCTGAGCAAGCCTTTGCGATGCTGGCACGCGCTCGCGAGTTTCACCCGAATAAGGCGAAGCTTTATTTGGAGGTAGGGCAGATTTATTTGAATCGTTTGAAGGATAGCGCGAATGCAGCCAAGTGGTTTCTACTCGCTTCACAGCAGCCTGACGCGCCGTATTTCGCCGCTCGTATCTATGGCGAACTGCTACGTCGCGAGGGCAAGAATGCCGAGGCGTATGACTTTCTTAAACAATTGCATACTGATCTGCCGGATGATCCTTATGCACAGAAGCCAATCATCTACGACCGTATTCGCGAGTTGGAGGAGGAGTTGAATATTCCGCTGTGGCAGCGCTTTGAGCCAAAGGCGGCAGTTACGATCTTGCCAGTAGAGCCGAGCTTGGAAGAAAAGGTTCAGATGCTGGAAAAGGCGCATAGTCACCGCCACGACCACGATCACGCGCATTAGTAATACGCTGACTATTGAAGCTTATTGAGCGGTTGAGTTGGGAGGTGAGAGAACTCATACCCGATATTTTATTCGTTAAAAATACGTAAGCTTACTCTGCGACAGAAGCGATTTGTATATCGTCGGCACTGACCGCTACTGTGATCTCGTTGCCGAGGAACTCGAGTAGCACTTGGATGCGGTTGGTCGCGGAAAGTTGTGCGAGCACTTTGCCGTTGAGGCCTTTTAGAGTTCCTGACGAGAACTCAACCTGTGCGCCCGGTTCGATGCTGGGATCAGCTGCTTCGATGATGCCTTCGGGCACACTGGCACGTAGATCTTCGATCAGCTGTTCGGGTAGTGCGCGGCGCTCGCCTTGTTGCACGAGTTGACTGACGCCTTGTGTATGAATGACGCGGCGATAATTATCACGTAGCGAAAACTTAGCGAAGATATAACCCGGAAACATAGCCTCCACAAAGCGTTTTTTGCCAGTGCGGGTTTTTTTGATCTGACTAATACGCGGACAAAAGACCTCAACGAATTCGATTTTTGCGAGTATCGCGGCAGCAATATGCTCACGCTTGGTTTGCGTGCGTAGGCAAAACCAGTCGAGAGGAGCAGCGGGAAGGGAGCTGTCTGGTGGAGTCGGCATAGTATATGTACAGCATCCTTACGTATAGACTTCGGAAGAATCATGACAATGGTGAATATTGGATTTTGGGAGAGTTTCTATTCGTTCTTTTGCAATGATGACTGTGGTGGGGTCGCGACTGCACATACTCCAGCCTGATAGCAGATTTAGAAAAATAGGTAAATATCTATGGTACTCGCCTTTTGGTAAAGCCCGGTAACACGGGACTGGCACAGTGTTACTAAGCTCTCGTGGGGGAAGTGACCGAGCTGGCACTGACCAAAGAGTGTGTGCGCTACGACTACGAGTATATTCACGGTTGGTCGTTCTGGCAGGATATTTGGATCTCACTGAAGGCCGCAGTGTAGCGGATCTTGCTGCCAAAGTCGGCTTACTTGTTATCTTCCGTTGCCCTCACCTGCCATGGCCGGAAGAGTGCCATGATTTGGCTGTTTCCAATTTCTTGCGCTCTTTCTGGTTTATATCACTATTGTCTAAATAGCTGGTAAAGCCTTCCGGATCGTCGTTTTTCCAATTGGCGGCGACTTGTTGCATCATCTTGTTGCGCATGTTTGCATTGTTAATCGACTCTGCCCAGCTCATTGCGGTCGGTGGGTCTTCTTGGGCAGCGCGATACGTGTAGGTGGCGACGGCGCGGTCCAATTCTGGTGAGGCCGGTAGGGAGTTGAGCCACTCGGAGGAGGCCGTCAGGTCGTAGCGGGTCCATTCGCGTGTGATCTGAGTGGTCGCTTGCCTGTAGGCAGGGTCCTCTGCGGATAGGTTGCTCAACCATGCGGCAGCGGCGGCGGGATCGCTCTCTGCCCATTCACCGATTAAGGCGGTCTTCATGCCAGTGCTGGCATCGCTGCCGAGCCCTTGCACATAGGCCGCAGCACTCACAGGGTCAAAGGCGGCCCATTCGTCGACCAGTTGACGCTGTAAGTTGTCTTTACTGGGACCATCGACCATTAGTGCGATCGTTGCGTGTGCTTCTTCGAGCCCGCCGCCGCGAATCTGTTTTTCGATCACTTCGCTAAGAAGGCGGTTTTTTAGGCGTAACTCGGAGCTATTTGCTTCGCTCATGGCATTCGCATAGTTGAATGCGCCTTTGGGGTTGGTCTCAGCAAACCCCTGGATGATAGCTTTCATCTGTGATTTGCGCAGGTTGTACGGTACATCCGCTAAGGCGCTGTCAGCCCAAGCCAATGCCGCCATCGGCTCATTGCTCGCCCATACTTTTAAGATATTGTTGCGTGCGCGCTCGGCGTCGCGCCACGAAGCTATGCCCTCAGTAAACTCGAGTGCAGCCAATGGATCCGACATGGCCAGTTGCTCTAATAGCTTGTTGATTGTCTCTGATCTGCTGGGATCTGAAATCGGTACTGCAAAGGCCGCATTGAGCAACTGACGGGTCATTTCGCTGCTCTGACTGCTTAGCACTTCAAACGCTGCCGCTTCCTCTTTGGCCGCAGCTCCGATCGTATCCGCTCGCGCTGGGGTGCGACGGGTGGGCTCTTGTATTTGAGCCGCACCCAATGCTCCAGAAGCTGTTTGTTGGGTGCTTGCGCCCGTCGATGCTAGCGCCCGTCCGATGAAAAAAGCGATAGCGATACTGGCGAGCCAGACACCAAGGTAAAGGGGCAGTGACGAGCGTTTCATAATAATAGATGACGTAAAATATAAAGCGACGAGGGGTTGAGCCTATTGTTATTGGGCAAAATTTTCAAGCCATGTTGATTTTTTGCCATTCTTAAGGTCTAGGTGCAAATCCAAATCAGGTCACCCTCTGCCACCGCCTCAAAAAGTTCAACAACTTCTGTATTGAGCATCTCGATGCAACCGCCGCTAAAGGGCTCACCGATCCGGTCCTCATGGTTGGTGCCGTGGATGTAAATGTAGCGCGCGTAACTATCACAGCTTGCGCCGCTGTTGTTAGGCTCCAAACCCCGCAGGCGGATGATGCGGGTAGTAATCAAGTTGGGCAGTTGTTCGGCCGCGGAAAATTCTGAAGAAATCTGCCCTGTCGCTGTGCGGCCCTTAAACACCATGCCGAGTGGTTCGCCAGCGCCGATCTTGTCAGCTGCCGCGTGCAGCCCGAGCGGCGTGCCGTAGGAATCCGCTAGGCAGGAAGGCGTATTCTTCGAGGTCGAGATCGAAAAAACGCGCTGCAGCACGCCGTCGAAAATAAGCGCAAGCTCCTGTCGCTCAATCGAAACGATTACTTGTCGATGTGTCGGCGTGATTGACAAAGCCTCACAGCTTTGTTTTACACGCCCATTTTCCTTTATAAAATCAAATGGCATACAAAGTAGGCATCCTCGGAGCGACTGGCGCAGTCGGTCAAGAAATCATTCGTCTTCTGCACGAGCGTGAATTCCCCATTGCGGAACTTCACTTGCTCGCATCTGCACGTTCTGCAGGGAAGACTCAATCCTATGGTGATCAAACCTGGACCATCGAAGAAGCCACCCCAGAAAGCTTTGATGGCCTCGATATAGCGATTTTCAGTGCTGGTGGAGACCAAACCCTGCAATTTGCTGACGAAGCGGTCAAGCGCGGCTGTATCGTCGTTGATAACAGCTCGGCGTTTCGCCAAGACCCGAACGTGCCACTCGTCATTCCCGAAATTAATCCGGATGCAGTGGATAACCATCAAGGCATCCTCGCTAATCCGAATTGTTCGACTGCGATTTCCCTCATGGGGCTGTATCCGCTCCATAAGGCATTCGGCCTGAAGTCTTTCATCGCCTCCACTTACCAAGCCGTTTCCGGTAGTGGTGCGGGCGGTTTGATCGAACTCGATCAGCAAGCCCGTGCGTGGGCCAAAGATGAGCCGCTGGTTAAGAAAGTCTATCCGCACCAGATCGCGTTCAATCTGCTGCCGCACGTGGATGCCTTTCTAGAAGATGGCTATACCAAGGAAGAGATGAAGATGCTCAACGAGGGTAAAAAAATTCTTGGGCTTGATGAGCTACGCGTCACTTGCACCTGTGTGCGTGTGCCGGTCTTCCGTGCGCACTCTATCTCGATCAGTGCCGAGTTTGAAAAGCCTGTCAGCGTGGCAGCTGCCAAGGCCGCGATCGAAGCGTTCGAAGGTGTCGAACTGGTAGATGATCCCGCAAAATTGGAATATCCAATGCCGATCGATTACTCTGAAGTCGTCCCTTGTGGCGTCGGTCGCATTCGTAAGGACCAGGTGTTCGAAAACGGTTTGGCACTCTGGGTCACCGGTGATCAGCTCTGGAAGGGCGCTGCGCTCAATGCGATTCAGATTGCGGAGCTACTTCACACTAAAGACTTACTCGGCAAAGCCAAGTAAGCCTTCGGCTAGTGAGGGTGAGAGTGCGCTGACTGCTGGTTTTGTTGTAGCCACGGCGCTCTGCCGCCGTGCAGTGTCTATTAAGCTCGGTGACGTCCGCACTTGCATGGGCCTGCATTCGAGTGCAGTGCTGCCTACATCCGAAAGTCTCAAAGGCGCGCGAGCAAACTCACATGCTACTGGACCGTAGTGGGACATCGTCTCGATGTCCGTGTCTATTCGGTGTGATTACAGCATTTCAAACGCCCGATTCGCTGCGATGTAAAGCGGGTGCTTGGGGCTTTGATTGGCGTTCTTACCTAGGCAGGAAATGTTTAAGTTCGGGCGTTCGCGAAAAGGCTCTAATAATGCTAAAATGGCGTTTTGACGATCCATGTGCAGACCATGGTTGCCCCAGCCGCCGACGATGTCCAGATGACCATTATTGAGTGCGTAAGCTTCGGTGATCGCAGCCGTGATATATGCGTCATTCTCAGGGCCGACAGGGTCTTCGATCGCCATCATGATTTTTGGATCAGTCGATCGGTAGGCGAAGATGTTGAGCATCAAGAACTCGTTGGCGCCGAACCGTCCGCAGAAGGATTTTATCCGTGTGAGGGTTGGGTCGAGCTGATTTTCGTCGGCCGTGGATGGGTTGAGGCAGATAAAGAGCGCACGACGGCGCTCAAACAGCTCATCCCAGCGATGCAGCAGGGTGTAGCGATAGCTACGACAGTTAGAAAACGTGCAATCGTTTTGCATCGTATCGAGATCGAGTTACTTCAGCTTGCCGAGCTTCAGGTGCAGGGTGCTGATGATCTTGGGGTCTTGCGCGTAGCTGACGTCGTATTCTACGAAATCGCCAGTAATTAGCATTTCATTAAATCCGCCTGGTTCTTGCTGTAGGTTGATCGAAATTGGATGCGCAAACAACGGCGGAATGCCAAGTGCCATGTCAGTTAGTGAAACTAATATATGCTTTGGTGCATGACTGAGGTTTTGGATTTTAATAGAGGCCACCCCTTCATCTGAGTATGACAGCTGTAGCATTTCGGGAGACGCAGTGATGCTCGTTTCACTAATTTGTAGCTCACATTGTATCTCGTGGCGCTTACCATCGGTTTGTTCGACCACGGCGACGCCACGATACAGGCCAACCCATTCATTGATGTTGGCGTGAACTGAGTGGCCGAAGCAGCAGATGAGTGTGAAGGCGAGGGCGATTTTGTTGCGCATGGTGTGACCCATTTAAATTTTATTTGACTGCATTGGCGGTGATGCCCGGCCAGTCATCCGTGCGAAATGGCGTGACTGGCAGGCCGTTGCGATCTTGTAGATTTGCCTTTGGGTTGTTGGCCCATGCATAGCGAACCGCGACTGGGTTCGACACATTCGCGTTGGAAACGTGCACTTTATTCTTACCGATAATCTTGGCCTCGGCTTGGACGAAGACCTGATCTGCACCCGCGATTGAGAAACCAATCGGCTGTTTGACGTCGAAGGAGTAGAGCCCTTGGCGACTGACATGATCGAAGGTGAGGGCGATGGCGCTGTCCTTGATTTGCATGGATGCGTAACGTGGGCTGAGTGCATCGATCGAATAGCCGTAATCGTTGGCCAGGGCGAGTCGAACCAGGCGATTGGCGACGGTGGTTTTATCGCGTGGATGAATGTCGCGTCCTTCGCCGGCATCAATGATCACCGCTTGCCCCGTATTGGGCAGGGAGAGGGTCATCGTTTGCGCTTCACGTAGTTCAGCCCAGGCGCTGTCGGTTGGCTCGGAGGCTTCTGCCTTGTAGTCGGCTAGTTGCACCCAATAGAACGGAAAGTCGCCTTGCTGCCAGAGGTCGCGCCATGTGGTGATCATTAGCGGGAATAGGGCGCGGTATTGGGCGGCGCGGCTTGCGTTACTCTCGCCTTGATACCAAATGACGCCACGCATGCCGTATCCAATGGTTGGATTCAACACGCCGTTAAACAGGTTGGCTGGACGATGTTGGCCAGCGCGAAAATCTCTGGGAGAACGCATTGCCTTCCCCTGTTTACCGGCCTCCAGCCATGCTTTATATTCGGCAACCTTTGCGGCGTGAATTTCGTCGGTATAAATGGCGACTTTTGCATCCCAAGAGTCGAGGAGCTCAGCGTAGCTGCCGTCTGCTTCCAGCGCATCGCGCGGCACCCATGCTTCGGCTGTAGAGCCACCCCACGCGTTATCAATCAGGCCGACTGGCACGCCCAGTGCGCTGTGGATACGACTTCCGAAGAGGTAGCCGACAGCGGAAAAGTTAGCGACTGTCTCCGGGGTGCATACGCGCCATGCGCCATTAAAGTTGTCTTGTGGCTCTTGTGTG
The DNA here is from genome assembly GCA_937775295.1 of uncultured Opitutales bacterium. Classification (GTDB taxonomy): domain Bacteria; phylum Verrucomicrobiota; class Verrucomicrobiia; order Opitutales; family Coraliomargaritaceae; genus Lentimonas. Next base: position 40,775 of record CALKBZ010000041.1, read on the forward strand.
CCGACCTGAGGCACGGAAATGAGGCGGATTTGCGGGTGGTTGGCGGATGCGATCTCCACAGCTCCATTGTAGGTATTAGTGAGTGCCCACTGCATGTTCGATTGGCCTGAGCAAATCCAGACTTCGCCCACCAGCACATCTGAAAGTGAGACCTGAGTTTTGAGACCTGACGCCTGAAGCACCTGTGGTTGATCATTTGCTTCCATTGGATCCAATTTAACACGCCAGATTCCCTGTTTGTTGGCCGTCGTTTGATGCGATTGACCGCCGATTGATACGGTGACTTGCTCGCCGGCGTCGGCTTTGCCCCATATGGGATTCGCTTGTTCGCGCTGGAGCACCATGTGATCACCAAAAATATTAGAGAACGTCACGTCGGCTTTCAGGGCCGAGTTGCTGAGTGCGAGGATGGATGCTAGGAGTAGGGGCGTTTTTAATAGCTGCATGTGAGCAGATAAAAGCCGACTGCTGTTGTTGGGAAGATTAAACGCGGGAGTGAGTCCGATTTAACTCACGAGTGCGCGGTAGCGTTTGAGCACCTTTTGTAGAATCGACTCGGGGTCGATGCCGACGCGCTTGCGCAGTGCGGCCACGGAGTTGCCGTGTTCGACAAATACATCGGGCCAGCCGATACGCTCGACTGGGTGTAGGCAGTGGCCATCTTGCAGTGCTTCCATGACCGCGCTGCCGAAGCCGCCGCTGATGACGTTGTCTTCCATCGTGACGATCAGTTGACAGTCTTGTGCGGATGACAGGAGTAGCTCGGTGTCGAGTGGTTTGACGAAGCGTGCATTGATCACACCGGCTTGAATGCCGTTTGCATGAAGCTGTTGGGCTAGTTGCTCTGCGTCGGCGATCATCGAGCCGATTGCCCAGATCTCGATTTCGCCTTGTTCTTGTAGGCGTTCGGCTTTGCCGATTTCGAGGGCTTCGGGCATTTCTTTGATCGGCGTGCCAATGGCTTTGCCTCGTGGGTAGCGCACAAAGCTGGGGCCCTGATAGGCGATGCCGGTGGCCATCATATCGGCAAGTTCGTCTTCGTTCGAGGGAGCCATGACGACTACGCCCGGAATGTTACGCAAATAAGAGAGGTCAAATAGGCCGTGGTGTGTGGCGCCGTCGTTGGGCGAGAGGCCTGCGCGGTCCATACAGAACATCACTGGTAAATTTTGTAGGGCTACGTCGTGGATGAGCTGGTCGAAGGCGCGCTGCAAAAAGGTCGAGTAGATCGCGCAAACTGGATGAAATCCGGAGGTGGCCATGCCAGCTGCAGAGAGCACCGCGTGCTCTTCGGCGATGCCGACATCCATGAATTGATCCGGAAGTTCTTTCTCCAGAATATTGAGCCCAGTGCCGGATGGCATGGCTGCAGTGATGCCGACTATACTTTTATCTGCCTTCGCAAGTTTGACCAAGGTTCGGCCCATTACGTCTTGATATTTCGGCGCAGTACTGGCGGCCGATTGTTCGCCTTTACCTGTCTTCACGTTAAAGGGGCCTGCGCCGTGGAAGCGCTCGGGGTTTTGGATGGCGACGTCGCAGCCTTTACCCTTGGTAGTCAAAATATGCAGCAAGACCGGCTGCTCGGATTGTTTGGCAAATTCTAGGTAGTACTCGACCTGTTTCTGGTCGTGACCATCGATGGGACCAATGTAGCGCACGTTGAATTTCTCAAAAAGTGAGGACGGAACGAAAAAGTCCTTGGTCTCTTTCTTCCACTTTGATCCGAAATGGATGATGCTTTCGCCGCCTGGTACTTTTTGCAACAGCGACTCGAAATCGTCATTTAGCCTATTGTAAAGGGGATTAGTTATTAGCTCGTTGAAATAGCGTGGGAGCGCGCCGACATTCTTAGCGATCGACCATTTATTGTCGTTGAGAATGATGATCAGGCGCTTGGTCGAGGAGGCGACGTTGTTGAGCGCTTCCATAGTGATGCCACAGGTGAAGGCAGCGTCTCCACAAAGGGCGATGACATGCTCGTCTGAGCCGCGCTTGTCACGCGCAGTGGCCATACCGAGTGCGGCTGAAAGAGCGGTGCCGGCATGGCCAGCGCCAAAGGCATCGTGCTCGCTTTCGCTACGGTTTAAAAAGCCACTGAGGCCGTCGCATTGGCGAATCTTGTCGAACGATGCACCGTTGCGCCCAGTCAGGAGCTTGTGCACGTAGCCTTGGTGGGACACGTCGAAGACAAAGCGGTCTTTCGGGGTGTTAAAGACTCGATGCAGGCCGATGGTGAGCTCAACCACGCCGAGGTTGGGCCCCACATGTCCACCGTTTTGCGAGGTGACTGAGATGATGCGTTCACGTATCTCGGCAGCGAGCTCTGGTAGCTCGGCTTCGGATAGCTTTTTTACGTCGTCGGGAGATTGAATGCGCTCTAATAGGGCCATACTACAAATTCTGCTGGTGCGCGTTGCGCGGTGTGTGCCGTTTGAGATTAGGTCTCGGTGGTAGCGTCTTCGAAGGGCTCGACTTCGCCGGTCTTAATATTGAGCTTTTCGATTTTCAGTTCAGCTTCTTTGAGCTTTTGCTGGCAGTTTTTTAAGAGGTTCGAGCCTTCTTCAAACTTAGCAACCAGATCAGCAAGTGGTGTGTCACCACTTTCCATGGATTCGAGGATGGCTTCAAGGCGTCCAAGGGCGTCCTCAAAGGTGAGTGTGTCGTTTTTCTTTGGCATGTTTAAAAAAGAAGCGTGGACTTTATTGGGGCAGGTCTAATTCGTCGAGCAAAGATGCCAGAAGTTTTGCGCTGGTTCGGAATGATAGTGATTGAGCGCACTAGCTACGCTCCGCAATGCTGCTTTCGGTTTGGAAGGCGTTGCAGATCACATCGAGATCGATGTTTTTTGAAATTAGGTTCTTAATGATGGGAATCTTATCGGTATCGCTGGGCTGGGTCTTGACAGTCATTCGGTTGATCTTCGATGCCACGGCATAGCTATCGTCCTGACAGATGATCAAAGGAATGTTCGTTTTTGATATCATCTCCATTAGCTTCGGGTGCGGGAGCACATTGCGCGTGAGAATAATGCCAGAAACGACTTTTTCGCCGGCGATACTCTCTGCGGCGATGGCACCAAGCAGGATGTCTTCGCGGTCGCCCGGCGTGATGATCAGTGAACCTCGCTCGAGCAGGTCGACGAGGCCTTTGGCTGCCATTGCTCCGATCAAGACTTTGTCGACCCGCTCTGTGGCTCCGTGCTCGCGGCCGTTAAGCCAGCGACCATTCACCTCATCGACCACTTGGTTGAGCTTCGGTACGGTCAGTTTCTTTTCCACCGGAATACAGCCGAGCAGTGAGATGCCCATCCGCTTTAGAGCGATTTGGCCGTATTTCTCGATCATCGCCAATTTATCGACTTCGACTTTGTTAATAATCGCGCCAATCACTTCCACGCCTGCTTGTGCAAACAAGGCTTTGTTGAGCGCTATTTCGTCAATTGGACGGCCGATGCCACCGCGCGCGATGATGATGACTTTGGCTTTGAGTAGCTTGGCGACGTCTGCGTTAGACAAATTAAACACCGAACCTACACCCGCATGGCCTGTGCCTTCGATGATGATATAATCTTTTTTAAAAGCGGCACGGTCGAATGCGCGACACATTTTATCGATGACGGTCGCATGGTTCTTGCACGGGTCGTCCAAGCATTCGCGCGTGAAGGTCGAATGGATCGCAATCGGGCTCATTGCACCGATCGGCACTTTAATATCGAAGATTTTATCGAGCAGCACTGAGTCTTCGTCAATCTGGTGACCTTCGACTTCTACGAAGCGTTGCCCGACCGGCTTAATAAAACCAACTTTCGTAGTAAAACTTCGCAACGCGGCAAACAGCGCTAAGCTGGTGGTCGTTTTGCCATCATTCATCCGCGTCGCGGCAATGAAAATACGCTTGGTGGTCGTATTCCTAGGAGCGGTGAGTAGCTCGGTATCGTCTGACTGAAGCATCGTTTGGTCGGTTTCGGATATCGCAGCGTTTAAGGAATGACCGAAATTAATCGATGATCGTGACGTCTTCGTTCAAGTCGTCACCTTCAGTGGGATAGAGCAGCTTGTGATCGATCGCCTGAGAGGCGACCATTACGGCAGTGCCGAAGATATCGCTGGCAGTGGCACCGCGGCTGATTTCAGCTGCGGGCTTTTTAAGGCCAGTAATGATCGGGCCATAGTTGCGTGCGCGAGTCAACACGTGGACGAGTTTGGAAGCGATGTTGGCTGAGTGTAAATCTGGAAAGATTAGCACGTTGGCACGGCCGACGACAGTGCCTTCGATATTTTTACTGCTCGCCACGATTGGGTCGAGGGCGGCATCGACCTGCAGTTCACCATCGATGTCCATCGGGATGCCGAGCTCTTGGGCTTTTTTGCGGGCCATCATCGTAGCGGCCTTCATCTTGGCCACCGTCGGATTTTTACTGGAAGCACTCTTGCTGGTGTAGCTGAGCAGCGCGACGCGTGGTTTCGTGTTGGTCAGGTGGTAGCTTAGCGCTGCAGTTGTAACCGCGATATCACAGAGTTGTGCGGCGGTCGGATCTGGGATGACGGCGCAGTCGGCTAGGAAAAGTTCGCGGTCTTTACCGGTCTCAGGGTCTTCGAGGTCGAAGATGTTGAGCGACGACATATTAGCGACGTTCTCGTGCAGAGGTATGATCTGTAGCAATGGACGCAGCGAGCTGGATGCCTTGCTGGTCGCGCCAGATACGATGGCATCTGCCTGTCCGGTGGCGAGCATGAGGGTCGCGAAGTAGTTAGTGTTGTCCAAATAGTCTGCGGCTTTTTTGTCGTTCATCTTCTTGAAGCGACGCAGCCCATGGAATTTACTGACGAAGTTATCCCATTCGCTGCTGCGGCGTGGCTCGATGATGCGGATGTGCTCGAGGCTGATGTCGAGCTTCTCGGCGTTGGACTTAATTTGAGCGCGATCACCTAGTAGGATTGGGATGCCTAGCCCGCGCGTGGCAAATTTACGGGCAGCTTGTAGAATACGAGGATCGGCGCCTTCGGGGAAGACCACCCGTTTCGGGTGGCGTTTGAGGCGTTCGGCAAGTTTAGCGATTAGTGGCATCGTATCTAAATGAGATGGGTTATTGTGAAATTAAATTGGGCAATTGGACTTGAAAGAAAGATCAAAGATAAAAACACCATCTTGGTAGAGCATGAAATATACAATTGCCAAAGTTTTTTCTACGGTAGTTTCTTGTGCTTGGTTAGTTTTGCAAGTCGCCGACGTCCATTTATGTTCAAAAATCTTAAAAATATCGTAGTCGTCAGTCTTTCGACGGTCGGCTCGCGCTTACTGGGATTGGTGCGTGATATTCTTATTTTTGCGGCTCTGGGAGCGAGTGCTTGGAATGATGCGTTTATCCTGGCATTTACCGTGCCCAACCTGTTTCGCCGTTTACTCGGTGAAGGTGCGCTGACTTCGGCGATGGTGCCGATCTTCTCGGATGTGTTGCATCGCGCTGGTCGTTCCGAGGCCTTTGCCTTTTTTAATCAAGTGCTGCTGCGTCTGTTAATCGTACTGTCGGCAATCGTTGTCAGTGGAATGGTGTTATTTGGTTCGCTGGCTCGCAGCGGAATGCTGTCCGACCGTTGGGCGCTAGGCGCAGAATTGGCGGTAGTGTTGTTGCCGTATATGATTTTCATCTGTCTCGCGGCGATTGTCTCGGCGGGCCTCAATCTGCTCGGGCGTTTCGCCATCGCCGCCAGCACGCCAATACTGCTCAATCTCGCGATGATTACTGCCTTAGCCGCGGGGATCTGGTTGAGTCAGGATCAGGCGCAGATGGTGTACTGGCTTTGTGCTGGTGTGTTGTTTGGCGGATTGTTGCAGTTGCTGATGCCCGCGTGGGATTTGGCGCGTCAAGGCTGGCGTCCACGCATGGAGTCGCGCGGCTCAACTGCTGAAATGAGTGAGCTGTGGCGCTTGTTCTTACCCGGCCTGATGGGGGCGGCCATCTTACAGGTTAATATTTTGGTGTCGCGGCTGTTGGCGTATTCGCTCGATGAGTCGGCAGTATCGGTGCTCTACCTCGCCAGTCGGTTGATGGAGTTGCCGTTGGGCATTTTTACGGTTGCGGTGGCCACCGTGTTTTTTCCGCTGTTGGCCCGCGCAGTGTCAGATAAAGATGACCATGCTTTCGCTGGCGCTTTGAATCAGGGCATGCGGTTGGTGGTCGGGATCTCGTTGCCCGCAGGTATCGGTTTAGTGGTTCTTGGTGGGCCGATCCTAGAGCTACTGTTCCGATGGGGCGAATTTAACACCCAGAACGTCGCGCAAACTATACCGCTGATTGCGATCTATGGCTTAGGCTTACCATTTTACTCAGCGGCGACGTTTGCGACCCGTGGGTTGCATGCCTGTAAAGATATGAAGACGCCGGTCCGTGTGGCGGGACTGTGCTTGCTGGTGAATTTAATTTGCGGCGTGGGACTGATGCAGTTCTACGGCGCGGGCGGTTTGGCTGCTGGCAATGTGCTGGCGGCGGTGGTGCAGTCGGCCTGTCTCTGGCGTGCCTTATCCAAGCGTCGCAGCGAGGTGGGTTTTTCGCAGCTGCGCGGTGCCTTTGCTAAAGTCCTCGGTGCCGGCGTGGCGATGGGTTTGTTCTGCGTGTTGGGCCACGCGCTGGTGCTGAGCTTCAATTTGGCCGATAAATTAAACGCTGCGGTCATCGTCGGTGTGTTGGTGCCCAGCGGCGCGGCACTCTATTTTGGTCTGTTATATTTATTGAAATTCGAAGAGTTGGATGCACTTGCCCGAATGCTGCGACGCTTCATCCCCAAGCGCAGGGCCAGCTAGCTGTTATTTAACAGGAATGCTTTAGATTTGCCAAATGCGGGGAGGGCGGGAAAAGTCTGCGCTCATATGGCAAACGGACAAAAACAAGCGACATGGGGTGGGCGGTTCTCTGAAGGACCTGCGGAATTGATGCTACGCATCGGCGAATCGGTTTCGTTCGATCAACGCCTGGCTGTGTTTGATGTGCAGGGGAGCAAGGCGCAGGCCTCGATGCTCGCACACGTCGGCATTATCACTGCTGAGGAGCGCGTTGCGATCCATGCTGGGTTGGATGTGATCTTGGTCGAAGTCGAAGCGGGACAGTTTAACTGGGACATGGCGCTGGAAGATGTGCACATGAATATCGAGCATGCGCTGACACTGCGTGTGCCTGCCGCGGCCAAGCTACACACCGCGCGTAGCCGCAATGACCAAGTCGCCACAGATATGCGTCTCTGGTTTAAGGATGCCTGCACCAAGTTGGATGCGTCGCTCACTGCAGTGATCGCGGCGATGGTAGATCTCGCGGATCGCACTCAGGCGGTGATCATTCCCGGCTATACGCACTTGCAACGCGCACAACCAGTGTCGATGGCGCACCATTTACTCGCGTATGTGGAAATGTTTAACCGTGATCGCAAGCGCATGGCTGAAGTATTTGAAGAAGCGAATGTGTGCCCACTCGGTTCGGGTGCGATTGCCGGTACGACGCTGCCAATTGATCGCGAGTTCGTGGCTCGCGAGTTGAATTTTGTCGATGCCGATGGCAATCCGAGGATCACACAAAACAGCATGGATGCGGTGAGTGATCGCGATACCTTTATTAGTTTTGCTTCGGTCTGTGCGACGATCGGAGTACACCTCTCGCGACTGTCGGAGGATTTCATTTTGTGGAGCAGTGCGGAGTTTAGCTTCGTGCGTTTGCCGGATTCGTTTACCACCGGTTCTAGTTTGATGCCGCAGAAGAAAAACCCGGATGCCTTTGAGTTGATCCGCGGTAAATCGGCGCGTTTGACTGGTAACTTGCAGATGCTGCTGACCATGGTCAAAGGTCTGCCACTGACGTATAACCGTGATTTACAGGAAGATAAGCCGCCAGTGTTTGATTCGTTTGATCAGACGCAACTGATGCTCGATTGCGTGGCAGCGTGTATGCTAGGTGTCGAAGCGGACGTAGAGCGCTGTGCGAAAGCGGTGGCTGACCCTGCACTACTCGCGACGGATGTGGTCGACTATTTGGTCGAACGCGCGGTGCCATTTCGAGAGGCGCATCATGTAGTCGGCGCGTTGGTGGGACTTTCAGAAAAGCTGGAGACACCGCTCAACAAGTTGCCTTACGATCAAGTCACGCTGATCCACCCGAAGTTGGGTGAGGATTGGGACAGTGTGTTTGATCTAAAGCGTGCGCTCGATGCACGTGAGAAGCCTGGCATGCCTGGGCCGAAGCAAGTTGCGGCACGTATCGCGCATTGGCGCGGGTAGGGTGTATTGATGAGAAGGTAGCGATCTCTCGCCGAGAGGTCCGCTCATCGATTAGGCTTTAAGATCGAGTGGGTCTGGATGGTTCTACGATTTCTCTGGTAGAGACGCCTTGGCAAGGCGTCTCTACCAAGGGATTGGAGACCGTGAGTGGAGGTTCAATTTGTTGGTAGCGGATTCCGCAATGCGGTTTCGATTGTGGCGTCGTTGCTTGCCACGGCCAGCGGTTGGAAGTCACGAATGCAGTGAGGCCGCCGCAAGCGGCGACGCCACGGTTCGCGCTACCCAAGCCATAATAACAAGCACAGCCCTTACGGCTTACTTGTCCGCGCTTGGAAGGATTGCCAGTTTTGCCAGGCAAAAAATGCCATGAAGATCGGTAGCAGGAATGTGTTCAAATAGAGGTATGCAAGGATGCCGATGAGCAGGGCCGCAGTTGCGCTGATTAGATGTACGAAGTGGGCACGTTGCGGTCCGAGTGCGGCTGCCATCATTTGGCCGCCGTCCATAGGGTAGACCGGCAAGCAGTTAAGCACTGCCCAAATGATGCTGATGCCTGCTAAGTCAGCTACGAGTGTGTAGAGTAGCGACCCTTTGGGAATCGGAACCAATAAATAGACAGCTAGTAGAATTAGGCCGAGTGCCAGTTGTAGTCCTGGACCTGCGGCAGTAACGAGAAAGGATTGCTTGCGGCTCAGTTTCCCTGCTGGAAACGAGGCGTAGCCACCGAAGGCTTGAAGTGTGATCGCAGTGGGTAGTTTGAACTTACGAACAGTCAGCGCATGGCCGAGTTCGTGTACCAAGATTGAGATGAGACCTGCTAGGATGAATACGAGGACCTTTAGTATGCTTAGAGAATCATTGGCGCCTAAACCGCCACCGATCAGCGCCATGGTGATCCAGAACCAAGGCAGGATGCGGACGGGAATACCGAAGAGATTAAATGAAAGCATTTTGAAGGAGTGGGAAAGTTAGAATGTTTTAAAGTTCAAAAATGGGAATGAGCCAAGCTTGGGCTTCGGTCAATTAGGATTAGGAGCAAGCGTAGAGTTCAGCGCTGACTTGGAAACAGTGATTGCTTAAAAGGTTTTAGCCTTTGCGATGTTGTTTTTTCGAGTGATCAGGGATTTTTTCAATAAACATCTGACCATCCCATTTTGAGCGTAACGTCAGGTATTCTGTTTCAAAGCGATCTGTCACTTCTCCAGCTTTGATTAATACGGCCCATGCTTGCTTGAATGCTTTTTTGCTCATGCCGAAGGTTTCGCGGAGGGATTCTGATGTGCTCTTCTCGTTAAACGGCATGCAACCGTCTGCAGCCATTAGCTTTTCCATGATGACTGCGGAGAACGTTTCGGCACGCTGACGACCAGCGGGATCGCGACGCAGGTCGATGTTGCCGTTGGTATGTACTTTTTTGATGTAGCCAGTAAATTGATCGCCTGCCTCAAGCTTATCCGAAGTCTCAGCGTAGTAGAGTAGTCCGCGGTGCTGCTTATCGATGATGGCTTTGAAGCCGAGCGGGGACTCGCCGTAGATCAGCACATGCACTGGAGCATTTGGCTCATAGGCGGGCGTCGTGTTTGAAAGATGTCGATGTAAGCGTGTAGATGCGACGATACGATTGGTGTATTCATCCACATAGACGGCGACGATGGCGCCATCGCCGACGGTGAAAGAGAGGTCGCCTTGTTCGCGGAAGGGCAGGAACAAATCTTTACTCAGACCCCAATCGAGGAACGCGCCAACTCGTTCGTTGACACTGATCACTTCTAGGTAGGCAAATTCACCGGCCTGCGCCAAAGGCGTCTCGGTCGTGGCGACTAGGCGGTCTTCCGAGTCGTTGTAGATAAAGACCTCGACCTCGTCGCCGATTTTCATGTCGGGCGTGACGTAGCGAGTCGGGAGGAGGATCGTGTCGTGTTCGCCGCCATCGAGATAGAGCCCGTGGCCTGAGGGTTCTACGATGCGGAGTGTATTAAATTTGCCGATGTTTGCCATGTGTGTGCAGCGCCTGAAAAGCGCGTGGTGTCTGATCTGGTAGAGCGCTGGAGAGATGTCCACCTTTTAAAACCAGAATCAGGAGCCATTCTTTAGAAGCTAGTAGCTGTATCTCAAAAGGTTGTGGGATTAAAATGGGCCGCTTTAAATGGCTCCAGTTCTCTATTTAAACGAGTAGGGTTGCTCGGGGGAGTCTTCGTTGATGGCGATGCGGTCTTTCGTGATCGGCAGGGTCATGACGATTGCAGTTTTGTCGTCGGCTTGGCCTAGGTAAGTGACCTGACCGAGCCATGGGCTTTTCTTCACTCGAAAGCGATAGCCTTTATTTTCGAGATCTTTGCCTAGGGCGGCCATCTTACTGCATTCGCCGTCGTCAAAATTGAGGATCAAGTGGCCGCATTCGCCTTTGTCTTCGTCGAGGAGGCAGTCGACGTTGGGGGACCATTTATGAATTAAAACCAATGCTTTGGCAGCTTTTTCGATGCAGTGACGTAGGCTCCTTGGTTTCATAATTTTGTAGTATGCTGGGGATGGCTGTTAAATCAAGATTTGCATTCTGAAACTGTTGGTGTGTTTTCGTTGCTAGTTGCTTGGTGGCATCAGTGATTTACGCGTGGCCTTGATCGTCAGATCGGGGAGCGCTAGCCTGCTGCTCGTGATTAACACAACCCTATTCTCACCAGACTGTTGCAAAACCTATTCATTCTCAGAGCAAAACGATCAAGACGTGTTTGTGGCAGAATAATGGGTGGCAGACGTAGTTCTGACGAACATGGCGAAGCAATAATCCCTGACTAAAATAAGTTAGATTAAACGTCCATCTAGCTCGTCATAAACCCTTTGGGTCTCCTCTGGTGGTATGGATCTGCATTGGATTAGTATTACTCTGCCACCCATTACTCTGCCACTTCCGTTGCGCCGCCTTGTGTAAGCATCTGGCTAATGCCTGATCAGAAGGTTTCGCAACAGTCTGTCACGACGGAGGCCACCCAATGTCTGCCTACGCAAAGGCACAAAAAACCCTCGGAACCGTTAGTCTCCGAGGGCTTTGGAAATGGGTGCTAGCGGCGCTTATTTCTTGCCAGCTCTGGCCATCTTACGGCGAACGGTCTCGTCCAAGATGCGCTTGCGCATACGTAGGAAGTGTGGCGTCACTTCGACCAGTTCGTCAGGGGAGATGTATTCGATCGCGCGCTCAAGAGAGAACTTGAGTGGTGGCGAGAGCTGGATGCTCTTGTCAGTGCCGGAGGAGCGCATGTTATCAAGCTGCTTCGCCTTAGCAGGGTTGACGGGCATGTCTTCCTTGCGAGGGTTCTCGCCGACGATCATACCTGCATAGACTTCTTCGCCGGGGCCGACGAGGAGTTTGCCACGGCTCTGAATCAATTCGAGTGCGTATGGCATTGTCTTGCCTTGCTCCATGCTGACGAGTGTTCCTGTCAAGCGTGTGACGATCTCGCCACAGAATGGGCGATATTCGAGGAAGGAGTGGCTCATCACACCGTGACCACTAGTCATAGTAACGAGGTCACTTTCAAAGCCGATCAAGCCACGTGTGGAGATTTCTGCTTCGACGGTAACGCCGGTGTTGTGGTGCTCCATGTTGGTGACCTTACCTTTGCGCTTGCTTAGGTTTTCCATGACGCCACCGAGTTGCTCCTCGGGCACTTCAACCCAAACTTGTTCGAATGGTTCGTGTTTCTTGCCATCGACTGTCTTATAAAGAACGGTTGGGCGGGAAACGAGTAGCTCGAAACCTTCGCGCCGCATTGTTTCAACGAGAATGGCGATCTGCATGGCGCCACGTGCGTTGACGAGGAAACGTGTGCCGTCATCAGTATCTTCGACGCTGATGGAAATGTTGGACTGTGTTTCGCGGATCAGGCGCTCACGGATCTGGCGAGAAGTCACCTTCTTGCCGTCTTTACCGGCGAGTGGGCCGTTGTTGACGGAGAACTCCATCTGCACGGTAGCCGGGTCGATTTCAACGAAAGGAAGGGCTTCTGCATCTGGGTTAGCAGCGAGTGTATCACCAATGTCCACGTCGTCGAAACCTGCCAGGCCGACGATATCACCAGCAACAGCTTCAGTCACGTCGTCAGTATCACCTGCGCCGGAGAAGCTCTTCATCTTAGTGACTTTCACGCGGTCTTTTTTGCCATCCTTGCGGAGGGCGTAAATTGTTTGACCCACTTTGATCTCACCAGAAAGAACACGTCCAATCGCCATACGGCCGACATAGGTGTCCCAATCGATGTTACTGGCGAGCATGCGGAATTCGCCTTCTTCAATCACCGGTGCTGGAATGCGCTCAACGATCGTCTCGAACAGATCGATCATGTTTTCGCGAGGGCCGTCCACTGCGCGGTCAGCGAAGCCCATCTTAGCAGATGCATAGAGGAAGGGGGCGTTGAATTGGTCTTCGTCGGCTTCGAGGTCGAGGAAGAGTTCGAGCACCTTGTCGTGGACCCACTCAGGACGAGAGGTGTCGCGGTCGACTTTGTTGATGACACAAATTGTTGTGAGGCCTTGATCGAGTGCCTTGCGCAGCACCCAACGTGTCTGCGCTTGTGGGCCGCCAACTGCATCGGTGAGGAGCAGGACGCCGTCTACCATTTTCATCACACGTTCCACTTCGGCACCAAAGTCGGCGTGACCTGGAGTATCAACGATGTTGATGGTGTATTCTTCACCGTCTTTCGGGTTGATCCACTTCACCGCGAGATTCTTGGCCTTAATAGTAATGCCTTTTTCGCGTTCGAGATCCATCGAGTCCATCGCGCGCTCTTGCACTTGCTGGTTTTCGCGGTAGGTGCCGCTCTGCTGTAGTAGGCAGTCGACGAGTGTGGTCTTGCCATGATCAACGTGAGCGATGATGGCGATATTACGGATGTTTTTAGCGTTCATGAGAAAAAATGAAAAACCCGCCGTGGTTATCTGCGGCAGGGTATATTTCAGCGCGCGATAACGCGCAGACGATTCTAGGAAGTCAACGGAAATCCTTAGAGCTCTTCGTTATGTAGGTAATTCAATCGGGCGGGCTTTTTTATAAAGCTGGCTACGTCTGCGGCAAAGCCGAGGATGCCGATCGTGATTTGATCGGTGAGACGAGGCTAGAATCGTTGACGGTCAACCCGCCGATGGGGGCTTCACGAAAATCAAGGTAGCTTTATTGGTCGACAGAGAGGAATACCAGCGACGCAGTCTGTGTGCCGTGCGCTCGCTGTGAGGGATCCTTTACTGCTGCTTTTTCGATGTCCAGTACCTGTTGATCAATCTGCTGGCAGGTTTATCCCATCCTTTGCTTGGTTGCATCGCCAAGTTAAGTTTGATGACTGCGCAAATGGAGCAGATGCTTTTAGCACTAAACGCGCTAGACTGTATATTCCACTAGTGGTTCTGGATCGAGCACGGTGCTGTTGGGCATACGCTCGTTCAATGTTTCCTCAAACCATGCACGGGCATCGGGATCGCCGTGTGTGAGCACGATCGAGCGGGCCTTGCTCTGGATTGCGTAGTTCGAGAGTTCATCGCGGTCGGCGTGACCACTTAAGTCAAATCGGTCAATCGAGGCGCGGATCGGCGCCAGGTAGTCGAGGGTCTCGAAAAAGAAACTGCCGGCGTCTTTTTCGGCGAGGAGTTTGCCGCCAGGCGTGTCTCCATCGCAATAGCCGACGAAGCACAGGCCGTTGTCGGCATGCGGTAGTAGTGAGGCGGCGACTTTGTAGGAGGGTGTGTGTTGCACCATCATACCGCTGCTCACTATGTAAATGCCTTTGCGTGGGAGATCGCGGCCGGGGCGCATATTCGGGTCGAGTGCGCGCACGTTGAGCTTTTCCATCATCTTGAAGCTAAAATCGATGAGCTTGGTGCGTTCGTGGATCTTATGGAAATAATTGCAAATATCCATACCCAGCCCAGCTGCGTAGATCGGTGTCTTCGGGATGCGGTTGCTGTTACGCGCTTCGTAAATGATCTTGAACAGTTCCTGCATGCGGCCGAGTGCAAACACAGGGATGAGGCAGCTGCCGCCGCGCTGAAGAATCGTGTCGATCTGCTTAGTCAGACGGTCGACTTCGGTCTTGCGTGACACGCCCTCGGCGCGGGCTTTGGCGCCGCGGGTGGTTTCTAGGATCAGCGTGTCGATGTCGCCGGTTGGCAGCTTGGCGCCAGGCAGGGTGCGTTGATTTTCGAACAGTACATCACCAGAAAAGACGATCCGGCGGCCGGCGTGGATGATTTCAACCGATGCAGCACCAGCAACGTGGCCAGAGCTGTGCAGAATGACCTCAATCTTATCGTCTCCTTTGGTGTAGATCTCGCCGCGTTCATAGCGTTGAGCGACGAGTCGTTTACTGAGTTCGACCACGTCGCGATGTAAAAAAAGCGGGTAGTCGCTGATACCGTGCTCCTCGCGTTGGCGTTTCATGACGTTGATCGAGTTGCGCAGCATGCGCGGCGCAAGTTCGATATTTGGCACCGATGTAATGACGGGGGCTTCTGGATTGTGTGCAGATGCGACCGGCAGCGAGCCGAGATGGTCGAGGTGGCAGTGGGTGAGGATGATCAGATCCATTTCCACGTCTTCGATTGGCGCGAAGTCGGGCATCGCTTGGTAGCCGAGTTCTTTGGGATTGAGGCCAGCATCGATAAGAATGTTGAAGCTGCCGATTTGGACGTAGGTGGAGTTGGCTCCGATTCCGCCGAGGCGATTGAGGTCGATAAGTTTCATGTCTATTATTTGAGGTCGAGCTCTGTCTGTCCATGCGGAGATTCAGGAGGCACTCTCATTTCAAAAGGTGGAATACGGACATGAATGGGATCGCCAGCGCTGTCAATGCCGTGAAAGGAGCCGTCGGCGCTACAGTTGCCCAGCGCTGCGTGGTGGCTGTTATAAGAGAACGAACCGCCAGGGACAAGAATGGGCTCTTTGCCGACAATGCCTTGGCCTTCGAACACGTTTTGATGGCCGTCCTCGCCTCGAATCACCCAGCGACGCCCGTTCAGAGTGATCGTGGTATTCGACAGATTGGCGATGGTGATGAAGTAAATAAAGGCGTGCGGTGTATCGGTTTCGAGCCTATCGGGGTCACGGAAATAGACAAGGCGATCAAGGGTCGCTTGTAGGCCATAAAGTTCTTTGCTAGATGTAGGCACGTATTAAGCAACATTACTGGTCATTCACTGAATTGCTGGCAATCAGATTGTGGCGTTTTATTAGTGGATTGGGTGCGTTATTCCTGCGGGGCAAGCGTTCCTACCATGATTGCTTCAATATTTTCACGCTTTATCCCAAAAAGAGCAGTTGGAGCCACTAATGGACACAAACCCACACGAATATATTTTCACCATTATACTCAGGCATCGTTAGAGGTGTGCATTTAAAGCCCAGTTCATGAGATTACTTCTTCGCCAAATTGGCGACGCTCTGAATTCGTGCAAATTAGTGTCTATTCGTGGTTTCTAAAACAGAACCTAAGCCGACTTCCGGAAATTAGGTTTATTTGTCGCGAGGTGGAATAATCGCGACATCTCAAAACGACTTTGATAGCAATTAGTGCGATGCGAAAATCTGAAGATGGCATGCGGATCACATGGATTGGCTTATGGGTGAATCTGTTGTTGGGGCTGATTAAGACACTTGCGGGATGGTCGCTCGGTTCGAAGGCTTTAATTGCTGATGGTATGCACAGTCTGTTGGATTTGCTGAGCGATATCGCAGTGCTGTTGGGACTATCAATGGCACGTCGTCCGGAGGATGAAAATCACCACTTTGGACATCACAAATTTGTGAGTTTGGCGAAATTCTTTATTGGCGGTATTTTGATCGTTTTTTCGATCTCTTTGGTGGTGTCCTCGTTGTTAGACTTTCGCTCGGGGGCAGGTGTGGCTCCCGTGGCGGGGAGTGCGGCCTGTGTCGCGATTGTTTCGATTTTAGTCAAGGAAGCACTGTTTTGGTGGACGCGCGGCGTGGCCAAACGCTTGCACTCAGACTTGTTGATGGCGAATGCGTGGCACCATCGAATGGATAGTATCTCATCGGTCGGCGTGGCGGTGGCGCTGTTGGGCGTGTGGCTCGGCGGCGTGGATTGGGCATTTTTGGATGGTGCGGTTACGTTGGTGTTGGGCTGTTATTTGGTGTTTGAGGCCGCGAAGATCTTTCTGCGGGCGTGCTCTGATTTGCTCGATGCGGCCCCAGAGCGAGAAGTGATCGAAGATTTACGCGAACATATTTTGCCGACGCCCGGTGCGCTCGCTTATCACGACTTTCGGGTGCGGCGGGTCGGCGACGTTTACGAAATCGATCTACATCTGCAAGTGGACCCTAAGATTACGGTCGAGAAGGGGCATCAAGTCGCGCGGGAAGTGAAGCTGCGACTATGTGAGCAACACCCGGAAGTTTCCAAGGTGCTGGTGCATGTCGAGCCCGCGAATCCGGAGCATCTGTTGAAGCGCGGTATTTCCGGCGCGGGTGTGGTGTTGTATACAGATAAGGTATGACGCTCGAAGCACCTCCTATGACTGGCTTGAGTGGTGAATTAAAACAAATTTGTAACTTAGCATCGCCACGGCGTAAAAAAGCCTTTTACCCTCGGCTTGTCTTTTCCCATCTATGAGCGACCTTCTTAAGCACGAATGCGGCATCGCAATGATCCGTCTCCTCAAGCCCTTGGCTTACTATCAAGAAAAATACGGCACACCGCTGTATGGCTTTAACCAGCTGTTTCTCCTAATGGAGAAGCAGCATAATCGTGGCCAAGACGGCGCGGGTATTGGTTGTGTGAAGCTCAATGTCGATCCAGGACAGCCGTACATGGCGCGCGAGCGCAGTATTAAGACCAACCCGTTGTCGCGTATTTTCCAGGGGCAACTCAAGGAGTATCAGAAGAAAATCAGTGCAGGTGTGATCCATCCAGAGTTTCCCGACACGGTGAAGAAGAACTTCGGTTATGGCGGTGAAGTATTGCTGGGGCATTTGCGCTACGGCACTTCAGGCGTGTACTCATCGTTGAATTGTCACCCCTTCGTGCGGCAGTCGAACTGGCCAACCAAGAACCTGATGCTCGCTGGTAATTTCACCATTACCAATGAGAAAGACATCAACACCGATCTGATCAACCGCGGTCAACACCCTATTTTCGGCACTGATACACAAGCGGTTCTCGAATCAATCGGCTTCCATCTGGATGAAGCCCACGACGCCATCTATCACCAAATGCGTGATCAGAATGTCGAAGGGAAGCTCATCCCCAAGATAATCAGTCAAGACCTCGATCCGATTCGTATCCTCAAGAAGGCGGCAGCCAATTGGGACGGTGGCTATACCATCGCTGGCTTGATCGGTAATGGTGACTCGTTTGTGATGCGCGATCCGCAAGGCATACGCCCGTGTTTCTATTTTCAGAATGACGAAGTTGTGGCATACGCCTCCGAGCGCGTGGCACTGATGACAATTTTTAATCAGCCGATTGAGAATGTCTGCGAGCTCGAACCAGGCACCGCGATGGTGATCAAGGCCGACGGCACGATCTACTCAGATCGTTTCACAGCAGAGCGTCCGATCAAGCCTTGCTCGTTTGAGCGTATTTATTTCTCTAGAGGCAACGATGCCGACATCTACCGCGAGCGTAAAGCTCTCGGTGGCGCATTGTTGGAGCAGGTGGTTAAGTGTATTGATAATGACTTTGCCAATAGCGTATTCAGCTTCGTACCTAATACTGCTGAGACCGCGTACTATGGGTTGCTCGATGCGCTTCGTTTGCATCGACGCACGGAAGTGAAGGACGCACTACTTAAAGCAAATGCTGATGGCACGCTGGATGAGCAACTGATCGACAAATTAATTATGGGCAACTGGCCACGAGGCGAGAAGATTGCTCATAAGGATGTTAAGCTCCGCACCTTCATTGCGCAAGAAAAGGGCCGTGCGCAGCTCGTCTCGCACGTTTACGACATTACTTACGGGGTCGTTCAGCCCAATGATAGCCTTGTTTGTATCGACGATTCGATCGTCCGCGGCACTACGCTGAAAGAGTCGATTCTGAAGATTCTGAGCCGCACTAATCCGCGCAAAATCGTCGTCGCATCGACTGCGCCACAGATTCGCTACCCTGATTGCTATGGCATCGATATGTCGGAGCTCGGTAAGTTCATCGCATTTAAGGCGACGGTCCAACTGATTAAAGACGATGGCCAGTCTGACCTATTGAAGGAAGTCTATCGTGATTGTTTGGCGCAAGTGGATCTTCCCGCAGTCGAGCAAGTCAACCACGTGAAGCGTTTGTATGATCGTTACACCGCCGAGCAAATTTCGAAAAAAATCGGCGATCTTGTCTATCCCAGAAACATCCCATGGCAGGGTGATTTAGATGTGGTATTTTTACCCGTTGAGAAGATGCGTGCAGCACTGCCGAACAACAATGGTGACTGGTATTTTACCGGCGATTATCCGACTCCAGGTGGCTATGCGATGTTGAACAAAGCCTTCATCAACTACTTCGAGAACAAGGATGGTCGCGCTTACTAGCGCGCAGACACGTCTCAATTTTTAAAACAAATCGCGATCCAGTCATGGGTCGCGATTTTTGTGTATGCTCGCAAACCTAGACCGTGATCTGGTTTTCTATTCTGGGAATGAAGGTGGCGGTTTAGAGTCGGGTTTGGGAAGCGATGCCGTCTCCGACGTCCCCAGTCTCGCGTGTTAGCGCTTGGGAGGGACGCTGCCCGAACCAACATGCGGAGAGAAGGGACGCGGTCCTTCCAGCATTCCAATGCTTAAAGATTCATTTTATTTTTTATGACACTCGTTTCGATGATACAAAAAAGAGGAAGGCCCGTGCGGTACCTTCCTCTTGATTAAAAATATGCTAGGCAGCAGTTACCAGCGGTAGTTGAGCGGTGATGCCAAACTGCTGCGGATCGGCTGGATTCTCGTAGCGACGCGACGTTTCGAAATCAAAAGGATTTATCGTGCTGGTATTAAATCGGTTGCCAAAAGAGAATAGGCGCTTTTCGTAGTCTTTATCGAACAGGTTCTTCGCCCAGACTGTCAGTGTCCAATTTTTATATTGGTACCCTACACTTGCATTGACAGAGGCGACGGCATTGCGC
>CALKBZ010000042.1 GCA_937775295.1 uncultured Opitutales bacterium
CGTGGGAAAGGAACGCGCTAGCTGGATCTGTGATTAACTTGCCTGTCTTCAGATGTCGCAACTTCAGCACATCGCCTAAACGCTGGTTGCGCGCACTCTCAAGGCTCATACCAATCAGCTTCACGGCTGCTTGGTTCATGCGCTCGATCTCATTATTTGGCTTCACTACAATCACAGCGCCTGCGATCAAATCCAAGGTCAGCGCAAGCCACTCCTGCTCTTGTTGCAAATCCAACTCCGCACCACGGCGTAGGGTCACATCTCGCAAAATCACCAACAGCGCACTGTCCCGCTCCCAGACTAAATCCAGCGCGTTGAGATCCACCAAGCGTGTGCTCTCTTTAGGCCCTGGAATCTCCAATTCGAGCCGCTTACCTCGCTCGACTTCAAACGGAAATATTTCTCCGACCAGTGACTCCGGATCCACCTCCAAGAGCTGAGCCGCCGCAGGATTTAAGAACTTAATCTCGTACTCCTGAGTCAAAATCAACATGGCATCCGTATTCGCATCAAAGGTCGGTCGCAGCAGCTCAGCACTGTGCTGAAGCTCTCGAGTCTGCGATTTTAATCGGTTCAACCGATTGGCTCGTTCCATCGCAGAGCGGATCGAACGACGCAGCACCTCACCGCTCAAACGATCCTTACACAAATAATCCTGCGCGCCTTCCTGCAGGGTCTTGAATGACAACTCTTCATCATCCGCGCCAGTCAGCACGATGATGACCTCATCCCGAAAAATGCCAACCACCGCTTGTAAAGTCGCGATTCCGCAACTATCTGGTAAGGACAGGTCGAGAAGAATGAGGTCGAACGTCTGTGCCTGCAAGGCCTGCAGCCCATCGGCAAGGCACTTTACCGCGTGTATCTCAAAACTTAGGTTAGACTGCTCCAAGCACTCACCGACGAGATCCACATCCGCTAAGTCATCTTCAAACAACAATATCTTAATGGGCTCTTTCGGTTGCTTCGCCATAGTCATACAATAAAAATTATATCAAGTGCCATACGGCCGGACAAATCAATCTCTTATCGAAGGCGCGCACAGCTTAGGGAACATCACATGGGAAGTACCCGCTCACCACACTCGAGAAGCAATCTAAGCTCGCCGCGATGCCAGTATAACTGATAGTGCGCGGTGCCGTGCACTGCAAGACACTCACTCCGCGACTCTAAGCTGCCAGACTCCAGTGCTATGCTAGCATTTGCACGCTTTCATGAGGCTAAAAATTTAGTCGTCACGCAGGCCAATCCTCGCTATATTTAAAGATCGCTGCTCATGTCGGGCGCATTCTCTTATGTCGGTTCTCACAGGTCACAGCGTCGTAAAATACTTTACTCTTCCTTTCAACGAGGTGGAGATTAAAAACTGGGCAATGGCTCAAAAAGAGGCCCTCGCCGGCCCCGTCACGTTCGCCCAACTATTCACCACCCCGGAATGCAGCCGCCGTGCCAAAGAAATCATGGAAATCGTGCAGATCTATGCACACGTGCCTACGATCATCGGCTGCTCGGCCGGCGGCCTGATCGCCGGGAACCAAGAGATTGAAAACGAAGCTGGCTGTTGCATCGCGCTCTACCAACTGCCGGGCACACAAGCGCGCGCGATTCATCTGCCACTGGACGTCTTTGAGCCAGCGGATCGAGCCGCAAAAATTCGTGACGCGATTGGGCCACATCCTGAAAACGTCAATGCGTGGACCCTATTTGCCTCCTCCGAGAGTATTGGCAACGAAGCATGGCTGCCCGATTGGGACCACGCCACCGAACATCGCACCACAATTGGTGGATTTGCTTGTGCTGCTTCCGATGCACACGAATCCGCGCTTTACCTAAACGGCGCAGTGCACACCGACGGCGCGGTTGCACTGGGCCTCGAAGGCGCCGTGACCATCGAACCGCTGATCTCGCAAGGTTGCCGCCCCGTCGGCTCGCCGTGGACGATTACGCAAGCCGAAGACAACGTCATTCACCAGATCGGCAACCGCCCAATCCTCGAGGTGCTACGCGACACGCTCGAAGGCATGTCGCAAAAGGAACAGCAAAAAGCACGCGGCAACATCTTTATTGGACTCGTGCTCGATGAGTACCAAGCGAGCTTCAGTGTTGGCGATTTTTTGGTGCGCAACCTTGCAGCTATAGACCCTCAAACTGGATCGGTCGCAATCGCCACGCCACTCAGGGTCGGTCAAAACTTACAATTCCAAATCCGCGATGCTCACTCCGCATCCAGCGACTTCGAAATGCACCTCAAAGAGAAGGCTGCAGAACTCGCGGGGCGGTCGATCTACGGCAGTTGCTTATGCGATTGCATCGGCCGAGGCACTTCTCTCTACGGGGTGCCCGACCACGACGTGGCGATCATCCACGATACTTTTTCCGAACTCCCCATCGTCGGACTGTTTTGCAACGGTGAATTCGCGACCAGCCAAAACCGCACGTTGCTCCATGGCTATGCAGCGAGCTTGGGATTGTTTGTTAAAAAATGTTAGATTCAGAAATGGACCGACCACAGTCGAATCGAGCTTGTCCCGTCAGAAAACTTTCCGACGACGGCGTTTTCGATAAAATAGACGTCCTTTAATCTAACTTGAGTATAAATTGATTTGCGTAGCGGTCGACGATCACAACGCGAACTGCCTCGACCTGGGATAAGCCTAACACCGGGTTCTGGCAAATAATGTCACCTTGTCGGTAAATTCCATTGGGATGAACCCCACCGCCGATGAAGGCGGAATTCGCCTGCTCAACATTTGCAGGATCTTCAGTGAGTTCTAATGCACCTGCATTGTCCGCAGCATCCACAGGTTCGCTGGGTGCTTCATTCTCAACCGCATCCATCACGCCATACAAGCGCATGCCGGATAGCGCGGCTGCAACACTGGCTTGATGTTCCGCCTCGCTGCGTATCGTCTCTGAGATGCTGATCTGTCCCAGTTGTAGCTCGCGCCCATCTTTCGTCATCAGTAAGTCACCCTCGCGCTTATTGATCGAACCGAAGCGCACGAAAAAGCCTAACTCATCTAAGCCGAGGTGTTCGGCAATATGCTCGTCTAGCGCAGCCGGGTCGATGACTACCACCACCTCTTCGGCCACTGCGACGTCGGCGCTTTGTTCCTGCAATTCGGCTTTATCAAAGCTATAATTCGCGACAAAAGGCTCATTTTTGATCGCGCTAGACTTTCTCCAGTTGCGCAGCAACCACTGGTCGCGGACTAAGCCCTGCATCACCTGACCGCTGGGGGTTAATCCGATCGCCTCTTTTTCGATGATTACTTGAGTCGCGGCTACAGATTGGGGCTGGTTTGAGAAATCAGGCAGCAGATTGTCTAAAAAACCATAGCGGTGCGCGGCCCACAGCAAGGCGAACAGTGCGAGCGGCAAGACAAAGCGAGGATTGTTGAGATACTGGCGCATTACGGACGATTCGAGCTAAGTTCATCGGTGCCCCCAAGGTCGCGAAGGGGCAAGAATAGACTGGCTTCCAATGCGTAACCGTCATCTGCCCGAATGAGTTTGATTTG
The DNA here is from genome assembly GCA_937775295.1 of uncultured Opitutales bacterium. Classification (GTDB taxonomy): domain Bacteria; phylum Verrucomicrobiota; class Verrucomicrobiia; order Opitutales; family Coraliomargaritaceae; genus Lentimonas. Next base: position 3,522 of record CALKBZ010000042.1, read on the forward strand.
TTGATATTCTTTGAATGGCGGCCGGCTCCATAGGTAGTTCAAGCATTGAGTCACCGAATACAGTGGCAAAAAAGGCTCCACATCGGTTTGCGGCGAATTAGTCGCACTGGCATTTAAATCAAGCATGATGCCCTTAATCTGTGTTTCTGTGGGATCCGACTCTGTACCCTGCTCAGTTGTGGTTTCGAGCTCGACCACCGCTGCTGTTTGCAAGGTCCAGCCATGAACTTCGAACGCTTGTGCAAAGCGGCTTTTTAATGCTTCAGCCTGCGCGTCGGCCGGCTTGAGGAACGCGTCATTAAACAGCATATAACGCCTGCGCAGGTCGGTTTGTTCGATGCCGGTTAACTCTTTTTGTAACGCCTTGAGCTCTTGTTTGAGTTCGATCTGCTGCAAGTACATCGCTTGTCGCTGCAACTCGACTGGGCGATACTGCCGCGCCACGTAAAAGAGGCCGACAAAGCCAGCCAGCAGTAGCGCAATCACTGGGTAGGATGCCAGGATATTGTAAAAGTGATATAGGCGTTTGCGCATGATCAGCTGTTGCCCCCCGGTTGCGTGGATGCTGTTACTGTGAAACTAATAGTGAATTTACGCAGGCGCCCGCGCTGATCACCGAAACGTGAACGGCTATTGGCTTGCTCAAAAGCGACAGTTGGTTCGCTTAGTTGCCATCCTTGTTTACCGAGCCGCTCAAACATCACGTCGATTTCGGCTGGCAGATCAAGATCCGCGGTGAGTGGGCGGCCGATCATTTCAATCGTGGTGACTGCCCCAGTCGTGTCGATCGAGCCACTGTACGTATCCAGCTCCACTGATTCAGGCAAGGCATTGGAAAACGCATGCAGCATCACAAACAGCGGTGTGGGCACGGGCGCATCATCATCGAGCGCTTCGCGGCCGCGACTGAACTGAATGACATTCTGATGCTGACGATTCTCGAGAAGACTGCGCCGGACCTGATTAATCTCTAAGGTCTGCGCCTGAATCGTGGCATTGAGTTCGCCCAGATGTAATTCGATCGCCTGTTTTTTATCAATCTGCGGCATTGTTAGATAAAAAGCCACCATTAGGGCAACGCAGAGGCAGGCGAAGGCGCGGTGCCGCCATTGCAGCATTCGCTGTCGGGTTCTCAGTGTACGGGGCACTAGATTCAGCGTGGCACCGCCTTTGAGCTGGCTGAGTTGCGCCACCGCGACCGCATCATCGGAGCTCTCGGTTGCATCATGCGCCTGGAACTCAGGGATCGCCCCGAATTCTTGTTCGACAAATAGCCCCAAGCGACGTGCGCTGCTGTCCATTTGCTCGGTGCCCACGTCCTGCGTCCGCAGGCGACTAAAAAACAACAGTTTCCCAACAGGATCTCGGGCGATCAAATAGCCGGCATCGCCTAAGCCACGATAGTGAATCACTCCCTGCGCGTTCGTCGCGGCGGTGGTGTCGAGGCAGGACAGTGCGTACGGCAGGCTAAATACCCCGTCAAGTAATACACCGTTGCACAATGCCCAGCGGCCAATCGCACTAGGAATTTCATTCGGCAGACTGCTGATAAAATAGAACTGATGCGGGCTGTCGCCCTGCAGCCCCATTTCAGTGGCGACCGAAGTGCGGTCCTCCTCGCCATAGAGCTTGAGCTTGCGCTGCTCGAGGAGTTGTCGCTGCAACTTCGGTGCGATTTTCGGCACGTGCTCGAGATGGTGGTCGAGCGCTGGGATGTCGAGATACACCTGTAGGCGGCCGACCTGCAGCGTCTCTTCGGCGCTATCCAATAGCGCCAGCAGCGCAGCGACATCCGCTACCTCGGCCTCTTGGATCAGGTCTGCGGCTGAGCGCGAAGTACGCCAAATCCGTACCGTGTGGTGGTCCCATATGAGTGTCGTGCGTGCCATGCTAATAGAAGGGGCTAATAGTGCCACTGCAGCCCGTCAAAGCGCAATGTGCTAAAATTATCGGTGATGGTGAAGATGCCAACTTCTGCAAAGGTCCACGGCTCCCCGATAAGTAATTCCTGCGTCTTCAGAAAATAACGATTTTGAATATGAAGGTCAGTGTTAGTCCATCCTGCAAGTTCTAAGGGAGTCGAAGGCACATCTGGATTGAACAACGCAAGCGGAGCGCGATTGTTGAGGGTCAGGGTGGCTGTGATCGATTGATCTGGCTGAGAATCGAAGGAGCGCCGCCCACTGATGGTCACAGTCGCATCCAAGGCGACATCAATTCGACGACCTCTTTGAGTGTGCATGACTGCCTCCACATAGGTGTAGATTCGTGCGGGATGATCGAAGAAGCCATCACTGTCGAGGTCTTCTGTTACATCTTCATCGAGTTGGTCACCATCACGATTGTAGTCGATTCCGTCTGTAGCTTCATTTAAATACGGAGTATTTACGCCATCATTAAAGACACCATTACCATTCAGGTCTTCACTGCGATAATCTAAATATGTTCTTCCATCAGGATCTTGGCCACTTGCATCTTCAGGGGTGTCTCGTGCTTGTATGATAAATTCAGCATTCTGAAGGTTGGTACTAGACACTGAAACAGAGCCCCGATCCCAGAAGCCTAGCGCCGAAGTTAATGCCGAACTAAGATCCGCTCCACTAGCTTCTGCAATCGCCCTACGATTCTCGATCACCACCGTACAGAGCCAATCACGCAAATCAATCCGCTCGATATTCAATTCTGGCGCGCGACCAGCCCATTGAACTGTGCTGAGACCATAATTAGGCCAGTTCCCGGTTGCGGGATCGCCGTTATTGCCAACCGCCCAATTATTCCAGAATGCATTGAACTGCGTGATCGTTAATACATCTGGTAGTGACAGGTCTGGATTCGTGGTAGACACCAGCAGCAAGCGCAACTCCTTCGGATCAAGCGGGGCAGCTAACCAAGCTCTCCCGTCGCCAGTGACTCCGAAAAACGACTGACCGCCCCAGGTCGCTTCGGCAAAATACAGTTTACGTGTGACTTCCAAGCCAGGGCGGATGCCCAGCGGATAGCGCACCTCATTGGCACTGCCGCCACCATGCCGAGCCGCCAGATTCCACCAATAGGCGACGTTGCCGTCGGTCGAGACGCTGGCAGCATTTTCGTAGATGGGAAACACTTGTTCACGCAGCATGCCGCGCTTCAGGGCCTCGGCAATTTTGGGCAATTCAGCGCGATCGTTGACCGCGCGCTGTACGCGAATCATATCGATGGCGCCGGGTAGCAGCGCGGCCGATAAAATCGCGATCACCGCCATCACCCCGATCAATTCGATCAGGGTGAAGCCAGCGCGGCGTAGTGTAGGCTGTGTAGGCTGTGGATGCATTGGTCTGTTAGTAAGAGCTGGGGCTGAGCATGTTAACGAGTGGCAGGAAGACCGCGGCGGCCACCAGCCCGGCGAGGCAGACCGTCAATACGATGAGCCCCGGTTCCAGAATGGCAAAAAAGGTTTTAATTTTACGCGGCACCAGATCATCATAGTAGTCGACCACCGCTTGTAGCGAAGTGTCCAGCGTGCCGCTGCGTTCACCGACACCAATCATGGTGCGCACCAGCGTTGGAAAGATCGTATCCTTGGCCATCGTGCTGCTCATGGTTGAGCCGTTCGCGACCGCCGTCTCAATCCGCATCACGCTGCGTTCGATCACTTTATTACCGACCACTTCGCGTCCCATCGCCAGCGAATCGGTGATTACGATCCCCGCTTTTTGTGTGAGGATCAAACTGCGCAGGAAGCGCGCGACGGCGAGGGTCAGGATCACATCGCCCAGAAAGGGAAGCTTGAGTAGTAAGTGATCGCGCAGCAGCGCGGCTTGCTTAGAGACTTTAAACAAAAGCCGCAGACTCGGTGGCGTTAAAAACAGCACTGCAATAATTACGCCCCAGTAGTCCACCACAAAATCACTGGCTGCGATCATCACTCGGGTAATCAACGGTAAGGGGATATCGAGTTCAAACAGCAGCGCGGTGACTGTCGGGAAAACGAATCGCAGGGCAATGAAGATGAAAATAACTAGCGCCCCGAGCACGAAAGCCGGGTACAACATCGCCTGCTTAAACGCCTTCCAGTTTTGATCCATCCACTCGAGGTAGTCGCGCAATTCGATGAAATTTTCATCTAACGAGCCGCTGCGCTCCGCCACCTGTACAATATTACGAATATAGCCAGGGAAGACCCGGGGGAACTGTTCGAGGCCCTGGCTCAGTGGGGTGCCCTGTTCGACCATCTCACTCAAGCGCTGGCGTACGGTGGTCTGCGCCCCCGAGGAATCTTCGCCCTCGCGAGATTTGAGCGCCTCGACAATCGGCACGCCAGCGCGCAACTGAATGCCGATCTGGAAAATTAAATTGGCGAGCTCGGCGGTTTTCATCTTAAGCCGCGAATGGCGCTTGGCGGCGCCGCTGTCACGCAGCTCGGAGTTGACCAACTCTAGCCCCTCTTGCGCAAGCAAGCCCGTCAGGCGCTTGACGTTTTCTGCCTCGCGGTGACCTTCCAATAAGCGACCATCGCTGGTCACCGCAGTGTAATTAAATTCAGGCATCGTCGAGGGCTTCTCTGACTTCGAGTTGAACAACCCGTCCGACTTCTTCAATGCTAGTGAGTCCCGCTTGGGCTTTCATCAGTCCATCTTGGCGCATCAAGATGACGCCTTTTTGTTTGAGATAGCGCTTGAGTTTCGAGGTCGGTTGATGGTCGTCGATGCGCTGTTGCAAGCCCGCATCGATGCGGATGATTTCAGCTAGGCTGATGCGACCACTATAGCCTTTTTGGCCACAGGCCTGGCAGCCCACTGGCTGGTAAAGTGTTACATTGGCATCGACTGGCGCGCCGCCGAGGGCGACCCACTCTTCTGGCGTCAGAGTGTGCTCGGTTTTACAAATCGGGCAGAGGCGACGTGCGAGCCGCTGCGCACTGAGACCGAGCAGACTGCTGGAGAGCAGGTACGGGGGGATGCCGAGGTCGGTGAGGCGGGGCACGGCACTGATGGCATCATTGGTGTGCAGGGTGGAAAAGACTAGGTGTCCAGTCAGTGCGGCACGAATCATTAACTCCGCAGTGATTTGGTCGCGTGTCTCGCCCACCAAAATGACATCCGGGTCCTGGCGTAGTAAAGTGCGCAGGCCGCTGGCAAAGGACAGCCCGATTTCGTCCTTAATCTGAGTCTGGCGGATCAGCGGCAGACGGTATTCGATCGGGTCTTCGAGCGTAAAGACGCTGCGCGCCTCGGCATCGATCATCGAGAGCAGCGCATACAAACTGGTGGTTTTACCACTGCCGGTCGGGCCGGTGATCAGGAAAACGCCATGCGGTTGGTCGAGAATGTCCGAAAATTGTGCTTGTTGATCCTCCGAAAAGCCCAGCGTGGGGAGGTCCAGCTTCAGGCGTGACTGGTCGAGTAGACGCATCACGATGCTCTCGCCATTGCTCGACGGCAGGCTCGACACACGTACGTCGATCTCTTCGCTGCCGATCGCAAAGCGAATCCGCCCATCCTGCGGCAGGCGATCTTCGGCAGTATCCATGCCCGCTAAAATTTTGAAACGGGCAGTGAGCGCACTGCGGATCGCGCTGGGCAGTAGTAAGCCTTCTTCGAGCACGCCATCCGCGCGCAGTCGTATCCGGAAGAAGCGCTCTTCGGGGTGTAAGTGCACGTCGCTGGCTTCGCGCATCGCTGCATGCATCAAAATTTGTTCCGCCAAGCGGATCATCGGCGGATCATCCTGGCTCTGCTGATCCAGTGCCTTGGCATCCATTCGGATGAAGGCGTCGACCGCCCCATACAGCTCGTCGCGCGCGGTGTAGTTGCGATTGATCGCGAGGCGGATGTCTGTCTCCGAGGCGGGTAGGGCCTCCACCGGCTGCCCGGCGGCTGTCTCCAGGCGCTTCAGCGTCGGCAGGTCAAACGGATTGGCGCAGGCGATCCACAAGCACCCATCACGCTCTGCCAGCGGGATCGCAATTAATTTTTCGCACAGCTCGGCGGCTAGCTTGTCGCGTAGGTTGTCGTCGAGACTGAGGCGGCGCAGGCTGAGTTGCTGCCCTTCCGCTTGCCCTTCCTGGATGAAATCGGTCGCAGTGCGCAGTTGGCCACGAATCGAGCGAAATTGCGAAAGCTCTTCACTGCTGACGAGGCCGAGTCGCTGGACAATATCACTAAATTTGAGTCCGAGGCGCTCACCTTCGCGACGTGCCAATTCAGCCTGAGAGGCGGTAAGTATGCGCTCCGACAAAAGCCAGGCCTCCATGTTAATGGAGGCCTGGTCGGTTGCAGCGTCTTTTGGAGACGTGGTGTCCACAAATTAAATAGCCGATATCGCCTGCTGCGGCTTACTGGTGTGAGACGTAGAGGTAAGCGTTAAACTCACCAGTGGCGTTACCAGCGGCAAACCATGCATTCGCGCCTTCCAGGCCACCTTCTGTAGCAATACCGTCTCCCAGCGATTGACGCGTTTACAAAGTCTTGATCGGAGACCGCATTACTGGTGAATGGCCCATTGACTTTAGATGCCATTGCCGCGGCTTCTTGTAAGGTTAGGTTGGGCATAAAGTAGTAAACGATTCGGGTGCCAAATCCAGCCGATTTAAAGCGCATTGAGGTGATTGCACCAGTGTAAACAGCACCCCCGATCAGAGCCGTACCTACCGTTGCGCAGCCAATCGCGTGAGTCACCAGCCCAGTGGTCCGACCAACCGGTGTCTTTTCCTGCTCGAGCAGTTGAGACTGACGTACTAGCACATCACCAAAATCGAGCCCACCAACCGCTGGCCTGTAAGGCTCTGGCTTAGCCGGATCTGATTTGTAATCGAGTACACCGACAGTGGCGGTCTCCGTATCAAGTGGGAAGTTATCATAGCGTTGGTAATAACCGATTGCGGCTGTTTTTGCAGCGCTGACGGACGCAACTGCCGAAGTGACTTTGGCATCGCGGATCGACTCGATTACGCGAGGCGCGACGACTGAAGCGAGAATACCGATGATCGCGAGGACGCCGATCATTTCAATGAGAGTAAAGCCAAACTTTTGCGGGGTTTTCATAGTTTTTGTAGTTTTGAAGTTTTGAAGTTTTGAAGTTTGATGAAGCTTGATGAATTAGCCAACGTAGCTTAAATTAGCCAAATTGGACAATACTTCAACTACACAAATTATACAGAGTGTGCTGTAAATTACTAATTAAATTTCCACAAAAGCAGCTTTTTTTTCATCTCCCCCTTCCGCTGCGCATGCTTGGCATCGATGACTGGCGCCACTGCGCATAAACAATGCGCATCCGATGGAGCTGCGTTTTGACCCAATCGACTACGGACGGGGCGCAGCGCGTTCCTCACAGAATTATCATTATTACTTCGGCAGAGACCCTCGGTGTGACCCGCTTTTGGTCCATTTACATTCTGATGCTGTGAATGCGCAAGATACATGAAGGGGATTACAAAGCCATTTTCGACTTCACAGCTTGATCGCCCTTGGGTCAAAGAACAAGCCTCCGTCCGAGCACACTCAGGTCGTCAGATAAAACAACCAGGGCAACAGTGCAGTTCGGCTTGCCACGCAACAAAACAGTTAAGCGACTTCAATTTATGGGTGATTGCGTAGACTCGAAATCACAATATACATCCCGAGTAATCCTGAGACGAGGAAGCCGACGATGCCGATCGCGGGGAAGCCCCACAGCAGTGGTCCAATGCCCGTGGTAATGATCAGCGACGAGCCGATCAACAAAGAGCCGATAATGATGCCGACCGTCAGGCGGTTCATTGAGGCATTGAAGGTCGCTTCAAGATTCTCCGTGCCGGTATGATGAAAATTGATCTGCAGGTCCTCCTCTTCGATACGCTGCAAAATACGCTGCATATTTTCAGGAATCTGCTGCATCCGGCGAAACATCGCCAACATCGGATAAAGCGTCTGCCGCGTCACATTTTCGACGCTCCAACGTTCTTTATTCAGTTTCACTAAGAAAGGCTTGGCCACACTGAGAATATCGAAATTGGGGTCCAACGAGCGGGCCGCCTCTTCGACACTCAGAATCGCCTTCGAGAGTAAGGCATAATCAGCCGAAACTTCGATGCCGTTACTGCCGAAAATGTAGAGCATCTCCAGCCCAACCGTGCCGATCTTGGTGCCAGACGGGCCAAAGTCGCGATGCTTGTTTAACAAAAACGTCACCTCTTTCTCCACGCGTCGGCGGTCAATCCGGCGATTATTCACCGCCATCCGTTCTGCCACACGAATCACTTTCGCCGCGTTGCGATCGGTGATTGCGGCAAACAGATCGACCAGTAAATAGCGCATTTCTAGGGTGATCTGTCCCGCCTGGCCCCAATCCAACCAACAAATGCGCTGATCTGGCGTGATCAGCATATTACCAGAATGTGGGTCCGAATGGAAAAAGCCGGTACCAACAATTTGGTGAAACACCGATTCGCCACCTTGCTTTGCCAACTCACAGGCATCGGCCTCCGGCAGTACCGCCTGATCGGGCGCGACCCCGTCCACCCATTCCGTCACCAGCAGACGGCGCGTGGTGAAGGTGGTATAGACCTTCGGCGCAAACACGCGCTCATTATCCGTATTCAGCGCGCTAAAAATCTCCGCATTGTCCGCTTCGTTGTTATAATTCAGCTCCTCTTGTAAACGCTTCTCCGCCTCCTGCACCAACAGTGGCAGATTATAGGGACGCAGTTCTGCTACCCGTGCATGCAGTTGCTTGGCAAACCAACCAATGATCTCCAAATCCGCCGAAATTGTCTTGTGGATATCCGCGCGCTGCACCTTGACGCTGACCCACTCGCCGGTGGAAATGAGCTTAGCCTTATATACTTGGCCCAGTGAGCCAGCCGCCACCGGAGTCGGCTCAAAATGCGCAAACACCTCAGCGATTGGGCAGCCCAGGTCCTTCAGCAGCACCGGCTCGATCTTTTCAAATGCCTGCGGCTCCACCTGGCTGCGCAGCTTCTTGAGCTCCATCACCAGTGGCTCCGGTAAGCGATCAGGACGGGTGCTCAAGATCTGGCCAAACTTGACAAAGATAGGCCCCAGTTCCTCGCACGCATTGCGCACCCGCTCGTAAGGCGTCAGATGCGTGACCTTCTTACGCACTAAATTGCGCAGCAAAAATTGCTGCGTATCCAGTTGCAGCAACAAATCCTCAAACCCCCAACGCACCAAAATCGCCACGATCTCGGGCGCTCGGACGGCGTTGGATAAATAATTAAAGGGTTTCAGATGAGTTGTTGGTTGAACGTTGTTGGTTGTTAGAAACTACTTCTTCGCAGTTCGAGCCAAATAGCTCGCATAGCCATTCGAAAGAGCCGACGACTTTTCAAAAATCACTCTGAAATTTGCTAACTGCTCGTCAGAAATCATTCCCTCGTCGTTGCCAGTGATCAAATGGTCGAGACATTCATGCTGAGAGCCCAAGCTATTGCGAATAAACTTGGCGTTATCGAGGTAGTGCCGGCGCCCAAAACCCTCTGCGATATTCGCAGTGGTCGAACGTGCCGCACGAATCAGCTGATCGACTAGGCGATAGCGTTCTTCCGCAGGTAGTTGAGGTGTGATCTCACGAGTCACAAACACGCGCAACTCTCGGCAAGCCTTCCAACAATCCAAATCCTCAAAACGATCAATACGCCCCATAATTCACGAATCCTCCTCAAAACAACCAGCAACGAACAACCAGCAACTCAACTGCTACTCTGAATTTGGAAACTCCTGATGCAGCTTGCCTTCGAGTTCGGTCACACGTGCGGCGAGCGCATCGTACTGATCCTTGGTCACGACATTGGCGCGGTTGAGCATATCGATAAAGAGCTTACTGGCTTCGACCTTGGCCTTCTCGGTCTCAGTCTTGCCCTCCTCCACAATTTTTTCGGACATCGCAGCAGCTTCCTCTTTGGTCAGCTTGCCCTTTTGCACTAATTCATCGAGCGACTCCAGAACCTTGTCCTTCGTCACGACGGCTAGGCCTATGCCAGCCAACATTGTTTTTTTAACGAGATCGATCATAACAGTGACAAGATATGCTCGTTCGCGTGAAAGACAAGAGCGTAAGGTCAGTGACACAGAATTGCTAAGCCATCTACGGCAGACCTACGTCCGGTCGATACTCCGCAGAATCACAGGCAAGGCGGAGGTGTACCATAAATGGCATTGCTTGCATGCCTAAAATGTAAGCCGTGAGGCGCGGCAGAAGAGGCAGCGTTCATCCAGCCCAAGCACCACACCACGCAATTCCTGACACAAAGCCAGTCTCTACCACCGCGTGGCGTGTGAGCTTGCTCACGCCTTCTGCAAAAATCGGCTTCCTGAAAACCAAAGATAGCGCACACAAAAAAACCCACAGCATCAGCTGCGGGTTTTTGAAAATCTCGATTCAGACCGAACTTAGGGCAGATTGACAGAGAGTCGAAAGAAACCGCAATTTTGCGCTGTCATATCGATACGAATCTCAACACGTTCATAGCCTTCAGGTACATCATTTTGCAATAATACACCTCCAGATGCAAGCGCCCCGGTGTCCATTGCTGTGTCCCAAACGATCATATCCTCTGAACATTCCAGAGAGATGATGAAATCTCCTGGTACTTCCGAGGCGATAATACGAATGAATGTAATTACGAAATCAGTGCCATCGATCTCTGAAGCCATGGGCTCAATGCTATCACTGAGATCGGTCGGATCCGATCCCAACGCGATTTCCATAAGATTCGATACACCATCACTATCCGCATCATCAGCCGGACCGTTGAGCGACTGATCGAAAATCCCCAATGCAGCTAGAGCCAGATTCACAAAACTTTCGACACTCGTTGGAGGGAACTGCTCATAATAACGTGGATCGGTGAGGAAGTCCTCAAAGGCTTGCGCCTGCGTCATGCCACCGTATCCCGCGAGTGCTTGATCCGAAGGATCTTCACCAAGGAACATCGCAATCATTAATGCCAGTGGCACGTCACTGATCGGCTGGTTTGGTATCTCATAATAATGCACACTCGAGTAAGCTTGATTAAAGCTACTGCGCGAATTATCCAGAGCAAAGGCACTCGTAAAGACAGTCAGGTCGCCTGAGTAGCCTGGCAGAGATTCCGAATCGGACCCAGTTAACGACGCCTTCAAACGTACCGTCGCCTGGGGACTAGGATTCACTCCATGCTTATTCTTGAAGAGCTGGTTGACCAAGTTCGTGGCTTGCGTCCCCGAGGCTAAACTCGAAGTTGGGAACGTCATATCAAAACGAGCTTCAAACTCTGGGATCAACGATTGCACCAACGCCTGCACTGATGCGCTGCTTGTGCTACCAGAACTTGACGATGTCGACGTGATCGTGAAATCACCGGACTGAAGTAAGTACCCGCCGACAGTGGCAGTATAAGTGCCCGCTGCTGTTGCAGTGAAGTTAACCAATGGATCCAAGCTGAAGAAGCTATCGTCCGAATAAGCAACAATAGCACCGCTCGGATTGACGATCCTCAACGTCGCATCCGTCAGAGGATCGCCATTTGAAGCATCCGCCGCAACACGCACGGTCACACTATCACCCGCGGTGTAAGTGAAATCAAATGTCTGCGTGCCTCCGGTATCAATGTTACCAGTCTGACTACCTGCACTCGATGTGCCACCAAGCAAGCCCGCACGCGCAGCTATCAGTTCTGTCGCATCTGGCCATTCGCCAGTCATCGTGCGATACACCATCATGACCTCAAGAGTTTCTGCCATCCCATCGGATGCGAAGAGGGTCTCTAGGTAAGCAATCCGCGCTTCAGGCGAGCCATCAAGCAACACCAGCGCATCAGCTAGTTGCCGCGCAGTCGGCGAACTGCCCGTGAGTTGTAAGTAGGCATAGCTCACGAAGTCGCCATCACGAAGCAATGGATTCGCTAGATTCACTGTAATTGCCTTCGAATCAGAGGCAGAATTCCCCAGCGTATCAAAGGCAACCGCACGAAGATTCGTCGGGCCAGAACTACTGAAGGTATAATCAAAGCTGAACGGCGCGGTCGTTGAGGTCATGGCTAAATCATCATTCACATACCATTCAACACTAGCGACACCCACGGATGCGACTGTTGTGGTCGAAAAGGTCTGAGCCGCTCCGATTACCACCGAATTATCTACAAGAGTCGAAGTTATCGTTACGTCGACATCCGAAGCAGTCACGGTCACGTTGACTTCTTCGATCGATCCGGCAGAATAGCCGAAATTATCAATTGCAGAGACCCGCACATTGTAAGGGAGGGCATTAATCTGATCGAAGAGATAAGAGAACTGATACGGAGCCGTCGTGACGGTTTCGACCTCCACATTATCCACAATCAACGTGATAGATGTTACACCTGCACTGGATGACGCTTCAGCCTCAAAAGAGAGTGATTGCCCAATGATCACGGTTTGATCACTATCTGGACTGATCAAATACACCTCCAAGTCATCCACCGGGGTGACACTGATGCGAATGGGGTCGGAATCCACTGATTGACCGTTGAAAGCCGTAGCACTCGTGTATACACCAAAACTCCCTTGCTCGTTGAAATTCTGAGTAAATCGATATCGATCTTGTCCGTCGATTTTAACCCCGCCCGCGAAGCCCAACGAATCGCCTGAATCGGAATCGAAAAACTCGACAGTTTCAATAGAGCTATTCGGCGTCACCTCTACGAGGAATTCAACCGCGGTGCCCTGCGCAACATCTCCGGTTGATGGCCTTGTGAGACTAATCTCCAAGGGCTCATAAGCGACAATGGTGAAAGCCAACGGCTCGGAAGTGCCGACTTCACCCTGCTGATCAGTGACCTGAGCATACGCAATATAGTCCCCCGGTGCGGGGCTACCACGCCCCGCCCCAGGATACAAAGTGACAGGGATGTCAATTACCCCGTTAAATGGGTCGAGGTTCCCCGCTCCCGGAGTCACGTCTTCGCCGTTCACGAATAGCTTGTATGACGACAATTCGGCATTGGCTTTGAAAAATTGACCCGCCATCGAAATCCAGCCGTTGAGGCCAGGATTGCGCAGGTCGTCCAAGATTGCGTTGCCAGGGGCCTGCCATTCGTCGTCGCGAGTCCCGCCACCGCTAACGCCATTGTCGTAAAAGACAGTAAAGCTATCAGGTAGCTCAGTCACGCGACCATTGGCCACGGTAATCCCCCCCACTCCGATGGTTAAGGATGGGGAAATCGAGCTTGACGTAGTTACAGCTGTAGCTGGGACTGTGACATCACTGGCATTGCGCGGGTAGTAACCCTGCCCACCGCTGATCAACCCAAGAGCGTAGGTTACGTTGACACCGACCACACCGACCTCATTTACTGTAACTAGTTCCCTCCTAGTCTCAGCGAAGCTAAACACCGCCGCCGAGAACACCTCGTTGGTGAAGCCGGGCGTGGGAGCCGTAAGAGTGGCAACTGGTTGCGCAAGAGTATCTGAGATCAAAATACGGCGTTCCAAAATCGTGAGATTGCCACTACCGTCCTCAGCAGTGATACGAATCTCATAGAACCCTGGAAAATCGATTTTCTTCGTGGCAAGGAAATTAAAGACCCCGTTTGGGTTATTACTCTCGTCTAAGTCCACCACCGTATCGACGATACTCGATCCGGCGATCCGGGCAGTGATACTGACAAAATCGTTTGTGCTTAAACGAGCACTCGCAAAAATATCGAAAAATGCGATGGAATCCATGGCAAACTCCTCGTCTGGAAACAAGAATTCCACGATCGGTTTAATAGTGAAAGTAACTTGATCAGTGCCTGCATCTGCATCTGTTGCCGCATTGGCCTGAAAAGCCACCACATCGATATCGATAAATCCGCCTCCAATCTGACGGTCATTCTGATTAAACCCAACATCCACCGTTGCGGTATATGTCACCGCTCCTGTGGTGCCATCCGTCGCCCCTTCGGTCATTTCGGTTAGAACGATGCCCACTAATGAAGGATCAGTGGGATTGTTCCAACGAACATAGACGACGTCGAGCGTTTCACCGACAATCGGAGTCACCTCTGCGCTGACATCGATTTGCTGTAGCGCCCCATCAAATGTAATACCTGATGATGGTGATGTAATTAAAACTGTGGGCGTTGAAGGTGCCGTTTGAGCTGGATTAATAACGAGCAACACCAACTGAGACGCAGTTCCAGCGGGATTGGTAGCAGAAACCAGAATATCGGTAGAGCTATCCAACGTGGGGATGCCTGAAATAATTCCAGAAACAGGGTCTAAACTCAACCCCGGAAACGCACTCAAACCGATCTCGCTATAAGAATCTGGCGTATTCGTGGCCGTAATCGAATATGAGAAGTTCTGGCCTACCCGACCTACAACTGTGGTGCCCGAGGTAATCACCGGCACTGGATTATACACAGTTAAAACAAGCGTTGCGTTGCCCGTTCCTTCGGCATTAATCGCATCCAAACGAATAACATAACGACCAGGCACCGTAGGCACCCCCGCAAGCGTCGCTCCGCTTCGAATAATTCCATCGGGAAGATTACTACTCGTGCCGTATAGAAAGGCATCATCGGCGACCGTCTCAATATCATAAGTAAACGATTCGCCGACTGTGGCTGAGGCTGTTGACGGACTATCGATGACCGGAATTGCCGCGTTCGCAACGGCCGAGCAAAGGAGAAACGATAGGAAACCAATCCCTAAGCGTGAGAGGATAAAATTATAAATTTTCATAAAGATAATGGTATTGCAGCAACGTTTAAACACTAGTGGAGTCTAGTGTCCTGCCAAAGAAGTGGGGGAGGTTATTTCCGAGGCTTGGTCAATAGCTGGAGATGATTCAACAACACGAAAGACCACACGCTTAGGATCACTCAGACCGTCTCGATTGAGAGCACGAAGAATGATCACGGACTCAGTCCGAACGACGGGAGTGCCCCTCAGAAGTGCGCCCTCCCGCTTCATCCAGAATGGCAACCCCGTGGCACTGTAACCCAACGGTTTACTAGAAGCTTTTATTTGGTATTCAAACGGCCGCCCAAACTCAACTGCGACTACCCCCGTCTCGCTCGTTATTACCGGAACGGCAGCATGGCCCCCCAATGCACCGGCAAATAGAGCCAAGAGCAGGGCAACAACAGGTGCCCTGCGAGAGAACTGAAAAGAGGCAGTCTTCATTAAATAATTGATTTCAGGAATTTGAATGATTTGTCAAATATGGAATGACACTTATTCCGCTCCAGCATCAATCGAACGGTTCACTGCACCACTTGGGGTCATGATCGTCGGATTCTGGAATAGGGAATTAGCATTCACGTTGCGATAGTTCTGGCGTGCTGGCGAACCACCCGGGCTGACCAGATTGGCAGTGACAAAGATCAACAGGTTACGCTTTTGGCGCGACTCACCTTCGGAACGGAACAGGCGACCGAGGCCTGGGATGTCACCCAAAATTGGCACCTTATCATTGACAGTCTTGACTTCATCACGAGTCAATCCACCCATCACCACGGTCGCACCGTCGTAGACAGTCACTTCGGTGGTGATTTCACGCACCGAGAAGATCGGCTGGTAGAAACCAGCGGGTACAGTAACCGTAGTGCCACTGCCATCGAGGGCAATACTCTTACCTCCGTATTCGACAAAGCCTTCAAACTCAGTGACACGTGGCTCCAGAATGAGACTGATGGTGTCGTCGTTCTCAACATTTGGAGTCACGGTCATTTCGACACCGACATTACGCGTCACGAAATCCTGCGGAGTGCCCGCAGTGATCGAAATCGCACTGCCGCCGCCATTATTATTATCGCCACCACCACGACCCGAAGACACAGTCGACTCGATATCGCCATAGCTTTCAGGGTAACGCAGCTCTTGCGCCACGGTGATGGTCGCGCGCTTACCAGAAAGCACTGTGACTTTCGGTGCACTCATCAAATCGCTGCCCGACTTGCGCGACAGTGCTCTGATTGCGAAATCGACATCTGCGCCCGCCACTGTCCAACCATCCGAGTTAAAGACATTCGCAGCCTGACCCGCCAGATCAATCGCTGAAGTAATAAGTGGCGCCGGATTAAGCACATCATTCTGACCAGTAATCGTAATAGACGAGGCAGCGGCTCCGCTTGAGAAGGCGTCATTTAGCTTGCGATTCTGCGTTGTGGCAGTGCGATTATAGCCTTGGAGCTGCTTACCATCAGATCCAAGAATAGGAGCAGCAGTGGCATCGAACAGCGGATAGGCGCCATCACTCACCGTCCAGTCGAAGCCGAGCTCTTCGAGATCGCCCTGCTGTACTTCAAGGAATTTGGATTCGATTTCTACCTGCTTCACCTCGTTGTAATTACGCAGGATGACGCGCATGCGCTCAAGGTTGCGGCGGCTTTGTGTGATGATGAGTTGCTCACCATCAAATGCGAGACTCGCGCCGGGAATATCAAAGTTAACGCCTGCACTTTGGAAGAAGACTTGCAATGCCTCGACTTCGTCGTTTTGCGAAGGCGCGCTGGAACCACCACTGGAGGGGGCTGCAAATGGATCGATTGGACCGCCACCAGAAGAGCCGCCAGTATCACGAAATCCAGTCAAACGAATCACAGTTGCGCGTGAGATCGGGAAAAACTCGGTGATCGTATTAGACGTACCATCTAAGCCATCGCTCGGAGCCACTGTGACTGCATCTGCACCTACGTCGTAGGCGAAGTTCACCTGTTGGGTGACGAACTGCAAAATACGATCAAGATTCAAATTACGCAAACTGATGTTCACCCGTGGATTGCTCTGCTCGCGATTAAACAACACGACAATATTTACACCCACGCGCTCTGGATCATATTCAACTGATAGCTCAGAGAGTGCTTCAATCACACGCGTCAATTCCATACCAGAAAAATTAACCTGTGGGATGATAATGCTGCTCAACTTGCGCTGCGTACTGCTATCA
>CALKBZ010000043.1 GCA_937775295.1 uncultured Opitutales bacterium
AACGTATAGTATGTGTGACTTTTAAGGTGCATATATTTGAGGGTGATTCGTCAAATATGCGTGGGTGTCGATTTTATTGATAGTGCCTTAAATGTTGTTGGTCAGTGATTTAAGAGTTATTTACTTTTGATGTGTGGGTTTCATTGGGGGGCTTTGTATGTCGTATATATAATTGTAAAAACGTATCTTGAAATCGCCTATTAGATCTGCGACATGCATTTGGGGTGAAAAGTGATTTTGATAAGTCGGATATTTAAGCGCATGGGGCAAGTCTGAGCGATGTATATTAAACGGTGAGCCGTGCTGCGCACGGAGTGAAAGTGAAAGTGAGCCGTGCTGCGCACGGAGTGAAAGTGAGGGCCGTGCTGCGCGCGGAGTGATCGCGCTTTGCGCGAAGTGAAAGTGGTGGTGGGGGCGGGAAGTGGTTGGTTTGAAACTTTCCTACCTTGTAACTTCTGTACTTCCCCACCTTTTAACTTCTGTACTTTCCTACCTTCTAAAAAAGCTGCATTTGATCGTCGTTTTGTGGGGTGGTGGCGACGATTAGACGGCTGTCTTTATTTTGCACGTTGTTGACTCGGCTGGAGACCATGTGTTTTTCGAAACGTATCTTTTGGGAGAATGCGAGGACTTCGTCTTTGGGCAGTTCGTTGGTCAACCAATCGGCATGCACGCTTTTGGGAAGTGTGACGGGCATACGTTGGTGCACCTCTTGAATAGAGCTGTGCGCCTCTGTGGTGAGTAATACGCAATGCGCGGGTTCGTTGGGAGCTGCGGAAGGGAACCAGAGTCCTGCGAAGTAGAGTAGCTCGTCGCTGAGCGGGTAAATGTAGTAGGGCTGTTTGCTGATGCCGTCTTCATACCATTCGTAGAATCCGTTGGCGGGGATCAGGCAGCGTTGCTCGGCCCAACTGTCGCGAAAGCGCGGGGTGGTATCAGCGGTTTCTAGGCGCGCGTTGATATGGAAGTTTTGTGGCGTACGTAGCCCCCAGTGCATCATACCGGCGGTTGCTGGGTGCGCGGCACCTTTGGCGATGGCGAGTATGTCACTGCCAGGGCCGATGTTATAGCTCGGCTCGAACTGTTCCGGGATGGCTTGGGCCATTGCCTCAGCGAGCTTCTTTTTATTGGAGTGGAGTGAGAATCGGCCGCACATTATAGTGACGCGCTTTGCGCGGGGTGAGCCATGCTGCGCATGGAGTGAGCCATGCTGCGCATGGAGTGAGAGTGAGAGTGACGCGCTTTGCGCGTAGTGAGAGTGAGAAAGTGAAAGTGAGAAAGTGAGAGTGAGAAAGTGAGAGTGAGAAAGTGAGAAAGTGAGAAAGTGAGAAAGTGAGACAGTGAAAAGTGAGAGTTAGTGAGCGTGGGAGTGGTTACTTTGCGCGGAGTGTTTTGATGGTGGCACTTAGGATCCTGATAATCTCGTCGCAGAGTTGCTGCCTTGCGAGAATATCTTTTTCGGGGAGCCAGTGTTTCATTCGACCGTAGCGGCCTCGGGTTTCTTGAGCGGAGCCTCGCGAGTAGACTAGAAACTGGGCGTATTCTTTACTGCTACTTCGGCCAAAGCCTTCTTCTATATTGGCTGCAATAGAATCTGCTGAAGCGATTTGTTGGTCGATCAAGCGCTTACAACCCATCTGCGTCTGTAGTTTTTGCATGTCGTTGGCGACATTGTCGAAGAGTGCGTTGGCTTTGATCAGTGCTCCGAAGTCTTCGAGTTTCATAATTTAATACGGTTCTGGTTTCACTACCACCACCACTACTACCACTACTCTCACTCGCCGAAGGCGTTTCACTCAGCGCGAAGCGCGGTCTCACTAGCGCGAAGCGCGGTCTCACTAGCGCGAAGCGCGGTCTCACTCAGCGCGAAGCGCGGCCCCACTCAGCGCGGAGTGCTGCTGGCCCAGATGCGCATGGATTTTAGAAAGAAAATTTCGAGGGCGGCGCTTTGATTGAAGTTCACTTCGAGAAGCCCGGCACTGTGTTCGAGGGTTTCTGTGGCGCGGTTGAGCGCGGCGACGGGGTGTTGGCCGGGGTTATTGATCTCGATCCCGCGTGCAAAGCTGGCGGTGGCTTTCTCGATTTCGCCAAACAGTTGTTTGCGATAGCCGCGGCTCATGCCTGCTTCCATCGCGTCTTTTTCCTCGGAGGTGACGTGGTCAGGGAGTTCTGCTTTTTGCGCTTTCCACGCGCTGCTGGTCATTTCGGCGAGGATTGCTTGAAAGCGCACATTCAGGCCGTAGCTGCCGAGCATGATATGCGGGATCGTCTGCTTGTTTGCACCAGTCAGAAGACTACTGAGCCATGCATGATAATCTTTGGTCCACGTTGGCCAGTCGGGGTGGGCGATCGTTTCGATCCCTGCGGGGATACGGAAGTTGAGGCAGCGACTACGAATCGTATCGAGTAGGTCGTAGGGGCGGCTGGTCAGCAGAAAGAGTGTGGTGCCAGCGGGTGGCTCCTCGAGAGTTTTGAGGAAGGCGTTGGCCGATTGTACATTCATGCGGTCGGCTTCAAATACGATGCCGACTTTGCGTCCGCCTTGGTTGGCGGTCTTTTGGATGTCGATCACGAGTCGGCGCATCGAGTTTTTCGGCCATTCCCCGCCGGAGCGGTCGCTTTCGGAGCCAATCTTGATCATCCGGGCCTTGCCTTGAGGGCGGAGGATAAAGCAGTCGGGATGCTCGAACGGATCGCGCTCAGTTTCTAGCAGGGTGGCTGCGATGGCTCGCACGATCTCCTCCAAGTAGTCCGAACTCTCTCCATGTAGCAAGATACCATGGCCGAGGCGGTTCTGCGCGAGGGAACGCTCCAGCACCTCTACGGCGCGACTGTCGCGGAGTGCTTCGGGTAATGCTTGACTGAGTTGCATGTGTAGTGAGCTGAGAGGAGAGAGCTGAGGGCTGAGGCTGAGGCTGAGGGCTGAGAGTGAGGGCTGAGAGCTGAAAGTGTCGATGTTTGCGCGTTTTGAAAATGATTAAATCGACAACGGTGCTATACGAGCTCGTCAAAGATGTCTTCGAGTGGGTAGCTCCAGATTTCTGAGAGAGTCGGGTGATACCAGTGTACTTTTAATAGATCGCGCACGTTGGCTTTGAGTGTGACGGCGACTGCCATCGTATGGATTAGCTCGCCAGCATCTTTGCCGACGCATTCTGCACCGAGCACCACGCCGCTGCGATCGGCGAAGACTTTGACGTAGCCGTATTTAGCTTGCATGAGGATAGACTTGCCGTGGTCGTCGAAGGGGTAGTCGGCGACCAAATAATCGATGCCTCGTTGTTTGAGTTGATTCTCACTGAGTCCAACCGCGCCAATTTGTGGATCGGTAAAGACGACGCCACAAAGGCTGTCGTAATCGACTCGTTCAGCGCCACGGCCAGTAGCGTGTTTCGCGGCGGTTTCACCCTGCAGAATGGCGACGTGCACGATCTCATGCGGACCCGCGACATCGCCACTGGCATAGACGCGGGGATTGCTGGTCTGCTGCATGGCGTTGCAGTTGATGTGGCCACTGGGGAGTGTACTAATGCCAGCAGCGGTCAGTCCGAGGCCGTCGGTTGCGGGACGGCGACCGAGGGCATTCAGCAGATGCGCGGCGTTGACGGAAACCAGCGTGCCTTGGTGCTCGAAGCTCACGCTGAAGGTGCCATCGCGGTATTGCACGGATTTGAGCGTCGTCCCGGTATAGAGCTGGATGCCTTCATCGCGGAATTTCTGCTCGATCACCGTGGCCGCTGACGACGAAACTTCTTTTAATATGTGCGGGCTACGTTGAATTTGGATCACTTCGCTGCCGATGCGGCGCATGAACTGTGCAAGCTCGCAGGCGACGATTCCGCCGCCGAGAACAATGACTTTTTCGGGTTTAAAATCTAGATCGAGCACATCGTCACTTGTCCAGCAAGGAGCATTGTCGAGTCCCGGTATCGGCGGCACGGACACGACAGAACCAGTAGCGACCATAAAGTGATCGGCGCTTAGGCGCGTGCCGTCATCCAGCTGAAGGGTGCGCGAGTTGATGAAACGTGCGCGGTTGCGAAAGAGGGTGAAGCGGTCGCTTTGAAGCTGCTCCTGCCGATAATCGGAAAACTCTTTAATGATGTTTAACTTTCGCTGGTGCAGCGCGGGCATATCGACAGTGGCTTGTGGGATATTGAGACCGAAGGCCTTATCCTGTTGCGCGAGGTGTAGCACTTCCGCGGAGTAGATGAGGGTCTTCGAGGGCATACAACCACGTAGTATGCAGAGGCCGCCGAGTGAATCGGCATTGTCGATGATGGCGACTCGGTCGAGTGTTTCGCGGGCGGTGCGTGCTGCGGCATAGCCGCCGCTGCCGCCGCCAATTACAATGTAGTCAAAGTGTTGTGTTTTCATGTTGAGAAGTGGTTTATTTAAACTTTTCGTCATATTTCTTGGTGTAAAATGGCACTGAACGAAAGCTTTCGTGTACGATTAGGTCTGGCTTGTTATCAGCTTCATCGACTCGATGACGACTGAGATTGGCCCAGCGTAGCGCACTGAAGAAGATGATGAAAAAACTCAAGGATACCGCAGGTGACATAAATGGTGCATCGAAGCAGGCGCAAATGATGCATCCCACGCATCCGAGCAGCATATGGTTAGTCAGCTGCATGTCGTGTTGGCTTCTGAAGTAACGGATAGTTAAGTATGCTACTAGAATGCAAAAAGGGAGGCTCCCGAGAATGCCGACTTCGGCTAAAACCTGAAGTATGTCAGATGTGGCTCTGTCATGGCGGCTGCCCAGTAAGGTGTCATCGGCGTAAAATGGCAGGAGTTGCGAGAAGCTATCCACGCCCCAGCCGAAGAGTGGGCTGTCACGAAACATCTCGATTGCGGCGCGGCGTAGCGAGCTAGCTGACTGTGCATACTCGTCGATTTGAAAGGCGCGGAAGATGCCGCCTGCAAAGGTGATGATACTGACGATCGAGCTACATAGCGCGATGCTTATGCGATTTGGATCTTTCGAGCTAACCAGAAAGTGGATAGAGAGCATCAGTAGCATGCTTGAGAATGTGATCAGTAAGATCGCTGCGGGCCAGCGAGCTTGTATGAAAAAGCCAGTCGCTCCCAGAATTGTAGCACCTGTGAGGTACCACGAGCCGACGGATTTGACGAAGTCGGGACCATCTTCGTAGCGAGTCGTGAGTAGTGCCATCGCGATGCAAGTCGAACTCCAGAGAAGTGCAAAGGCTGCCCAGTGCCCATCATATGGAAAGAAGGCGAAGAAATCGGACTGGCCAGTGCCTGCGGTGAACAGCGGGCTTTTGAGGCCGAGTGCTTTTTGCAGGTATCCGAGCATGGCAGCCAGTACCGCATTGAGGCAGAGCCAAGGCAGAATACGTTCAAAGAAGGAGCGCGACTTAGGCACGATGAACAGATTCATCGCTACGATATAAATGGCTCCGAAGCCGAGTACGAAAATCCATGTCGTGTTAGTGGCCGTTGAGACGGGGAACCAGTGGTTCACTTCCGCGATGGTTAAATATAGCTGCTTTTCAATTTCAAATTGGCTCAACGGATCTTGCCGCACACCTGCAGTAAACTGCAACGCGATGAGCCAAGCAGGTGCCGACAGTAGCCAGAATCGAGTCCACAGAGCATCGATAAAAAACGGGTGTGTGCGCTCGTGTATCTTAACGATGCCTAGGCTACTGCAGCCGGCAATGATGAAGACCCCTAGCACCCAAAACGAGCGAGGATCGGCAAACCAAGTGGAGGTCACTGCGGTGAGGAGGATCGTGCAGAAGAGCAGCCCCTCGGCTGGGGTGAATGTGTCGCGCAGTAATTGGTCGCGCGGTCTGATTGGTATTTCTTCTTCTTCCACTGGTGGTTTAAAATATGTGATTAAATAAAAGTTATCTAACTAAGCAGATAGACTCGGCGATCGTATCTGCAGTGACTTGATCGGTTAATTGACTGACTAGTTGCAATGCAAATTCAGTTGCCGTGCCAGCGCCGCGCGAAGTGATGATGTTGCCGTCTTGTACGACTGCCGCATCGATCGCTTCAGTGAGTTGATCTTCGACGGAGGGGTGACAAGTGTAGCGTAGGCCGGCAGTTTGGCTAGCATCGAGTAAGAGTAATGGAGCGGCACAGATGCAGCCGATCAACCGATTGGCGGCTTGCTGTTGCTGGAGTAGTTTGCAAATTAAAGGGTGTTTGCGGATCTGCATGATGCCTGGGCCACCTGGCAGTATGATGGCGTCGAAGATGTCCTCAGCAACATCGACTAGACGGTGCGTCGCTTGCAGGCTGATGCCACTACGGCCTGTTACGAATCGAGAGTCGTCGAGGGCTGCTTGCACGACTTCGACTCCTGCTCGAGAGAGTAAGTCGATCGGCGTGACCGCTTCGATTTCTTCAAAGCCGGGATGAAGTATAATGAGTGCGCGTGTGCTCATTGTCTAATGGAGTGCACTTCTTTGATAAAAGGCAAAACTGTATCCCAATAAATCGGTCCAGCGATCTGTAATAAATTTTGGTGCCCAGCGCCTTCGACCCAAAGCTTTTGCTTTTCGCCCTGCAATGCGGCCCAATTTTGTTTCGCATGTCTGATGGGCACGATCGCGTCATCCATACCGTGGATGATGAGCGTCGGGCAAGTGATCGCAGTGCGTAGACGCGTCAGATTGTCAAACTTGTCCCAAGGCAGGATTGTGATGCCCGTCACCACGCGAAAGGTGGAGGTAAAGGCGCCATCAAGTATCAGCCGGTTAATCGGGTAGCGCTCAGCCAGCCAGCACGATGGGCCACTGCCGAGCGAGCGCCCATAGAGCGTGATTTGCTCTGGGGCAAAATTAAGGGTTTGAGTGGCATAGGTATAAACGGCATCGGCTGCGGCATAGGTCCCGGCTTCGCTAGCTTTGCCTGAGCTTGTGCCATACCCAGGGTAGTCATAGGCGAGCGCAGAGATGCCTGCGGCTTGAAAGACTTCGAGATAATGGCGAAGCATGCCGATATCCTCGCCATTGCCATGGCTGTAGAGGATCAGGTGTTGCGATGAGGGTGCTTCCAAATACGTTGTGGTGATGACTGTGCCGTCGCTGGTCTTGAGTTTAAAGGTCTCTGGGCCATCCACGTAGCTGCTGGGCACATGTGGGAAGATCATTCGATCTGCAAAGCTCGCAGCATAGATGACTCCACTCAGGTAGATGAGCCCGAGTGCGACGATAAGCAGCAGTGCGATGTTGATGATCATTGGTTTCATTTGACTACAAAAAAGTAGTATTTTAACACTGTTAAAAACACGTTTGTGCAGCGGGATCAAATGCAATTCGGCTGAAAACGCCCCGTGCGTCTCTCAATAAAGGATGCGCTCAGTGAATCGCCTTTTGCAGCGGGCAGGACTCGACATCGATTCGAGTGCCTGCTCGGTAGCTCTGCAGGAGTCGTTCCGATTCTTTGGCCAGCATACGACGCACTTCGCGGCGAGCGCCTTTCTCTCTGGGTATATGCATATTATCGTAGGCAGTCGTTTGGTGGCGTAGCCATGCGATGGTTGCGGCTTGCGCACGTTGCTCGATCGGGATGCGCTTGGTGCGAGCCACGGTGCCACTGCCTACTGGGGTTGCGTGTGCGCTAATTAATGCGGCGATACGATCTGCGAGAAGGCGGTAGCGCGGATGGAAGTTAAGTGTGTCGCGTAGCGCAGCGGTGAAGTCTTCGGTGTAGGCGACTTGCTGTTGGGCGCGACGGGTGCGACCGGCTTCAAGCTTTTGTGTATAAGCAGGGTCGGCACGCTCACACTCCAGTATCATCCGTAGAGCTTCAATCCGCGCTGCTGGGGCCCAGATCCCGCGCGAGAATTCTTTGCGGCCTTTTTTCTCTTTCACTGTCCAAGTGGGGCCGTCGAGTTTGATCCGCCGACTCAATGCCGCATCGCCGGGCGGTAATAACGCCCAGCCGACTGGCACCGGGAGCAGTTCGGCTTGTATACTAAATACGTGACGCGCTTTGGGGGCGGGACGAACAATGATAGATTCGGGCATGGTGTTTTAAAATGAGCAGTTGATAGATAAATCTTAACCAGGAGCTAGCAGGCAGAAGTTAGTGACTGAAAAATAGCATCAGTTATGAATGGCGAAGTACTGCTGGGGAATGGTTGATTTTTTAAGATATCAGGGAGTGTGCTGGGTGAGGCTCCTTTGCCAAACCTTCGTATTAAAAAAATGAAGTGGCTTGAGGATGAAGTGGAAGCAGTGGGCGTCGGCTAAATGAGATGTGGCGATTTCCCGATCCTCCGCATTGCCGTCACCGTGCGAAGATGTTGACTGTGACTGCGGCGCACATGATCCATCACCCAGTGTAAAGCTTATGGTGGTGGGTCTCTTACCATCATGACTGACGTGTTTGAGTCTTCTCAATCACGTGCCGCGATTGCACTTGCCCTGAGGAATACTCCAAGTAAACCTAAAGATCATCCACCAAAGAAGTCGGGTAATATCCCACAATAATGTGCATTTGGTATCATTGCAGGGGATAACTTTATGAACAATTTAGACTTTATTTTGGTCGTTAGCGGCCCATCAGTACCTGTAAATACCTCAGGGACTTTAGAGATCGTAGGTGTCGGATTTATTTTTGTTATGGTGGTGCTTGCACTCCTTGCGATGGTGACTTCGGCGATCGGCGCGATTTTCATTCGTTTCGAGGCCAAAGCGGCTGCTAAGGCCGCAACCGCTGCGATTGCGTTGGCGCCTACTTTGGGGCTTGAGGCCTTAGACTATGAAGAAGACCCCGCATTGATCGCTGTGATTGCTGCTGCGGTGCACAGCGTGGTCGGTGATCGATCGCATCGTATCGTATCGATTCGTCCAAGTGGCTCAGGTGGGGCTCAAAAAAACTGACGCTAGATCTTCTCTTGGGACAGTGTGCGCGAGACTTTATTTTAAAACAAACAACAATTTAAGAAAGCTATAATTAACATGAAACGTTTACGTATAAGTATAGAAGGAAAATCCTATGATGTAGCAGTGGAAGTCTTGGATGAGGGTTTGACCACGCCAGCGCTTCTGGCGAGTGCCCCCGTCACTGCGAAAATGGCTCCAGTGGGCACCGAAGCCGCTATTGTAACGAGCCCATTGGCGGCTGTCGTTGTCTCGATCAATGTGGCAATTGGCGATGTTGTCAAAGAAGGACAAAGTGTTATCATGCTCGAAGCGATGAAAATGAATACAATCGTCTCCGCGCCAAGCGCTGGCACGGTCTCGGCGATTCACGTTAGCGCAAGCGACGCAGTTGAAGAAGGCCAGGCAATGGTCACTCTAGCATAAGTATTTAACGTTTACTTCAAGACTTTCACATATGATCGATCTATTCCATCGTCTTTACGGCAGCACAGGCTTTGCATTTCTTGACTGGCGTATGCTAGTGATGTGGGTGGTAGTCGCCGTGCTGCTTTACCTTGCTGTTTATAAAAAGTTCGAACCCTTGCTCCTCGTGCCGATTGCATTTGGCGCGATGCTTGCAAACTTGCCGACTCAGGGCATCATCAACAAACCGGCAAGCGTGATCCGTGCGCCAGTATCCGGGCAGGTCCTTCTGGTTAGCGCCACCGAAGGCCAGTCTGTCAAACTGAATGCCGTCGAGAAGGTCCAACCTAAGACGGTTGGCGAGCTTGGCGCAGAGGCCATTACCGCCTTAATTGCTGGCGAGCATGTCGAGCACTATGGCTCCAATTCCTTGCTTTATGTGATGCGTGAGACAGCTACGAAAGTTGCTGGAGACGAAGTCATTATGATTGGTGAGCTTGCGTTGATGGCTTCGGATGTATTAGTTTGGGCAGATGCGAGCGGTCGTGTGGTCACTGCTGAGACTCGAGTGGGCGATCGCCTGATCGAAGGTGCCGAACTGGCGGAGTTACACAGCTCACATACGGGTGGCTTGTTTCACTACATACAGCTTGGTATCTTGCTGGAAATCTTTCCCCCGTTGATTTTTCTCGGTGTAGGTGCCTTGACTGACTTCGGTCCACTGATTGCGAACCCTCGTGTGCTATTGCTCGGTGGTGCGGCTCAGTTCGGTGTGTTTGCTACATTTATTGGAGCGCAGTTGCTTGGCTTTTCTGGTCAGGAGTCTGGCGCGATCGCTATTATTGGCGGAGCCGATGGTCCGACCTCAATTTTCTTGGCCAACTCGTTGGCACCTCACCTGCTCGCGCCGATTGCAGTCGCGGCGTATAGTTACATGGCGTTGGTGCCGGTGATTCAGCCGCCGATCATGCGTGCATTAACCACTGTGAAAGAACGTAAAATTCGTATGAAGAGTCTGCGTAAAGTCAGCCGTCTAGAGAAGCTCGTGTTCGCGGTGATCGTCACGGTGGCTTGTATTCTTCTGGTGCCACCTGCCTCGCCGTTGATCGGTATGCTCATGTTTGGTAACTTCCTGCGTGAGTGTAATGTAACCGAACGTCTCAGCAAAGCGGCTCAAAACGAGCTGATCAATGTAATCACCATTTTCCTCGGCACCAGTGTCGGCATTACTATGACAGGTGATCGTTTCCTGCGCGCAGAGACGCTCAGCATCCTGTTGCTGGGTATCGTTGCCTTTGGTATTGCCACTTCGTGTGGTGTGTTGATGGCGAAGGTGATGAATCTCTTTTCTAAGAATAAAATCAATCCACTCATCGGTTCAGCCGGTGTGAGTGCGGTGCCAATGGCCGCACGTGTCAGCCAAGTCGAAGGCCAAAAGGCAGACCCAGGCAACTTCCTCCTCATGCATGCAATGGGACCTAATGTTGCAGGTGTGATCGGAACAGCTCTGGTCGCTGGATTCTTCCTTACAGTGCTAGCACCTTGAGGTCACTAAGCGCTCGGCAAGTCGCGCAGTGGTCAGGCTACCGGGCAGTGGTGTTGGCGGCGGATCTTCGAGTACAGCGGTGCTGTTCTGATTGTGTTGCTGCGTGTTGTTGACGATCGTACGGTGCGATCAGTGTGGTTTTGTCCTGCCGCGAAGCCCCTCTTTGCTGATTTCTACCGATCAAACGTCCATCGAGTCAGACTCGATGGGCTGGGTGTTTGCAATGGGTAGGGTCTAGGTCTCGACTGTGCTCGTGTCGCCTCTAATTGGATCGACCAGCTTATTGGCGATCTCGCAGGATGGTCTAGTCTTCGATTACGGTGACTTTTATTATATTCGTAAATAGAGAAGAATCCCCCAATTTGTGTACTTCTGGATTAATTAACAGTTCAGGGAAGCAGATTGATAAAGTACGAAAAGAAAAAGCCACTCCCGTAGATTGGATAAGGGGCTCTTTTTATCGGGTAAATAAAAACAACAAATAATGATCGACCCGGAAGTGTTACCCCAGCTTACGATTTGCCGAGTGCCATCTCTGACGGATCTCCAAGTAGTACATATTCTTGGCGGTCGATGAAGGGTACAAAAAAGCCTCGGAGTTATCCGAGGCTTTAAAAAAAGTATAAACGATGACCCTATTTTGTAGGCTCTTCCGGCTCTGTCTCCGGTGGAGTGGTGTGCTCTTCGTATTGCTGTTCCTCATCTTCCTCTTCTTCGTCCCATTTCATGGTTTCGTCGGCGACGAGGGTTTCTTCGGTGTCGGTGCCTGCATCCACTCCTGCGAGGTCTTTTTCGAGTACTTCGTCTTCGGACTTCGGAGTGCTCTCCTCGTCGTCGTCATCGAGTTCGAAGCCTTCTGGCACGTATTCAAGGATCGTAATGAGTTCGGTAAAGTAGTGCGTCGCACGACCTTCCAGGAAATCGTCATTTTGAGATTCGCGAATTTCTTCTTCGAGTTCTTCGACCGTCAGCTTCTGGGCGAAGTCGATCAGATCGTTGAGCATCTTAATGCGCAGTTTGGTGATGTGGTCGAGTAAGTCGGCATAGGGGCCTTTATCTTCGTCCAGTACATCGGGAAGGGCGAAGAGCGGATCCTCGCTGTCGAGGATGTTGTCCTGCACGCGTTTAAGTAGGACGGACTTGTCGTCCTGGATTTCATCGATGCCGAAGGTATAGAAGGCTTCGGTAACGAGATCCATTTGTAGGCCGTATTCGTTAAGCGGCTCCAGCAAATCGAGGAAGTGCTGAAACTGGCGTGGATCGATAATGCCGAGACCGTCGATCTCCCAGTGGATTGGATCACTAATTTCTTTGATCCACCAGTTCATATCTTCTCCGATGCGTGCTTTGCACCAGGTGAGTTTGTTAGATGTATTGGGCATGCTTAAAAGTCGTGGTTCCTGAGTATATTTATTACTAGCTTCGTGTTGAGACTAGTATTTCCATTAGATATGATATAACGGTAAAAACCTCCAAAACCAAATTGTAAAGTGCTTTGTTCAAAAAATTTCAAACGAGTGATTTTCATTGTTTAGTGACGACGCCTTGTTAACTTGCCCATTTCTTAATTAAGGCTAACAGATTTACCGCTATGGGATGTATCTACGAAACAATTATCCGCCCAATACTCTTTAGAATGGAGCCGGAACAGGCACATGATCGCGGCCGCACCGCACTCATGGCGCTGAGTAAGGTGCCAGGCCTATGTCCGCTGCTGCGCGCTTGTAATCAAGTCCGAGAGGATAAGCCAGTCAAACTGTTCGGCTTGGAGTTTCCGAATCGTGTTGGTCTCGCTGCCGGAATGGATAAAGACGGTGAATTTACGCGTGCTATTGAGGCGCTGGGCTTCGGCCATGCCGAGGTCGGTACGGTCACGCCACAAGGGCAGCCGGGCAATCCGCGTCCGCGCTTATTTCGCCACCCCGAGCAAAATGCGCTGATTAATCGCATGGGTTTTAATAATAAAGGTTCGGAGGCGATGCTACAATGCCTCTCGAAGCACTACCCGAAGGGCAAGCGCAAGATGCCAGTCGGGGTGAACATCGGCAAGGCCAAGGCCACATCGCTGGATCATGCAGTGGATGACTATGTGGCGTCGTTCCGTACTTTAGCGGATCAAGCCGACTATTTCACCATTAATATCAGTAGTCCCAATACACCAGGCTTGCGCGAACTGCAGACGGAGAGCTATCTGCGTGAATTGTTGACCACACTACACGATGAGAATCGTAGTTACGCCAAAAAACTCGGGCACCAGCCACATCCGTTGCTACTCAAGATCGCACCTGATCTGACGTATGCCGAAATCGATAAAATTGTTGAAGTGCTGCTTGATTTGGACTACGACGGCATTATCGCCACCAATACCACGATTACCCGCCCACGTGGATTTACATCGACGGAAACGGGCGGCATGAGCGGCGGTACAGATATTCACAAGCGTTCCAACGACGTGATTGACTTCATTCACCGCTCCACAGAAGGCAAGTTGCCGATTATTGGCGTGGGTGGGATTGATTCGGTCGAATCTGCCGGCGAAAAAATGGACGCTGGTGCATCGATGGTACAGATCTATACCGGCTGGATCTATCGTGGCCCATTTTTCGCCAAAGTGCTGGCTCAAGCTCTTAAGTCACACGGCGAAGACTGGATCTAAACAGAATAGGGTCCGAGTGCTCTGGATCGATGCATATTTAGAGCTGGTCACAATAGTGAGGCCCGCAAATGTGCGTGGGGTCTGGGTTACTCGACATTTTGAACCTGTTCACGAATACGTTCTAGGCCATTTTTACCTTCGATCACGGCGCGGGTGATTTCGATCGGAGATGACTTGCTACCGGTGGTATTGAATTCTCGATGTATTTCCTGGCAGAGGAAATCCATTTTTCGACCGGTCGCTTCGTCAGCATTAATAAATTCGTTGAATTGATCGAAGTGACTATTTAAGCGTGTGAGCTCTTCGCTGATGTCCGAGCGGTCGGCAAAGATGGCTAGTTCCTTCAGTACACGTTCATCATTTATGTCTAGCTCGAGCTTTAGTTGCTTGAGTCGATTCATCAGTGCATCGCGGTAGGCCGCGACGGTGTTCTCTGCATGTGTTGCGATCTGCTGCATAATTGCATCAAGCTCTTGAATGCGCTGACGTAAGTCTTCCGCGAGTGCCTTGCCCTCGTTGACTCGCATGCTATCGATATCTGCGAGCGCAGTATCGAATGCTGCTTTGATTGGAGCTTCAATTTCGCGCCAGTCTGGCAGTGCAGAGCTGTCTTTCAGTGTTTTTGCTAGATCGAGTAATACGTGACTATCGACAGCAAAGGGAATATTCCGGCTTTCGGCGAAACCGCGCAACCGATCCAAGCTTTCGTCCATGCTTCGGGCACTCCATGCCAGGCCGGATTGTGTGCCCTCGGTGGACTCTGCCTTTATTTGAATGTTTATGCGGCCGCGCTGAAAAGCATCTTTGAGCCAAAGGTTACATTGTTGGTCGAGCCCATTCCATTCGCGAGGGCAGGAGATTTGAGCATCTAGAGTTTTTCGGTTAACCGAAGTTATCTCGACTTCGATTCGCACATTCTGTTTAGGGGCATTCGCAGAGCCACGGCCATATCCTGTCATACTTTTCATGCCTTAGTCTTAGTCAGAGTATATGACTGTGAGCGATACATTTTTTGCGCCATTCGGACTACGGTGCGATTCTGTTGCACGTCGTTGGCATTACTCTGATGGGTTCAACATGGTGGTGGTCGTATTATTCTCGAAGATAGTTTAAGTTGAGATTTTTGGCGGGGTGTCGCTCGTAACATTCTTCGGCAGCTCAATTTGTTGCCTGCAGGGATTACCCATATCATCGGACTAAGTTATAATACTATAATCCATAATCATCTCTCTGCGATCGAAGCCGAGATTGAATGCTCTGTTAGGCAGTAAGGGGAGGGGCGACCCAACTGCACAGGTTGGCTGATGGAGTACTTTTACATCATATTGCATGGCAATACGTAGTACTCTGTATCGTCGCTTGATTCAGACAGAACCGCTCTGTTGCTTAGGCCAGCCGTAAGGCTTTGCAACCATTCAGTGGTTAACTATCGAGAGAGTTATGAGAACCTTTCCGCCGATCGACATATTTACTGTGTAACAGGGCACTGAGGCAGAGTGGTGAAGCTGTTTCGTACACGCAGACGGGACGGCCCTATTTTTGCTTGTGGCCGATGTGGGCAAGTCAAGCGCTGCAGTTCACCTGAGGGCATTAAAAGGCGCATCGAATCCAACATATTAGAGGTGACCGAGAGAATGGAGCTGCTGCCGGCGTAATTTATCCAGACTAGGCGGGTCTTTGCCTTTTTTAGCCAATATAAGCACTACTGACTAAGACTTTTAAGCGCTCGACATCTGCACTCGAGGTCTTGGCAATAAAGCCGCGGGCGTGTGCGAAATGCACGTCTGTTTCCGTTTCGAGTGGGCTGAAGTCCATGCGTTGATCGTCGTTAAAACGGCGCATTCCGTAACCTTCGCCGCGACTGTCTGGGTAGATCAGTGCGAGCACTTGTTGTTCGAGGCCGAGGGCGATGACATGACCGCCCAGTCCTGCCGAAGCTTCATCTGGCATCGGTTCTGTGCGGGGCATAAAAAGGACTTTGAATGTGTCGTCAGCAGCGCCAAGCGTCCAAACTTCGGCATGCTGAGCGATAAAGTTGAGCCGTGCGCGGAGGCCTGTTACGAAATCAACCAAGTCTTGACCGATCATGCGCATGATCTCCCAGATCGGCTGACCTGGTTGGTGTTCTGTTTGGCTGGCGAAGCGGCGGAGGATAGTAATGTCGAGCGGGGAGTTTAGTTTGCCAATAGTTTCGCGGTCCATGCCGAGCCATTCGGCGGTGTCGTTGGGGCCGCGGCAGTCGAACCATTCGGCGACTTCAAGCCAACTACAGAACTCGCGCGCATCTTCGTAAAGGCCGATGTGCTGAAGTACCAGTGAAAGGGCGCAAGTCGGCACCATGTCACGCGGGAATTGATGGTGGTCGAAGTTGCTCCGCTCGGGAGCATGCTCGCCGCCGACGTCTAGCACGGCGATGGATGTGTCTGCGAGGTCGGCATCGGTCGGTTCGCGACGTTGGATCGCGACCGGTGCTTGAGTGAGTAGCACGGCGCAGGCTAAGAATTCGTCTTTATGGGCACCGCCCGGATGAGTGAGGATGGAAGTTATCATGAAGGTCGAACGCTGAACATCGGATGCCGAACGTCGAATGGTAAATTCATAATCTTAGAAACCTGCACCTCAGTTGTGATATTTGGCAATTTGGCGACAGGTGGTGGCAGCATGTTGTTGCCTGTGTAATTCTAAACGCAGAGCGAGGGTAGCGCTAAAGGCTAAATGGCTCGACCTGTGGCGAATGCTAGATCACCAGCTGCGTTCAAGGGCAGTTGACTGACAATGCGACCTGTTGGGCCAGCGCGGCACCTATTTTTTGGAACCGACCTTCGGTACGAAGCGCACGCCGATCATATTGTAGTCGGCATGGGTGTCATTCGAGAACTGCGCGTCTTTTGGCGGATTGAGCATCCGGCCTGCTGCAATCATCGGCATTTCGACGCTGATATAGTTTTCGGAGCTCAGTCGCACAGTATAAAGGCCATCGGCCAAATTACTAATCGGCACCAGATTGCGGCCCATTGCTAGACGCTCGACGGAATGGGGGATGCTGCCGTCGGCGGCGATAAATTCAATCTGCGCACCGGGGCCAGTTTTACTATATTGAGTAAACTCGACCATATGCTCGTTGGCGAAGCGGATGCCAACGTGGAGGACGCCAGGAGTCTTTTCGGTGGCCTTTGGGCCAAGATAAATAAAGAGGCTGCCAACGATCGCAGTAAATATAAAAAGGCCGAGGGCAACGTATTTGCCCGGGGTGCCTGGTGTTTGGTTCACTTTATCTATGCCGCTCATGCGGGTAGATATGTCTGAGATTCACGAAAGTGAGAAGCCTGAATTCAGCTTTTTATTATTAGAAAGACTAATTGGGCCAGTGAATGGTCTAGTATAACGAAATTTAATCGCTGATATCTGTTTTACTAATTGATGTATTGGTTTGGGAACATGTCATTGCTACAAAAAATAATTCCGCTTAGTACTTTGCATTTATTGTACGATTCTTTACGCCTATTTGCACAGATGCTGGGTTTACTTAATATTTAACACTCTTAACTCACAACTGTTTAGCCATTTGTTTCTTCGTGAATTGAATTTGCTGATAAAAAACGGTTGCCATGCCAATTCGGCGTACTTTTAACAGACCGCTATAACTCTGATGAACCGCAAAGAAACTACTACACGCAAAGGATTTTTAAAACGGGCAAGTCTGGCATTTGTCGGGGCGTTTGCGCTGACTCGTACAGTTAGTTCTGAACCGAAGCGTGGATCCTCTAATCTTGCCTCTCCTACGACGCCGCGCGCGATGTCTCGGATTCGATCTGCTAAGGGAGCAGTTGAACGTAAAACCGTCTAATTTAGACGTCTATAACTTCTTATTATATAAGCGATGGCGAACGTATTTCCGAGGTGGGTCAACACGATCCCTATTAAAGTAATCGTAGCACTAGTGCTAACCGTGACTGCAGTTGTTCTGGGGATTACTTATTATGCAACTCCCAAGTATACTCGGGTAGGCTACGCACCGACCCAGCCTGTGCCTTTCAGTCACGCTCTGCATGCCGGGCAGCTTGAGATGGATTGCCGTTACTGTCACACATTTGTGGACCGTTCTGAGCACTCCAACGTGCCGGCTACCAGTGTGTGCATGTCCTGTCACAGTATGGTGCGTAAAGATGATCCGATACTGGCCTCAGTGCGTGAAAGCTATGATTCTGGTGAGCCGATCCCTTGGGTCCGTGTCCACAAGACGCCTGACTACGTTTACTTCAATCATGCTGTGCACGTAAACCGGGGAATCAGCTGCGTTGAATGTCACGGCCGCGTGGATCAGATGGAAGTCGTCGAGCATGCTAAGTCATTCAGTATGAGTTTTTGCATGGACTGCCACCGTAACCCTGAAGACAGTATCCGCCCTGTGGATGAAGTTTACAACCTTGGTTGGGAACGTCCTGATACAGAGGAATTTAAAAAAGAAGCTGTCGGCTTCGTTCACGACTGGAAGGTCAATCCCCCGCAAAGCTGCTCAGGCTGCCACCGTTAATCGCACCCTTTTAGATAATGAAGAACTCTGAATTCTCAGGCCCACGTTACTGGAAAAGCCTCGACGATCTAGCGGAAACTCCCGCGTTTACAGATTGGGTCGAGCGCGAATTCCCCGCCGGCGCTTCCGATATGGAAGGTGTCAACCGTCGTCACTTCATGAAAGTGATGGCTGCATCCTTTGGTCTTGCTGGCCTAGGTATGACAGGTTGCCGTCGTCCAGAACAAAATATACTGCCTTACTCCAAGCAGCCTGAGAATGTGATTCCAGGTGTGCCGGTCTATTACACCTCCTCGATGCCGAGTGCACGTGATAATGTGCCAGTGATCGTTGAGACCCATACAGGTCGTCCAACCAAGATTGAGGGTAACCCAAGCTTTACGCCTTACGGCGGTGGGACGACTGTTTATACACAGGCGAGCATCTTGGATCTGTATGATCCAGACCGTGCGACCAAGAGTAAACAGGGGGGAGTGACGCTTTCTCCTGCTGCTGTTCGCGATCGCCTCGAAGCAATTCGCAAAGCACATGGCGCACATCAAGGCAAGGGCCTCGTTTTTCTCGCCGAGCCGAGCACATCGCCAAGTCGAGCTGCATTGGTTAAGCAAATCAAGCAGGCCTTCCCGCTGGCGACTTGGACAGAGAATACCGCAATCGATCATAGCACTTCCGAGCAAGCTGCGCTAGCAGTATTTGGCAAGTCACTGCGCGCACTTCCTGAATTTATAAAAGTGCAACGAGTCCTCGCACTCGACGCGGAGTTCCTCAACAATACCGATGGTTCTTTGAGCCAAGCACGCGACTTCATTAAGACTCGTAAGGTCAATTCTTCGAAGGATGCGAGCAAGATGAGCCGCCTCTACTCGGTCGAGAGTACGTTGACATCGACTGGCTCGATGGCCGATCACCGTCTCCGTCTCAGCTCTAGCCAGATGGGCGCATTTATCGCTCAAGTCGGTGCGGCAATTCTGGAAAAGAAGCATGTTGGTGGTCCTTTGGCTGCTGAACTGGCGAAGGTCGGTGCTTCACTTAAGGTCGACGCTCAATGGGTCGAAGCTTGCGCGACGGACTTGGTTGATCATGCCGGCCACTCGATCATCATCGCGGGTGAGCATCTTCCAAAGGCGGTCCATGCGATCGTCATTGCTATTAACGAAGCACTTTCTGCTCCGATCAACTACGTCGAAGTGTCCCCTGCAGAACAGGGCATCGCAGTTGCCGCAGCCCGCCTGAATCAAGGTGATGTCGAGACACTTGTTATCCTTGGAGGTAACCCAGTCTATGACGCACCGATTGATTTGAACTGGTCCGAAGCTCAAGCAAAAGCAACTGAGAGCATCTACATCGGTGGTTCGATCAACGAAACTTCTGAGGCCGCAAACCTCTTCATTGCACGCTCCCATTACTTAGAGTCTTGGGGCGATGGTCGCACATTCAATGGCACATTGGTTGCGGTGCAGCCAATGATTGAGCCGCTGTTTGATACTTTTAATGACTTGGAAGTACTAGCCCGCCTCGCAGGTGCGACCGTTACTGATGGTTACTCGATCGCACAAGCGACATTCGCGACCTTGGGTGGTAGCGATTATAGCAAATTCCTCAGTGACGGTGTGCTCGAAGGTTCTGCTTACAAGGCACTATCTCCTGAGATCGATTTCGCCGCTGTTAAGGTGGACGGCTTGACTGCTTACGAACTTAGCACTGATAAGCTCGAAGTTCGTTTCGCTCCGAGTTCACACGCTTACGATGGTAGCTTCGCCAACAATGGTTGGATGATGGAGTGTCCGGATCCAATTACCAAGTTAACTTGGGATAATGCGATCCAGATCAGCCCAACACTGGCGAAAGAACTCGAAAATGCTCAAGACATTCAGATCTTCCCGACCAAGAAGCTCATGAATAAGGACAGTAAGTTCTTTAAGGCTGCTAAGGGCACACTTCAAACCAACAAAGCGAAATTTCGCCGCGGTAAGGAAGAAGCGGTTGTCGTCGAATTGACTGTTAACGGCGTTACGATTGAAGCACCGATCCATGTTGTCCCAGGTCTTGCAAACTACACCGTGGTGCTGCCATTGGGTCTGGGCCGTAAGGTTGTCGGTCGCGTTGGTCAAGGTGTTGGGTTCGATGCCTACGCCGTCCGTACCAGTGGTAGCCTTGGTTTCGCACTCGGTGCCTCTATCAAGCTGACTGAGAAAACATACCACCTCGCGAATACTCAAGAGCACTGGTCGATGGAAGGCCGCG
Source organism: uncultured Opitutales bacterium (assembly GCA_937775295.1). Lineage (GTDB taxonomy): Bacteria > Verrucomicrobiota > Verrucomicrobiia > Opitutales > Coraliomargaritaceae > Lentimonas. Next base: position 20,256 of record CALKBZ010000043.1, read on the forward strand.
CACTGGTTCGCGAGAACACAGCTGCGGGTTATGCTGAAACACCTGATTTCGCTAATAAGATGGGTGTCGAGTCACACGCTCCAGCGAACTACGCGAAAGATGCCGGTAAATCACTTCAAGAGAAGTCGATCAACCAGTACCGTGGTAACTCCGCTTATGAGCACCCTGCATTCTCAAAGCCACTGCCGAACGTAAAAGTGTGGAAGGACAACGAAGATAAATTCCCGATCCCGCAGCAGTGGGGGATGGCGATTGATTTGAATAGTTGCATCGGTTGCACGGCTTGTGTCGTTGCCTGCCAAAGTGAAAATAATGTGCCAATCGTCGGTAAAGATCAGGTCCTTCGTGGACGTGAGATGCACTGGATGCGTGTTGACCGTTATTTCTCAGCGGAGAAATACGATCAGACTGAAGTGCCAGACGACGTTCAAGTGTCCTTTATGGGCATGATGTGTCAGCATTGTGAAAATGCACCGTGTGAGCAGGTTTGCCCTGTGAATGCAACCGTGCATGATTCTTCCGGCCTCAATACCATGGCTTACAACCGTTGCGTCGGCACCCGCTATTGTGCGAATAATTGCCCGTATAAGGTGCGTCGCTTTAATTTCTTTGATTGGAACAAGCGTCAAATCGGTGAATTTTACAAAGGCCCACTCGGTCCTGTCGATGAGCCAGAACTTGAGAAGATGCAGGCTAATCCAAATGTCACTGTGCGCATGCGCGGTGTCATGGAAAAGTGCACATTCTGCACGCAGCGTATCGAATCTGCCAAGATTGAGCAAAAGCGTCTCGCGGGTGCTTCTGGTAACATTCGCGTCCCGGATGGTAATATTAAGGTGGCTTGCCAACAGGCTTGCCCAACGGATGCCATCACCTTTGGTGACATCTCGGATGCTGAATCTGAAGTCTCTAAGATGAAGGCAAGTGACCGTAACTACTCGGTGCTTGGTTACCTGAATGCACGACCTCGCACCACTTACTTGGCCCGTTTGCGTAATCCGAATCCTAAAATGCCGGATGCTTACAAAAAACCATACGCCTACGCTCAATACGACGAGCGCTATGGACATGGTAGTCATAGTGACGACCACGGTGGCGATCACGGTGCAAGCCACGATTCCCATGCCGCACCTGCGGATAGTGATCACGGTCACGATCATTCCTCCCACTCTGAAGAAGCGCATCCCGCTCACTAATTTCTAACTGCGAACCTATTAAAATGGCTACGACTACTCAAGAGAGTTCATTGGACGCTGCTCAGGCCGCTTTGTTGGCTAAAGTGCAACCAGCTGAGCTCCACGAAGAGCCCCTTATCGCGAATGATCGTGATTTTAACTGGGTCACTGAAAAGATCTGCCGCATCGTCGAGACAAAAACCCCGATATGGTGGTGGGTCTGCATGGCGGTTGCGTTGGTGACTGCATCCTTCACTGGCATGGGCCTCCTTTGGCTTGTCAGTTCTGGTGTCGGTGTGTGGGGATTGGCAAATCCGATCAACTGGGGCTGGGCGATTGTTAACTTCGTCTTCTGGATTGGTATTGGCCACGCAGGAACGTTGATTTCCGCCGTCCTGTGTTTGTTGAAGCAGGGCTGGCGAACCTCGATTAATCGAGCGGCCGAGGCCATGACGATTTTTGCGGTGGTCTGTGCGGGTATTTTCCCGCTGTTCCACGTCGGTCGTGTTTGGTTCGGCTGGTGGTTGTTTCCCATCCCAAATTCTAATGGCATTTGGCCACAGTTCCGCTCGCCATTGGAATGGGACGTGTTCGCGGTTTCCACTTACGGAACAGTCTCAGTACTGTTTTGGTATATGGGCATGATTCCTGACCTCGGCGTACTTCGCGATCGTGCGATCCAACGTATCAACAAAGGCGCTTACGAAGGTAGTGGCTTCATGACCAAGGGGATGGATGTCTTTCGTAAATTTTTCTATGGGGTGGCTGCCATGGGCTGGCGCAATGCTGGTAACCACTGGCGCAATTATGAAATGGCTTACCTCGTGCTTGCTGGTATATCCACTCCACTTGTTCTTTCGGTTCATACCATCGTCTCCTTCGACTTCGCCCTAGCGGTGTTGCCAGGTTGGCACACGACGATCTTCCCACCATACTTCGTGGCTGGTGCGATTTTCTCCGGCTTTGGTATGGTGCTCACCTTGATGCTGCCATTGCGTGCGCTTTATGGTCTGCATGACCTCATCACACAGCGTCACATCGACAACATGTGTAAGATCTGCTTGGGCACTGGATCGATCGTTGGTTACGCGTACATCATGGAGTTTTTCATCGCTTGGTATGGTGCGAATCCATACGAGAGCTTCGCTTTCATCAATCGTGCGTTCGGCCAATACTGGTGGGCTTACTTGATGATGTTTAGCTGCAACGTATTCACTCCACAGCTCTTCTGGTTCAAGAAGGTGCGCTGCAACACTGCGATGGTTTGGGTCATGTCGATTTTCATTAACGTCGGTATGTGGTTCGAGCGTTTCGTGATCACTGTGACTTCACTGGCCAATGACTTTATGCCAAGTAGTTGGGGTTACTACTCACCGACAATGGTCGATATTTTAACCTTCTTTGGCACTTTTGGTTTGTTCAGCGTATTATTTCTTTTATTCCTACGCTTCCTGCCAATTATGCCGATCGCTGAAATTAAATTCGTAATGCCTGCGGCAGATCCGCACGGCCACCACGACGAAGACAAAGGAGGGCAACACTAATGTCTGAATCTGAAACACACGGAATTCTCGCGACTTTCCCCAACACCGCTGCTTTCTTCCATGCCGCGGAAAAAGTGAGGGATGCTGGTTACAAAAAATGGGATACTTATTCATCGTTCCCGGTTCACGGCATGCCTGCCGCGCAAGGTCAGGGGCGCTCGAAGGTGCCAATATTCACCTTTTGTGGTGGTATCATGGGTTTCTTTATCGGCATCCTGATCGTCTGGTACATGAATGCCTATAATTATCCGCTCATCGTCGGTGGTCAGCCTTTCTTCAGTTTGGTTTACCCATTCCCGATTATGTATGAGTTGACCATCCTGTTGTCGGCTTTCGGCACACTCGGTGGTATGTTTATCACAAATTTGCTGCCTCAGCACTATAACCCTCTTTTCAATAACGAAAAGTTCCTAGAGGTCTCTGGTGAACGTCTCATCATCGCTATTGAAGCGCGAGATTCGAAGTTTGATCTCGTCGCCACACGTCAATTCCTAGAGCAAATTGGTGGAACCGACATCGAGGAGGTCTCAGCGTAGAACAGTATCATGCGTATCTTTTTAGCACTCTATGTTTTTGCGATCGTAGCAACGGTGTCGATTCTCGGCTTCCGCGGCTCGAACAGCACAAAACCACCACTCGAAGTCTTCTCAGACATGGATCGTCAAGCGCGCTATAAGCCGCAGGCCGAAAACGAGTTTTTTGGTGACGGTCGTAATGATCGGCCTGTACCAGCAAAGACGGTTGCCCGTGGTGATTACTTCAATCAAGCAGAGGTGTTCTCTGCTGGGTTCGAAGATAAGACACTCGGCGACACGGCTTTCAATGAAGGTAAGGAGGCTGATGACTCGTTCGTTAAGACTATACCGCTCGAAGTGAGCCACGCGCTCATGGCTCAAGGCAAGGCAAAGTATGATATTTTTTGTACCGTCTGTCACGGTTCAGCTGGTGATGGTAATGGGGTGACTAAGCCATATGGCGTGCTCGCAGCGAGCTACCACAACGATCGGCTTCGCGGTGTTGAAGATGGCTACATCTACGACGTTATCACCAACGGTAAGGGGCTCATGCTTGCTTTGGATGGTAGTATTACTCCCGAAGAACGCTGGGCGATTGTCCTTTATGTTCGGGCACTGCAACGCTCACAACACGCTAACGCTGAGGATCTCTCCGAAGCACAACGCACAGAGTTAGGATTTTAATACTATGAGTTCGGACGCACATCACGCTCAAGCTAACAAAGTCGGGAGTATCGCTCTCATTGTTGGTCTCATCGGCATCGCACTGGCTGCGGTTGGCTTAATACAAGGTTGGAACGAAAGCGACGCACGCCCATTTATGGGTTGGCTGCTGGGTATCGGTTTCTGGATGTCCATCGCCATCGGCATGACATTTCTAACTTTGATCTGGTATGTGTTCTACGCACGCTGGCCAGTTATCATTCGTCGTCAATGTGAGCACTGCATGGCAGTATTTCCATGGTTGCTGCTGCTCTTCCTGCCATTATTGGCAATCCCGCTTTTTCACGAGAATCCAGGTCTGCTCTGGAAATGGATGAGTGGACTCAATGAACTGCCTGGTCATGGTACTGTCGGTGAAGATGCGATCTACAATTGGAAGCAGCCTTACCTGAACATAAATTTCTTTGTGGTCCGTGTGTTCGCCATCTTTGGTGTGTTCATTCTCATCACAAGCCTGCTGCGCAAGTGGTCGTTCGACACCGATAAAACTGGTGATATCAAGAACACCACAAAAGCACATGCGCTGTCTTCAGTCGGACTCTTCATTTGTGCAGTTGCGATGTCGCTCGGTGCGATTGACTGGTTCAAATCGCTCGAATACCACTGGTTCTCAACTATGTATGGAGTGTGGTTCTTCGCCGCATCTATGCGTGCGGCACTGGCCATCTTAGTCATCTTGGTAGTGGTGCTTGCATCGAAGGGCTACCTAAAAGGGATTTTGAATCAGGCGCACCGTTACGATCTGGGCTGCTTGATGCTGACATTTACCATCTTCTGGGCTTATATCAGCTTCTCTCAGTATTTCTTGATCTACAGTGCGAATATTCCGGAAGAAACCTTTTGGTATAATCTGCGCGAGATGAACTTCGATGGCACTACCAATTCTTGGTGGTGGGTGAGCATGGGCTTGATCTTTGGTCACTTCCTCACGCCGTTCCTCTGCTTACTTTGGTACAAGACCAAGACCGTTGTTTGGCGCACCGTAGCTATCTCTGTCTGGATTCTGATTTTTCACCTAGTCGATCTCTACTGGAATATTATCCCCGGTAAGCTCGTCAACCCAGACGCTCACGCAGCGGGTTACTTGGTCCGCCAGTTTTCTGTATCTTGGGTGGATATCGCGTCGTTGGTTGGTATCGGTGGCATTTGCATCTACGCATTTTGTCGTAGCACCAAGAAAGCCGAGCCGATTCCTATTCGTGACCCTAATATTGCAATTTCCATCAACTACTCTGAGTAATTTAAGATGTCTCAATCAGAATTATCTACAAGCAGTCGTCTGCTCTCACTCGTCGGTATCATCGGCGCGATCCTAGCCTTCGCCGCGATTCTCTTCGTCGCTTACTTGCCTAGCCGTCCGGCTCCGATTGATCAGGCAGTTAATGAGGAGCGCCAAGCAAAGGCTGACCAAGCTCGCGCTGAAGGAGTGGCAAAGCTCATTGGTTTCGAAGTCATCGACGCAGAAGCCGGCACCGTTCGTATTCCAATTGCGGATGCGATGGATTCGACCGTCGCGGCCTACAAGGCCACGAAGTAATCACTCGAAGTATTTTTCTTAATGAGCAACGCTCCCCATTCTAACTCTCAATCCACTTCCACGGACTCCCATGTGCGCTCCGTGCTGAGTGAGATCGATGCGTCCATCCGGTTTCCGGCTCTATTCTTTGTGATCGCTGCAATCCTCTGGCTCGTTGTCGGTACAGGCTTGACGCTAATCACTGCCTTGCAGTCGTATCTGCCCAGTTTCATGTCTGGTAGCGAGTTCATTACTTACGGCCGTCTCTATCCTGCGGCGACCAATGCGATGCTGTTTGGCTGGGGGTGCAATGTGATCTTCGCAATCGGGCTTTGGATTATTTCTCGTTTGTCATTGGCTCCAATTCGTAGCGGCGGCATGTTGATTATCGCAGGCTTGTTTTGGAATTTCGGTCTAAATATCGGTATCCTTGGTATTCTTGCAGGCGATTTGAACGCGGCTGAGTTTTTGGAAATCCCTGGCTATGCAACACCGCTGCTATTGATTTCTTACGCGTTGATTGGTGCTTGGGGTATTCTAGCTTTTCGTGCTCGTCAAGGGAAGGGCGTGTATGTCTCACAATGGTACATCCTCGCTGCGTTTTTCTGGTTTCCATGGATCTACATGATCGCTCAGTTCATGGTTGTTTGGTTTCCCGTGCGTGGCGTCGTGCAGTCGATTACTAGCAGCTGGTTTGCATACAGTTTCCAAAATCTGTGGCTCACGCCGATGGCTTTGGCGACTGCCTATTATGTAATCCCAAAGGTGATTGGTCGTCCGATTCATTCTTATGCGCTGGCCTTGCTCGGGTTTGTTTCTTTAGCGCTGCTTGGTAGCTGGACTGGTATGGTGCAGTTGATTGGTGGCCCAATTCCTGTATGGATCAGTTCTGTAAGTATTGTCGCAGCGGTAACGATGGTCGTGCCTGTGATTACCGTGACACTTAATTTGTATCTTTCCGTGAAAGGTGAACGTGCCGTAGTGTGGCGCAGCCCTGCGCTTCGATTCGTTATGTTTGGTGTGTTGTCTTACTTCTTTGCCAATATGGTGGGTTCGTTGATGGCCTTTCGATCGGTCAACGTGATCACGCATTTTACGACTTTTTCCATCGGTCAAGACCAGCACGTGATTTATGCATTCTTCTCAATGGTGATGTTTGGTGGTCTATACTTTATGTTGCCTCGTTTAACTAAGCGTGAGTGGCCGTCCTCCCGTTTAATTTACTGCCATTTCTGGGGCAGTGCGTTCGGTATTACAATTGTCATTGTGTCACTAATTGTTGGCGGTTGGCTTGCTGGTAATCAAATGAACGACGCTACGGTGCCGTTTTCAGATGTCGTTGAAAGCATGCTACCGTGGCTTATGATCCGTTCAATTGGTGTGGTCTGCCTAGCAATCGGCCATCTCGCCTTTATCATTAATTTCTTATGGATGCTATTCGCCACAGGCTTCATTCGTGCGAAACACGGTCCTACATTGCTTGATTCTGCCAACCAAGGGGGTGCAGCGTAATGAAAAATCTTCCGCTTCTTTTTTGTGGGATCCTTATCGCCTTGGCGTTCTCGTTTACGGGTCTGGTTCTCAGTAGTTATATTCAACTCGGTAGTTTGGCACAAACCACCGAGACTTTGGATGAAATCGGCAACTTCGTTGATGGTGATCCGCTCTATCCTGCGAAGATGTTAGGTTCAGCGCAGCAGGGCAAAGCAGTCTACATCGATTTAGGCTGTGTCTATTGCCACACGCAGCAAGTTCGTCGTGCTGGTTATGGTTCGGATATTGAACGTGATTGGGGCAAGCGGCATACTGTCGCACGCGACTATGTCACTCAGGGCTCCGTATTGCTCGGTCGCCAACGCACCGGCCCCGACCTAATGACGATCGGTGACCGTCAAAGCGATGCGAACTGGCACCACTTACTCCTCTACAATCCTAAGATTACATCGGTTGGAGTTTCGACCATGCCACAGTATGCGTTTCTTTATGAAACTCGTGAGATCGAAGGCACTGCGTCTGCACATGCTTTGCAGTTTGATGCCGATTCGAATTACGCACCAGCGGCTGGATACGAAGTTGTCCCGACTGCTCGCGCGGAAGCTTTAGTTGAGTATTTGCTCAGCTTACAACTTAATTATAGCCTACCAGAGGCGCAGATTTCTGAATAATGAGCGACGACCTCGACCAACACACTAAGGATAACGGCGATCAAGAGCCACAAGACGCCCTCATGCGTGAGCAAGAAGAGCCGAGCAACGGCTCTTCGCCAGTTCCGATTTTTATTCTATTCCTCTTTGCCGCTCTTTGCTTCTGGGGCGGGGTGTATTTGATCCATTATGGCGGTTTTTTCCATAAGGATGCCTATACGTTCGATTTTAATCCGAATGCAGAAGTCGTTGTCGTTCAAGTATCATTGTTTGATCGTGGTGCGAAGATTTACAATGCGCAGTGTGCCGCTTGTCACCAAGCGACTGGCCTCGGTATCGCTGGAGCGTTTCCGCCAGTTGCAGGTTCGGAGTGGGTGACTGACCATCAAGAGAGCCTCGCTCGTATCTTGATCAACGGTCTAAATGGTCCGATCGTAGTCGCTGGTAAGCAATACAATGGTAACATGCCTGCCTTCGGCCCGAATGGTCTCAATCTTAAGCCATTAGAGATTGCTGGCGTCTTGACTTATATCCGTCAGTCGTGGGGCAACCAAGCTTCCGTAATCACTGAAGAGACGATGACTACCTACATGGCTCAATACAGTTCACGCAGTAAACCTTGGACCGCTGAGGAGTTGGTCCTCGACCTGAGCCCCGAGCCAGTGTCCGAAGCATTTTCGGCAGAGTAAGTGCCCATCGAAGCACCCACGGCTCACTCAATATTCAAGCTTTTCTATCGTTTTGGCCTCACGGGATTCATTCCTGTGGGGCTTTTTTGTGCTGCATCATCGATTAGTGGGAAAGGCTAAAGGAGGGAGGGCGACTCACCCTCCTTTACAGCAACACAGGATCAATGTGGGCGAGTCGCCCACACTCCATTCATCTGTGGCGACTCCTTCGCGATAGTCCACTGGCACGAAGGCGAGTTCGTTGATCCATCCCGTTACGGAGCCGTTGGTGTCGATGTCACCTGCGGCAAGGCTGGTTCCCATCGAGATGCCTAGCACTGCGTTGTCATTGATCGCCATTGCACCAGCCATTGCGGTCACGTCGCCATCATTTGCGAGTGCGAAGGGGATGTCTTTCCACTCCGTTTTTAGCTCATGAAAGAGATTACGAATCGACTTTTGGAAATCACCCGGGCTGATGCCACGATAGAGTGAGCCTACGCGTGGTTCGTTGTTGATGTAGATTCCCGCAGCACTGCCACCGATCGCATCGACTGTCGGTAGATGCGCCGCTGCACGCTTGAGGCTGTCTTCAATGCCTGCACGGTGGTAAGCCGGATCGCTTTCGAAATAGGGGCTCCATTTAATCTCTTCGGAGAACACGACTTTGCCGTCAATCATCGCGGCGCATTTACGGTCACTACCGCCTAGGTCGAAGCCGAGGCGGTTGCCCTTGAGTGAAACCCATACCGCCAGTGGCTGCTGGAAGGACTTCTTGGATTTCTGCGTGACTCGAATTCTCAATGGAGAAGGCTTGGTCGAAGCAAGTCTTACCCATGAAATCGTAGTCAAAGGCGCGCTTCCCATCGGCAGCGTAAACTACTTGGAGCTGCTCGACCACATCCGGTGCATTGCTGATGCGCACTTTGGATCCACCCCATGCCCACAGCAGGAACTTCACGGTGCGCTCGCAATATTTAAAAGTATCAGCGGCTGCTTCTGCCGACTCGGGCAGTAGAGTCGTCTCGTAGATCCATGTGGTGCCTTCGGGGCGATCCACTCCGATGCGAATTGCGCGACTGTTCAGCGCATCCGCTGCGGCCTTCAGGTATTCACGATTCCACAGTGCTGCCGGTATCAATTCTGGGTCGAGCTGTGGCTTACAGAGTGGGGTGGTTTGAATCATTTAGTTATTTATTATAGCGTTTAAAACATTCGATCGCTTCGTATTCAGCGAGGCCGAGTCCGTCGTAGATTTCAGCCGTGCCACGGTTGATATCGCGAGCGAGGTCCCACGAGTTACTGCTCTTGTTGCCGGCACGACCTGGGCTCTGGCTACGCTGAGTTTGGTGCTGATAGATACCTTGAAACTTATTCTCAAATTCATCTGGAGAGAGTGGCACCGCCATGTCAATTTCGTGCGCTTCCCATTCATCCGCAGGACCCTTGTAGAGCCAGATGTTGCAATCGTTGAACCACTCTGAATCAGCGCATTGCTTCAGCGCGGCGCGTAAGACCTCAAAGCTCAAGGCCGGAACGGAGAGTGGATCGTGCCCGTATCCGGTCGCGAAGATTTGATGCGGTTGCACGCTTTCCAGCAGTTGATACATTTGCGCCACGTCTGTCTCGGTGACGATAAATCGGCGGTAACGACCTTCTTCGTAAAAGGGCAGGTCCATAAATTGTAGATTCGCAGTGTCGATGCCAAGTGTACGGCCTGAGGAACGCGCCTCACTGCGGCGGATTAAGCCTTTTAGGTGGCGGATCTCAGCAGTGTCTGCACCGAACGCACCTTTGTCTTTCAGCTGTTGTTCGACTGTTTTCGGATATGCAAGGTCGGCCTTACCGGAGCGGTCTTTGCCAAGCTCGATCATTAACTCGATAGAGGCTTGCACTTCGGAGTCCGCTACCGCGAGGTTCCCGGAAGTTTGGTACGCGATGGTCACTTCATTGCCGTGTTGTTTGAGGCGGTTAATCGTGCCGCCTAGACAATACACATCGTCGAGTGGTTCAGGGCTCAGGATGAGTGAGCGTTTAGGGAAAGGCGTGGCACGCTCCGGACGGTTAGAGTCGTCGGCGTCGGGTTTGCCGCCTGGCCAGCCAGTGATGGTGTGCTGGGTGATGTTGAACAGATTGATGTTTATCTGATATGCAAAACCTTGCTCGATCAGTAGGTCGGACATGCCATTTTCGGTGTAATCTTCATCGACCAGCTTGAGCAGCGCTTTAGCTGTTTTTTGAGCCAACCACAGCACGGCTTTACGGGTCGTCTCTTCAGTCCATTCGATGCGCCCAACCAGCCAAGGGTGGCGCTTGCGGGTCAAGTGGCTCGCCGCGGCTTGGTCGATGCAGAAAAAGCAATTTTCATGCTGCTGGAGGAAGGTCGCTGGGATCGTGTCCGTTTGCTCGCCCTCGACGGTTTTCGCCATGATCGAGGCTTTGCCCTCGCCCCATGCGAGTAGGAAGAGCTTGCGAGCGGCGAGGATGGTGCCGACACCCATCGTGATCGCGTGGCGCGGCACATTTGCTTCGCCGAGGAAGTCACGTGCAGCGTAGCGGCGAGTCAGCCTGTCGAGCGTGACGAGGCGTGTCAGCGTCTCAGGGCCAGAGCCAGGTTCGTTGAAACCGATGTGGCCGGTGCGGCCAATGCCGAGAATCTGGATGTCGATGCCGCCAGCTGCGACGATCGCATCTTCGTAGGCCTTGCAGGATTGAAAGACCGCTTCGCTGGCGACCAAACCATCCGGTACGTTGGTGTTTTCCGGCTTCAGATCGACATGATCAAATAGCTGATCCTGCATGAACTTGCGGTAGCTCTTTGGGTGATCACCATCGAGTCCGTAGTATTCATCCAAATTAAACGTGATGACGTTGGCGAACGACAGGCCTTCTTTCTGGTGGCGGCGAATCAGTTCGCGATAGAGGCGCACCGGCGTCGAGCCAGTTGCGAGTCCGAGCACCGTCTGCTTGTTCGCTGCATTACGTTCGTTGATCAAATCGGTGATGGCATCCGCAACGGTCTGACATGCGTCATCGGCACTGTTGTAGATCTGGGCGGGGATACGCTCTAACTGGGTGAGTTCAGATTCAATAGGTGTCATTGTTATATAATACTTTATCTTTGGTGTAAAATAATTGCTTATATCGGAGTATTTATTGATGATTTAGGAAATGGCCGCCCCTCAGGACAGTTTCGGTGGATTTCCTTCATATATCAAAGACCCGAAGAGTTATTACGACGGTGTGGATCTACCGGATCGCGTGATTTGTCGTAACGTCATTGTATTCGACCGTCTGACGCGCAGGGCGCTGCAGCAGCAACACTTGGCGAATCGCATGCACCACCGCTATGTCTTGATTCGCGTGCTCAAAACTTCGGGGGTGGTGAGTGTCGATGGCCAGAGCTTTCAACTCAATGAGGGCGATGCGCTGCTGGTGGCGCCATATCAATTTCACCACTTCATTGATCTACAGTCAGACCAACTGCGTTGGCTATTTATCACGTTTGATCTGGAGCAGGGTGAATCCATGCTGGCAGATTTAAGCTATCGAAGCTTACAGCCGGATCGAGCGGCGCATCGATTGTGGGGCGAAATCGCACAGCTTTGGGTGCGAAACAGTTCAGAGCATCGATCCGAGCTCATGCCGATGCTGGATCGCATGCTCACTCGGCTACAATCGACCATGGCTGCGCGTGTGCCCGGCGGGGATGACGTGCGACTTGACTCGAAAAATGAGTGGATCGTCGGGATTGAGGCATTGATTATTCGCTCGGTTCGAGAGGGCTGGACCTTCGAAGAGGTCGCGCAGAGAGCGGGTTTTTCTGAACGACACTTACGTAACCGCTTCGAGCAGCAGATGGGCCTGTCATTGCGAGACTACCGCAGCAACTATCAGTTTCATACTGCGATTTCTCTGATGCGCGATGTTAAGCGCAGCCTTTCGGATATAGCGGAGTTGAGTGGCTTTAATTCTCAGTCAGTGTTCACACGCTTCATACGGCGCATGGCAGAGCTGACTCCGCGCGAACTCTGTCGGCAAGTCAGGGAAGGGCGCTACGAGCCGAGCTGATCGGTGCGCCTTCAGCAAGTGATCGTGATAGTGAAAGTAATACTGTAGCCACGGCACTCTGCTGCCGTGTTTTTAATACGAAGGCCTTATACCATCCTGCGCCTAAAACTGGTAAAATATTAACCGCAGATGCACACGGATTAACGCAGATGAATTACACTCAATTCGAGTTTAAACCTGCGTTTATTTGCTTCGCCCTTTGGTTGAGTGTCGCTTCGCTCGAACGCGTGCATCTGCGGTTACAGCAACGGCTCGCGAGGACATGCGAATTATACCATTAAAAGTCAGTTGCTGGCCTTAGTGTTCTAGAATCTCGACCTCGTAACCGTCGGGATCGGTGATGAAGGCCATTTTTTTACCATCCGTGAATTTCTCGCGCCAGTTGCTTGGCCAGAGGTCGAGCGTGAGGTCGAGGCCTTCGAGCATTTCGCAGTAGGCAACGATATTATCGACGCGGATACAGGTGTGGATCAGATCATCGGGCACCTTGACGACGTAGTCGGGCGAGTGTGTGAGCTCCAGATTGTGCGCGCTACCAGGGATTTGTAAGTGAGCGAGCTGATTCCCCGACGGCGACTTATCAGTCCGGCGTAGGACGGTAAAGCCACAGGTCTGGCAATACCAGTCGATCGACTTTTCTAGGTTCGAGACACGTATACGAGTATGATCAAAAGTAATTGGCATAGGAAGAATACAGTGGGAACTTTAGTGGGGTCGTCAATCAGTTGTGTTGGCTGCGAATGATAAGTTTGATGACTTACCAGTTGACCGATGTATCTTGCGGTAGCGCCCAGGAGCCATGCCGAACAGTTTTTGAAACTCGCGAGTGAAGTGGCTGTGGTCGTAGAAGCCGACATCTTGCGCGATCTGGCTCACGGTATTGTCACTGTGCATTAAAATCTGGCTGGCGCGGGTTAGTCGGTAGCGAATTAGGAATCGGGACGGGGTTTGTTCGAACACGGTGCGAAAACGCCGCTCAAATTGACTGATGGATAGGCTGGCGACTTTGGCTAGATCCGCCATTCCGATCGGTTCGGCGTAGTGCAGGTTGATGTAATTGACCACCGCATTCATACGTCGATAGGGCTGCCATGCATTGTCGCTGCGCTCAAAGTCGCGCATGCAGCCGATGATGCCGACGCAGTTGCCGCTATTGTCGTAGAGTGGGAATTTGCTGGTGACGTGCCACGAGACGGCCCCGTCGGGATTCGCCACCAGTTCAACACGGCGGGGAATCGGTTCGCCGCTATCGATCACTTTGGCGTCATCTTTGGCGTAGTGCGCAATCATGTAGCTGGGAAAGAAATCAAAGTCAGTCTTACCGATCAACTCGTCCTCCGATTTAAGACCGAGCTTTTCGAGCTGTAGGTCATTGGCTCCGATGAAGCGCCCCTCGCGGTCTTTCATGAAAAAATAGACGTCACCGAGCGCTGAAAAAAGCGCGAGAATACTACTCGGGTTAAGGTTTTGATGCAGCGGTAAGGGATCTGATTTCATGGCTTGATGGTTGCACTTTCAGTGTAATGCTGAAAATATACACAAATATGCGGAATATTTCCAAGGCTTAAACGTGTTCCGTATGGTATCTTCTTAAGTCTACTCTATGCAATTTGGCCTCAATACCTTTCTTGTCAGCTCTGGTTTTACAGATGCCGACTTACCTCTACTGCAAACATTCAAGTCCTACGGTGCGGATGTTGTTGAGCTAGCGATCGTCGAGCCTGCTGCGGTTTCGGTGCCTTTGTTGATCGATGCCTTGGCTTCGTCTGGGCTAAAGGAGCCGGTTGTCTGTGGTGCGTTTTGCCCAGGGCGTGATTTGCGTGGCACTGAAGGGGAACAACTCGCCTGCGTGCAATACATTTCCGAGCTCATCAAACTCGCGCTGCAGCTTGGTGCCACTGTGGTCTGTGGCCCGATGTATTCGGAAACGGGTCGTGCGGGGCGTCATTCGCCGGAAGACCGCGAAGCGCAATTAGCGCAAATCGCGTCGCATTTGAAACCACTCTGTCAGCAGGCCGAAGCGGCAGGGGTGATCTTGGCAATAGAGCCGCTCAATCGTTTCGAGACAGATTGCATCAATACTTTAGAACAAGCGGTGGACTTGATCCAACGTGTCGGCAGTCCCGCCCTAAAAATACACATCGATACCTTCCATATGAATATCGAGGAGGACGACTCGGTTGCGGCCATCCTCAAGCATGGCCAGCATATCGGCCATGTGCATGCCAGCGCCAGTCACCGCGGCTTGCTGGGGCAGGATCAGGTGGACTGGGACGGCGTGCTCTCTGCCTTGCAGACGATCGGCTACGACGGCGATATCGTGATCGAAAGCTTCTCTGAAGATAATGAAGTGATTGCCCGCGCAGCCGCGATCTGGCGTCCTTTATATGACAGTCCCGAGCAGCTGTCAGTCGAGGGCCTAGAATTCCTAAAAAATACTTGGATAGAAATCGACCCAATAAACTGTCAAACTGTATAGTTACGATGAAGATTAGTCATACCCTTAAATTTCTATCCTGCCTGCTACTTTGCCTGTGCAGCGTTCAAGCCGTGTCTGCTGGCACCACCAAGAATATCATCTTTCTAGCTGGTAAGAAGAGTCACGGCTATGGGGCGCATGAGCACCGCGCTGGTTCTATGTTGCTGGCTCGCTGCCTGAATGAAAGCGGCCTCGATGTGAAGGCCAGCGTCGTGGCTAATGGCGCTCGGCCGGAAATTGCTGAGTCGGACAAGGCGCCCGATGCGATTGTGATGTATTGCGATGGCGGTAAAGGCCACATTGCAAAGGCGCACCAGGATAAGATCCAGACATGGGTGGACGATGGTGTGGGGGTCGCCTGTCTGCATTATGGCGTAGAAGTTGAGCCTAATGTATTAGGTCAAACCTTCCTTGATTGGATCGGTGGCTATTTTGCAATTGGCTGGTCAGTGAATCCACATTGGGATGCGAGCTTTGCCGAGTTTCCCGAGCACCCAATCACCAATGGCGTGCAACCGTTTACGATTCGCGATGAGTGGTATTACCACATGCGTTTTCAGCCCGACATGGAGGGCGTCACGCCGATTCTCTCTTCCTTGCCACCGATCGAGACCTTGACCTCGCGGGCCCACGATAAGAACCGCGGCAGCAATCCAGCGGTTATGGCTGCAGTCAGTGCGGGTAAAAAACAGCATGTTGCTTGGGCCTATGAACGTCCCGACGGTGGACGTGGCTTCGGCTTTACTGGCGGACACTTTCACCAAAACTGGCAGCAGGACGATTTTCGTAAGACCGTGCTCAATGCAATCGTATGGACTGCCAAGGGCGATGTTCCGGCTGACGGCGTGCCGTCGCGCACGCCGAGCGATGCCGAGCTAGAGCTTAACCAAGACTATCCCGAGCGAAAACCTAAGAAATAGAATTTAACTCAAATCAAAATAATACAAATGACACGTTACCTTAAAACAATTGTTCTGCTCGGAGCCACTTGCATGATCGCCAGTCCTGCTGTCGCTAAACCTACTCCAGCACCTGCCATCAAGGCACTGTTAATCACCGGCGGTTGCTGTCATGATTACGATAATCAGCGCGATTTTCAGCCGTATACACTTTGTTTGGTATGCGGCTTTTTTTAGTTCTGATTGCTGTGGAACCCTTTCGCATTGCAATCGGGGAGGGTCCGCCTTCGCGTGGACCGCAGCTAGATAAGTTCAGAGGCAATGCGGACCACACGGAGGTGGTCCCTCCCGCACTTCGCTATCCTGCACTTGGGAGGGACGAGATCCGCCTTGTCCTCAGCAACCAATCTTAAATCCCTATATTATTCATGAGACATCGCTCTAATTTCCGTATGAAACGTCACACTCTTTCAGCCCTGCTCCTCATCACAGGGACCTGCATTTTAAGCAGCGTTTACGCAACGGCCGCCAAGCCAGTGCAGACTCCCAATGTCATCTATATTCTGGCCGACGACCTCGGCCTGGGCGATCTCGGTTGCTATGGGCAGCAAAAGCTCAAGACGCCAAACATCGACCGTCTCGCCGCTGAGGGCATGCGTTTTACGGAGCACTACTCCGGTAACACGGTGTGCTCACCCTCGCGCGCCGTGCTGATGACCGGGCAGCATCCCGGGCACGTGCATTGCCGTGGCAATGGTAATGAGAACGGCTTCGCGCTGGATCCGGAGATGACGACGCTGCCGCGTCTGTTTAAAAACGCTGGCTACGCCACCGGTGCCTTCGGCAAGTGGGGGCTAGGGGAGACGAACCTTACAGGCGCGCCCAATCCGCTTGCTCACGGATTCGACCACTACACTGGTTGGAAGAGCCAAATGATTGCCCATACCTATTATCCCAGTAGCTTTGTGCGCGATGGTGTCGAAGAGCCGCTCGAGCAAGGCACTTTCGTGCATGACCTGATCATGGCGGATGCGTTTAAGTTTGTTTAAGAGAGCGCCGAAGCTGGAGAGCCATTCTTTTGCTATATTCCGACAGCCGTTCCGCATGCCGCGATGCACGCCCCCAAAGCACTGCATGAGAAGTGGCGTGAAGTGTATCCAGAATTCGATGACAAGATTGGTAAATATAGTGCGGGGCTGGGAGAGGACTGCCCGCCCGTTCAAAACCCGATCGGGGGCTTTGCAGCAATGATGGAGAACTTCGACAACCAGGTTGGTGAATTACTCGATCTGCTAATTGGACTCGGAATTGATGAGAATACGATCATCCTGTTTTCCAGTGACAACGGTGCGCATCGCGAGGGTGGGCATAATCCGAATTTTTGGGATTCCAATGGTCCGCTAAGAGGCATCAAGCGTGATCTTTACGAAGGCGGCATCCGCACGCCGTTCTTGGTGCGTTGGCCTGGCAAGATTGCCGCAGGGAGCACGAGTGCCCACCTGAGCGCATTCTGGGATATCGTGCCGACGATGGCCGAACTGACTGGTCAACCGACCCCGGTGCAAAGCGATGGAATTTCCATCGTTCCGACATTGCTTGGGCAGGGGGAGCAGACACCGCACAAATACATTTACCATGAATTCATACGCGGGAATGCGAAGCCATACAGTTCACGATCGCTACGCCAAGGAGACTGGAAAGCTGTGCAAATCGCCAAATGTCAGGAGCAGGGCGGGGGCTTTGATTCGATCGAACTTTACAATCTGAAAGATGATCTCGGTGAAACCAAGAATCTCGCTAACCAGTATCCTGAGATCGTCGACAAGATGGAGCGCTTTATGGACGAAGCGCATACTCCGTTGAAATAATCTATTCCTCCCATGATTCAGCAAAGCGTAGTCATTCCCATGCTCAAGCCAGGCTCGATGAGTCTTGCTAACTTTCTCGACGAGGTGAAGGCGATCGGCTTTCCAGCGGTGGAACTTTGGAACCGTGAAGATGACTTCGAAGCGATTGTCGAAGAAGCACGTGCCAGAGATCTGCGCGTGGTTTCGATGGTTGGGCACGAACACGTTTCGCCCACTGAGGGCTCGCATGCCGAAGGCTTTTCGCGTCGCAGTCATCACGACCGCCTCGAAGCAGAACTGCGCGAGTCCATCGATATAGCGGCGAAATATGAGATTCCTGGGATCATCACTTTGAGTGGACACCGCAATCCGCAGGGTAGCGATTATGAGACGCTTTGTATCTGCGCCGAAGGGTTGCGACGGATTGTGCCCTATGCCGAAGAGAGGGGAGTGAACCTGAACATGTAGCTGCTTAACACCACGGTCGATCACCCGCATTACATTTGCGACCGCACTGACTGGGCAGTGGCACTTTGTGAAATGGTCAACAGTCCACGCTGCAAGATCCTCTACGACATTTATCACATGCAGATCATGGAAGGGAATCTGATCCGCAATCTTCAGCGCGCCTGCAAATGGATCGGGCATTATCACACTGCCGGTGTGCCGGAGCGTAATGATCTAGATGATGCTCAGGAGATCAATTATCGAGCCGTTGCAAATGCGATCGCCGCGACCGGCTACAATCACTACGTCGGCCACGAGTTCATGCCTAAGGGCGACGCCATCGTAGCACTACAGCAGGCCTATGCTGTGATGGATGTGTAGTCTAAAAGGTGTGGTTGAGGACGTGCCTCTCGCCGAGGGTGCGTTTGATTCTCTACTGGCTGCGCACAAAAAGGCCCGCATCATAAGATGCGGGCCTTTGTCGTTGAAATCTGAATACGTGGCTTACTTGCCGTAGACTTCCACTTCGATGAAGTGGTTCATGTCGTTGGCGGTGTTGCCGTTGCTGTAGAGGCGGACGTATTGTGCCTTGGTGCCTTCGGCATCGATGAGCTTACCGTAGCGTGTGTCGACGTAGGGCTTGTCGGAACCTTTGCCTTGTTCGGCTGAGTTGTCGTAGTCGTTGTTGAATAAGGTGGTGACACCAGTTGCGAACTCAGGATCGTTCGAGACTTGCACGATAACGTCGTGGTAAGCACGCTTTTGCGAGTGGTAGTGCCACATCCAAATCGCAGCCAGCTCAGCTTCGGCTTCGAGGTCGATCTGTACCCATTGTGCGCCGTCCATTAGCTCGACGAAGTAGCCTTCACCAGCGTCCTTGTCACCATCAGTGACGTACTCGAGCTCGCCAATGATTGGGAAGTCGTCGCTACCTGTGACGGTCTTGCCAGCAGAGAGCAGTACGGTGCCTTCAGGGACCATCATTACGGGCGCGCTGTTGGGTGCCTTCTCTAGGTTATCGACTTTGATTGGCTGCGGTGTGCCTTCGATTAATTCCGGTGGAATCTCGGTGATGAGTGGCATGCTGCCACTGCTGGCAGCTGCTTCAGGAGCAGATGCGCTGTCGTCGGATGCTGCGTTGTCGCCGCAAGCAGTGAAAATCAATGCGCTGCAGGCGATGGAAAGTGGTATGAGGTTTTTCATGGTATTGTTGTTGATTGGAAGTGATTCGTTGGAAGTGCAGTGAAAGCACTGCTCTCTAGTCTCAGCTCTCAAGCTTCTCTATGTGTGTAGATGTTCGTCGGTGAAGAATATGGTTTCTTTGGATTCTGCCGCTTGGTTGACCCAGTAAATCGGTGCTTCAGATTCGAGGGCATGGCGGGCATCACAGGTCAGCTTGGCATTACCACGAATGGTGTCCAAGAAATTCTCGATATGCGGCTGGTGCGGTGCTTTGCTCAGGCCGCCAGGCAGTGCATATTCGTCGGGCGGTGCCGACTCGTAGGAGGCGATGGCATCGGCGCCACCAGCGGCTTTGCCAGCGGCTTCTTTTTTGAGGAAACCGCGGCGCACCATATTATCCCATTTAGCGCTGTCGGCACCCGATTCTTTGTAAATCTTGGTGTAGGCTTCGCGCTCAGAAATGATGATGGTGCCTTCGGCCCCCATGAAGGATTCATAATAACCGCCGCCAGCACTGGTGGTAGTCAATACTTGATAGGATGCACGTACATGACCTTGTGGGGTATCATAGTCGAAGATGCACATAACATTGTCGAAGTGCTCGCGATCTTTAAAGTAGCTACGGCCTCCGGATGCCATCAGCGAAGTCGGCTGGCAGCCTAAGTACCAATTGAAAATGTCGATTTGGTGGGCGCCGAGGTCGGAGATGGGTCCGCCAGAGAGATCGGTGTAGAAGCGCCAGTTTAAGAAACGGTGGCGGAGCTCATCGAGTGAGAGTTCGTGGTCGGCACCCGTGTTGAAGCCGGCCTTTCGCAGTGTTTCAGCGTCTGGCAGGATTGATGGCTTGGATACGATGTCCTGCGATGAGCTGAGTGCGCGATTCCACTGGCCGTTAATGTTGATGATTTGGCCACAAATTTCTTCCTTTTTGATGAGCTGATCCAGTGTGTAGCGATAGCGCGGATTACTGCGGCGTTGGTGACCGATTTGACAAAGTTTACCAGTGCGATCCATCGCGGCGACCATACTGCGCGCGCCCTCGAGGGTGTTGGACATCATCTTTTCGCAATACACATCGCAGCCGGCTTCGAGTGCCATGATGGTGTGTGGAGCGTGCCAAAAGTCGGGTGTGGAGACAAATACCGCATCGAGCTCTTCTTTTTCGAGCATCTCCTCGACATCGAGGTAGCGGTTGATGTTGGTGTCGAAGCGCGACTTGATGGTAGAAAAGGTACGACCGACGCGGGCTTTCATGATATCGCAGGCGGCAACGTAGCGAATGCCCGGGATGTTGACCATCGCATTGAATAGCACTTCGTGTTGCTTGCCGCAACCGATGAAGCCGACGCGGATGTCGTCTGCGGGGGCGCCTGCTTCTTTAGCGCGTAGAATGGCGGGTGCGCCGAGCACTAGGCCTGCGCCGAGTGTGGACTTGGCTAGGAAGTCGCGTCGCGTGAGAATTGGGAGTTTTAAGTTCATGACTGTGCGTTGCTAGAGGTTACCACTTTTTAGTGATGGTGATACGATCGTATTTCGTAAGCCCTAGAGCGATGACCACCATTATGATGTGCACGCCGAGCCATGCGATGCCTGCGTCTTGTTTGATTAGGATCAGTCCGAATGTCAGGCTGGTATAAACCAAGCCCATTGCGAATAACGAAAAGCGTGTGGCGATGCCGAGTAGCACGGTCAGGCCGAGGATGATGAGTGCGGGCCCTAGAACGATGTTGTACAGGCTGAGTCCCCAGCTTGGGATAAGTGGCTCAGTGCTGAACTTTTCGTAAAGTGGTGCTGGCACGCCGTTGTAGTTGCTTAGTGAGTAGATCTTGCCTGTCACCGTATCGGTGAGGCCGTAAGCGTTTGGAGCGCCATCGATGAGGACGTCTTTATCGCTGTTATTGGTGCCGGCGAATTTTTCAATGCCGGCTTGGATCGAGCGCATGCCGAGCCAAATGCGGAGCAGCAAGCTGCCTAATATGAAGCCGAGGTCGTTGGCGGAGTTTTTTTGTGAAGCCATAAATAGTATGTATGTTGATGAGATGCAGACACTGAATTAATGTATTAGTGCCATTTATGCAAAAAACTTTGTTGGAATCAATGAGTTTTTTTAAGGAATTTATTTTCTAAAACTATACTTGGCACGTTTTTTAGAGTGCTTTTTTTATTATAATCTATTGATTATCAATTGAATGTGTTTGATTTTAGGTGTTTTAGAGTTCGTCTGATACTACTTAGTAGGTTTTTTAATTATTGAATATATTGACAAATATCGTCATCGAGTTGCTTGTTTTTTTATCTTATACGCCTTTTAGGAGTGCGCTGAGTTGCGTGACGACTTCTGGTTGATCTGCCGCCAAGTTGGTTGTCTCAGCGTCGGGTTGGCGATGATCGTAGAGTTCGGTGGTGCCATTCTTATCTAGGGTCAGGCGGTAGTTCTCTGTGCGGATGGTTTGCGCGCTGCCTGTGTAGGCGATGGCGCTGTGTCCTTTGGCCTGTGGGTCTTGGATTTGTGGGAGTAGTGAACGGCCGACAGTGAAGTCCGGCTGGTCTAGGCCTGTTAGGTCGCAGACTGTCGGGAATATATCTACCGTTTCGATGATCCCGGCGGACTGCTGGCCGGGCTTCGGCATGCCCGGGCTATAAATAATCAATGGGGAATGTGGGGACTCTTCAAACAGCGTGTGTTTTCCCCAAACGAAATGTTCGCCCAAATGCCAGCCATGATCGCCCCACAGGATAATGATCGTTTTGTCTGCCTGCTCAGTGCTTTCTAGGTGATTTATGAGCTTGCCTACTTGTGCGTCTGCATGGCTAACGCAAGCGGCGTAATGACGTCGCGCGGTGTCGGCATACTCAGCGTTGGTGCGTGGATCGCGTTGCCCGCGATTGTATTTCATGAACTCACCAGAGCCGTGCCAGGTCGTTTGATGGCTGGGTTTTTGTGGATGTGGGATCGGCGGTAGTTCGACGTCCTTGTAGAGATCCAGATACTCATTGGGGGCACCGAATAGTAAATGCGGGCGGATCAGTCCGATTGCTAAGAAGAAGGGCTGATCGGCTTCGGCCAATTGGCTGAGTTGCTCAATGGCCTCTGCAGTAATGAGGCCGTCAGGGTAGCTGGAGTCGTCGCCATCGAAGGCTTCGAGCAAATTATGCTCGTTTGATTTCTTGCGTATGTTGCCATTGGCGAGTCCATGCATCGCGCCGCGCGGGTGTTGCCATGCGCCGGAGGGCATTAGATGGCGATCCCACGTGCTTGGCATCTCTATTTGTGTGGCATCGTCCCAATTCGCTCCACCGCGTCCACCAGGATGGTGAGAGACTTTGCCGACTGATGCCGTGGTGTAGCCATGATGGCGAAACCATTCGGGCATACTTTGGGTAATGCTGTTTGACGATTTTTTCAGATCTTTCGCACGCTGAAATAGTGCGTTGTTGCCGGCTGATCCGTAACGCCCTGTGAGTAGTGTGTAGCGTGAGGCCCCACATGTGGGTGCGTTGGTGTAGTGCTGGTTAAATACGCGGCCTTGACTGGCTAAATTGTCGATGTTTGGCGAATGGATATATTCGGCTCCGAAGCACTTGAGCTCGGGGCGTAGGTCATCGATACAGATGAGTAGAACATTGGTCTTTTGCGCTGTAACGGGAGTGATGCATAGAATGCCAAGAATCAGGATTCGGAATGTGGGTGTTCTGTTTGGGTGCATACTTAGTTGTGCGACTATACTGAGATTTTTTTCATTTGGGGTAAAGGTTAATGTTTTCTTAATGAACAAATAGGGTTGGAACTCATTCTTTTGCAAACTTAGAAAAGCTATTACTTGAAAAACATGCCATTGAAAACAATGATATGATCGGGCGACGTACGTCGCATGAATGCAGTGAGTGTGTTGAACTAGTTGCGGCTTAAGGGGCTGTTGTCGCGGGCGAATACTGCTGGCTAAAACGTTACCCTATATAGCCGGCTCGCTGGAGTTGGTGGTTCATTATTCCGGTGAGGATCAAGTGCAGGGTTGTTTGGCGACCGTTTTGATGGTCTGATGAAGAATTCAGCGCTTGGCGTGAGTTATCTCGGGATCGCCGTACCGGGGTGAGTTCGACTGTTATTGTGGGGACGATTGATATCTTTCCAATCAACTTTGTGAGTTGGCGGACCTTCCGGTGACGGGTTTTGCCCACGGTGCTTATTTGGTGGCGAGTCTGGATGATCCGTCAGTCTTGCGGCTATTCCGCCGTTTCCTGTTCGGGGAGGGCGGTGTTACTGCGCACGACGACGTATCGCTTGAGGTAGTATCGAGATGTTTATTGTGAGCTTTATGACCACCGAACCGTGGCGAAGGCGCCGCACAACATTTATTTGGAGCATCCAGGACTCGTTGAGGAGCCAAAAGAGCGCTTACTATGGCGCATCGCCTTGCGCAAGAACTGACATCGTGTGGGCTGATTGTGATTTACTGAATTGAGCCTGATGCCTTTCAGTGCTAGTTGGATTCACATATTTAGGCGTCGTAAGCTTGGATTTCGGTTAATTTAAACATGAAGTTATATGTCAATTTATTATCGGAATTAAGAATTGTAAATTCATGTTATTCAGCATTAAATATAATTATTTTTATTTTAAATTACGCATAGAATTGATGCTAAATAGTTTTTTTTGAATTAAATTATTGTTATATTACGTCAAATGATTGTTGTATGATATAGCGTTATGAAACCTTTACCATTAGACCATGCTGTAGTCGAGACAACGCAGCGCAGCTTTCTGAGTTCATTGCGCCCTGGTCAGCTGTTGGAGTCGTTGTTTGATAATGTGCCGGGTGCTTTCTTCTTCTTTAAAGATCGCGATAGTCGCTTTATGGGGGGCAGTCGGAGCTTTGCGCGGACGTTGGGGGAGAGCTCTATCAGAAGTATGATCGGCAAAACCGATTATGATTATAGTCCTGATTTTTTGGCGAATGGGTTTTACGCGGATGATCAACGGGTGATCTGCTCGGGGCAGGCGATTTTTAATCAAATCGAATTGGTGCCTTCCGCGGATGGTTCGTTGGATTGGTTGTGCACGACGAAGATTCCGCTGTTTGATACTGCGGGTGTTGTCGTTGGTCTGGCTGGCGTAGCTCGCATTATTCGCGATTCGGATGCGGTCTATGCAGATCATCCCGAGATGCATAAAATTGTCGATTTCGTGCGGGCACATTATCGTGAAAAGCTATCGGTTGCGGATCTCGCCAAGGCGGGCGGTATTTCGGTGAGCTCACAAGAGCGCTTATTT
Organism: uncultured Opitutales bacterium; assembly: GCA_937775295.1. Lineage (GTDB taxonomy): Bacteria > Verrucomicrobiota > Verrucomicrobiia > Opitutales > Coraliomargaritaceae > Lentimonas. The sequence goes on from CALKBZ010000043.1 coordinate 44,738, forward strand.
AAGAAAACCTTTGAACTAACGCCTCTGATGTACTTGCGCCGGACGCGTTTGAACACTGCCTGCAAAATGTTGCGTAAAACTTCGGCTAAATTGGCGGAGATCGCTGTGCAATGTGGCTTTAACGACCAAACTAATATGACCCGTGCCTTCCGCCAAGAGTTGAAGATCACGCCACTCAAATACCGTCGTAGTTTTAGTGATACCACTTCTGCCCGTAATAGGCGCTCGGCTTCAATTGTCTTACGTTCTCAAATCTAAATACTAATTATACCTCAACCCATATTCACGAAACTGTGAAACATAGTAAAAACAATAAAACCGTATTCTGGGGCTCTTTTATAGCCCTGATCACTACCTCAATGGCCTTTATAATTAGGGCTTTTTTGATTAACGATGGTAACTTGTGGCCTGCTGAATTTGGCTTTGATAAAGTGCAAGGCGGCGAACTCTTCGGTGCTGGGATTTGGCCGTTTGCGATCAGTATTATTGTATTCAGTCTGATCATTGACCGCGTGGGTTATAAATTCGCGATGTTTTTCAGCTTTGTCTGTTACGCCATTTTTGGTGCGATGGCGATGATGGCGTATGCAACCGTTAATGCTGAGGTCGCCGACCTCGCAACTGCTCAAGCGACGGCCTGGACCTATTTGTATTGGGGGTCTGTGATCCTTGGGCTCGGTAACGGCACGGTTGAAGCGTTCATTAACCCTGTGGTAGCAACGCTGTTTAAGGATGAAAAATCAAAATGGTTAAACATTCTGCACGCAGGCTGGCCTGGTGGTTTGGTGCTTGGTGGTGTGTTGGCGATTGGCCTCAGTGGTGCGGTTGCAAATGATTGGCGTATTTTGATCGGCCTCATGTTTATTCCTGCCGTCATCTATGTGATCATGTTGGCTAAGGTGAAGTTTCCCGTCAACGAGCGTGTGGCTGCTGGTTCAAGTTATAGGGATATGTTGGCCGAGTTTGGCACACCATCTGCCTTTATCGCGTTCTACTTGATCTTCTCGCAATTGGGCCAAGTCTTCGGCTGGGATGCTGCTGCGAGTTGGGGCTTAATCGGTGTGACTACAGTTGCGTTTGGTGCTTATAGCCGTTCGTTTGGTAATCCGTTATTGCTTGTCTTGGTTATCATCATGATGCCGATGGCGACGACTGAGCTTGGCACGGATGGTTGGATATCTGCATTGATGCACAAGCCGTTGGATGCTGCTGGTTGGAATCCAACGTGGGTATTGGTGTATACCTCTGCCATTATGATGGTGCTCCGTTTTAACGCAGGGCCAGTGATTAATAAATTTGGGCCACTTGGCTTGCTCGCAATGTGTTCTGGGCTCGCGATCGTCGGACTTCAATTACTCTCTTTTGCCTCAGGTGTGTTCTTCATCTTCTTTGCTGCGACGATCTATGGTATCGCTAAAACATACTTCTGGCCAACCATGCTTGGTGTGGTTGCAGAGCAGACGCCAAAGGGTGGTGCGCTGACACTGAATGCGATTGCCGGTATTGGTATGCTGACGGTTGGTATTCTCGGTGGGCCGTTCATTGGCTACCTTCAGGAGACTTCCGTGACCTCTGCTATCGAAGAGGAAATACCTGCAGTTTATGAGGAGGTGACAGTGGAGAGCGACTATCTGCTCGGTAAATACACTGCATTCAATGCGGAGACATTGGGAGCGCTACCTGAAGCAGTTCGGGCACAAGTCAATGAGATCAAAGAGCGTGAAACTCAAGGCGCATTGGGCAAGATGGCGATGTTCCCAGCCTTTATGCTGGTCTGCTATATCGGTCTGATTTTCTACTTCAAGAGTCAAGGTGGTTATAAGCCAAAGTCTCTCGACAGTGCGCACTAATTTTTCAACCACGAAATCATTATAATTATGTCTTCAAATAAACCACTTAAAGTCGGTATGATCGGTGGCGGCGGAGGTGCTTTCATCGCTAACCCTCACCAAAAAGCAATTCACTTCGACGGTACGCGCAAAGTGCATTCAGTTGCGCTCCATACAGATCCTAAGATGGCAATGGATGGGGCTGCGGCTTGGCCGTATCCAGTCAAAGGATACGAGAGCTACGATGCCATGATCGCGGCGCAAAAGGATCTGCCGAAAGAAGAGCGTCTGGATTACATTCTAGTCGTGACGCCGAATTTCGTGCACTTCGACCCAGTCATGAAGGCGCTCGACGCTGGCATTCCTGTGGTTTGCGAAAAGCCGCTGACAATTGATTTTGATCAGGCAAAGCAGATCGTTGCTAAGGTGAAGGAAACCAATGTGCCGCTCGCAGTGGCGCATACGTATCTTGGCCATTGGAGCAGTTGGTTCAGTCGTTGGATCGTCGAGAGCGGTCTGTTGGGCGATGTGCGCTGGGTCGATTCGTATTACTTGCAAGGCTGGCTCGCGAGCAAGCTAGAGGATACTGGACAGACACAAGCTGCTTGGCGCACCGACCCGAAACGGGCAGGGGCATCTGGCTGTGGTGGCGACATCGGCATTCATGCCTTACAACAGTTACGCTTTGTCACTGGTCTAGATGTGACTAAGGTCAGCGCGCACCTTGAATGCATGGTGCCGGGACGTCCGATCGATGACCACTTTACCGTGTATGGCGAGCTGTCGAATGGCGGCAAGTGCCTGGTGCGTGCCTCGCAAATCTGTCATGGTCATAAGAATGATTTGGGCATCAGCATTGCCGGCACAAAAGGGCTGCTTCGTTGGAATCAAGAGGATGCGGAGTCAGTAACGATTTGCCTGCCGGATCAACCGGATCGCACTTACTGGCGTGGCGCGATTAGCAGCAACGATGGTTTCCTTCCAGAAATCCCAGAGTGGCTACTCAATGAGCCTACCATTCCTGCGGGCCATGTTGAAGCCTTCCATGATGCGTATGCGCGCTTGCATCGCGAATTTGAAAAGGACGTTCGTAAGTTCAATGCAGGTGAGGCATGGGACTGTGATGGTTCTAAATATGCCAATGTGCATGACGGCCGCATGGGCCTCGCGTTTATTGATGCGACAGTCGCATCGAGTAAGAATAACAACGCGTGGACTAACGTCGACCTAGGTTAATCTATACTCATGAGAAATACCCCGCGCATCCTTCGTTTCCTTGGAATTGCCTGTGCTTTGATCACAGCCACCTCGGTCTATGCCGATACGGCACAATATGACACAATAGACGAGGCCATTGCGCGGGGTGATTTGGAGGATGTTAAACTCCAGCTCGTCGAGCATCCTGAGCGTGCTAGCAAAGGTAAACATCCGAAGCTCTCGCCGCTCAACCAGTCCATCCTACGTAAGAAGGATAAGATTGCTCTAGTTCTGATCGCTGCAGGTGCGGATGTGAATGCGCCCGACTCCAGCAAGCGCACAGCGCTGCATCTCTGCGTCGATCGCGATTTGCCAACAGTCGCGACTGCATTGCTCAAAGCGAAAGCCAAGCCCGACGAATGGGACAAAGCTGGCTGGACACCGCTGCACAATGCCGCGGCAAAAGACAGACTGGCGATCGCCAAAGTCCTGATCGACGGCGGTGCCAATCCTAAAGCGCTGAGCGAGCGCGGCGGCACGCCTCTGCACGAAGCAGCCGCCAGTGGTAGTGCTGAAATGGTGCAACTTCTGCTCGATTCTGGTGTCGATCCTTCTGTCAAAGCAGAGAGCGGCGACACCGCTTTATCCATCGCAATCGCCAATAAAAACGAGGCTGCGGTCAATTTGCTTCAATCTTCCAACTAACAACTTCCAACCAACAACTCTTCAATCATGTCACGTCCTGTCACACTTTTCACTGGCCAATGGGCCGATCTAGCATTCGCTGAACTCGCGCCCAAAGTTAAAGAGATGGGCTTCGACGGCGTCGAACTCGCCTGCTGGGGGGATCATTTCGATGTGCAGGCTGCGCTCAATGAGCCGGATTACATTTCAAACTTATGGGCGTTGCTCGCCGCGAATGGCCTGACTTGCTATGCGATTTCGAACCACCTCGTCGGCCAAGCGGTGTGCGATAATATCGATGCGCGTCACGCCGCGATTCTATCACCTGAAATCTACGGCGACGGCGAGCCCGAAGGTGTGCGTCAGCGCGCAGCCAAAGAAATGCAGGACACCGCTCGTGCGGCCCGTAAATTCTTCGATGCCAAACCAGGGGGTGCACCAGAGCGTGTGGTGGTGAACGGCTTTACTGGTTCTTCAATTTGGCACCTGATTTATTCCTTTCCGCCAATCGTGCCCGGTCAAATCGAGGCAGGCTTTCAAGACTTTGCTGATCGTTGGACACCGATTCTCGATGTATTCGAAGCAGAAGATGTGTATTTCGCACTCGAAGTGCACCCGACTGAAATCGCCTTCGATATCGCCAGCGCGGCCACCGCGCTCGAAGCGATCAACCATCATCCACGTTTTGGATTCAACTACGACCCGAGTCACCTCGGTTATCAAGGCGTGGACTACGTGAAATTCATTCGCGACTTTGGCGCTTACATTTTCCACGCGCACGTCAAGGACGCATGGTGGGGCCACGGCAATGGCGATGTCGGTGTCTTTGGTGGTCACACAGACTTCGGCGACGAACGCCGCTATTGGGATTTCCGCTCGCCGGGCCGTGGTGACATTGATTTCGAAGAAATCATCGTCGCACTCAACGACGTGGCCTACAACGGGCCGCTCTCGATCGAATGGGAAGATTCCCGCATGGATCGTTTTCACGGTGGAGCCGAGGCTTGCCGCTTTACGCGTAGCCTGGACTTCGCGCCGAGCAACGTCGCCTTCGATGCTGCCTTCGATCAAGAAAAGCAGTAAGCCATCGTAACATACTTTATATTATTTAATGAAACAGAATACTCAGTCCTCACGTCGTCGTTTCTTGAAGCAAGGCGCGGTTCTAGGCGCATCGTTGTATGCCGCTCCCATGATTCTTCGCGCTGAGACGCTTGGCCTGAATGGTCGGGTCGGGCCGAATGGCCGCATCAACATGGGCTTTATCGGCATGGGCGGAATTATGTCTGGGCACCTTTGGGGGTGTTCCAGTCAGCCGGATGTGCATCCGCTTTATGTGTGCGATGTGAAGGCCGACAAATTGGCTGCCGCGAAGCAGCAGATGGCCGATCGAAAGTATCCGGATATCTTCGCGACGCCCGACTACGAGGACATTATTCACGACCCTGCGGTGGATGCGGTGGTGGTCGGCACTCCGGATCATTGGCATGCCGCGATCGCAATTGCAGCGATGCGTGCGGGCAAGGATGTCTATGTGGAGAAGCCGATGACGCTGACGATCGAAGAAGGCAAAGCGATGGTGGCTGCTGAGGCGCGCTACGGCACGATTCTTCAGGTCGGCTCGCAGCAACGCTCTGAGAGTGCCTTCCGCAAGGCGGCCGAGATCGTGCGCAATGGTTGGATTGGTCAGATCAAAGAAGTGTATGTCGGCTTAGGTGGATTCCCGCCTGCAGTGTTGGGTAAGGAAGAGCCGATTCCCGAAGGTTTTAATTACGACAAGTGGCTCGGGCCCACGCCATACGAGCCCTATACCGCTGAACGTGTGCTTGGCAATTACAGTGGCGGCTGGCGCCGCTTCTGGGAGTATGGTTCCCGCAAAAACGGCGACTGGGGCGCACACCATTTTGATATCACCCAATGGGCCTTGGGCCGTGATGATTCGGGTCCGGTTAAATTCACGCCCAAGGGCTATCAGGGCGAGGAGTATGCGAATTATGAATACGCGGACGGGGTGAAAGTGGTGCGCGACCACCCGGATCGTAAGGGACATATGATCCGCTATATCGGCACGGAAGGTGAGGTCTGCGTAAGCCGGAACGGGAAGATCGAAAGCACCCCCGCTGATCTGGTCAGCCGTCCTCTCAGCCCATCGGACGTGCAACTCTATCGCTCTGTCAATCACCGTCGCAATTGGCTGGATGGGATTCATTCTCGAAAAAAGACCATTTGCCCCGCGACGATCGGCCACAGGACGGCCACTATTTGCCAACTTGCTGGTATCGCAGAGCGCTTGAATCGTCCGATACAATGGGATCCGGTCGCGGAACAAATTGTCGGCGATTCGGATGCCCAACGCTGGCAGGATCGTCCACGCCGCGCCGGCTACGAACTCCCCGCATGAACCCTTTGAATTTACCAAAAATGAAACACATACTTTTATCTTTGATCACCTGCTGTGTGGTTTCCTTGGCATCCGCGATGGATGTCGCCGTCACTGTGCAAACATTGGCAGGGGACGATTATGCGGCACGCACGCAAGCGCGTCAGGACCTCTTGAGCGCTTTTTCAATGGCGACTTCCCCCGATGCCGCAGACGACCAGCGCCTTGCGCTGGAGGCTTCGGTCATCGGGCAACTGAACGCTGCAGAGCTGCCGCTTTCCGGGCGTTTGTATTTGATCCGCATGCTGGAGCTGTTCGGCTCCGATGCGGGAGCCGATACGGTCTCTGCGCTGCTGGGCGATAGCGAACCACAGGTGCGTGACAGCGCCCGTCGCGCCCTCGTTGCCATTCCCGGCGACAAGGCGAAAGCGTATCTCCTCGCTGGCTTGACGAAAGGATCCGAGACAGATCGTGCCGCTTTTATTGATGCGCTCGCCACTCGTGGCGCAGGCGATGCGGCCCCTGCGATCGCAGAATTGTTACAATCATCGGACCCCGAGCTGGTGGCAGCTTCTGCCTTGGCTTTAGGGAAACTCGGCAATGACGCCGTGGTTCCTGCGCTCCTGAGTGCGCGTCAAGCAGCCACAGGCGAAACGAAGACGCTGATCGAAATCGCTCTGTTGCAGATCGGCGTTGATGCAGATGCCGCCTACAGTCTCGCGGGCACAGGGTGTCGCGGCGTCATTCGCGCAGAGGCTTTCAAGCAGTTGGCTGCGAGTGATCCGAAGCGTGCCAAGCAAGTGCTTGAAGTGGTCTTGGCTCAGCCTGATTTTTCCGGTCGCGTATTGTTTCTTCAGGCTGCTTTGGCCAGTGATTCAGCTCCCTTGCATGCAGCGGTGGTTGCACTTCTACCAGATGCCAGCGTGAATGATCAGGTGGTGATTGTCACCGCGATCGGTGAACAAGGACTCGTATACGAAGCGCAATTGCTGGCCTTGTTGCCGAAATCGGAAGGGATCCTAAATGCGCGTATCATTCATGCGCTGGGGAATGTCGGTGGCGATGCGAGCTTTGAGCCGCTCTATCAGGCTTTTTCCGCCAATACCAAAGATGCCAATGCGGCCAATGCCTTGGCACGCGTGAACGCTCCCTCGGCCGATCAAAAAGCCTTGGCGACTGTGGAGAGCGGTGCCGATACCGCGTCGCGCATTGCATCCATCAAAGTGATGGAGCTGCGTAATACCTCTGGAGCGACTGCATTGCTCAACGAAATCATATCCACGAGCACTGACGCTCAGCTCAAAGAGGCGGGATTTAAATCGCTCGAATCAATTGGTAATGATGACAGTATCCGCAATCTACTGAAGATTATAATCACCGATGATGCGCAATCCAAAACGGCACAGCGTAGCCTGAAGCGCCTTTCAATGAACTTCGGAGCTGTCGAATATCAATGGCAAGCACTCTATCATCCGGCGCTTGAATCGGCTGGCAATGATGCGGCTCGCCAAGCGGTTATCCAAATCCTGGATGGCGTCGCATGCGAGCCAGTGGCAGTCTATTTGCAGGAGATCCTGCTCGAAAGCGATTCAGCTCTACGTCCTGCGGCAATCAGTGCCTTACAGCGCTGGCCTTTGCAAGAGCCGCTCTATGAGGGTGACTTGTGGCTGATCATTGCGAGTGCTGAGTCGGCCACGGATAAAGAGCGCAGTCAGGCCGCACGCGTGTTGAAAAAGTTGCTCACTCACAGATCCCATAAATTCTACAATGCGCAAGCTGATTTGCTCGTGGCAATTGCGCAGGCGGAATTGCCGCTGGAATATAAGCGTAACCTGTTGAGCGTGTATGAAGACCCCATGAAGCATTTTGGTTCAGTTCAATGGCGTCGTGGCCAGGTGATACAGCGCTTGAAGGTCGTCGGAAATGACCCGCAGGTCGGGGACTTGGTGACGCAAATTATTAACCAGCTATAATCCGCTTTCGACAAATAACAAAGTAAGTAACCCATTATTATAAACATGACACACTTCGCCTTTATCCAAAATTTGAATACGCCCGAGATCGTGATGATCGGGGCGGTCGTCTTGCTCTTTTTTGGAGCCAAGCGGATGCCGGGACTTTTCCAATCGCTCGGTAAGTCTGTGCGTGAATTTAAGAAAGCCACTTCCGGTATCGAAGCAGACATTCGCTCTGCGATGGATGTCGAAGCTGAAGCAGCAAAGCGCAAACGCGTAGCTGCGGCAGAAGCTGCAGCAGTCTCAGCGGCAGAAGCGCCAGTGGCGCCAGCTGTCGCGACACCAGCAGCTGTCGCGACACCAGCAGTAGCCGCGACACCAGTAGTAGCCGCGACACCAGTAGCGACGACCACAGAAGTCGCTTAATCATTTCATCGTCCTCGGCGATGACGATTTTTCTCTAAAATACCTCCTGCCTTCGTCGTTCTAGACCTCGTGGGAGATCTCCTAATAAGCCTTGATACAGTATATGAATATTTCCCTTTCCCTTTCTTCGCTTCTGTTGACGTGCTCACTCAGTGCGGCGTCCAGTTGGGTGCCGACGTTTAATGATAAGCCAGTTGCGCCGCAACATGTGACGGCGATCGAAGCTGCGCTTCCGCAAACTGCGATTATCGCTCCAAAAGCAGCGCGTCGTGTGCTGGTTTACAGTGCCACCGCAGGCTATCGTCACGGCTCCATTCCGACTGGCAAATTAGCTTTAGAGCAACTGGGGCAGGCCACTGGTGCCTACGAGGCAGTCGTCAGCGACGATCCCAGCAACTTCGAACCAGAAGCACTGAAGGGCTTCGATGCGGTGCTCTTACTCAGCCCGACTCAAGATTTCTTCATGCCTAATAAGAAGCAGCGTAAGGAATTCTCAGATGAAGACTGGGCAGAGTTACAAGCGCGTCATAATCGCTTGGTGGATAATTTGATCGCATATGTGGAGCAGGGCGGGGGACTGGTTGGCATTCATTCGGCGACCGATTCTTGTTATGGTCATAAGGCCTACGGCGAGGCGATGGGCGGCTACTTCAGTGGCCATCCTTGGACTAAAAATATGAACGTAACCATCGTGGTTGAAGACGGTGAGCACGCGATCATGAAGCCAGTGTTCGAGGGGATGAAGGACTTCCGTATTAAGGATGAAATTTATCAGTTTAGACCAGAGCCCTATTCCCGAGATAAGCTCCGTGTGCTGCTGCATTTAGATCCGGCGCGTAGTGATGCGCCAAGGGGAAAGCTTGGCCGTGAGGATGGCGATTATGCAGTCTGTTGGGTGCAGTCGGTCGGTAAAGGACGCGTGTTCTACACCAGCCTAGGGCATAACCATGAGATCTATTCGAACCCACTCATGTTAAAGCACTATCTCGCAGGCATCCAATTTGCGACTGGCGATCTGAAGGCTGACACCACACCGAGCGCTAAGCTTGAAATGCCGAATGTTGCTCCGTGCTGTGGTAGCGATGAATGGCAGTCGCTGTTTGACGGTGAGACCTTGAATGGTTGGACGCAGAATAATGGCACCGCCACGTATGAAGTGCGCGACGGTGTGATCGTGGGACGTTCGGTGTTGAAGAGCCCCAATTCCTTTCTCTGCACCAACAAGACTTACGGCGATTTTGAACTCGAATTTGAGGTGAAGTGCGGTGCGATTAACTCCGGCGTGCAGATCCGTTCATTACAGAACGATGAAATTGCCAAAGGCCACGTGCAGGGCCCGCAGGTCGAAATCGAGCACAGCCCCGGTCAGTCAGGTTATATTTATGGCGAGGCGTATAGCGGTTGGCGCTCGCCCGAGCCGCAGTCGAAAGATCCCAAGGTCAATGCACACAGCGTGTTTAAAAATGACTCGTGGAACCACTACCGTATTGTAGCAAAAGGGTCTCGTATCCAAACAACGCTCAATGGTGAACAGATCGCGGATCTAGATGACCCGGAAAGCTTCGAACAATTCCCAAGCGGTTTGATCGGCTTACAAGTGCACTCTCACAAAGTGGGCGACGTCGAAATCGAATGGCGCAACATTCGTATTCGCGAAATTAAGTAATTTTTTCAATTCCCAACACCAGATCCTCATGCAACGTAGAAACTTTATAAAAACCGCAGCGGCCGCCAGTGCGGGTGCTTTCATTCTTGCTCGATTTTCGATCGGGCAACCAGGGCCGTCTGCGAACAGTAAGCTCAACCTTGCGATGATCGGCTCCGGTGGCATCGCAGGCATGGCCTACGGTGGGCTGCAAAGGTGAAAACATTGTGGCACTCTGTGACATCGATAGTCGCCAATTTCCGGCTTCCCCATGGGCAGTTGATGTGCCGAAGTTTGCCGACTACCGCGTGATGCTCGACAAACTGGGCAAAGAGATCGACGGCGTCTGCATTAACACCCCCGATCATACGCACTTTAATGCGACACTCGCCTGTATGGAACGTGGCATCCACGTCTGTACCCAGAAGCCACTGACACATAATGTTTGGCAAGCACGCACCCTGCGTAAGGCTAAAGACAAATATAAGGTGATCACTAATATGGCCAATCAAGGTCACACTTACGACGGCATTCGCAAGATGCGTGAGATGTATGAAGCAGATTGCTTCGGCCAAGTGAGCGAAGTCCATATGGGCTTCCCTGGTCCCAATTGGAATGGCAGATATTTTAAAAAGCCCGCGTCCATGCCCTTGCCGTTAGAGCCGATTCCGGCTGAGGTCAATTGGGATCTCTGGCTAGGGCCTGCTGCGGAGCGTCCCTTTAATTCGTTGTATCATCCACGTAAGTGGCGCGGGTTTAACGACTTTGGCACGGGGCAATTCGGCGATTGGTTTTGCCACATCGGCGATGGTGCGGTCTGGGTGCTCGATCTGTATGAGCCGATGGTAGTCAAATGTGTCGAGCGTGGCCCTGCGATGGAGGGAATGATTCCTGACCACAGTGTCGTGCGTTTCGATTTTCCTGCGCGTGGTAACAAGGTGGCATGTTCGATGACTTGGTCTGATGGTGCGCCCAGCGTCGGCACACCGATTAAATCACCCGACGACTGGGGCTGGGGTAAGGTTCCGAATTCAGGCTCCTTCTGGTATGCGGATAAGGGCAATGCCTTCCTCGATAACCGTTCCAACAATCCTCGCTTAAGCGTGAAAGAGCAGATGGTCGCGTTTAAGGAGAGCGGCGGCGTGGCTGAGACATATGATCGTGTCAAAGGCGGTCCGCATCAGGAGTGGGTGCGTGCAATTAAGGGCGACGGCCCCGAGTGCGGTTCGAACTTTAATTATGCAGCTCCGATGAGCGAAGTCGCTGTCCTCGGTGTGCTCGCGCAACGCTTCGGCGGTCGTATCGAGTGGGACTCGAAAAACATGCGCATCACCAATCGTCCTGAGTTGAATGTCTTTGTCAAAGAGCCTGCTCGTGCAGGCTGGGAAGCAGGCCAAGACCTCTGGACTTAATTCACTCGCAGCATTTTAATCCCTGAAAATTATTTTAAGTATGAAATCTTGCTCACTCACTCTATTCGCAGCTGTTTGTCTGGTTCATTCAGCCAGCGCAGCCTTTTATGGCGATGCACCAGACGCCAACCATCCATGGGCAGTGCACGATGAGAATCGTCCGCAGCCACCTCGGGTGG
>CALKBZ010000044.1 GCA_937775295.1 uncultured Opitutales bacterium
CTCTTGCGAAAGAAACACGCTGACTGGATCTGTGATTAACTTGCCTGTCTTCGGATGTCGCAACTTCAGCACATCGCCCAAACGCTGGCTGCGCGTACTCTCCAGGCTCATGCCAATCAGCTTCACGGCTGCTTGGTTGATGCGCTCGATCTCATTATTCGGCTTCACTACAATCACAGCGCCTGCGATCAAATCCAAGGTCAGCGCAAGCCACTTCTTATCTTGTTGCAAATCCAACTCCGCACTACGGTGTAGGGTCACATCTCGCAAAATCACCAACAGCACGCTGCCACTCTCCCAGACTAAATCCAGCGCGTTGAGCTCGACCACCCGTGTGCTCTCTTCAGGCTCTGGCACCTCCAGTTCGAGCCGCTTACCTCGCTCGACCCCAAACGGAAATATTTCTCCAACCAGTGACTCCGGCTCCGCCTCCAAAAGCTGAGCCGCCGCAGGATTTAAGCACTTGATCTCGTACTCCTGAGTCAAAATCAACATGGCATCCGTATTCGCATCAAATATCCGTCGCAGCAGCTCGGCATTGTGCTGAACCTCTCGAGCCTGCGATTTCAACCGCTTCAACCGATTGGCTCGTTCGATCGCAGAGCGGATCGAACGACGCAGTACCTCACCGCTCAAGTGATCCTTACACAAATAATCCTGCGCGCCCTCCTGTAGGGTCTTGAGCGACAGCTCTTCATCAGCCGCGCCAGTCAGCACGATGATGACCTCATCCCGAAGAGTGCCAACCACCGCCTGTAAAGTCGCGATTCCACCACTATCTGGCAACGATAGGTCGAGAAGAATGAGATCGAATGCCTGCGCCTGCAAGGCCTGCAGCCCATCGGCCAGGCACTTTACCACGAAGTATCTCAAAACTTAGATTAGACCGCCCCAAGCACTCACCGACGAGATCCGCATCCGCCAAATTATCTTCGAACAACAATATCTGAATGCACTGTTTCGGTAGCTTGGCCATAGTCATACAGTAAAAATAGTATTAAGTGCGATACGGCCGGACAAATCAATCTCTTATCGAAGGCCCTTGCCGCTTAGCGGGCGCCAGATCGAAAGTGCCCGCTGGCCACACTCCAGAGGCAATCCAAATTCGCCCCCTATGCCGGCATACTTGACAATGCACGGTGTGGTGCTCCGGCAAGACATTTACTCCGCGACTCTAAGCAGCCCGACTTCGCGGCTATGCTAGTATTTGCACGCTTTCGTGGAGTTAAAAATTTAGTCGTCACGCAAGCCAATCCTCGCTATATCTAGAGATCACGGCTGATGCCGTGCGCATCCTCTTATGTCCGTCCTCCCAGGTCACAGCGTCGTAAAATACTTTACTCTTCCTTTCAACGAGGTGGAGATAAAAAACTGGGCAATGGCTCAAAAAGAGGCCCTCGCCGGCCCCGTCACCTTCGCCCAACTATTCACCACCCCGGAATGCAGCCGCCGTGCCAAAGAAATCATGGAAATCGTGCAGATCTATGCACACGTGCCGACGATCATCGGCTGCTCGGCCGGCGGCCTGATCGCCGGGAACCAAGAGATTGAAAACGAAGCTGGCTGTTGCATCGCGCTCTACCACCTGCCGAGCACACAAGCGCGCGCGATTCATCTGCCACTGGACGTCTTCGAGCCAGCGGATCGAGCCGCAAAAATTCGGGCCGCGATCGGGCCACATTCTGAACACGTCAATGCGTGGACCCTATTTGCCTCCTCCGAGAGTATTGGCAACGAAGCATGGCTGCCCGATTGGGACCACGCCACCGAACATCGCACCACAATTGGTGGATTTGCTTGTGCTGCTTCGAATGCGCACGAATCCGCGCTCTACCTAAACGGCGCAGTGCACACCGACGGCGCGGTTGCACTGGGCCTCGAAGGCGCCGTGACCATCGAACCGCTGATCTCGCAAGGTTGCCGCCCCGTCGGCTCGCCGTGGACGATTACGCAAGCCGAAGACAACGTCATTCACCAGATCGGCAACCGCCCAATCCTCGAGGTGCTACGCGACACGCTCGAAGGCATGTCGCAAAAGGAACAGCAAAAAGCACGCGGCAACATCTTTATTGGACTCGTGCTCGATGAGTACCAAGCGAGCTTCAGTGTTGGCGACTTTTTGGTGCGCAACCTTGCAGCTATAGACCCTCAAACTGGATCGGTCGCAATCGCCACGCCACTCAGGGTCGGTCAAAACTTACAATTCCAAATCCGCGATGCTCACTCCGCATCCAGCGACTTCGAAATGCACCTCAAAGAGAAGGCTGTAGAACTCGCGGGGCGGTCCATTTACGGCAGCTGCTTGTGCGATTGCATCGGCCGAGGCACTTCTCTCTACGGTGTGCCCGACCACGACGTGGCCATCATCCACGATACTTTTTCCGAACTCCCCATCGTCGGACTGTTTTGCAACGGTGAATTCGCGACCAGCCAAAACCGCACGCTGCTCCATGGCTATGCGGCGAGCTTGGGATTGTTTGTTAAGAAATGTTAGATTCAGAAATGGCCCGACCACAGATGAATCGAGCTTGTCTCGTCAGAAAACTTTCCGACGACGGCGTTTTTGACAAAATAGACGTCCTCTAATCTAACTTGAGTATGAATTGATTTGCGTGGCGGTCGACGATCACAACGCGAACTGCCTCGACTTTGGATAAGCCTAACACCGGGTTCTGGCAAATAATGTCACCTTGTCGGTAAATTCCATTAGGATGAACCCCACCGCCGATGAAGGCGGAATTCGCCTGCTCAACATTTGCAGGATCTTCAGTGAGTTCTAATGCACCTGCATTGTCCGCAGCATCCACAGGTTCGCTGGGTGCTTCATTCTCAACCGCATCCATCACGCCATACAAGCGCATGCCGGATAGCGCGGCTGCAACACTGGCTTGATGTTCCGCCTCGCTGCGTACCGTCTCTGAGATGCTGATCTGTCCCAGTTGTAGCTCGCGCCCATCTTTCGTCATCAGTAAGTCACCCTCGCGCTTATTGATCGAACCGAAGCGCACGAAAAAGCCTAGCTCATCTAAGCCGAGGTGTTCGGCAATATGCTCGTCTAGCGCAGCCGGGTCGATGACTACCACCACCTCTTCGGCCACTGCGACGTCGGCGCTTTGTACCTGCAATTCGGCTTTCTCAAAGCTATAATTCGCGACAAAAGGCTCATTTTTGATCGCGCTAGACTTTCTCCAGTTGCGCGGCAACCACTGGTCGCGGACTAAGCCCTGCATCACCTGACCGCTGGGGGTTAATCCGATCGCCTCTTTTTCGATGATTACTTGAGTCGCGGCTACAGATTGGGGCTGGTTTGAGAAATCAGGCAGCAGATTGTCTAAAAAACCATAGCGGTGCGCGGCCCACAGCAAGGCGAACAGTGCGAGCGGTAAGACAAAGCGAGGATTATTGAGATACTGGCGCATTACGGACGATTCGAGCTAAGTTCATCGGTGCCCCCAAGGTCGCGAAGGGGCAAGAATAGACTGGCTTCCAATGCGTAACCGTCATCTGCCCGAATGAGTTTAATTTGTTGATATTCTTTGAGTGGCGGCCGGCTCCATAGGTAGTTTAAGCATTGAGTCACCGAATGCAGTGGCAAAAAAGGCTCCACATCGGTTTGCGGCGAATTAGTCGCACTGGCATTCAAATCAAGCATGATGCCCTTAATCTGTGTTTCTGCAGGATCCGACTCTGTACCCTGCTCAGTTGCGGTTTCGAGCTCGACCACCGCTGCTGTTTGCAAAGTCCAGCCATGAACTTCGAACGCTTGTGCAAAGCGGCTTTTTAATGCTTCAGCCTGCGCGTCGGCCGGCTTGAGGAACGCGTCATTAAACAGCATATAACGCCTGCGCAGGTCGGTTTGTTCGATGCCGGTTAACTCTTTTTGTAACGCCTTGAGCTCTTGTTTGAGTTCGATCTGCTGCAAGTACATCGCTTGTCGCTGCAACTCGACTGGGCGATACTGCCGCGCCACGTAAAAGAGGCCGACAAAGCCAGCCAGCAGTAGCGCAATCACTGGGTAGGATGCCAGGATATTGTAAAAGTGATATAGGCGTTTGCGCATGATCAGCTGTTGCCCCCCGGTTGCGTGGATGCTGTTACTGTGAAACTAATCGTGAATTTACGCAGGCGCCCGCGCTGACCACCGAAACGTGAACGGCTATTGGCTTGCTCAAAAACGACAGTTGGTTCGCTTAGTTGCCATCCTTGTTTACCGAGCCGCTCAAACATCACGTCGATTTCGGCTGGCAGATCGAGCTCCGCGGAGAGTGGGCGGCCGATCATTTCAAACGTGGTGACTGCCCCAGTCGTGTCGATCGAGCCACTGTACGTATCCAGCTCCACAGATTCAGGCAAGGCATTGGAAAACGCATGCAGCATCACAAACAGCGGTGTGGGCACGAGCGCATCATCATCGAGCGTTTCGCGGCCGCGACTGAACTGAATGACATTCTGATGCTGACGATTCTCGAGAAGACTGCGCCGGACCTGATTAATCTCTAAGGTCTGCGCCTGAATCGTGGCGTTGAGTTCGCCCAGATGTAATTCGATCGCCTGTTTTTTATCAATCTGCGGCATTGTTAGATAAAAAGCCACCATTAGGGCAACGCAGAGGCAGGCGAAGGCGCGGTGTCGCCATTGCAGCATTCGCTGTCGGGTTCTCAGTGTACGGGGCACTAGATTCAGCGTGGCACCGCCGTTGAGCTGGCTGAGTTGCGCCACAGCGACCGCATCATCGGAGCTCTCGGTTGCATCATGCCCCTGGAACTCAGGGGTCGCCCCGAATTCTTGTTCGACAAATAGCCCCAAGCGACGTGCGCTGCTGTCCATTTGCTCGGTGCCCACGTCCTGCGTCCGCAGGCGACTAAAAAACAACAGTTTCCCAGCAGGATCTCGGGCGATCAAATAGCCGGCATCGCCTAAGCCACGATAGTGAATCACTCCCTGCGCGTTCGTCGCGGCGGCGGTGGTGTCGAGGCAGGACAGTGCGTACGGCAGGCTAAATACCCCGTCAAGTAATACACCGTTGCGCAATGCCCAGCGGCCAATCGCACTAGGAATTTCATTCGGCAGACTGCTGATAAAATAGAACTGATGCGGGCTGTCGACCTGCAGGCCCATTTCAGTGGCGACCGAAGTGCGGTCCTCCTCGCCATAGAGCTTGAGCTTGCGCTGCTCGAGGAGTTGTCGCTGCAACTTCGGTGCCATTTTCGGCACGTGCTCGAGATGGTGGTCGAGCGCGGGGATGTCGAGATACACCTGTAGGCGGCCGACCTGCAGCGTCTCTTCGGCGCTATCCAATAGCGCCAGCAGCGCAGCGACATCCGCTACCTCGGCCTCTTGGATCAGGTCTGCGGCTGAGCGCGAAGTACGCCAAATCCGTACCGTGTGGTGGTCCCATATGAGTGTCGTGCGTGCCATGCTAATAGAAGGGCTAATAGTGCCACTGCAGCCCGTCAAAGCGTAAAGTGCTAAACGGCTCAGTGATCGTGAAAATGCCGACCTCAATTTGGTTCCACGGCTCTTTTAACAGCAGTTCCTGAGTGAGTAAAAAATAACGATTTTCTATCGAGGCGGAATCATTTTCAAAATCATATAAATCAATGTTAGGATTATTCGGAATTATCAAGGCGACAGGTGCTAGGTCAGTAAGGGTCAG
>CALKBZ010000045.1 GCA_937775295.1 uncultured Opitutales bacterium
TTCTAAAGCGGGACACATTTCCTCGAAATTCATCAATAAATAGAGCTGCACACCGCTCAGCCCACAAAACAAACAAGGCCACACTCTGGGAGTGTGACCTCATGCCTAACTTCAACCAGGTATAAGCGTCAAGCAGCTGCCGTGCGCCCACCTGCTAAGCGAGCGGATCGCCCCTGCGGTCGATGAGCTGACGTAGCCACTGACTGCGAGCCCGTCTCCGCTTTCGGCGAAAGGAATTCCACCTTATAAGCAGTCAAGAGTATCCGACTGCGCTTCTCGCCACTTTCTGCCTCCCAGCTATCCTGCTTCAAGCTACCGGAAACCAGCACCTTGGAGCCCTTGGATAAATAATCGGCCAAATGCGCCATATTTCAGCCTTCAACCGGAAGAAAGACCACACGGTCGCCTTCATTGCAAGCAAGCGTGAACTTGCTGAGGTGTTGTTCGCCCACTTCCCGAGTTTCAATGTCGGCGGTGAGGTTTCCACTGAGTATCGTCTGATTCATGATATTTCCCTATAGTTATGTTAATTATGCTTTTGTGAATGAATCCGCCCCAACGACTGGAACGCCCGATAATGAAACACAGATAAATACCTACGTCAAGTAGATGGGTGAACAAAAATATACTAAAAGTGCTTCTACCTATCCATTAGCGGATTCTTCCACGTCAGCCCAGGGAACCGCGCAAAGTCGCTATCATTCGAGCACAATATCGCGCGGCTCTCGATCGCATAGACCGCCAACGACGCGTCCGACGCGAGTTGACCACTCGTCGCGCTCCGCTCCATCAGCGACATGACCTTCAGCACATGATCTTCCTGAGGTAGCAACACACGAACGACTGGAATTTTCGACCAGCTCTCCACCACTGCCTTCGCCGCAGCCAGCGGCACCACCGATTGCCCCAAGCGCGGGTTCGTTGCAATACGCACAAACCCCAAGGGAACTTCATGCGGCAGACCAATCAGCTCGCGCCCATTAATCGCCGACTCCCACCACTGCTTCGCCCGCAGGTGCTGCGGCGCGTGGGGATTATATGCATATAGAAGTAGATTTAGATCCGGTAAAATCATCGAGTCAGTTCCTTGATCGTCTCTTCGTCATCCAGCGCATCGGCCAGACGATTCATGCTCGCCCCGTCGAACTCGACTGGAAAAGGAGCAGCAAACAGCGGCTGCACTTCGAGCCGCTCAGCCGAAGGCTGACTCAGCGCACGCCGAATCGACTGGTTCAGCACTTCCTTAAAGGAATGCCCCGTCCGAATCGCCTCCTCACGAAGCAAATGCTCCGTATCCGCGTCAATTGTGACTGTGGTTCGCATAGTTGCATTTTTTACACCAACCACGCTGCTGTCAAGACAGCAACAGCTGCTCCGCCTTAGCCGGGTGCAATTTTAAGGACGGGGTAAAAAAATCACAAAGTGTAGCGAGCGGGTTTACCCTGCGTTTTCTTTGTAGGGGGAGATAGGATGCCGTATAAACTCTCACGCCCGCTGCGCTCAAGGCG
This sequence comes from uncultured Opitutales bacterium, assembly GCA_937775295.1. Lineage (GTDB taxonomy): Bacteria > Verrucomicrobiota > Verrucomicrobiia > Opitutales > Coraliomargaritaceae > Lentimonas. The sequence goes on from CALKBZ010000045.1 coordinate 1,509, forward strand.
CAAAGACGCAAAGCTAGGGAGATGTGCTCAGGCTTTGCTTCTTGGGCCCCATCTTTGATGTCCGATCACATTAATCATCACCTCCCCAATCTCGCCCGCAGGGCCCTTTATTATGCCCTTGGGTGCTAGCGTAGCGGTTGTAGGTCAATTCATCTCACAGGAGAGCACACTGGTCGAAGATACAATACGCTATAGCGGTTGCAACCACCTCGACCGGGGCATCAGCCATTGCATATGGAATTTTCACACAACCGCTTCGCTAGAGGGGGGAGATTGGGGAGGAGGAGGCTTTGGTGACAGGGGGCCGATCACATTCCTTGACGCTTTTGCGTGAAGTTACCCCGTCCTTAAAATTGCACCCGCCTTAGCCTGCTCTTTAAACAGCAGGATGAACCCGCCCTGCCTATTGACCAATCCCAGAAAGCAGTGCTTCGCGATTACGATAAGTCGCCCAGTCGGATCTTTGGTGAGGCTGCAGGATTTGCTCAATTGCAGATGAGCGCTGCTCGCCGTCCAGCGGACTGTTATCATTCGAGACGTCATCGCCTGTAGCGATCTGCATCTCGGGCGTATATGCTTTCGAACTGCGAGAGAGGACTACGTAGATTGCATCCTGCTGCTTCTCATCGAGGTCTGGAATATGGTAATTGATACGATCCAGCCCGTTGGCGGCCTCGGCATCGACTTTTTTGACGCGCTGCTCTAGACGTTCATCCTCATATTTCCCCAATTGATCGGAATCCAAATGGTTCGCGTAAATCGTATCGACCTCAGGATCGGCGATATTTTCAAAGTCAGACATCTGGTTGAACAGTGCGAACATCGAGGTGTCGTCATCCTTGAGTTGATCGATAAACATCTCGGAACGCTCACGCGCGAGGGCATCGAGTTCTCGCTGGAGTAGCGTCTGCTGATTCGAATCGAGTTCGAGCAGATCACTCCAAAAGCTTAATTCGAAATCACCCCCGAAATCGTCATCAGCCATACTCTTTTCCAGCTCAGGCAAGATCAGTTGACGCAACAGCGGCTTAGACCGGTCAATCAAGGTAGACAGATCGCTTATTTTGTTTTCGTCTGCGTTTTCCGGATCTTTGATTTGCTGCAGTTTGTTTTCCGCTGCCGTTGCCATCGAAATCATCGACTCCAATCGAGCAACGCGGTTTTGCGAAGCCGCAAGTCGAGCCCGAAGCTCAGAGACATCATCCGTCGCTAGGACGCCATTGAGCGCGGCCTGATCCAGAGCGCGGTCCATGTTGGATTCACGAGAGGCCAAAAACATGGAGTAGACAAAGACGCCCACTCCAATTCCGGCGACAAATAGCATAGGGTTTAAACGCTTCTTCATATTTATTGACTGGATTGCTCCTGGGTTTCGCCTCGAAGGCGGCGGTGGTGCTCTCTCCATTTGCCGAAGAGAATAGGCAAACAACAGGCGTAAAGGATTAAGGAATGAAAGAAGGCACTCTTGCCGACGAGATTGTCATCGACCGTAGAGCCGTCGATCCCAGCTTCGACTGAGAAGAATGGCAGGGCATAGCCGGAGAGCATCATTACGTAGGTGGCGACTCCCGAGAACGAGTCAGATATCGTCGCCAGAACAATCCCCAGGAACAAGGCGACCAACCAAATGAGATTGAGGATGAATGCACCGCGCATGCCCCAGACTTCCTTGGCCATTTGAAAATAGACTAGCGGCAGTGCGATCGAGAGCGTCATCCACACCCAATAATGAGGCTCAAGACTCCAGCGCAGATACCAATGCGAATCGTGGAGCGCTTGAGTAAACAGGCACCATCCAAGCGCGCCGCAGAGAATAATTGCAAACGTATGTAGCAGTGAACTATACGCGTCGTCCCCACAGCCGATGCGACCTTTGCCGTATTTATAGGCGCGCCGCCAGCCCTTCATTTGCTTGTCGCTGGAAGCAGTCATTTGGCCGATTAATACCATCGCCAGCCCAAACGTCAAAAAGCCGAAGAAGCCAGGAATCAATGCCGCTTCTTCGCCATCGATAGTGCGGTCATGCGGAATATCGAGAAAGTTCATCGAAGCCTGCGAGGGAAAGATGCCCCCGGTGTCGATCAGCGGAATCATACTCCCCACCAGCACGATCATAATGCCCGCGTAAACGATCACCGTAGCATGCTTGCCAAGTATATGCAGGCTCTCTTGTCGCCACTTGCGGTAAACAACCATCGCGAATACCCAAAAGAGCAGACTCTGGATGACGAGCGAAAATCCGATGATCGATAAATCGAAATTGAAGAAATCCACATGGTCGAGACGCATACGGGAACGCGCCATGTCGGGTAGAATCTTCCCAATCTCATGATAGACCACAGGGCGCACGGTCAGGTATTCAAAAAAGACGTAGCCGAGCCCCTTCAAATTCGGCAGCACGAAATACAGTACAAACATGAGCGTCTGCGAGATGAAGCCGGCAAGAAAGCGCTTGGTGACAACCATCCCCGCCATGTAGGCCGTCATGTGGTATAGGAGCACTGCAACTGCAAACCCACTGTAAATATTGACCAGAATACTAAGCGGAATTTGCCCCTTAATCACGGCAAAGGCGAGAAAGGGCAAGGTCATCGCAAAGAGGCAATAGTCGAGCACCGGCAAGCCAAACAAGTAGCCGACGATTTTCTGCACCGGCGAGAGCGGAGCTAAGCGCTGGTAGTCCAACACGCCCTCCATGCCTTCTCGAGTAATGCCAGACGCGACAGTGAAGGATCCTTTAAACATCAACAGGAGACACTGAATAATGAACAGCGGCAATAATGTCAGCTGCGCCGCTTCCATTTGCGTCATCTTCTGCTGCCGCTGAGGCAGCAAGTAAGTCATACTAAAGATGAATCCTGTCAGTATCAGCACGATCAGCCCCCATGCGATTAAGGGTCTCGGCCGCAGCTTCGCACGACAGTAACGTATGAAGATCGGGTTCGACCAGAAGGCTAGATCCTTCACTGCCGAGGTAAAGATGCTGAATCCGTTTTTCATACCGCGGGATTCAATGGTGGGGACGACTGAGTGGAGCCCGGAACCGTATTGAGACCTAAGAGAATATCCTCAATGTTAGTCTCAGTTTCTTCAAAGGAGGTAATAGCCAAGCCCTGCTGGATAATTTCCTTTAGCAGATCGGCTTGATCCTGCGGGCTACCTGAGAACTTAAAGCGAACCTGCGATTCCTCGGCGACGAGATCGAGCACACCTTCCCTCTCATCTAGAAACGCAGCGAGTTCCGCATTCGCCCCCAGAGTCTTTATTTGTATGAGCCGGAAACTGTGATCCTTAGTCATTCGCTGAACCACATCACGTGTCGGCCCATGATCGAGCAATTCTCCGTGATTGAGAATACCGATGTGACTACAGAGGTTCGAGAGCTCAGTTAAAATATGTGAGCTGATCAACACGGCGACGCCCTTACGCGACAGTTCTTGGATCGTATCGCGAAGACGCACACGCGAGACAGGATCCATACCACTGGCAGGTTCATCCAGTAATAGCACTCGCGGGGAATGAAGTAAGCACTTAGCGAGCACGACACGTTGCGTCATTCCGCGCGAGAGAGACTGACACATCGCGTCGCGCTTCCCCACCAGATCGACCATCTCTAAGCATTCGTTAATACGCTGACGCCTCTCCGCTTTGTTGAGCCCATACGCATGCGCAAAACAATCCAGAAACTCCCAAACCTTTAGATCCGTTGGCACCGGAGCAAGATCCTGCATCGAGCCCAGCCTTCGACGCGCCTCTTCCGGCTGCTCCGCAATATCGATCCCATCGATGTAAACCTCACCATAAGTCGGCTCCAGAAGCGTGGAGAGCACTTTAAAGGTGCTGGTCTTCCCGGCCCCGTTGGGCCCAATCAACCCAAACACCTCACCAGGGTAGATCTCCAAATCTAGGCTCCTCACCGCAGTGAACGATTCGTAATCAACCCGCACGCCCTTGATACTGATGGCAGCGGTGCTGGTAGGGGTAACAGACATAAGCTGACCACAACAAACTGAATCCGTGGTTAATCAAGCCTACAAAGACCTCGGCTTAAAGTCACAACAAAACCAAGCATCACCTTTAATCAAAATACGAGAATCTCAGATTGACGATTTTTGACGAGTCTTCTTCTTCTTTTAGCGTGCCTGTAGATCTTACACTTTTCGACGCGTTGCGACGCCCCTCCTTCGAACGCTCGGAGACGGGCTATAGCGGAGCACTCCTGTTCATGCTCAGCGAGAACGCCGACGGCTGGTGCCTGCGCGCTGTCGATAAAAAGAACCAACCAGTGAGCCCGAACTACCGTGCCTACAGTGGGCGCGTGCGCGACCGCGTCAAAGCCTACCAACTGGCACTGTCCGAAGATGAGCCGACTTTCCACTGGGGGGCTGCAACCGATTCCGCGAATGATGGCGTGGCGATCGCTCGGCACCCAGACCTACTGACTGCGCTTCTCCACTCAGATCAATTAGTCGACGAACAAATGCAGCCGCTTGCGGTTGATACGGCGCGGCGCAGCACCACTCTATTGCTACTGCCACTGGAAACTGACAGCGAAGGGCAACACACGGCAGTCCAAGCAAGCTTTGTGCTGAGCGGCAACGACGAGAACGCGCACCCGTTGGAAGCGCCGCGCTTCATCACAGACCGCTGCGTCATGGACAACGGCAAGCTCTACATGCTCGAAAGCATCGGGCCGGCGTTCCGCTCTGCTTCGCTCTTCCTGGAAGTCGTGCCAACGAGCCAACTCGACACCTTTCTCTCCCTCTTTACCTCTTCGTTTCCAGACACAGCAATTGACTACTGTGATTACACAGTCGAAACGGGCGGCCTGATCCCCGCACAGCCAGCGATTCTGTTTCGCGAAGTCGACGAACGCTCAGCGCTCTACCTCGCGCTCGCCGATATGTTGCCCAACCTCAGCGTGGAGTTCGTGCGCGACTACGATTTGTCACGTATCGCACACATTGATCGCGTGGCGCGAACCGTGCGCTTAAGCGATGTCGACTACGAAGCCTCACACGCGGCACGCGCGGAACTGATCAAACGGATGCAAAAGCTCGACCGTCGCGAGAAATCTGCTGACGCGTATTTTGCGGACGACGACGACGGTGGCTTCGTCCTAGGCCCTGATTTGGCCAAAGCGTTTCTAACCGAACACCTCGCAGAATTCGCGGGGCACTTCGCGCTCTTCGGAGCGGAAAAACTACGGAAGTATAAAATCACACACGCCAAGCCAAAGCTCCATCTGAAGCTCGGCAGCGGAATCGATTATTTCGAGGGCGAAGGCACACTTGAAATTGCAGACGAGCGCATCTCACTACTGGACGCCCTCAACAATATCGAAAAAACCGCTATATTACACTCAACGACGGGACCCAGGCGGTCTTAAACGCGGAGTATATGGATCAGCTCAGCCGCTTGTTTAAAAAGCGCAAGGAAGGGCTACGCGTCTCATTCTTCGATCTGCCGCTGGTGGAAGAGTTGATGAAAGCCAGCGCCGCCGATGCGAGCTTTAGCAAATCGCGCGAAGTCTTTGCCGGCTTCAATACCATCGGCAAACGCCGCGTGCCCCTCACCCGCTTTACCGGCAAACTGCGCCCCTACCAAAAGGCAGGGCTACAGTGGCTCGACTACCTTTACGCCAACAAGCTGGGCGGCTGCCTCGCCGACGACATGGGCCTAGGAAAAACAGTGCAGGCCATCGCGCTACTCAGCCGGATCTATCCCAAAGCCAAAGCCCCCACCCTCATGGTGATGCCGCGCAGTCTACTGTTTAACTGGGCAAGAGAGCTCGACACGTTCGCCCCGACGCTCACCCACTGCATCCACCACTCCTCTAATCGCGACTGGAAGGCGGCATTAAGCAACAACGTCATTCTCACCACCTACGGCACACTGCGCTCCGACGTTGAGACCATTTCGAAGACACGCTTCCACGCGGTGATCCTCGACGAGTCGCAAGCGATCAAAAACCTAAACACCCAAACCGCACAAGCCGCACTGACCCTCACCGCCAAGCACCGCATCGCATTGTCTGGCACACCGATCGAAAACAACCTCGGCGAGCTTTACACACTGTTCCGCTTTCTCAACCCCGCCATGTTTAATAGCGCGGCAGACTTCAATCGCGACTATGCCCAGCCGATCCAAAAGGAAAACGACGACGCAGCGGCCGACGAACTACGCAAAAAGATCTACCCCTTCATCCTTCGCCGGTTGAAAAATGATGTGCTTAAAGAGCTGCCACCCAAAGTGGAACAAGTGCTCTACGTCGAAATGGGCGAGGCTCAAAAGAAACACTACGAAAACCGTCGCCTCTTTTATAAAGCAATCATCGATGGCGAGATTGAAAAGAACGGCATCGCCAAGAGCCAGTTCGTGATTCTTGAAGCGATGTTGGAGCTTCGCCAGATCGCCACCGTCCCCGAGTCCAAGACCGAGGGACTGATCGAGTCCGCCAAAAGTGAACGACTCCTCGAAGCGCTCGAGGAAGCCGTCAGCAATGGCCGCAAATGTCTCGTTTTTAGCAACTTCCTCGCAGGCGTCGAGCAGGTCTGCACTGCCCTCAACACAAAGGAGATCAAGCATCTCCGCATGACAGGCGCGACGGCCGACCGCGAGGTTCTAGTCGAACGCTTTCAGAACGACCCTAATCT
>CALKBZ010000046.1 GCA_937775295.1 uncultured Opitutales bacterium
CGAAATCACTGGCTTCGAAGCACAGTTCAATGGTCAACTCACCGACCAATGGTCGCTCACCGCAGGCTACAGCTACCTCGACGGTGAAACCGATAGACGGCGAACGCCCGTTAGAGAATTGCCGGAGACATATGCTTCTCGGTCTGGAACCACTATCAGGTCACCGAAAAGCTCGGCCTTGGTCTGGGTGTCGGTCTATCAGGACGACAGCAAGATCAAGATGAAACTCAAGCATTTAGCTCAAGGCCCTGCAGATCTTCCTGAGCTTCTTCCGAGTCGACGCAGCTGCTTATTACCAAATCAGCGAGAATCTTCGCCTGCAAGTGAACATCGAGAATCTGCTCGACGAAGAGTACTATCCAAGTGCGCACTACATTAACCAAGCTACAGTGGGAGCTCCACTCAACGCGACATTCTCACTCAGCGGCAGCTTCTAAGATTTTTTCATAAGACTTGTTTTGTTTATAGCCCACGGAGTGAAAACTCCGTGGGTTTTTTTGTCGCTAGTCGGCTCGAGTCAATATGACTCGCTCAGACGACGCCGATCCTGCTAATGGGTTATTTTGACTCCGCCAGCGGGTGGAAATACACCGTCTCTATTGTTATTATAAAGACTACAAAGTTTTACTCTAACCACTCAATCTTCAACCCATAACGCCGACTTAATTGCCATGAAATGCTTAATCGAATCTCCAGATTACGACATCGCCAAACAGCTCGAAAGCATTGCGCTTCAATGCGCAATAGACGCGAAGACTTCAATGGAGACCAAAATCACAGTTCGCTCAAAAATACAGTCCAGCTTTATTACACTCCAAATCAACGTAGATGAAGCGCTAGGCGATAGTCAGTCTTGGTGCCTCGCCTGTCGCCTAGGCTGCTTCTGCCCTGCTGCCCGAGTATCAATTATCATTTCGGCTCAACCCTTATTTCAACAGACCGCTCCTCAAATTCTAAATCAGAAATCAACATCTAAACGGGCCGCAGGATTTTAGGAATCACTTGTCCTCATAGACGACATACGGCGGCCTCTCTGATTGACAATATTGAGCATTTTAACTCCGTGATTGGGTAGAAATAATGCACCACTTTGTGCTATTATCAGGCATTTAGTAAGTATAACAACGGCCCTTGTCGTTCGTTTACAGATAGACAGCTCTTTTCAGATGACTCTCGATTGAGCACCACCACTTTGTTCATCAGACAAAAAATATGCTATCACACCTTGGTTGAGCTATCGACCGCCATCGCGGCTCACTGGTGTGATAGCATTCATTTTGTTCAACAAACAGGATATCACCAGAAGCAGCGACGCTGAAAGCCGACACATGCGCAGCGACTAGACTGTTGCTGGCATCGCGCTAAGCCTAGTTCTTTTCCGGGCGGGGAAAGAGAATCGTCTTTTCGCCGAGGGCTTTGCCTTCGAGGGTGTTGCCCCACTCCAGCTGACCTTCAAGGCGATCAAAATTATCGGCGCCGACCAAGCCCCGAATCTTATCTGAAATCTCTGGCATCACCGGAGTGAGCATGACGACTCCAAGGCGCAAGGCTTCAGCCATGGTAGCCAGCGAGGTTTGCAACTTCGCTTGGTCTTCGGGAGCGTCAGACTTAGCCAACTGCCACGGCGCACGTGTTTCGGCATATTTGTTGATCCCTGAAATGAAGGTGAAAATACGATCCAAAGCCTTGTGAAACTGAAACCCTTCGAACAATGGGATCAGTTCATCCTGAGTCTTCAACCACAGTCCTTTAAGGTCTTGCTCTGGCTGCTCATCGACAGATGCTGCGGGCACTTTGCCCTCTGAGTAACGGCTGCCCATGTTCAGTAAGCGACTCACCAAATTGCCGAGGTCGTTGGCCAAGTCACTATTGTAACGGCTCATAAAGAGCTCAATTGAGAATTCACTGTCTTGACCCACGTTCATTTCACGAGTCACGAAGTAACGAAATGCATCGGTGCCAAACTGCTCGATCAAATCAAGCGGATCAACCACTTCGCCAGTGCTCTTAGACATCTTTGCACCGGAGCTCAACCACCAACCATGAACCAAGAAATGCTTGGGTAATTCAAGGTTCAATGCCTTGAGCATGATTGGCCAGTAAACCGCATGTGGTGGCACTAAAATATCTTTACCGATAACATGATAATCGGCTGGCCAGTTCTTTTCGAATTCATCGGTCCCGTAGCCCGCTGCGGTAATGTAGTTAGTCAAGGCGTCGAACCACACATAGGTCACATACTCAGAGTCGAATGGCAGTTCAATACCCCATTCCAAGCGCGACTTCGGACGAGAAATACAGAGATCGTTGAGCGGCTCTTTCTTGAGAAACTGCAGCACATCGGCACTACGGAAGCGCGGATAGATCATCTCTGTATTCTGCTCGATCGTTTCGATCAACCAATCCTGATACTGTGCGAGCTTAAAGAAATAATTAGTCTCAACGACTTCCTCCACCTCACCGAAGATCTCTGGCCACTTGCCGTCGACCTTTTCCTTTTCTGTGACGAACTGCTCCTGGCGTTGACTGTAATAGCCGTTGTAGTCCGCTTTGTAAATCAGGCCCTGATCGAACAGTTTCTGCAAGATCTCGCGAACGACCTTCTTGTGACGCGGCTCTGTGGTACGGATGTAATCGTCGTTGGTTATCTCTAAGCGTTCGCAGAGCCCTTGAAACTTAGCCGCGTGACCATCGCAGAACTCCTGCGGCTCGATGCCCTGCTTCTGCGCCGACATCTGCACCTTTTGGCCGTGCTCATCTAGGCCAGTGACGAACTTCACCTGGTCGCCTTGCAGGCGACGAAAGCGTGCGACGATATCGGTCAGTACTTTTTCGTAGGCATGGCCGAGGTGCGGCGCGCCGTTTGCGTAGTCGATTGCGGTGGTGATGTAAAAGTTTTTGCTCATGGAAATCGAGCAAGTTGGGCGAATTCACGCAGGGGCGCAAGTCCGTAGGGACCCGGTGTTGGCAATAGCCCTGGCGCTGGCTATTCGATCCCTTCGATGACGAATTGTCGTTTGCCCTTCCAAATACCCAGCTTAACCACCATCGCAGTAGGTGATTTGGCCATTTTTAATTTTTTCAAGTGCGCATACACCGATTTATCCGGTGCGTAGGCGGCCCACTGCTGCCCTGCCACTTCGAGCGTCATCGGCTTTACTTTGAGCACGCGCGCTTCGATTCGATACAAACGCCCGACCAATGGGCCGAGCTCGGCATCGGCGACCTGCGAGAGAGAGGCAGCGCCCCCCAACGGCAACTGCATGCCGGTTTCGTAGCCGAGTGGCATCTCAAAAACCAAGGCGTCGTCGCCCGCGCTCGGATTTTCTAAAACAACAAAATCGCCAGCACGGCCCGATCCGAGTGTAAACCGCGCAGCGACGGGGAAGTGGTCCGTCGCCCCACCCCCGGTCTCGCCGGCAAAGGTCCATCGCAACGGCCGCCCGAGCAGATCGGCATTTAGCCCAGGTAGAATAACAGACTGAAAGCTGCCATCCACATAACCAACTCCCGATTGATCATACAGCCCACGAGTCACCAGCAAATGCATCAGTGAGCCGCGTCGCCCTCGCCATACCTCAGAGTAGCGCTGCTCTGGCGGCAGCTCAAACCAAAGATTATAGAGATCAACGCCGCCAAGCTCACGAATCGCCAGCTCATTGCCCTGCGAACCCAGCACATCATTAATCCCCGTCTCCAAGTCTGGGTTCAGGACCGAATGATTGTAGTGCGAGTTCAAATCACCGCCGATAATAATGTCTGCCATCGGATCGACCAAGAGTCGCGCATCGATTAAAGCTCGCAGCACTTTGGCGTTTTGCGCACGGATCGGTTCGCGAGACGGGTTCGATGCTCCAGACTTCCAATGGTTGACGTACACCGTCAGCGGGTGAGCAGCGACATTCAACGTCACCTCCAGAATGTCGCGCGCCTTTAGCAACTCATGGCGGCGCACCTCTTGAATAGGGAAACGGGAAAATACCGCATTCGTATGTGCGATCCCAGCATCTGATCCCTTCGAAGGGGCAACTACCACCGAATAGCCGACCAAACCAGCGTCACTCAACGCTTTCAATAGCCACGCTTGCGCTGGCAAGCCCGCATACTCCGAGCGCCAATCAGTTGTTAGCATTTGCGCAACACTGATTGTACGGTGTTGGTCGAGAAAGGTCGCCAAATTCTCAACCGAGCTCTGCGGAGAGAAGTCCGCTTCGAGCTCTTGAAATAAAATTAGCTCGGGCCCTAGCCCCGCGTTAAAAGTTTTTAATACGGCTGCTATATTCTGCAGTTTCGTCAGTAATTTGGGTCGCCCATAGGTAAACTGATCATCTGGCTCGTCTTGAATGTAATCCTTATAAATCGCAGTCCCATCCAGATCGAACAGGTTCTCGACGTTGTAGGCCAGTACAGTAAATTCGGTGTCAGCCGCCGAACAAACGCTGACAGCACACAGCATAAAACTCAGGGGAATTCGCCAGCGCTGCGTGACCTGATACATGCCAAAAATTAATCGTTAGCAGAAGCTGAGGCAGTCGGCTGCGCTGCGCTAGCACGATACAACGCCACATCTGGAATATCGATAATAACATGTACGACCAAACGAAGCACCACGACTGTCAACGCTTTGATCGCGCCAGAGAGTAACGCCACCCCAGTCGCCGCCGGCAATGAAAACAGCATGGCCTGTAAAATCGTAATAATCAGAATGGTGGCTAAGATCACCCATGAGAGCAAATCGACAATCAAACGAAGGTCCGCATAGGCCGATTCGGCACGAACGTGTGCCTTCAATGCACCCGAAGCAGACCGTGTCGAAGGCGCATGCATACCCGCAGCACTGGGGTGATTCGAACTACGCTTTCGCGGCGAACGATCCTTGGTTGCAGACGAACGCCCACCTCGCGAGTTCTCACGCGCGCTGCAATAGGCCGCATAGGCCTGCCCCCATTGGTGCTCCGACAGCTTCCGAGTGCTCGGATCCATCTTCTCGCGCGACGTCCTAAAATCTTCAAAACTTTTCATACTACGATTGGTAAGTATCTGACAGAAATCTGCAACCCTAAGCAGCAACGCCAATTCGCACTCGTTTACATATTGTACATCGGCCCTATTCGGGCGACTCGGCCATACTCCTATTCCCGTCTTCGACGACAAAGAGCCATAAAAAAACCGCCGATTCGCTTCGGCGCTTTTTAAAATGCAAAGTAGACCGTTTACGATGCGTCCACTTGCAACAGATGTACTTGCTGTTGCGGATATGGTATACTGATACCTTCCGCGTCAAATTTCTCTTTAACTGCTTTTGTGAACTCATACTTCACACCCCAGTAATCAGCAGCGTTCACCCAAGGACGCACCACAAAATCGACGCTACTATCACCCAAGTTTGAGACTTCAATCTGTGGAGCCGGATCTTTTAGCACTCGTGCGTCAGCCTCGAGTAGGTCAAGCATCAGTTGCTTCGCCTTATTTAAGTCATCCCCGTATCCGACACTAACCACCATATCAACACGACGAGTCGGGTGAGCAGATAGGTTAGTAATCGAACCGCTCATGACCGCGGAGTTCGGCATGATGATTTTAACATTATCCGGAGTTTTTAATTCAGTCGTCAATAGGCCCACTTCCACAACAACACCCATCTCGCCACCAGCTTTGATGAAATTGCCGACCTTGAAAGGCTTAAACAGAATCAGCAACACTCCGGCAGCGAAGTTCGAAAGCGAACCTTGCAGCGCGAGGCCGATCGCCAAGCCCGCCGCTGCGACCACCGCAGCAAATGAAGTCGTTTCGACACCAAGCTTACCAATCGCTGCGATGACAACAAATACTACAATCGCTCCGTAAAGAATACTAGAAAAGAAACTGACCAGCGTCGCATCTACTTCCTTTTTGGTCAAAGCAGCACCGAACAATGCTTTGACCTTTTTCGCAACACATAGGCCCACGACTAATATAATAATTGCGGCCACGACTTTGAGTCCGAAATTCGCAATGCTGTCCATCATTGGGCCTGCGGCTGATTGTTCTTTTATCATATGTGTTTGGTTAGTTGATCGGTATAAATGTAGAAATATACCGAAAGTCTGAATTCCATCGTTACGTATGACAATCGTTACTCTGCGCAAAGATTCAAATCCTAACGTCAATTATTCAATAAATACAACCTATGTTTTGTTCAAACGGACAGACGTTTATTAATTTGAGCAATCGCCCAATGTGCGTGCTCGGCAACCATCTCGTCGCTCCCAGATCCGACAATCTGCAGCGCTGGCAAGTCCACGGCCATACCAATATTACCTAGCACCACACAAATATTACGCCGGAAGCGCGGTAGCTTAAGCCGACGCATTGGCGAGCCGATCATACGCTCACTAAAGGTCGCCTCATCCCACGCCAACAACTCTCGAAGCGGCGGCAATTCACGGGGCGAAAACTTTGCTTCCAAGGTCGGCGTCGCCCATTTATTCCAAGGGCACACATCTAGACACTCGTCACAGCCGTAGAGCCTATCACCGATCGCGGTACGATACTGCAGTGGAATTGGCCCATCATGCTCAATCGTTAGATACGAGATGCACTTGCTCGCATCGAGTTGATAGGGGGCAGTGATCGCCCTTGTCGGACACACATCGATACAACGCGTACAACTACCGCAGCGGTCCTTGACAGGCTCATCGGCGGGCAGGTCGAGCGTCGTCACAATATTTGCCAAAAACGACCAAGTGCCCCGCTTCGGCTCGACTAGAATTGTGCTCTTGCCCTGCCATCCGATGCCCGCGGCGGCGGCGATCGGCTTTTCTAGTAGCGGTCCAGTGTCGACATAAGGACGCTGTACACCACCACAATCATCGCGCATCGTACGACACAACTTTTTCAAGTAGCGCAGCATCATATTATGATAGTCGTCACCCAGCGCGTATTTCGCTATACGGTATGGTCGCACTGGGTCCGGCTGATAATAATTCATGCCGAGCACTATAACACTGCGCGCTTCTGGTAACAGCTGCTCGGGGTGCAGACGGCGGTCGTTGTTTCGCTCCATCCACGACATCGTCCCGTGCTGCCCCGCAGCGATCCACTTTCTGTAATAGTCCCCACGCAGTTCCAACGGCACCTTTGCAACGCCGAAGGCATGGAAGCCCAGCGAATGAGCCGCGGTCTTAATACGTTGTTTAATAGCAATATTCTCTTCTGACACTAGACCAAGTATCCGAATGATGAATCGCGAGTCGAGCGCGTACTGGTCCAGCCATGGACAGGCGGGCGCAAGTGCCCAAAAATTCCATTTCTCGGGCACTCGCAGCTCCTATCAAAAAGTGCTCAATACTTACCTCTATCAAAGCGAACCGACAAGAAAGAAACTCCCTGCTACAAATTAGCAGAGCAGATGTTTAAAAAATCTCTCTAGACCCTACAAAAAAATCAAGACTAACGCCTATTTCAGCTACTAAACCAGAAGATCGCTTGCTTAAAGGCCTCTCCGCCCCCGTCCTCTTGCTACAGCCGAAGGCGAACACCTCAAAGCCACCGCGCCCAATACCCCGGGCGGCGAGAACCTAGTTGCCTTCGAGATCGTCGCGCAACTCAACCTCGGCGAGATCATTGTATCGACGCAGAGCAACGACTTCTCAGACGTCGCAGCCATCCTCGAAAAAGTCGGCGCCAGCGCCGAATAGGTTTAAGTTATTCATTCCTCAAAACAGCGGTTGATACCTGATACCCATCGCCGTTTTTGTGTATCGCGTTACAAGATAGGCAAAGCAGCGAGGGCGAATCGCCCTATTTTACATTCACATCGGCTTAACGTGGGCGACCCGCCCACTCGTCACTATCGGGCTTTAACACCAACAAACACCCTGCCCAAATCGCCCAATCAAGGCTCGACTAACACTACGCCCGCGGGTGCGCTTGCTTGTGCGCCTCTTTAAGTCGAGCAATCGACACATGGGTATAAATTTGAGTGGTCGATAAATTAGCGTGCCCCAGCAGTTCCTGCACAGTGCGCAGGTCCGCACCATTATCCAGCATATGCGTAGCGAAGGAGTGACGCAGCTTATGCGGCGTCATATCCAACGGCAGTTCTGCAGTAGCGAGATGCGTCTTTAAGAGTTTCTGCACCTGGCGCGGATCCATGCGCCGACCATTGCGCTGACAAACCACTGGCTCATTCCATTCTGCCGAAAGATTAAACCGATCAATAAACAAACCGAGGCAGCGCGTCGCCACCGGTCCCAGTGGGCAAAGCCGCTCTTTCTGGCCCTTGCCGAGCACACGAGCCACGCCCTGCTCCAAATCGATCTGACCATAGTTAAGCCCACAGAGTTCACTCACACGTAACCCGCCGCCATACAGTAGCTCTAGAATCAGCGCATCGCGAAAGGCCTCAAATTCGCCAATTTTGCCCTCTTGCCACAGCAGAATCGGGGCATTCAGTAAGGCCCGCATTTGCGACTCAGATAAGAATTTAGGTAGTGGCTTACTTAACTTCGGCAGCGTCACACCAGTAAACGGATTCGAATCTGCTAAGCCTTGTTTACGCAGGTATAAATAAAATGCCCGCAGCCCCGACACATGATTATGCAGCGTACGACGCGCCAGCCTTCGCCCCTCTGCTATTAAATACGAACGCACATCCAGCGACCGCACCGCGGTAAAATCGTCATGCCATTGCCCCCGCCCCTGCATCCATCGCACGAAGCACTCAACCGCAGCGCGATAATTACGAACCGTATAAGCGGAAACACGCCGCTCCAACGCGAGATGATCACAAAAATCATTCAACACAGGTATGCTCGAAGTCGGTTCAGATTCTGACATTACACCAACAACTTAGCTCAACGTGTGTCGGAGAAGCGATACTCTTGTCGCTTTTTTATCGCTCATAATCGAACAAAAGAAAGAGCGGTGACAGCTATAGGAGTGCGGGCGAATCGCCCATGACGTAATGTAAACGAGGGCGAATCGCCCGCACGCCTTAGAATTGATACCGAGGCGACAAGAGTGGCGCTTCCACGCAGAACTATTTCCCGAGACTGAAGCGTTCGATCACTTCTTCTGCAAAGTAGCGGTAGGCATTTGCACCAGTGCTGGTGGGATCATACTCGAAAATTGATTGCCCAAAACTCGGCGCTTCACTCAAACGAATCGAGCGAGGGATCATCGAGCGAAAGACCTTCTCGTCGAAGTGATTACGGACCTCACCGACGACTTGGTGAGAGAGGTTGGTGCGTTGATCAAACATCGTCATCAAAATACCACCCAGCTCCAAATCATCGTTCACACCCGCGTCACGCAGTTTATCCACTACCTTCAAAATTTGCCCGAGGCCTTCCATCGCCAGATACTCACACTGTAGGGCGATCAGCAGATAATCCGCCGCAGCCAAACTGTTCATCGAGAGCATCCCGAGCGCAGGTGGACAGTCCAAAATAATCGCATCGTAGTCACCCGACTCGCGCAGCGGAGCCAAGCATTCACGCAGCTGCACCAAATAATTATCACGCTGAATCAGCTCGATCTCGATCGCAGCCATATCGACCTCAGACGGAATAATAAACAAATTATCATTCGCCCCGACGGGCTGAACTTTCTCAAGCGCAGTGCCTTCCCCACAAAGCGGCCCATACAAACTGCCGCCCTCCAGTTTCTCCAAGCCCAAACCGCTCGTCGCGTTAGCCTGTGGATCTAGGTCCACTAATACCGTCCGAACTCCCATCTCCGCGAGGGCGTAACTGAGATTGATCGCAGTCGTCGTCTTACCGACACCACCTTTTTGATTCGCAATTGTAAAAACCATGGAACACATACCATATGTGATAAACACACCTCTGGTTGCGTCGAGCAGAAAGGCGAATCGTCGTAAAATCTCAACGCCCACAACCCTTAACCTTGCGATTTAGCGGAACTCCACCTGCATTTCAGTCATGCGAATCCGTCTGCACTACTATCTTCTGCCACTCGTCGTCATGCTTCTGCTCGCGGGCTGCAACAGTGCCCCAAGCACCCTCAAGGATTTCACTAGCGACGGATGCTCCCTATTCCCTGACCGCTCACTCATTACGAATAAGGATTGGTGCGACTGCTGCCTCGAGCACGACATCGCTTATTGGCAAGGCGGCACCGAGGCACAACGGCTCAAGGCCGACCGCAGCCTCCGCGACTGCGTGTTAACTACAACTGGCGATTCCGTGCTGGCCGAAGCGATGTATCAAGGCGTGCGCTTCGGCGGCAGCCCGTGGTTTTACAATTGGTATCGCTGGGGCTATGGCTGGGGCTACGAACGTAAATACCAAGCACTCACACTTGAGGAGCAACGACTAGTCAGCGATAAACTCGTTGAGTATTTCAAAGAGTCGGCAAACAAGCCAAGTCCCTGCGACTGAGTCGCTAATACCCGACATTAACGATTCAGCATAATTCGCCAATCAGCTAAAATCGACGATCCAGGTTTGCATGCGCCCGAAGGAACCACAAAATGCGCAGCTTATTTTTCCATCTCAACACGTCCAAAAATATGATGACTGAAACAAAATCCGTAAAAAAAGTCGCCCTCCTCACCGCGGGCGGTCTCGCACCTTGCCTGTCCTCCGCAGTTGGTGGACTGATCGAACGCTACACTGAGCTGTATCCCGATATCGAAATTATTTGCTATCGCAGCGGCTACAAGGGCCTCCTCCTCGGCGACAGCATTCAGGTAACTGAAGAAATCCGTGCCAACGCAGGCACGCTGCACGATCACGGCGGTAGCCCGATCGGCAATAGCCGAGTCAAACTCACCAACGTCAAAGACTGCATCAAGCGCGGCCTAGTCAAAGAAGGCGAAGATCCCCTTAAGGTAGCAGCTGACCAACTTACCAAGGATGGTGTTGATGTGCTCCACACCATCGGAGGCGACGACACCAATATCACCGCAGCCGACCTCGCTGCATACCTGGCAGAGAATGACTACGCGCTCACCGTCGTCGGACTACCAAAGACGATCGACAACGATGTCTTTCCCATCGCACAAAGCCTCGGCGCATGGACTGCAGCCGAACAAGGTGCCAAGTATTTCGAAAACGTTGTCGCCGAGCACAACGCCAACCCGCGCATGCTCATCATCCATGAAGTGATGGGCCGCAGCTGCGGTTGGCTAACCGCAGCCACTGCCGATGCTTACCGCAAACGTCTCAATCAACTCGAATGGGCTGAGACCATTGGCCTCAGCGCAATTCGCAAAGATGTGCACGCGGTCTTCATCCCTGAAATGGATGTTGATATCCAAGCTGAAGCCACTCGACTGAAAGCAATCATGGATGAACACGACAACGTAAACATCTTCATCTCTGAAGGTGCTGGCGTCGAAACCATCATCAAAGAAATGGAAGCAGCTGGCGAAGAAGTGCCTCGCGATGCATTTGGCCACGTCAAGCTCGATGCCGTCAACCCAGGCAAGTGGTTTGGTGAGCAATTCGCCAAGATGCTCGATGCGGAGAAGGTGCTCGTGCAGAAGAGCGGTTATTTCGCCCGCGCCGCACCTGCTAACAAAGATGACCTCCGCCTGATCAAGAGCTGCACCGACCTCGCAGTCGATTGCGCAGTCGTCGGTGAGAGTGGCGTCATCGGCCACGACGAAGATGATCGTAATATTCTGCGCGCGATCGAGTTCCCGCGTATCGCAGGCGGCAAGCCATTCAATATCGACACACCTTGGTTCGACGAGCTACTCAATGCAATTGGTCAGACCAAAGGCGCCAACATCGCACAAGCAGGTCACTAACAAGCGAATTCAATAGAACCGCACCACTTTCAAAGCCGAGATTCACGCACGAGTCTCGGCTTTTTTGTGCGTATCTTTGCCAGATCGGCATAACAGTAATGATCCTCGAGGCAAGCCCCGCGGCATTCATGTGGAGGGAAACGCTCTGTCGTTTCCACACGCTTGTCTTCCACGAATAGCAACAACGATTCAAACTACGCCCCACCCAACTCGAACAGCAGCAAAGCTAGCTCGATTCCCACATTTCTAAACAAAAACACAGATGAATCCAATATTACCGAACAAAAAACCTTGCGACTGCGCCTTGATTGTTTGCTCCAAAAACTAGGCTTCCTAAAAAAACACGAATCATTCACGAGCAACTGAAGAATACTCTTAAAGTTATACCAAACCCAAACTTCAAAAAACAATATAGTTATGAGCCAAACTGATAACACGCCGGTGATACCGCGCAACTTCTTGATCTCCCTTATCTTGGTGACATCACTTTTTTCCTTATGGGGGGTTTGCTAATGATGTGATCAACCCACTGGTTGCTGTCTCCAAAGATGTTTTCGTCATTACAAACGCACAAAGCACGTGGGTGCAGATGGCATTCTATGGCGGTTACGCGACAATGGCATTGCCTGCCGAGAACGAGCTGGGGATTGATAAAGTGACCGCCTAGAACTTCAACATCATGGCGATGGTGATCTTCCTCTGCGGCCGTTTTATCTGCACATTCTTCCTCAAGTATATTTCTCCAAGTAAGCTTCTTCTGATTCTAAGTACTGGGGCGATTGCCTTCACGCTTGGGGCGATTTACATTCACAGCCTGACAGGGCTGTATTCGCTGGTTCTCGTTTCAGCCTGCATGTCTCTAATGTTCCCGACTATCTACGGCCTGGCCTTGGATGGTGTAGGCGAAGATGCAAAGCTCGGTTCCGCAGGTCTTATCTTCGCGATTGTGGGCGGCGTCTTCATGACACGATTCCAAGGGCAAATCTTGGACATGGATGGCTTCATGGGCACAACAGCCACACGTGGTTCATTCTTCCTCGTGGTGCTTTGCTTCATCATCATCGCTGTCTACGGATATGCCTCAGATCACTTCAACAAGAAACGACTGGCCGCGTAGCCGCGACTTATAGCACTTTCCACAAACGGGCACCTCACATGAGGTGCCCGTTTTTTTATGTGTATTTGCTTCGCGCTCAGTATCGACGTCATGGGCATGTACACCAAATCCCTCACACTCGTAGGACTGGCATACCAGAGACTGGTGCCCTTGCTTACTTCGTCACTTCGAACAGCACTTCAATGTCCGCATTCAACGGTTCAGCTCGATTTAACCCATTTCTCGACGCGGCAGTTAAATCCACCCAGATCGACTAAATGGCGTTCTTGCAACTTCAAGGATGGCACCGGGCTGTCTAATTTCAGCGGATTGATAAAGACCAGCCGTCCACCCGGGCACAATGTATCAGCAGCAACTCGGTAGAAACTAGAAATCAAACCTGGCAAATCGTCAACCCGCACGCGGCGGCCCAACGGCGGATTCGCGATGATCAGACTGACGCTACCTGGAGCGATGTTGGTGACCTCTCGAAAGTTCAGGAAGTCACAACGATGAATGGCCAGCGCTTCACCACCTTTACACGCAGACTCTAAATTGAGCCGCGCGACCGCGACTGCCTTTTTATCAATATCAGAGGCGATGATCGTCTTCACCTCGCCCAACAGCGAACGCTCGATCAGCTCTAGGCCAGAGCCACAAAAAGGGTCCCACACCACATCCTGAGATTCTGCGCCAGCCAAGCGAGCCATCGCGGCAGCCAACTGCGGGTGTGTGGATGCGGGCACGTCGTCGACCCGATAAGCAAAGCGAGGATCTGGCAAGATACGTGGGCTCAACTCCACCGAGAGACCAACCTTCTCAGGGTAAACCTCAATCGCCCAGGGTGCTTGCCGTGCATCATTGAGTAGCTCGGGGCACAGCGCAAACGCCTGATTCACCACTGCTTGCGCTTTACTGGGAGTCACCTTCTGGCGGATAAAATCCAACCGATAACGCGGCTGACCTGCAGTGAGTTTAGTGCATAAGCGTTGAGTTCGCTTCGAGGCAATGAGCTTGGCTAGCGCTGCAACGTCGTTGGCAGTATCCTTGGCGCTGCCCAACACGAAGTTAACCGACCCGAAGGTGCGTAATTGGTAAAGTTCTCCCAGTGTAAATGCGTGGTCCGCAGAAATCGCGACACAGCCAGAACTGACTCTGAGTATTTTAAAACGTTCACTGAGCGTCGGGTGCGCTAACAGTTCATCCCGAACAAACGGCTCCATGCCACGACGAGTGCGTAAGTGAATGCGCAGACCCCGAGCATCTCGAATTGAAACATTCATCAACACTTTGGTCGACGGGTCATTACGCGCCAATTGCGCCTTAATTTTTTGCTCGGTTTGCTGCAGTGTCTCGCTGCTATCCTGTAAATGCGCCAATTTCTCTAAAGTCGCCTCACCGCCAATTTTATCCAAGGTGCGGCTTAAGTGAGCCACTTCGCGCGGCTCAGTTGACTGATCCAACAACGACAGCAGGGCTGCCTCGCTCTCCTTTTTTCCGCCAAGTTTGGGCAGCGCGACCATCGCATAACGACGCACTTTCTCTTGCGGATCCTCCAGCAGGCTCATCAGCCATTGCTGGGTTTGCTTCCTTTGCTCTTTAGTCCCCTTCTCCAGCGCCACCACTCCTAAAGCGCGAACTAAACCAACACGCGCTAAGCGGTACTCAGCAGTGCCGGCATCAAACAAGGGCGCCTCATGCAGCCACAAAGCGTCCCAAGACTGTGCGCGTAACTGCTTGTAGACTTCTTTGTCTGAATTGAGAGAGTTTTTGTTGTTCATAAAAAGGTGGCGAGTGCGCAGCAACCGCTGCTGGACAAAACGAAAGAGTGAACGTCTAATTTTGAGCCATACAAAGGACAACTGAAAAGAGACATAAGGTCAAATAAGGGAATCCAGGCCCCGATCCGTGCTCGGCAAGCAAGCAATCAATAGGGTGACTCGGCACTTGCGTCGACGACTACGCCGCAGTCAAGCTCTCTTGATATGAAAGATGTTGAAATCTCCCGCGAGCCCATTGAGCTCCACAAACTCCTAAAGTTCGAGGGTCTCGCCGCCAGTGGTGGTGAAGCAAAGGCCATGATCGCGGCAGGCCGTGTTTTGCTAAACGGAGTGCTGGAAACACAGAAGCGCAAAAAACTCGTATCCGGCGACTGCATCGAAATCGGCGAAACGAAGCTCACCCTTCGACTCGTCGCAACGCCTGAGCAGCCTTAGCTACACGCGCATGGGCACCTTCAAAGAACTCGGGCTCTGCGACAGTCGCATCGAAGCACTGTCGCGACAGCAGATCACCGTGCCCACAGATATTCAAATTGAGGGCTACCCGATCGTCCGCAATCAACAGGACATCTGGCTCAGCGCGCCCACTGGTAGCGGTAAAACACTCGCTTATTTGCTGCCCCTACTCGCTGGTATCGATTTAAGCACCACCGATCTGCAAGTCGCAATTTTATCGCCGACTCAAGAACTTGCGGTGCAAATCCACGATTGTATCCGCGCGCTCGAATCGAGTACCACCCCGAGCGTTCGCAGTCAGCTTTTGATCGGCAACGCATCGGCGCTGCGCCAAAAGGAGAAGCTGAAAAAGAAGCCCCATCTCGTCGTCGGTACACTGGGTCGCATGCTCGAACTGGGGCGCACGCGTAAACTCAAACTGCATGCATGCCGCAGCGTGGTGATCGACGAGGCCGATAACTTGCTCGCCGACGACAGAATCGCAGACGTCGAGGCCTTCATTAAAATGGCGCCACGCGACCGACAATTAATTTTCACCTCTGCGACCCAAAAAGGAGGTGCTTTCGGCATCGCGGAATCGATCGGCAAAGACGTGCAATGGCGCGCCGCACGGTCCTCGCAAGCCCAAGCACCGGCCATTGAGCACAGCTACGTCGAGACACGCTATCATAACAAAGGCAGCAGTCTTACAGCAACTTCTTCAGTCACTGAAGCCTGAACGAGCCATCGTATTCGTCCACCGCAACGTCAGCGCCGAAGAGCTTGGCGACGAACTTTCCCGGCGACATCCACAGCTCGCGGTCATCCATGGTAACTTAAGTAAATTTGAGCGACAAAATGCACTCGACTGCTTCCGCAGCGGCGAAATCAAAGTACTCATCGCTTCCGATGTCGCCGCCAGAGGATTGGATATTAAGGGCGTCACACATATCTTTAACGTCGATCTGCCATCGAGCTCCGACGATTACATCCACCGCGTCGGTCGAACTGGCCGGATGGGTGCCAGCGGCCACGCGCTCTCCCTCGCCAGCGAAGACGAAATGAAGTTGATCCGCCGCTACGAACGCGACCTCAATATCCGCATCGAACGACTCACGCTCGATGATTAGAAGCTAAAAAGTGACTCCTAATGTTGACCGAGTCAGCAAGGGGCATTGCTTCAAGCGAGATCAGACACTGCGTTTTTGACGCGCACCAACAATCAAGCTCCACCACCCAGCCGAATGACGACTACTCTACAACATGCTATGCTCGGCGCACTCGTGGCCGACGCAGTCGCCATGCCCGTGCATTGGTATTACGACACACGCGGACTCGACCAAGACTATCCAGCACTGGACGGCTATGCCGCACCCAAGAATCCACACTCGGGCAGCATCCTCTGGCGGTCAAAATATAAGCCGCGCAACCAACGCGGTGATATCCTCCACGACCAAGCACAATACTGGGGCCAACGCGGCATTCACTACCATCAATTCCTTAAAGCTGGAGAGAACACGATCAACTTTAAGTTGAGTGTAGAGCTATACCAACTGATCCGCGAAAATCGCAGCTACGACGCCGAGCAATGGCTGCAGCGCTACATCGATCGAATGCTCGAGCCAGGCTGGCATCACGACACTTACCTAGAAGAATATCACCGCGCATTTTTCGACAACTACGCACAAGGCAAAGCACCTTTAAATTGCGGGATTGACGATCTACACATCGGCGGCCTGAGCCACGTGCCCGCGCTACTCGCGGCGCTCGAACACATACGCGTCACGGAGCTAGACGCACAAATCGCCACCGCGACTGGGCACGTACAACTAACTCACCGCAATCAACACGTCGTACGTGCAACCGAAGCACTCTGCCGCATCCTTGCCGAGGTGCAGAATGGCAACGACCTGCGCGCCGCAATTGCCGAACACGGCCGCGCATGGGCGACTCCTAGTCAATTCGATACATGGTCTCTATTCGAAGATCGTGCAGTCATCGGCAAGCACTTAACCATGGCGTGCTATTTACCAGAATCATTCACCGCGAGCCTTTATTTATGCTGGAAATACGCCGACAACTTCAGCGCAGGCGTGCTGGCAAATGCACATTGCGGCGGAGATAATTGTCATCGGGGTGTCGTCGTCGGTTCACTCTTAGCTGCAGCCAACGGAATTGATGCGCATTGGCTAAAAGAGCTGCAGGCACTGCATGATTTGAACCTGAGTCCTGCATAGCCACGGCCTAGCCTAAACTCGGCTGGCCAAGCAGGCCTTAGTCTGTCTTCGGTCGATTGCGATCTTGTGCCCCTTCCGGTGCCATGCCGCGGCACAGCAATTTGTGATCACTTGCTATTGTTAAGTTTAAAATAAATTCAATTAACAATTGAAACCGAGCAACAAACACGTTTTGCATCATGGATGAACAGAAAATCATTCACTTCGTGCGCTTTGATAGCACTCGCACTTTCTAGCGCAGCCTTTGCACAACAGGCAGCAACCACCGAGCTCGAGGGCACGGCCATTTTAGCGCTCCCGACCTTGGTCATTCACGGACAAGAGGTCGCCAACCTGCGCCCAGTAACCACTTACGAGACACCCGTTTCGAATCTAGAATTCAACCCGCGCATCGACTTTCAGTCACGCAACATGGCGGAAGCGCAAGGCGACGTATCGATTCGCGGCGGCATTTTTGAAAACACCGGCTTTCGCGTCGGCAGCGCCACGCTCATCGATCCACAGACCGGACACTACTCGGCCGAGCTGCCAATAGCACCGGAAATGCTCACCACTCCAGACGTGCTGGTTGCGGGAGACAACGCGCTCTACGGCTTCAATAGCACTGTCGGCACCATCAGCTACGGCTGGAGCCAAATCCAAGACGGCGGCAGCGCCACGCTCGGCGGCGGCGACCACGACCTAAACTTTCAACGCCTGCACCACGCAGTGACTGGCACCTTAGCCAATGCCGAAGACTGGAGCTGGGGCGCTGAAATCGAGACCTCCCGCTCCGAGAGCGATGGCACCATCCAATACGGTGACCACGACTTCGACCGCACCACCGGCCGTGTGCAGCTTGTCGGCCCCAACTCGCAGACCGATTTCTTTGCGGGATATCAGGAAAAGGAATTCGGCTGGCCGGGGATGTACACCGCCACACTGTCAAACCACGAAACCGAGAATCTCAAAACACGCCTTTTCTCCATTAATCACCAGCAAAACTACGGCACTGACAGCCACTGGGAATTGAGCAGCTACTACCGCCGGAACAACGATTATTACGTCCTAAGAAGGAACGACCCTTCTTATTATAATGCCACCCATGAAACAAAATCAGGCGCATTGGCATTAGCTGGACAACATGAACTCAATGAGGCCTTTACCATTAATCACTCGGCACAATTCACCGCCGACAGCATCGATTCCAACGCAAAATTCAATGGTAATCCAACTAGTGCACTCGAAGAAGGTGACTTCACTTCACGCTCTTATATTAAGATCAGCGTTCTGCCAGAATATCGCCTAAAATTGGAGGAAAATGAGGCACTCACCTTCCGTGCAGGTGCCACCTTCGATAACACCAATCGCGACAGCTCGGAAGTTTCTCCGATCGCCGACATCACTTGGGACCACATCGACACTAACGGACAATCCGAAAAAGTTTACCTCTCCTACGCCCAAGCCACTCAAGTCGCAGGCTACGGAGCGATCGGCGGCGGCGAAAGTGGACGCTTCGCTAGCAACTATGAACTCGATCGTGAAATCAG
This sequence comes from uncultured Opitutales bacterium, assembly GCA_937775295.1. Classification (GTDB taxonomy): domain Bacteria; phylum Verrucomicrobiota; class Verrucomicrobiia; order Opitutales; family Coraliomargaritaceae; genus Lentimonas. Next base: position 18,840 of record CALKBZ010000046.1, read on the forward strand.
CCAGAATCTGGAACTCGGCGGAGCCATCAAACGCGATGAATGGAGCTTCGAAGGCGCAATCTTCTACCGCTGGGACGATGGTCTGGTCGACTGGACTTACTCGGAATCAAGCTCATCATCTCGCCAAGCCAACGCCGTCGACATCGAAACCTTTGGCGTCGAGCTGATCGCCTCCAAGCGTTGGGAAACGATCGAAGCGATCGCCAGCTATACCTTCCTCGATAAGGATGAAGATTATGGTAATGAGCTCATCGACGCTAGCTTCTACGCGCTAAACTACGCCAACCACCGCGTGACACTCGGTGCCATCTGGACTCCCTGTGAGGCCGTACAAGTGCGCATCGACAACGAATGGCGCAGCCAAGAAGACAATGATCTACGCGGCAGCGACAACGAAGCGCTGTTCACCCATATTGGCGTGAGTGTCTTCCCTCCACAAGTCGATGGCCTTGAGCTCTTCGTTGCGATCGACAACGCCTGGGACGACGACTACGAAGAAGTACCCGGCACACCGGGCCGCAGCGACCAAGTCTCGATCGGCGCGACTTACCGCTGGTAAATAAATTGACGAACCAGAGCCTTGCCGCACCGCGGCAAGGCTCTTTTTTTATATCATTTTGAGGATCCGATCATCCCCCTAAACGACCGCCTCAGCTCTCTAGCTCAAGCCTCAGCTCTCTTCCCTCAAGTCTCAGCTCTCCTCCCTCAAGTCTCAGCTCTCCTCCCTCAAGTCTCAGCTCTCCTCCCTCAAGTCTCAGCTCTCTTTCCTCAAGTCTCAGCTCTCTTTCCTCAAGTCTCAGCTCTCTTTCCTCAAGTCTCCCAATGCTCTACCTCGCCATCGTCTCTATTATTTGGGCCTTCTCATTTGGTCTGATCGGCAGTGCCTTGGCGGGCGTGGATGCCTACTTCGTCGCCACCTTACGACTCGGCTGCGCCACCCTACTCTTCCTGCCTTGGCTTCGACCTAAAGCAATCGGCACGCAAGACAGCCTGCGGCTCATCGCTTACGGCGCGATTCAGTTCGGGCTGATGTATGTCTGCTACATCAAAGCCTTTCAATACATCCCCTCACACCTCGTCGCATTGTTTACCGTGCTGACGCCGGTCTACGTCGTACTTATCCACGACGCGCGACAACGCCAATTTACGCCGCGCTACCTGCTCGCTGCCCTACTGTCGGTGCTCGGCGCCGCGATCATCAAAGCCAAAGGCACGCCTTCGGGTGATATCTGGATCGGCTTCGCACTGATGCAACTCGCGGGACTCGCGTTCGCCTATGGCCAAGTCGCCTACCGCGACTGGAAACGGCAGCATCCAGAGATCAACGATCACAACTGCTTCGCCTTCCTCACCCTTGGCGGCACACTCTGCGCAGCGATTTTTAGCCTACTTTTCACCGACTGGGGAATGCTGGAAGTCAGCGCCTCGCAATGGCAAGCGCTACTCTATCTCGGCTGCATCGCCTCCGGCCTCGGCTTCTTTCTCTGGAATAAAGGTGCGGCCCGCAGCAATCCCGGCACCCTCGCCGCATTTAATAACGCGGTCGTCCCCCTTGCCGTGCTCAGCTCTCTGTTTGTCTTCGGTGAGATTGAAAACACCAGCACCGAGACCCTCGTGCGCCTAGTCATTGGTGCAGCACTCATCGCAGGCGCTGTGATACTCGGGCAACGACGTCGGTCT
>CALKBZ010000047.1 GCA_937775295.1 uncultured Opitutales bacterium
CGGGGTTTTCATAGTTTTTGTAGTTTTGAAGTTTTGAAGTTTTGAAGTTTTGAAGTTTGAATAAAGCGCAAACGTAGCTTAGGTTAGTTAAATTAGGAAATTTGCAATACTTCAACTACACAAATTATACAGAGTGTGCTGTAAATTACTAATTAAATTTCCACAAAAGCAGCTTTTTTTTCATCTCCCCCTTCCGCTGCGCATGCTTGGCATCGATGACTGGCGCCACTGCGCATAAACAATGCGCATCCGATGGAGCTGCGTTTTGACCCAATCGACTACGGACGGGGCGCAGCGCGTTCCTCACAGAATTATCATTATTACTTCGGCAGAGACCCTCGGTGTGACCCGCTTTTGGTCCATTTACATTCTGATGCTGTGAATGCGCAAGATACATGAAGGGGATTACAAAGCCATTTTCGACTTCACAGCTTGATCGCCCTTGGGTCAAAGAACAAGCCTCCGTCCGAGCACACTCAGGTCGTCAGATAAAACAACCAGGGCAACAGTGCAGTTCGGCTTGCCACGCAACAAAACAGTTAAGCGACTTCAATTTATGGGTGATTGCGTAGACTCGAAATCACAATATACATCCCGAGTAATCCTGAGACGAGGAAGCCGACGATGCCGATCGCGGGGAAGCCCCACAGCAGTGGTCCAATGCCCGTGGTAATGATCAGCGACGAGCCGATCAACAAAGAGCCGATAATGATGCCGACCGTCAGGCGGTTCATTGAGGCATTGAAGGTCGCTTCAAGATTCTCTGTGCCGGTATGATGAAAATTGATTTGTAGATCTTCCTCTTCGATACGCTGCAAAATACGCTGCATATTTTCAGGAATCTGCTGCATGCGGCGAAACATCGCCAACATCGGATAAAGCGTCTGCCGCGTGACACTTTCGACGCTCCAACGTTCTTTATTCAGTTTCACTAAGAACGGCTGGGCCACACTGAGAATATCGAAATTGGGGTCCAACGAACGGGCCGCCTCTTCGACACTCAGAATCGCCTTCGAGAGTAAGGCATAATCAGCCGAAACTTCGATGCCGTTACTGCCGAAAATGTAGAGCATCTCCAGCCCAACCGTGCCGATCTTGGTGCCAGACGGGCCAAAGTCGCGATGCTTGTTTAACAAAAACGTCACCTCTTTCTCCACGCGTCGGCGGTCAATCCGGCGATTATTCACCGCCATCCGTTCTGCCACACGAATCACTTTCGCCGCGTTGCGATCAGTGATTGCGGCAAACAGATCGACCAGTAAATAGCGCATTTCTAGGGTGATCTGCCCCGCCTGCCCCCAATCCAACCAACAAATGCGCTGATCTGGCGTGATCAGCATATTACCAGAATGTGGATCTGAATGGAAAAAGCCGGTGCCAACAATTTGGTGAAACACCGATTCGCCCCCTTGCTTTGCCAACTCACAGGCATCGGCCTCCGGCAGTACCGCCTGATCGGGCGCGACCCCGTCCACCCATTCCGTCACCAGTAATCGGCGCGTGGTGAAGGTGGTATAGACCTTCGGCGCAAAGACGCGCTCATTATCCGTATTGAGCGCGCTAAAAATCTCCGCATTGTCCGCTTCGTTGTTATAATTCAGCTCCTCTTGTAAACGCTTCTCCGCCTCCTGCACCAACATCGGCAGATTATAGGGACGCAGTTCTGCTACCCGTGCATGCAGTTGCTTGGCAAACCAACCAATGATCTCCAAATCCGCCGAAATTGTCTTGTGGATATCCGCGCGCTGCACCTTGACGCTGACCCACTCGCCGGTGGAAATGAGCTTAGCCTTATATACTTGGCCCAGTGAGCCAGCCGCCACCGGAGTCGGCTCAAAATGCGCGAACACCTCAGCGATTGGGCAGCCCAGGTCCTTCAGCAGCACCGGCTCGATCTTTTCAAATGCCTGCGGTTCCACCTGGCTGCGCAGCTTCTTGAGCTCCATCACCAGTGGCTCCGGTAAGCGGTCCGGCCGGGTGCTCAAGATCTGGCCGAACTTCACAAAGATTGGCCCCAACTCCTCGCAGGCATTGCGCACCCGCTCGTAAGGCGTCAGGTGCGTGACCTTCTTACGCACCAAATTGCGCAGCAAAAATTGCTGCGTATCCAGTTGCAGCAACAAATCCTCAAACCCCCAACGCACCAAAATCGCCACGATCTCGGGCGCTCGGACCGCATTGGATAGATAATTAAAGGGTTTCATTTCTGGGTGCAGCGAAGCTGCAGTGGGAAATGCAGCGAAGCTGCAGTAAGAAGGTAGGAAAGTTTGAAGGTGTAAGTGGGAAGGTGGGAAGGTGGGAAATACAGCAAAGCTGTAGTATGAAGGTAAGAAAGTTGAAAGGTATTAAGGTAAAAATCAAAGATGGAATGGACTCACTACAACGTTCGTCTAAAAGCGGCAATTCCAGCCGAGAGCCGGAAGCTCTTATTTCGCATGCCACCGGCAACTTCAGCACTCAAATACTTCTGGTCCTCCGCGAGGTAAAGCATGCTTCTGACTTCGCCCGAAGAGGCTTTCGCTATGTCTAGAAAATGCCCGAAATCTTTCGACGTACGGCGCTCAAAACCTTCTGCAATGTTATTCATCGACGAAACAGCAGCACGCTGAATTTGATCACGAAATCCATAATCTCGGCAATCCCCCAGTGCATCATAGACCTCATTCGCAATAACCCGAGCCTGCTGCCAGATACGCAGATCCTCAAAACGCTCAGCAAAATCAGACATAGAATAACATTCTCACATTCATACTTTAGACATTCAAACCTTCCCACCTTCACACCTTCCCACTTTCCCACTTTCCCACTTTCCCACTTTCCCACCTTCACTCACTTTTCCACCTTAATACCTTCATACTACAGCGAAGCTGTAATTCCCACCTTCATACTACAGCTCCGCTGTATTTCCCACCTCCAAATTCAGAGTAGCTCCGCTACTCTGAATTTGGAAACTCCTTATGCAGCTTGCCTTCGAGGTCGGTCACACGAGCGGCGAGCGCATCGTACTGATCCTTAGTCACGACATTGGCGCGGTTGAGCATATCGATAAAGAGCTTACTGGCTTCGACCTTAGCCTTCTCGGTCTCCGTCTTGCCCTCCTCCACAATTTTATCGGACACCGCGGCAGCTTCCTCTTTCGTCAGCTTGCCCTTTTGCACTAATTCATCGAGCGACTCCAGAACCTTGTCCTTCGTCACGACGGCCAAACCTACACTAGCCAACATTGTTTTTTTAACGAGATCGATCATATCAGTGATAAGATATACGCATTCAGGAGAAAGACAAGAGCGTAAGCGCAGCGTGAATTTACCGGTTTGCACCAGCAATCGCTCCAAAGTCTCACGATTGTTGCGCTTCTCTGCGTGAGCGGTCTTGTCGGCTCCGCCTCGGAACGGCTACGTGAGGCATCGCTCCAAAGTCTCACGACTGTTGCGCTTCTCTGCGTGAGCGGTCTTGTCGGCTCCGCCTCGGAACGGCTACGTGAGGCATCGCTCCAAAGTCTCACGACTTCGGCTACGTGAGGCACACGCGACTTCTCTTGTAGCCGAAGTCGTGAGACTTTGGCAGGTGCCCGCCTTAAGCCCGCTCCAAAATCTTACGATTTAGGGTTGTCGCCAGCGGACTGGCTCGGATCAGCTACTATTCACGAAAAAACCTGGTTCGAACATTTGCACCTGTAGCCGAAGTCGTCAGACTTTGGACAGTATCCACAAAAAAACCTCGTTCAAACATCTGCACGGAACAGTCTTAAAGACATGAAAGGAAAACTCCCCCGGTTGCCGAAGCATTTCTACTGCGGACTGGCCTACGTCTTTTGGACCCATACCACCGAGAACAGGCAACCGCTACCGCTCAGCCAAATATTTCATGCGAATTTCCGTGAGCTCCTTTGCCACACCTGCGCCCGCTATCAGCTCGCGACTCCAGTCTATTGCTTGATGCCCGATCATTTTCATATTTTCTGGATCGGACAATCACCAGAGTCGGACCAACTTCGTGCGACAAAATTCTTTCGCAAGGAACTCACTCCACACCTGGGGGCCAGTCATTGGCAGCGACAAGCTCATGACCACGTCGTTACAAGTGACGAACGCGAAAAAGGCATCTATCAAGATACTATTCACTACATTCTACAGAACCCCGTTCGAGCAGGAATCGTGGAAGACTGGCGGACGTATCCATATACAGGAGCGCTCATTCCCGGCTATCCACGTCTGGAGCGAACAGCCCCCGAATTCAACGAGCAGTTCTGGAAGCTCTACCAGCATACTATTTCAACCTGAGTTGGCACTGCCCTCGGTACGACGCTCCAAAGTCTGACGACTTCGGCTACCAGGCACAGTACACATCTCCCGACGCTCCAAAGTCTGACGACTTCGGCTACACAACCACACGCACGCCCCCCGACGCTCCAAAGTCTGACGACTTCGGCTACCAGGCACAGTACACATCTCCCGACGCTCCAAAGTCTGACGACTTCGGGCCATCGGCAGCCCACGCTTTAGCTGTCCGCTTACCGCTTGAACCTTGGGTGGATCAATTCCCGCTTACACAAGTGGAAGCCATCGGTAGTCCACGAAGCGTTCGGTATGTCCTTCAAAAAAAACGCCACCCGGTCTCGGGTGGCGTTTGAAAGCTTTCAAATGAATTGATGCATTACGGAATCGCAGGTTCCGTCACACTAACCCTGAAGTAATACATTGGCTGTTCATCCGTCGGAACCGGTGCCCGGTAAACGACACGCTCGATTCCTGGTGCGACTATTTCAACAGAGACCTCCTGTTCAGCAAGGGCATCTCCCCATACCGGATCGGCCAAGTTCTGCTTTTGTTGAACCGTAAATTCAAAGCCAAGCGCGACCGCCTCGGTGCTTCGGAGATAAGTGACTGTGTAATATTCATCCTCAACGCCATTGGCATCTACGGTTCGAATCATCCCTACGACAGCATCCCGTAGATTCGACCCAGCTTCGACGGTTTCACCTGGAATCGCATAATCATCTGGATTCAGAACCAGAGCGACCTCGAACCAGTCTGGATAGCCGTTACCGTTCGCATCTCCAGCACCTGGATTCAAGATATCTTCCGGCAACGTCAGATCCGGAATGTAGGACCAAGCACCGTTCAGGTAGTCGTCGATGATATTGGCATCCGAACGATCCACAACTCCGAGATCAGCCTCATTGTCGTCCCATTTGAAGGTATAGGGATGGTTCCGGTTGTCGTAGAAGATTCGGATAAAATAGATCCCCCCCGTACGACCACCTTCGACAAGAAGATCCGGAACTAAAGGAATCTTGCGAAACTCGATACGCTCACCCGTATCCAGATCAATGGCACCATCTCGTTCGGTCAAAGGATAATCGAGGTCGCCATCGATCGGATGCGGACGTGCTGGGAACGGTTCCGTTTCCTTATCGTTGTCATTGATACGGCCAATCAGAATCGGCTTACGGATACCGAGTGTCGTATCCTCTACCAGACGGTAGAGATCGATCGCGAAGTCCAGATCATCCGGATCATATGTATGGTCCGTATTATCGTCGGCGTAGAAGTTGGCTTGAACTTCGAGCCACTCGCTACCATCCGAAACCGCAACCGCGTACCAGTCGTCGGTGCTCTGATTGCCATAGCGACGATTCATCATCTCACCCGCTTCAATGGTTCCATTGCCATTGGCATCGTTATGCTGCCACAACTCGTGCAACCACTTGCCTTCAGTGGAACTAAAGTTAAGTGGTCCAGTGGCAGCATCCCCGACATCGGACGACAAAGTCAGGTCGTGCGATGTGTCTACGAAATTGTTCACTTCATAGAGATCATCCGTGCGTTCCTCCCAAATCAGACTGTAGTCATTGCCGATATTGTCACCAGAGACACGAATTGCATAGACACGGTCTTCATTGAGCGGATCCACTGGCACACGGATTGATTCGAGATCGACGTTGTCGTCGGCCAATGAAAGAGCGGACAGCAGGGTCAACACATCATTGGTGACATCGTCATCGCCTAGGTCATCCACATCGTAGATTTCGACATCGATATTACCGTCGGCATGCTCATAGGCCAGATCCACCTGAAGGCTGGTATTATAGATGCGCTTCAGAACTTTAATATCCTTAGTCCCCTGCTTGGCCGTGACCAGCTCCCAGGAAGGCATTTGTACACGATACCAGTCATCATCCTGCTGCGTGGCGTGACCGACTGCGAAGTCACGGTTATCGCTGGAGCCGCTGTTATAGCGAGTGGCTAAAACGGCCTCATCGTAGATCAAATCCCGGATCGCAGTCTTGTATTTAATCTTGTTATCGTACGTCGGAGCAAGACGCGGCGTCGGAATCAAATCGTAGGCATTCTCCCAATCATTGTTATGACTAGACTGGCTCACCTCATCGAATGCAGTGTTAGAGAAGTAATTCGGATAAGAGATTCCACCGCGACTATCGTACTTATCGACATTATCGATCTCCCATACCAGATCGTAAGGCGTACCAACATCATCACCGGTCACGTGAATGACGTAATTGGATCCCTCCGGATCAATCAGATTATAACTTTCCGCTGCCGTGGAACGGGCCACTTCGTCAATCGAAAGGACGGTATAGCCTACGTCAAAGTCGCCAGCGAGTCCGATATTCGAGAAGAAGCGAACACTCAGGTGCACCGAATCATTGGGCACTGTAATCAGGTAGTAGTCATCATCCAACTGAATACCACTGATGATGCCACGCTCAAAGATGGTATCGGCAATATTCTCAACCCCAGTCGCCAAACGAGTCATCAGGTCATCTTGCTCACCACGCACATCCGCTGGGGTATCGAAGGTGTCGTTATCCTCGTAAATGTCGTCATTATAAGCGCGCATATAGAGATTATACGGCGTACCAAGATCTTCGCCCACCACCTGCAGATAATACGTCGCAGTGCCATCGCCAAAGGGGAGAAGAACCTCACGGTCAAGCGCGGTAGTGGACTCCAATAGCAGATTCCCGTTTTCGTCCAGCAAGCGCAGCGTCAGATCGCCCTTCACGTGCTCGAAGTCGATGCGTGCATAGAGCTGATGAACAGTATCTGAGCGCACCTCGATCTGATACCAGTCCTCATCAAACTGAGTCAGGAATCGGTCATCCCTCTCCCTAGGACCATTCAAGTCATCGAGGAAGCCAAGGTCGGTCGCACTGGCCAAGTCGTTATTGGTAAGCGGCGTATCAAATCCGTCCGTATAGCCACTGTTCCAACGCAGTGAATAGGTATTGCCCAGGGCGGTCGTATCATCCGTGGAAGGATCAATCGTACGGGTGATCGGCAACGCATCCGGCTTCACATCCTCCACGTCATGGCCGTAGACGCACAGGAGATACTTCCCCCAAGCCAGGCCAGTATCGATGCGAATCTGCTCGTTATCGTCTCTGGAAAGGCCCATCACATCTTCGGAGCCATCCAATGTATCTACCAGCACAGCCAGATCGCCGCCTGATTCTCCGAGGAAATACAGCGCCATGTCCACGTCGCCCTGAATATGCTCAAACTCAACATTGATGATCAGAGTGTCATCCGCAGGTTCCCCAAGGATGGTGTCTTCATCGTCGACGTAAAACGTGTACCAGTCCTCATCCGCCTGAGTCAGCTCGTCGAGCAGCACCAGCTCCAAGTTAGGCGAAGGGCCATCGACAGGCGGGGTATAATATGTTTCATTCATCTTCGTGGACTGAAGACCACGAGGATCATCCGGCACGTCGTTCTGTTCATCCTTCTTTTCTTCCTTGCTGCCTTCTCCAGAGGACTCGAGTACATCCTCTAGATAACTGTTCCACAGCAGGTCGTAGACATTGCCCATCAGGCCGCCAATGACGTGCACATAATAGGAGCCAGCAGGCCCCTCGTAACGGATACGCTGCACAGTTGGAGCAGGGTTAACTTCAGGCCCGGGTGAGGCAAAAGCGACGGTTACATTTGAGCTGTTCACCAGCTCTACAACAAAACCGTCAGCCGATGCAAACTCGCGGAAGGCCTCGACAATCACACCATCATCGCCCGCCGCGATTTCGATCTGGTACCAGTCGTCGTCACCGGAAGTCGCATAGCCGAGACCATCCTTCATTCGCAGGCCTTCCTGCCCAAGCAGGTCAGTCGCGTCGCCGATCACATTATTGCCCGTGGAGCTTTCGTAGATATCCACAAAGGAGGACGCCCACTGGATTGTATAGTCGTTGCCCAAGTTATCGCCAAAAACGCGAATATAATACGTGCCGCCAATTGGCAGCGGACGGAAAATAAGAAATTCATCATCCGTCAGACTATCAGCAAGCGCAAGTGGCTCCGCTAACGGATCATCATCATCATAGACCTCAAAGTCCATATCCCCCTTCGCATGGTTAAAGAGCAGCGACACAGCAAATTGGACTTCACCCGGATTCATATCAAATGAATACCAGTCGTCATCCAAATCAATTGCCGAGAAGGTCTCACTGACTCTCGATGTTAAATTTGCTAAGGCCAGGTCTTCGGGAATTTCAGTTGCAGAGGCACCGTCGTCATTCTCTTCGTGAATATCGTCACTCGGCAGCTCATTCCAGACGAGTTCATAGTTCGAGTCCTTCGTGCCTGGCCCAGTCACCTTGAGGTAATAAATCCCTCCAAGCGCATCAGGTGCAAAATGGACAAGTACATCTCGATTGTCTTCCTTCGTGGCCGGGGCCTCTTCCGTAATCGTCGACGGATCTCGTTCACCTACTTCTGCACCAATCAACGAGGCACCTACACTATTATAAAGCTCAAGATCGATGTCGCCAAGAGCGAGTTCATAGCGAATCAAGGCAGTGAGCACCGCATTACCGGGAGTCACAGTCAACTTATACCAATCATCATCAAACTGAACGGCATTGATTGTCACCCCTGTGCCTCCAGACAAATCGGATAGATGCTGCGCCTTCGCCGGATCCCCCTCCACGTTTATATAATCACGCAGCGCCTCGCGCGTATCATTCTGAATCGCGACACCATTCTGATCCACGCTTTCGTAGTCGTCATCCTCAATGACGCCCCACTCCAGTGTATAGGAGTTCCAGCGGTTACCGCCCGGGGTGTCGAATGCCGGAGTTTCCTCAGTATAGGTCGTCGTCGGACCGCCAAAGACCTTGATGTAATAGGTGCCGGATGTCACAGCAATGAAGGTCGATTCCACAAAAGGGTTGATCAGCTCAGCCGCATCGGGGCGATTCTCATCCGGAGCCACCGGTGGCGACCAAAACAGCGCGCCTGTGGCATCGTAGATTTCAAAATCGATATTGCCGAAGGCGTGCACGTACTCGAGGTCGACAGTGAGGAATGCGGTGTCGCTCACGACTTCGATTTCGAACCAATCGTCATCCGACTGAGTGCCTTCGACACGCAAGACTGTTTGCTCCTCAGTAACGAGGTCAGTCGCGGTTTCCAGAGTATCGTCTTGCTCAAATGCATCCGGCGAGCGCTCGACCCAGTAAAGATTGTAAGGATTGCCGAGATTCGCGCCATAGACACGGATATAGTAAGTGCCTTCAGGGAGCGAAGCACCGAAGCCGATGTTTTCAAACGCAGTATCAAACGGGCCTGAGGGTCCCTCATCCGTCGCCGAACGTGCGAGCAAGCCACCGAAGGCATCGTAGATTTCGACATCAATATCACCGTTTTGCGGCTGGAACTCACACTCGATGTCGATACCGAGATTATTATCACTCACGGTGATCGCATACCAATCGTCGTCAGACTGTGTTCCCTGCCCGAAGATTCCGGCCAAGATCACCTCGTCGCCGCCCAGCGGATAGGCAGTGCCCAACGTGTCGTTATCTTCGTAAAGGTCATTGGCCAGCTCGATAGCATCCACCTCACTTTGAGTGAACGGAGCCCACCAAAGATCATATTCATTACCTTGATCCCGGTAATGAAGTTTGACGATATATTCTCCCGCGAGCGGATTCAGAATCGTCAATTCCTCGACCGCATCGGAGTTCACGGAACCCTCAATCCAGCCGTATTCACCGGGGCCTTCAACATAATACAGGTCGAGATCGATGTCTCCCTCCGCAGGATCGAAGAACGTGCGGATCTGCAACTGTGCGGTATCAGAGCCCACAGGCACCTCGATCTTGTAGGTGTCGACGTCCTTCTGAATGCCCAGGCCGTTGACCTTGTTCAGCCATTGGCGCGGCGTCGCAGTTAAATCGCGTGCCGAAGCAAAGTCGTCGTTCGGCTCGTAACTGTCGTCGGCACGGGCGATATCCCAGCTGAGGTTATATAAGTTGCCGAGATTGTCACCGGTGACCTCGAGCAAATAGTTGCCCTCTGCAAGTGCGAGGGAGTCCTCAGCATTCCATAGGATACGTTTACCATTTGGAATGTCCTCGGAGAGAATGGGTAGTGTACCGCCCCATCCTTTCCACAGCGCAATTTCAAGATCGCCCTGCGACGAATCATAGAGGCAATCAATCTGCAATTGGTTCGCCCCTGCCGGCACCTTGATTAGATACCAGTCCGGGTCAAACTGCACACCATAGCTCCCTGCCGCAGCGAGCGACAAGCCTTCCAAGCCTCTCAAATCATACGGCTCGGTATAGTCATCATTGTCTTCAAACGGGTCATCCTCGACCTCGTTTACCGGCGGCAAGGCCGAAACAGTCACACGAAAATCGTAACCGGACAGGTTGGCGATCACGCTGTTCGTCGCAGTCACCTCGATATAGAAAGTCGAGCCGGTCGGGTTATCGATCGTTAATACACCCGACGACGAACTAGCAGTGGCAAGTGAATCTCCGGCTGCATCATGCACCGCCACAATACCGGCATCCGCCACGAAGTCGTATTCCACGCTAAACTGAGTGACAGTCTCGTCGGTCGGCAGAGTGAATTGATACCAATCATCGTCGCCGGTATTCTCAAAAGTATCTTCAGGGCTGGCCGGATCCGAATTATAGTTCGCCATGGTTCCGGCACCATCGATATCGGAGAGCCAGGTCGCGATAATACTCTCACCGAGCTCAAAGGCATCCTCAAGCTCGTCATTCTCGGTGCCCGCTTCATCAATGACTTCGTAATTATCATCGCTCAAGGTGGCTACCGTCAGATCATAGGAACTACCGGTATAGTCATTCGGTGAGGACACCCGGATGTAGTAAGTATCCGGTACCACGCCCATCACCACATTGTTGGCAAACGGGGTGCGATCCTCGCCGACATAGTCTTCAAGCTTCACGAATGTGCCGATAGTCACCACTTCCTTATCCGCATCAGTTGAGACCGAGGAGGTCGGAAACTGATTAAAGATCGAGAAAAATTCATCGTCGGTGAAGACCTCGATATCGATATTTACGGGGTCTTCGCCCTCGACATCGTTAAACACGGCAGCCACGTAGAGCTGACGGTTGTAGGCATTGGCACGGTCTTCCGCCACGGTAATCTTATACCAGTCCTCGCCATTGAGGATACCACGGCCCTGCACGGCCGAAAGCGGCGCGCCGTCCTGCCCGGAGAGATCGAAGGCGGTTTCACGGCTTGGATTATTGTAGAAATCCTCACCCAAGCCACCACTCAACGAGATCGCGGTCCACTTGAGATCGTAAGTGTTTAACACGCTGTGATCTGCGGCCTCTACCAGCACATAAAAGTCCGTATAAACACCCTTTTTATCAGCGGGAATGAGATAATTCAACTCACTGCCATTACTCGAGGAAAACAGTTCAATGTAACCAAAACCTGCAGCAACCTTCAGAGTAAAAGTGAGATCATACAGTGTTGTATCGTAATTGACATTAACAGTCAGCAGATCATCCGCTGCATCGACTGAGAAACGATACCAGTCGCGCAAATCCCTCGACGGCTGCATCGCAAGCCCCTTATGGCTGGACAGCCATGTATCCTCGACTGCCGAAAGATTCGCGGCAGCTGTGCTAAAGTCATTAATCTCGTAGTTATCTTGCGAGGCCGACGAGATCGCCGTGCCGCCGACTGTGAAAGTAAAGGTCGCAGGGAGGCCGCTGCTCAGTGGCGTATACGCGATCGTCACCACATCGCCAGCCAAATAGCCGCTACCAGCCGGAGCAAAGTCGATCGTGAAGTCCTTACCGCTACCCGCCTTGACGGTGGCTGGCACATTGGAAACGACAAAGTCAGTGCCAATCATAGCACCAGTCGATGCCAGCGTGATCGAGTTGATCGTGATCGTCTGCGACTCTGGGTTGAAAATCTGAAAAGTATTCGGCTTGGAGCTCCCTGCGACCCAAAATTCAAAGTCGGTCGCATTCTGGACATCGATCGTCTCACTGCCATTCGAGATCGGCTGGTAGCCCTTGTTGGAGCCTAAGACAAGAATCGGTCCGGCCAGCATCTCGGCCTGCACACTGTATACACCGAGGCTTGCGTAATCTGTAAAGCCATCGGCAGCGTCCCCTCGGCCTGCGCCTTCAATGATCAGGTAATACGTGCCCGCTTCGAGATCTGCCAAATTAATCAAGGAGCCAAGATCGGCATCCCCATCGTTTGTGCCCGTCGCAATACGAATACCAGTGTCGTCCACCAGCTCCATACCTACTGCCAAGTTTGCACCCTGCGTCCGTGCACCGGCTTCCAAGCGTCCCGAAGTGCCAGCCTCATCCATCAGCTCAAGTAAGGCAGCATCCACATCCAGCGGTGCGACCGTCAGAATCAAAGGGCCATCATACAAGACTTCCACCTTGAATACGTCCGCATCGTTGGTTTTGGAGATGAGGCCAGCCCCAGTGACGCGTACATTGCCCTCTTCCGTAATCTCTTCACCTCCGAGTGAGCCAATGGTCAGAGGAAGAGCGAGTGCCACTTCTTCAAAGCGGTCGATATACTCATCGTCCACATAACCGAGTTGCTTTGCAATCAAGAACAAGTCATTCTTGTCGTTGCTGGCACCGGTATATTCGCCACTGCTCCACTGATCGACTTCGTCGTAAAGTAGCGCGCCTTCGGCATCCGCCCAGGGTGCGCCCATGATCGGCGCCCAACCAGGGGCATAGCCGCCATTGTGCCCGCCATAATATTCATCGCCATCGGCGATGCCGTCGTCATCCAAACCGAGTGCGTGACCCGCTTCGTGAGAAATCGTGGAGGCCACTGCGTATTCGGTGTTGTTGAACACCCAAACGATGGGACTCTCATCGACACCGAAAGAGCCGATTTTAGCCACACCACCTGTGCCAGGTGCGGCATCGTCGGTCGGAGTGATGACCACATGAATGCGCTTCCAGGGATCGGCCTCCTCAAATTTAGAACGAGCGGTGGTGACGTTAATATTGAAGGGAGCAAAGTCTTCAGCGACACGTGCATGCACGGCACGCACCCAGGCCTCATCATTCACGCGTGGATGCGGTAAAGCCGCCACAAGCCCAGGAAGCAGTGGCGATTCTGCTTGTCCGAAGGCACCGCCGTCAAAATCGAGATAGAGTACATTGGCCGAGCCCGACAGGCTCTCGATTTCGTAAGGAGCAGGCGTCCCTTCAAAGGGCGGCAGCGTGCTCGGCAGCGGCTCAAGCAGGCCGGAAGCACCCGAAGTCATCAGGCCTGAGTGCCCATACAACGTGCCAGACGGCACACAGTAAAATTCGTTGATACGGCCACTTTCGACCACCACCATCGGCTCCACGCTATCCATCGAATACTCGCGGAACTGCAGCATGCGGGAATCGCCATAAAAAAAGACCTCACCGACAAGGCGGCGGTCGGATGTGGCCACATGCATGCGCCCGACAGAATCGTTCAACTCGACGATATAATTGCCACGATCCCCGGCGTCGCTCACATGCGTGAGCGTACCAGCCAGCTCAAGCCCTGCTGCTTGAATCGCTAGTTCTGCTCCGACCACCTGCCCCTCAAGGACGATAAACGCATTGAGTGGAACCGCCAAGCCACCTTGGCTACCTGTCAGCTTGAAGATCGGGTCGAGCGACGGTTGCGTCTTGGCAACTGGAAACTCCGGCTTTGCGACCTCGCAATCGCTACAGCCAGACACATGACCTGCGTGCTGCCCCCCTACAACTACCTCTGTGTCGTCTAAAGAGTTCGGGGAACCGGACTCTCTTGGGATGTTTAACAATAGGCATACCCCCGCACAGAGGGCGGCGGATAAGAAAAGTAGCGATTTCGACTTCATCGTCGTATTAATTAAATTTAATAAGGGTAATTGCTCGTTCGGTTGCGCTCATAAAGGACATGCGCCTGCCGAAGAACACCTGTTGGTGTAACACAAAAATTAACAGTTGTAAAAACTGAAAATGAAGAAAGCTGGCCGAGAGAATCGCCCAGCTTTCAGAACTAGGCTAAATTATTCGCCGCTTTTTGAATTAATCGAACGATTTACGGCACCGGATGGAGTCATGATCGAAGGATTCTGGAAGAGTGAATTCGCTTTCACATTCCGGTAGTTCTGGCCTGCAGGCGAGCCACCAGGGCTGACGAGATTCGCAGTGACGAAGATCAGCAGATTACGCTTCTGGCGAGACACCCCTTCCGAGCGGAAGAGACGACCAAGGACAGGGATGTCGCCCAATACTGGCACCTTATCGTTCACAGTCTTCACCTCGTCACGGGTCAAACCACCCATCACAACGGTCGCACCATCGAAGACAGTGACTTCGGTGGTGATTTCGCGAACCGAGAAAATCGGTTGATAGAAACCAGCTGGAACCGTGACCGTGGTATCACCCGCAATCGCAACACTCGGGCCGCCGTATTCGACAAACCCTTCAAATTCAGTCACACGCGGCTCGAGGATCAAACTGATGGTATTGTCGTTCTCAACGTTTGGAGTGACGGACATCTCGACACCCACATTACGTGTGACGAAGTCCTGTGGTGTGCCAGCTGTAATCGAAACAGAGCCACCACCCGAATCGCGGTCACCCGATGAAACAGTCGACTCGATGTCGCCATAGCTTTCAGGGTAACGCAGCTCTTGCGCCACAGTGATAGTGGCGCGCTTACCGGAGAGCACGGTCACCTTCGGCGCACTCATCAAATCACTACCAGCCTTGCGAGACAGCGCTCTGATCGCAAGATCGACATTCGCCCCAGCAACGGACCATCCTGAAGAAGTAATGACATTCGACGCAGCAGCGGCCAAGTCGATCGCTGTCGTCAGATTCGGTGGCGCATTTGATGCGGTCACGACACCATCAATCACAATGTCAGAGGAACCGCTACCAGCGGCAAACGTAGAACTCAAATTACGATTTCCAGTATTGAAGTTGCGATTATACGCTGTGATCGGGTAGCCGTTTGCATCCAGTGCAGGCTGGCCTAGATCTGCGAAGACTGGGAAGTCGTCACTGCTAACAGACCAATCGAAACCAAGTTCATCTAAATCGCCCTGTTGGACTTCGAGGAATTTCGATTCGATTTCGACCTGCTTCACTTCGTTGTAGTTACGAAGAATGACGCGCATGCGCTCAAGGTTGCGGCGGCTTTGTGTGATGATGAGTTGCTCACCATCAAATGCGAGACTCGCGCCGGGAATATCAAAGTTAACGCCTGCACTTTGGAAGAAGACTTGCAATGCCTCGACTTCGTCGTTTTGCGAAGGTGCGCTGGAACCACCACTGGAGGGGGCTGCAAATGGATCGACTGAACCGCCACCGGACGAGCCGCCACCATCACGAAATCCAGTCAAACGAATCACAGTTGCGCGTGAGATCGGGAAGAACTCGGTAATGGTATTAGATGTACCATCTAAGCCATCGCTGGGAGCGACGGTGACTGCATCTGCACCTACGTCGTAGGCGAAGTTCACCTGTTGGGTGACGAACTGCAAAATACGATCGAGATTCAAATTACGCAAACTGATGTTCACCCGTGGGTTGCTCTGCTCGCGATTAAACAACACGACAATATTTACACCCACGCGCTCTGGATCATATTCGACTGAGAGCTCAGACAGTGTTTCAATCACACGCGTCAATTCCATCCCGGAAAAATTAACCTGTGGGATGATAATGCTGCTCAACTTGCGCTGCGTACTGCTATCGCCCGCATCAACAATTTGTGCGCCGGTGTTCACATCAAATACCTTGGGACGTTCCCAACTTTGGTCGACTTCCGTGAGCATCTGCTCACGGGTCTTATATTGATTCTGAGCGTGAATCCCACCGAGAATTTCGGCAATGCGAGTTTGAAACAGTTTTGCTTCGGCATTATTCGCATCGCGTGCCTCAACTTCTTTGAATGTCGCAGTGGCACCGTCGTAATCACCGTTCAGATACTGGGCGCGGCCACGTGTCAGCAGATCACGGATTATTTTGCTTTGTGCCACATATTCAGGGCTAACGTCTTTAATTGGCAGGTTGTATGGATTGGAAATCTGACGATCCAGATCGGTAGCCAACGAGTCGGCTGCCTTGGAATTGCCACCTGCTGCGCGATAGTCTTCGAGGAGTGCTTCAGCGCCCTTGGCATCGCCAGATGCGGCCATTGCCTTGGCTTCTGTCAACACGACTGCTGCCTTGGCATCTTTGAGATCGTCGAGCACGTCTGCAGTCGACGTGTTGAGTGTGAGGCTGGCACTCGCTGCATTGAGCAATCCAGTGGCGTCCGCATAAGCACCGAGCTCTGCAAGTTGCTCTGCTTCGTCGAGCGCATTTTCAGCGGCGGCAATCTTCACATCCTGATCGGCTGCTGCTGAAGCGACGATTGAGTCAGCGACTGAGGGAGCTGCCATGGTGGGCTCAGCAGGTGCCTTAGCCATCGCTGCCGGAGTGGTCACAGCTGGAGTGGTCATCGCCGCATCGATGGACGCATCTGCTGCTTGGCCAAATACGGCGCCACCCGCTGCGCTACGATCAAGATCTTTATTGATCGAACCGAGTAGACGTTGCACGTTGACATCGTTGGGCGCGATCTTGATCAACTCTTCAGCCTTATTCTTAGCAAGCGTGAGGTCGCCCGAATCACGAGCGCGCAGCGCTGCGGCCATCAGCTGAATTTTCTCAGGTGCGTTTTGTGCCTCGGCCACTTGTGGCCCGACGACAGTAAAGGTTGCAAGCGCCGCAGCCATCAAGATGGCTAAAGCGCGCTTTCGTGCTACGAGATATTTTTTCATATTTAGAGGTAACATGGTGGCTATTTGTTAAATTTTTGAGTCTTAGAAATTAAAATCGAAAGATTGATCGGATTCGGTTTCAGTATCTGTTGTGGTGGGGATTTCTGCTTCGGTTGAGGTACTCAAGTAGAGTTGCTTGGTCTCAGGGTCCAATTCAAACTCTTGATTCGCTAGTTTCTTCACTGTGACGCTGGATGCTTCCAGGTTTATTTCCTGTAGTAAGTATTTGCCAGCGGTGGTTTCGAACGCCTGAGCCGCTTCATCTAGCACAATTTTAACCGATGTATCTTCGTTCGAACGTAGAATGATCGTGGTGCCTCCATTGTACAAGCGCTCACCGTGTGTGAGGATCACTTCTTCGCCTGAGCGCTGATCCAATAAGGTCACCACCACGTTCTTAGAGATATTGCCGTCCTGGTCTTTAACACGCTCGATAGTAAAATCTGAGAGTGTAAACTCGGACTTCGCCTTTGTTTGGCCGACGCGGGCGCGCACCTGCTGCTGCTGCTCTTCGTCGTACAGTAGCACCAAGCTCTTGGAGGCATCGTTTAAGTCTTCTTCGATATAGCCTTCGATCTGGAGGCGATACGGTTCGCGTTCAATTTTCGCCAAGTAAATGCCAAATGGCGGCTTTGGTAGTGTCTTATCGATGGGAGACTTAAAACCAAAAGATCCGTCCGCATTGACCCAAATCTTAGGCGGCGTAAACACATCGTAGAGCTCATCCGCAGGCTGTTGGCTGGTCTCTGCAGCCTGCGGCCACGTGGCCGTGATTGCAGACGAAGTTGGTACAGAAATCACTTGATATGGATGATCTCTCGGCTGGCCAAGCTGCAATGCAGCCGTCGGCAGCGCTCCCGTTTTTTGCACATAGAACCCAACACTCGCGAGGAGCGCTAATACAGCGACTGCGAGTAGCAGTTTATCGTATATTTTATTCATGTGAGATTAAGCAGGGTTCTTCTCAGAATTAGAAGGCAGGATGATTTCGATAAATTCAAGAGTCACGGTAAAGCTGGATTCTGTCTCGGAGATCACAGGCGTTTGATTTGCCTCCGGCGCAGTCTCGACCGAAGTAGAGGCCCCCGCGAAGACACCGAAAATGTCGTCGATGCGACTCGCCTTAGGTTTCTTCGCATTTGCAGTCTTGGCATTGGTCGTCGGACGATCCACTGCGACGCTGCTCACTACGATCGGCAGATCAAACTGCGCTAGATTGTTAAGGAATTTACGTAACGTTGGCGTGTAGCCAGTAAACGTGACACGGAAGGCGAGGGTATCAATCGCACCTGGCACCCGCGCTGAGATCGCCGGATTGATTCGATAGCTGGTTGCTTTCGCGTCGGTATCGCCGATAATTTCACGCTCAACGGCTTGTATACCAGCGGGATCGGCCGCAATCAGTTGATTTAAAATGTAACTCAATACTTGGCGCTGCTTATCCAACTGCGGCACCAGTGCTGAATCTTGCGGAATATTCGTCTGCTTGAGGTATGTCTCAAAGCCGAATGCAAAGTCCTGAGGAATCTGAATCGGCGCAGCAACATCACTCACATTCTTATGCGCCGCGACTTGCCTACGATAATTGGAAATATATTTCTGCACGCCAGACATGACTCGCGTTCCGTCATTCGAAATCGTTAAGCGTGAGCCGCGCTGTAGATTCTCGCGAATACGGCGTAATTGCGTGCTCAGCTCTTCAGCATTTTGTTGTGCAGCTTGAACATTTACAGAAGTCGGAGCGGGCCGCGCCAGCAGTAAGCCATTCATTTGGCTATCCGCACTTGCAACTTTTTCCTTCGACGACGAGAGCTTGCCGGATTCCATAACTAACAGCGTAGCGCCGGCCGCAAATACGAGCACAGCAACCACACAGAAGGCACAGAAGGCAGGATTTTTCTTAAATAAACCCATAGAAATTATAATGGTTTAGCCGGATCCACGACCAAATTGATACTGAAAGGGAGAACATTGAGACCTTCTTGTAATTTGGTCCAAGTAATAACAAGTGAATGCGACGAGACAATGAACTTAGAATCTTCAAAACTGGCTCGCAAGCTCTTCAGCTGATTGGACAACAAGTTTTCGTCCACATTCTCAGCGCCATCGACCGCCTCACGCACGAGCAACTGCCCTTTGACCAGCACTTCATATGAGGACTTTCCATCGGCAGACTGCTCACGTAGAACATTGAGCCCATCCAACCACGCATCTTCGGCGAGGTGAAGACTCTCCTGTAGCTCGGCAAAAAACTGAATCCAGTTTGATTTAGAATTTACCAAGCCTTCGACGCGCTGGATCGCTGCTTCAGCCAGCTCGGCTTGCGCTTGGTAGTCGCGGATCTGTGTTTGGTTCAATTGCAGCGGTTGTAGGCCCGCTTGAATCACATCGACTTGATCCGAATAGACTGAATGCGCGCTCTTAACAGCGACCCAAGCAGGCACTGGCACCAACGCTAGGCAGGCAGCCGCAATTAAAATAAAACGCTTCTTCTGGGCAAACGCCATCGCGCTTTGAATGCTCTCCGGCAGTAGATTCACTCCCGCAGTATTTGGGATCATACCGCGGCAGGCTTCACCGATGATCTCACTGGTCTGCATACGTAGCACATCGATATCGGCATCAATCGAGCCTACTAAAGTGACATTTTGCAGTGGGTCAAAAAACTCGACGGGCACTTTTTGAGTGATTGACAGTTGCTCAGCTAAGCCCTTCGACAATGAACCCCGACCGTTCAACAAAATGCGCTTCGGCGCGGCGCCACCCTTCTGGCGGCGATAGTTCACGATTGAACGCGTAATCTCTTGGCTCATGCGGCGCATGAACGACTCGGAACAGGTGTTTAGCAGCTGTGCACCTGAGTCATCCTCGGAATAGCTGTTCTTCCCGGCAAAAAACTTGTGCTTCACCGCCTCCGCTTGAACGAAAGGCTTACCGAGGCTGTCGGCTATATTCTGCGTGAGTGAGTTGCCGCCCAACTGAATATTACGCACAAAGAACCCCTCTGGATTGCGGAACAGTAGGTTGGTCGAACGCGCACCGATATTGATCAACAGCACATCGTCATCCAATTCAGGGTACGCGAATTGGAGCGCATTATAATCCAGCACCGTCGCAGCACTAATACCCTCCGCCGTAAACCCCGCCGCAGACACATAACCACAAAACTCATCCACCAAGTTTGACTTCGCCGCAATGAACAGCACTTCAGTCTCTACTCCATCATCACCGACAACCTGACTATCCCAAACCACTTCGTTTAGCGGATAAGGGATATTTTGCTGTGCTTCAAAGGCGATAATTTGCGCACGCTTAGCCTCTTCAATATGCGGGATGCGAATCGTTTTCGTTAGCACCTGATTCCCTGGGATGATCAGCGTCGCTTTACCAGAAAGCTTGTGAGTCTGCGCCAACAACTTCAGTGCTGCACCAACACTTGGCAGCATCGCTTCCTCATTTGAAAAATCGTATTGGAGCTCTTCCGTCACCAACTTCTCGATCTGAAGGGTCCCTCCGTGCGAAGAAATCACCGCAGCAGTGACTCGACTAGCCCCGCAGTTAATAATTAATTGTTTAGAACTACTCATAGATAAAAAATATAAGATATATATTAGCTCGAAAGAGCGAACTCAGGCCGTGCCGGGCAAGCAGAACTCCGAGTACCACGACCGCATTGCAGTTTAAAATTCATCCGATCAAGACTGTTCGTGCACGCGCAGACAGACATAGTAAAAACTACCTAGAAATTTGATCATGGGGGGGGGATTGGGACATTACAATGAGGGGGGAAACTGAAACCCTGTATTAAAGCACAGCGAAAAGGTATAGTGCGTATGTAAAAATCAAAATTGAAGCAATCATTTTCTCTTTTAAAAAAAGCGTTTTCGTGTAGAGTAATGGGTTTCCCTCTGATTGATTAAATTGCACCTTTATGGCCCAGCTGTATACGGGAAAAAAACTTAGTGCGAATACACTTGCACCACAGCGCTGCTTACCAAACGTAAATAGTTATGCCGATGCCTCTTCCCTTTAAAATTAGTGCGCTTATTTTCATCCGCAATGCCGCAGGCGAACACTTATTAATTCAACGCTTGAAGGCTCCCAATAAAGGCTGCTGGAGCCCGATCGGCGGCAAGCTCGACATGGCCACTGGTGAATCGCCCTACGAATGCGCCCGCCGCGAAGCCCACGAAGAAGTGGGCCTCGAATTATCCGACCAGGATCTGCACTGCTTCGGCTATGTCTCAGAAAAGAGCTACGAAGGCGCCAGCCATTGGCTGATGTTTCTATTTGAGTGCCGCATCCCGACCAACCACCTGCCTGGCGCGATCGATGAAGGGCATTTCGGGTTTTTCAGCCGCGACGCGATTGATCAACTTAAGATCCCCGAGACCGACCACACTTTAATCTGGCCCTACTTTGACCAATACCACCAAAGCTTCATCGGTTTGCGCGCCAATTGCGACCCACAGGGCAAATTAACTGTGGTCGAAGAGCTCAAACTGCCGACGCCTCTAAAGCCAAGCCGTTAAACCAACTTAGGTTGGCACCAAACATTTTGCATCAATCGTGGCGTG
>CALKBZ010000048.1 GCA_937775295.1 uncultured Opitutales bacterium
CTATACATTACTCATCCTCCGGGATACAGATACGGGTGATCTGTTGGGGTGTGGCGGGGGTGTGAGGCGGGAAGGGCGGCGGATGAGGCCGAAGCGATGCGGTCATAGGTCAGTGCATTGCCCTCGACCTTCTCAATATTCTCTCTCGATCGCTCGGACCTGCTCGGATCTGCTGAAAGTTGCTCGATGTTGGGTAAGAATAAGGGTAAGAACTTGCAAATCCATGCTAAACCTGTTGAGAATGGGCATTGGAAGGCACTCAGCAGGTGATCGGTTATCACTTGGTTGCTGTTTTCGGGGTGATTTCGGCAGCAACTGGGATCACGTCGAGCACATCGGCTGCGATGCGACGGAGCAGCGCAGGGTTGTTGAGCGCCATTTTATCCAGCTCGTCGTCGGTCAACTGCCCATCCTCGGCCAATTTCGCAGGAATCTGCTGATGTTGGTGCTTCACTGCCCTCGGAATTTCGATTTCGAAAATTGCCTTGGCTGCGGCGAGACGTGTTTTGTTGTCTGGGACGTCCTCGTAGTCGCCTCCACCTGCCCTCACTCGCTGCTTTGCGGTCAACATCACGGATAAGGTGGCTGCTGCCCTCTCAATGATGTCAGGGACGTGCTCGGTGAGGTGTTTGGTGTTCGCTGCCATAATTAACCCCTCCCAAAGTGGTCGAGTGGATGCGTAACCGAGGAAAAACTACATCCCCAAGTCGAACGGTTGCGAATACGACATGTTGGTGAAAAGTGGTGAAAACGTGCTAAAACCGCTGTTTAAAGGTGCTGAGACGGGATTGTATGGCATTGCGGACGGGGAAATATGCGTAGGCGTTGAAATAAGGCGGTTCTGAGTGCGTTGAGTTTGCAACCGCTTGACTGATCGGTGGCAGTGATGACAAAACGGCGTCTGCGGCGTTTTAAACTGTCTCTGCTTTGGCTGAGTGCGTTTGAATGGACTATGCCAGCGAATGCATTGTGCGACGGACAAGCGACGAACACGGTGGCTTAGGGCAATGCCCATTGTAATGGCGCGGAACTGCTGCGCTGGTGATCTGCTGCTGCGTAGCCTGCCGCTGGCGAGGGGAGCGAATGAACTGGGCGCTGGATGTGCTTGGGAAATCGGGTGCTGGCTGGAATCCGGATTGGCTGGTTTCGAGTCCGAACAATTCGGGTAGTGATGCGCCTGGTTGGAATTGGGAGGCGAATCGCGGCGGCTCGCGAGGTGCGAAAAAGCGAGGTGTGCGCGAGTTGGCCATAATAACGCATAATGTGCTTGCGATAACGTCAAATGTGTTGGAGAGTGTGGTCATGGAAACGAAAAACAAAGACATCACGAAGATCACACACCGCGCCTCAGTGCGCGTCTATGCTGACGGAAAGCCAGAACTTGAAGAGTTGGTGCCCGTCATGCTGCTCGTTAATAATGAAGGCGGAATATCGGCAGAATTGTGCGATGCGCTTTATGGATTGCAGGAACGTGGCGATGAATACGCTTCAGATTCGGTGATCCGTCGGCTTAGTGACGGCGAGTTGAGCGGCAGCATCCTTACCTCTGTCGGTCAGATGTTCTTTCACGTCCAATTTGAAAACGGACTCATCTAATAACCACAACAGGAGACACACTGATATGTATAACCACCACAATCCAGAATACGCTCAGCCTTTGATGGATGAGCTTTTGAAATCCCTCGGCGCAGGTTGGTCGGACTCTAGCTACGGCAACGACTGCACGAGCAGCATTAGCTTTGAACTGCCTAGCGGCTCTCTTGTTTGCATCAACATCCCGAACTCTGAGCTTGATGAGCCTATGGACGAAGAATTCGCCGAATACACTGTCTGCATTGATAGCGGCGACTTCTGGAACTTCACACATCAATCCGAGGCAGTGGCTAAGGCTCGCGAGATCATCAACCGTAAATCAATCTAATGAGGACTTCAAAAACAGATCAGGGTGTGCGCGACCAGAGCAAGGTTAAGCCAACGCTGGCCATATCCTTCTCAGGTGGTCGCACGTCGGCAGTAATGACCAAGCTATGTTTCGAGAAGTTCAAGGACACTCACGAGATTGCTGTGACGTTCGCGAACACTGGCTGCGAGCATGAGAACACGCTGCGATTCGTCGATCAGTGCGACAAGGCGTTCGGCTGGAACGTCGCATGGGTTGAGGCGATTGTCACGATGGGCGAGCGCAAGGGGATCAGGGCAAAGGTCGTGACCTTTGAGACGGCATCACGCAACGGCGAGCCTTTCGAGGCTGCTATCAAGAAATATGGAATGCCTGACCGTAACCACCCTCACTGCAATGCACGGCTCAAGACTGAGGTGATGTATGCTTACCTGCGCGACGAGCTTGGCTGGAAGCGTCGCACCTACTGGTCGGCGATTGGCATCCGTGCCGACGAAATGGATCGCGTCTCTTCGAAGCGCATCCAGAACAAGTTTCTATACCCTCTAGCCGATGCAGGTTGGACGAAGGAAGACGTTAAGCGCGAGTGTGCTAGTTGGGGCTTCGACTTGGAGTTGAAAGGCGAGCACTACGGCAACTGCACCTTCTGCTGGAAGAAGAGCAACCGCAAGTTGATGACATTGGCGCAGGAGTCTCCGCAGGTGTTCAACTTCCCTATCAGGATGGAAGCAGCGCACGGCTGGACGAACAACACGGACACGAATAAGCGGGTCATGTTTCGCGAGCGTCGCAGTGCCTTGGATATTATCGAACTGGCACGCACTCGCGACTTCACACCTTACAGCGACGCCGAATTGCAGGACGGGCAGTTGATCAGCATGGCGGACTATGACGTGTGGCTGGACACTGGCTCAGGATGCGGCGAGTCGTGCGAGATTGGCGCGGATGATTAGGCTAGGAGCGAACAATATGGCACCTGCCCTGACGTGAAATCGTCGGGGTTTCGGGGTGCCGACACTCGGCATTCAATAAACCAAAATCGGAGACACACGATAATGAAAACAAATACACAAGAATACCGCTATGCGATCAACGAGGACTGCCTTTATCTGCGCAGTCAAGACACGTCTGAATGGGATTTATGCAACGACGAGACGGGTGGCACCTGCTCGGATTTGGTAGATGACTCGGACTTTAACGAGGACAATTTCACAATTTTCACTGAGTCGGTTGATATTATGGAGGACGACGTGAGTGTTTACGATCACCATGCTGCCGTATTAGTATGGAAGTCTCAATACGCTAAGTTGCGCACCGTCCTGAGTGAATTGAAAGCCTTGGATGCTAATGGATGGTGCAACGCGACAGATGGAACTCTGGACGATGATACGCTGACGGAGCAGGTTGAATTAGTGCGCCAGTCTATTACTGAAATCAAAGCGGAGGATGAGCCTGTCGAGCCAATAACTGACACCGAAGCTCTAACTAGGGACTCTGCATATAAATCCGAATGGGTTGCCAAGTCAGGGGCGTGGAAGGTCGAGGAATGGACTCGCAAGGAAGGCACGGAGCGAAGCGTGGTAGTTATCGACGGTCAGTGTTTGATTGCGGAAATGAACTGCGACGATGCTCCTGCACCTGTCGAGGTTCCGAACCCTTACACATGGTCATACGAAGAGGCAAAGCAGCACGCTAAGCTAATCGCAGCGGCACCTGCCCTACTTCAAGTCGCTCAGGAGGCACTAGCGGCGATTGAGTCGGCGCATGAGGCACTGCATGAGGATTTCAAGGCATCAGGACTCTACAAGGACGCTGACGAGATCAACAGTCTCGACGCGATGATGGAGTTGGCTGGCCAGATTGTCCCGCTTACCGCAGCGATCAGCAAAGCGAAGGGAGGCGAGTAACATGAACCTCGAAAACGCCATAGCTATAATCCTCGGGTTGCTCGTGTTCGCGGCAATCCATCACCTGAGCGGCGTGGACTGCTCTAACGACGCAACCGAAAACAAGGAGATCAACCGATAACATGAGCACTACACAATTAACACACATCGACGTTCTGAACTACGGACTCACTCAGGCACGCACGGTCAGCACCATCTGGGCGTGCTGCCGTCGTAACCGTCAGCTCGCTGAACAGTATCAACACGACTGGTCGGCAATTTCAGCGGCAGGTGTGCGTCACTTGCGCACCGTGGCACAAGCACGTCAGGGGGTTGCAGCATAATGGAACCACTTAACCGCTTGTATCTCGACCTGCATCATTATCCGAGGCCGAACCTTTTGCACCGCCTCCGAGCGTGGCGAATGCGGCGACGCCTCGACCAATAGAAACCCTACCCTGCACGGCAACGTGCGGGCTTTTTGGGTGCCAACTCTGGCATAATACAAGAAACGACACAGAATAAGACATATGGCTAATAAGACAGCATTCCGCGGCATCAGCCGCATCGACTCAGGATCAACACACGGCTACTTCGTTCGCGGCTACCGCAACGGCAAGACCTACTCCAAATTGTTCAGCGACCGCAAAACCGGGGGCAAGGGCAAGGCGTTGGTGGCGGCGAAGGAATACCGCGACGACCTGCACGAGCAAATGGCTTCGATCCCGAAACAGGAACGTGCGCCTCGCGTGGTAACTGCGGACGCTCGCAACACGACGGGCGAACTGGGCGTGTCGCGTTGCAGTAAACTAATGTCGAACGGCCTCAAACACGAATGCTACACCGTGAGCTGGCGCCCGTCCCCGAATACGCAGAGATCCACGTCCTTTAGTGTCAAGAAGCACGGGGAGAAGGGAGCGTTTAACAAAGCGGTCGCACATCGTCGCAAAATGATGAAGGAGATCCACGGAGCGGACTACTACCGCAAGTTGGCAGTGTTAAAGCGCAAACGCGACGCAGCAAAATAACCTTGCGCGGTGCCCGAGGGTGCCGCACGAATAGGAACTGACTTAGCGGGGTGTCTCCCGTTTGTGTCGTTTCCCAAAAAGAACCCTGACGGCTTAGTGCTGTCAGGGTTCACTTGTGTCTCAACCAGCGCAGGCGATTGCGAAGTAGGGTATCGCCAGTGGTCTTAATCACGCGGCCCTCATAGACCAGCTCGATCTGATCGGTGCGGCCTGCCAATGACCGGCGCTTACACCACGGATGTGCGCCAGCGGAATCGTAAGTCACTCCTTCGCGCAAGATTGTGCCCTTTTCGTCTAGGAGTGCGCGTGTGCGTGCATCCTCGGCAGTGTCATAGCCTCGACACACTTTGCCGCCATTGGAGCACTGCCGCTTATTAAATCTGCTTCTACGCCGTCGCACAGGCACAACGTAGCACATTTTCTAATCATCGCGAGTAAGGGATATAACACTGTTAGCTAGAATCGAGGCCACCGCTTTCGGTATCCTCGTGTGGTCGAACTCCATCTCTCCGATTTTCGCGAGATTCATTTGATTTCTAGTCCCTTGGATTACTGGCCATTGGCCGACTATGTAATCTTGCAGGTCGCCATCTTCCTCCTTCCACGCGTATATTTTGTATCGGAGTTTATTTAGATCCTCTTGGTATTTGGCGAGGAAGCAGACCAGAGCTAACATGTCAGTCGAATCAACGAGTTGAGGCGCTGGTTTATTTGGTAGGATTTTGCACATATTATGATTTAGGTTCGTGATTCACTTTGGCGTTCTCAGAATAGGTCATCGACTTCGATTGTCTTGACGAAGAAGGTGTCGCCGATGCGATGCTCCAGTCGGTATAAGTTCCCCTCCTTGTCTTTCATTACTGTTCCGTCGAGATCCTGCGTCTTCTGACTGCCGCATCCAGATGAGAACATGGCGATTGAGACAACGCCTAGTAGCGCCGCCAGTTTGATGCATTTCTTAAGTTTCATAGTTCGGTGTTGGGTTGAGATTCAGACACTAGGCGCGTCTCATCTTTGGAGTTCTGCCTTTTCATCAGCTCAAATAGGTGGCAGCTCCATCCGAGAGATTCACTTATGGCGAAAGCTGTTCTTGCTGCTTCGCGTTCACTGAAGATCTGATCGCCCCTGTCGGTGTCATCATACTTTAAGACAAAATATTCATCCTGTGGATCGTCGCCCTGTTTAAACGTACATAGTTCACCCCTGCCGCTTGTCTCAGGAGAGGCAGAACCAAACGGTCGTGTTAATTCATTTCGTTCGTTCCTCGCTTCACTCATCACACACCTCCGCGTTCTGTGCTGTGTCTATTACGCTCCATTCATAGGCGAGTTCCGAACCATCTGGAAATCTCCAGTCACAGTCATCTTCGGCCACTCTGATTAGGGCTACCTCTTGCGTCTTGAGAGAATGGAAGTGCTGGATGGTCACTGTTTGCACAGAACCAAACGACGCAGGACAATGCCTGTTTACGTCGTGGGTTTTAGTTGGTTGTTTCAGGTCAGTCATGTCTGGTCTAGGCGTTCTCTTTTAGAAATGACCAGTCTATCAGTTCGGGGTCTGGAACGTATAGCCGCGCATTAGGTGCGGTGAATATCCACACGATAGGGCATATCGGAAGCAGTAGCATATGTAGCCAGAACGTCCATCCTGTCGTTGCCCATATCATGTCTAGTGATCGAGTCGCGGCCTTTGCGTAGCACCAGCGATAACCAAGCGGAGCTACACAATGGCTATTACCCACCTCTAGTTCCTCCTTCATTTCATACAGCCACTTTGCTTCAGTGCGGTCGATCCATTGTCTAAGTTTTTCCATTTGTTTATTTGGTTAATTTAGTGTTATTGATTTAGAACCTGTCACGCTAGGCAACTCGGCAGACCTCGCGCCTACGTTCTAGCGTTCTAAATGTCAGCGCCAGCAGCATCTTCGTGCATCCCTTCGATCTCATCCTTGAGCGTCTCGACTTCACGCTCAAGCTTGCGTGCGAAAGATGGTAGCACGTATGTAAACTCATCATCGCACATTTCATCGTAGTGCGTGAAGATCGCGTTATCTGTTCGTGGTGTGTCTTTTATCATAGTATCGTTGGTTGATTTAGTGGTGAGAACATGGCGCTGGATTCAATAGATTTCGTTCCTCATCTATGACTCAGCTTGAGCGTTCTCAGAATAGAAATGTCAGGATTGATCGGATGATCCTTAGTTCCCCTTGTGTAATTGCCTGTCCAGCCATGTCGAGCAGCCCTAAAGCCGCGAGTCCGTATAGCGTCACTTGTAGATAGTTTTTGTATTCGTTCATAATGTGTGCGCCCTACTGGGCTGTGTAATTATCTAGGAACGTATCCATATTCACCCAATTCCAAGTATCTTTAATGTAGGCTACATCCATCATTATCTTAGCTGCTTGCATTGGCGTTACTCCCCATCTATCGGCTGCGAATATAATCTGCTTTTCGCCGAATTGGCGTTGGCTTGCATTTAGTTTTTCCATAATCGTGTGTGCCCTAGTGGGTTGTGTTATTTCTCAATGTTATGCTCTTCGATTAAGTATTCTGGTTTCACCATCTCACGTACAGTTTGCTCTACCATATCCTCGTAAGCCCACGAATAGGATAGCGTTTTCTTGAGCCAAAAAGCCCCATAGCAAAACGTGCCGATTCCCAGAGTGAGAACCATTACATGCATACAATGAGTTTCGTGCCTCACTCATGCATGATGATTAGAGTACTAAATTAACAGCATTGGCGTGCGTCCTCTATGCTGCACGCAACGAAGTCCGACACCTCACAGTCATCCTCCCATGCATCTCGACAGCATTCGGCATCTGGAAATAGAAACTCCACATTCTTATATTTGGCATTAGCCAAAACTTCTTGATAGTATTCTTCTAGTGTCTTTTTCATTTCGGTTATTTGGTTGATTTAGTGTTATTGATTTAGAACCAATCAGTCGGAGCAATTCTGCTCCACTTCATCGTTAGAAGAAAGAAGCGTCATTGAGCATATCTTGATTTTAGGGTCGATTGGAGGCCATTCGACCCTCGCCATTATGTCATCTTTCAGCTTGGTGTAGCTCTTGTAGCATTCGACTGGCTCACCCGTTTGGGCTATGCCGTCGAGACTCGCCACGGATTGACCGCAGCTTATTATTTCAGCGTAGTAGTGGTATATGTAGATCATAGTGTTATTGGTTTCTAACCATTGCATCGACTCAACTCGCAGACTCGCGAGTCATGCCCGCGTTCTACAATTGGTTCTCAAATTTGGTATAGATTTTCCTAAACGTGGTCATAATCTCGCAGATTGGACCTTCGCGCGATTTTGCTAGTATGACCTTGACGGTTTCCTTCTCGGGATCGGGAGCGCAACCCTCGGGCGGCATACGGTGCAGCAGTATAATTGTATCGGCGTCCTGCTCGATGGACCCTGACTCCCTCAAGTCGGAAATACGCGGCTCGCGGTTCTCCTTCTCGCTTGCCCGGTTGATTTGCGAAAGCAGCAGCACGGGGCAATTTACTTCACCTGACAGCATTTTCATGGTTCGTGCGGCCTCGGCAATCTGTTGCTCGCGGGGGAGTCTCGAATCGACTGCCTTGAGCAGTTGCAAGTAGTCGATCATTATCAAGTCGAGCTTCTTACCCTTGCGGGCGAGTTCGTTCCTGACCCGAATCGATCGGGCGCGAATATCCGCAGAGGTCACGGTCCTGTCCGTGTCGATGGTGATGCCTGACGCGCCGACTCGCTTGTAAGCCGCAGCAAGCGCAACCTGCTCTTTGCTATCCAGAGTGGCATCCTTGACCTTCTTCGCGCTGATCTTCGCATTCGACGCGCACACACGGTCAATGAGCGACGTGTCCCGCATTTCCAAGCTAAACACTAGCACCTCTCCACCCAGTTCCACCGCAGCATATTCCGCGAAGTTCATGCCGAGCGACGTTTTACCGACGGACGGACGGGCAGCGATCACAACTAAGGTGCCTTCCTCCAATCCGCCACCAGGCAGCACCTTGTTAAGCTCGTCGAGGTGCGTCGCAACTGCATCAGGTTCACGGTCGGGGTTGTTCATCTTGTCGAGCAGTGTCGCCTTGTTCTCTTCGACGATTGCATCAGCTCGGCGTAGCGTGCTTTGCGATGTGGCGCCCTCCGATAGCTCGCGCAATTCCGCTTCGGTGGACGCGATCAGTGACGGCACATCGTCGGATTGATTGTAAGCGGCTTCGATTGCCTCGCGACCTACGCGCACCAGCCGGCGGAGCAGAAACTTGTCCTTCACGATTCGCGCCCAGTAGATTGCGTGCGCAGGGGTTTCGATCCTGTTTTGCATGATGTAGATGGCAGCGATACCGCCCACGTCGTCCAGTTCGCCTGTTGTCTTGAGGTGCGCAGCCAGTAGGATCTCGTCAATTGGTTCCTCTTGCTTCTCCAATGTCTGCAACGCCTTGAAGATCGTTTGATGCGAGGTTTTGAAAAACCACTCGGGACGGCACCCCATCGAGCCAAGCTGAATCAGCAAATCCCTGCCTGATCCTGCAAGGTCGAGAAGGCACGAAGCCAGCAAGCCCTCTTCGGCCTCCACGTCGTGCGGTTGTATTTTAATCTCATCAGTCATAGTGATTTTACTTCCAGTTGAAAGTTAAGTGCTTGAGGCGCAAAGCCTGCATCCATTGCCGCTTGATCGTAGGCTTTCGCAGCTTCGATTTCGTCAGTAAACGACCCCGCATAGTAAAGCTTCCCGCCGCACCTAACCCGAGCCACCCACTTACCTCGGGACGCCTGCCAACTAACTCCCCGATACTGAGAGGTTCCCCCTTTATACTTGGACTTAAATCCTTGTTGGTTCTGCGATGGGGTTGCCATACGCAGATTGGCTGGGCAATTGTCGGCTTTATCGCCTGAGACATGATCGACTTGAAGTGACTCGTCCCAGTCTCTCAGGAACGCCCGTGCGACGAGGCGATGAACAAGGTAATCCTTACCCTTTATTCGTGCCGTCCTGTAACCGAGATGGTGCTTCGCTCCGAAGGTGCGATACGGCTTCCTGGTTGTTCCGTGCATCCACTGGACGCTACCATCTTCAAAGCAGGTTACTTTCCTTCTGTTTACCATTATCATTTCGTCGCTCATGTTTTATCCTCCGTTTCTGTAATTTCTAGTCCTAGCTGTTCCGCCCATCGGACGGCAGCACGCTTGGCGTTTGCCTTGGTCGAGTATCCGCCATCGTGAGAGGACGACACGTAAAGCCGCTCGTTGATTAGCTCCCAGTTGATCGCATACGGATAGCAGAAGTCAGTGAATAGCCTGAGCGTTACCTTGATCGCCTTTTCTGTGGTGACTGTGATTCTCATAGCTCCACCTCCCTTGAGACTCCCTTACCGCAGAATAGCATCATCAGCGCGACGAACTGCAACACATCGACACTGCTCGGCTCGAACAAGGTGCGGTTAATGACAACGACGAAGCACGTCAGCACGACGTAGCCCCATTCGATTTGGAATTTATATTCTCTGCTCATGCTTTTCTAGCCTCCATCATTGCGTCTGCGATTGCGTAGGCGTCGAGGGCGATCCCTCTAGCATTCTCGACTGTTCCGACTTTGCCCGTGATTGCTTTCGCTGCGAAGTAGTCGCGCAGATCCATACCGGGCGATGTGTTTGATGCGTAGCCGTCAGACGTGCAGGGCTGCGCGAATGCGGGTTCGTGGTCGTGTAAGCTCACGATTTCACCTCCTTCTTCTTGCCGAACACATTAACATACTGAAAGCGCGACGGATCGTATTTAAACGTCGGGTAGTACGATCTCAGGTGGCTCACAAGTGAATCAGCATTGGGAGCCATAATCGCGACCTGTATCCCGTCGTAGGATACGCAAGTCGATACCCCTTTGACGCCTTTGATCTCGTCAAATTGAGCAGCTAACTCGGGCTTCGGCTTCGGCTCCTGATCCGCACGAATGCGGCAGTGCTCGGGATACTCACGCTGGCACCAGCCCTTGCGCACGTCGATTACGTGATGCTTGCCGACATGCGATCCATCCACGCCGGTTTCCCAATGGGCATTGCCGTCCCATAGGATCAAATACTCGCCGTTGAGTTTCGATGACGGTGGGATGATGACGCTCGGGTTCGTGCCGATGTAAGCCATCCACGGCTCAAGCTCTGGGCAACCGAAAGGTGTCATACACGGGTCGAGCTCGGTTACTTTGGCGCACTGGTCATGAACCTCGCTGCGTTCATTGATGAAATGATCCTCGCCATTGTGCTTGTAGCAATGGTCGAGCGGGCAATGTTTCCAGTCATGATGATACTGGGGATTCTTCATCGCCATACCCTTCACTGGGTTGCCGCCACTCTCTACCAGTAGTTTAAACCCGTCTAGGCGCGTGATTCGCTCGTAAGTCGTTATCGTTTCGTTCTTCATTTCGTTGTGTCTCGGTGTTGTTATCGTTTCTGGCACGCTGGGCAGATCGCCTGTCCGTGCCGGGTAAAGTTCACTTGGCTACCGCAACTCGGGCAGAACCCGCAGAAGTGGCAGAATTTGCGCCAGTAGTAGGCGCAGCGGTATTTGAAAAGGCGCTTTAGGGGGTTCATAGGTTCAAAAAGGCCATTCGTAGTTGCACTTGGAGCACTTCGAACCGCTCCCGTGTGGGTGGATGGTGGCGCGGCCACCGCAATCACAGTCGAGCCCTTTGCGTTCGGCCTCCTTCGGGTAGCCGTTGGCAGTGTCCGCACCTCCCAGCAATTTCATCAGAGCCTTTGTGATGTTCTCGGCGATCTCGCTGGCGATCTCATGCCGATCCCCTTTGAGCTTTTGCGCTCCGGATTCAGTCACCCCGTCGAAGGCCATCGCGCAAATCGCGGAGTCGCACACGTCCATCGGCTTAAACGGACGGGCTTGTTCGGTGGGCAAGAGGAAGCATATCGTCTCGCTCGTTTGGCTCATCGGCAGTTCCATCGTCACCGTGAATTTGTAGTCTCTTGAATCGTTCATAGTCCGTGCTCCTTGATGATTTAGGCTTTAGCCTCGCGCCATAGGCGGTGGGCAAGTTCGCGGCCAAGGCCATAAACCTTGAGTTGGTTGAACGTGATAACCTTGCTCTCGCCTGTTATTGCATCATGGACTGTCCTATTTCCGGGTAGCACCCGAAAGTGACCAGATCCATCATATCTGGCATACGGCACCCAGTCGCCGCTGACTTTATGGATAACTCCCTTTTCGTGTAGGAAGAGATTAAGCCGATTTGCACTGATACCAAGTGGCTTCGCAATCAGGGTCATGCAAGACAGGCTCTCGGAATCCATTAGCTCATTTCCGAATTGGGCGATGGGGATAAGTGCCTCTATTCGCTCCTGCTTCTGCTCTAGTTCGGCCTCAGCTCGCGCCATCTGCTGACTGATTTGAAGGAGTGTCGCAGAGTCGAACACTGGCGGTAGCTTCGGCGTGCCATACGATCCCGTCTTGCGGATCTGCGGCAGGACTTCGTGGTTTACCCATCGCTGGAACTTCTTGGCCTCGGGTTTACGC
The DNA here is from genome assembly GCA_937775295.1 of uncultured Opitutales bacterium. Classification (GTDB taxonomy): domain Bacteria; phylum Verrucomicrobiota; class Verrucomicrobiia; order Opitutales; family Coraliomargaritaceae; genus Lentimonas. The sequence goes on from CALKBZ010000048.1 coordinate 12,331, forward strand.
GACGATCCAATCAGAGCATACAGCCCAAACTCGTTGACTGCTGATACATTCGGGTTTCCGCGAATACCCTCATTTAAAATGACAGTATTCTTTTCGTCATCGTCGAGTCGGCTGAGTGCTTGCGTAGGGTTTTTGATTCCCAATACGTCGCAAATGTCCTTCGCGACAAAAAGAGGATTTTCGGCGGTGCCGGCTGTCCTCACGTTGGAGCCTTCAAAGTTGAAAGCTGTGATTTGATTATTATTATCGTTCATTGTGTGTGGTTTCGGGTTATAGTTCGTGTTCCTTGATGATTTCGATTAGGTCGCGCTGCATAGTCGGATCGACTTGCCGCCAGTGTGCTTCCGCTTTGCCCGCCTTGAACTTCATCAGCGGCACAGGAGCGGCTTCCAGCTTGATCTCCATCGCCTTGCGCCAGTTCTCCGGCTCGGGCGTTTCTTTCGGCCTCGCGATGGTCATGGTTGCCTGCACGGTCGTCGCTTCGTCCTCCCATCGGCGTGCGGTGATCCAGCCTTGAGCGTATTGCGCGGTTTTGCCGTCGGCTGTGAGTGCTGCGCGTCCTGCTGCGGCAGCGGTGGCGGCTGCGACGATCTCATCCACCAGCGGTGTCGTGAGCTGTGGAATGTCGAGCCACGAGTCAGCGGCAGAGGCTTTGTCCTTGCGGTGGCTGAATGCGATCCAGAACCGTTCAAAGGTTTCGAGACGCTTGCCCGTGAGCTTGCGTTTCTTTCTCGTCAGATAAACCGCCTCTCCCGCATTTCCGGATGCGGCAGTAGATAAGTTCCTTTCCTTTCCTTTCCCTTCCCTTCCTTTCCTTTCCGTTGAAGCTGTGCTTGAAGCAGTGCTTGAAGTGTCGGCTCCTTTCGGCTCTGGTGGCGGGCTAGGCGCTGTCGCATTTTTTCGCGATTGCCCGCTGCGTTTCCCTCCTTTGCGGCCTGCGATTCGTTTTGCGACTACCTCAGATTGCTTGTCGTGCGGGTAGAAATTGACGGTCAAATCGTCACCATCCCACGCCCATAAATCCGTGTTAGCGTCCACCTCTTCGATCGTCACGCCGCAGGTCTGTTGCCATTGGCGATCCTTCCATTTGCGGCACGCTGCGATCCTGCCGTCGTTCTCCTGCTCGACGCAATACGCGCAGACAAATAGCCATGTAGCGCGTTCAACGGGATCGCTCCCCATCATTTCGGGCAACCGTAGATCGGTCGTCTTGATGTTTAGATAAATCATTCGACAAAAAACCCACCCAAGGAGCGATGAAACGTGCGCTGGGAGGCGCAGACACTCAATGGGTGGGGAAGATGGTATATAGATTTGTGCATAATTCGGCGTTTCATTTCCGGTGCTAGGTTCAAGTTGTGCGACTTCCTCAACTTATGTCAAGGTCGCGCACACCTCAACATTGGATTAGATGGGTTCCCCGTCGCTGCTAGGGCCGTCAGGTGATGCAAGTTCGTCCTCGACCTCTTCGGCCTCGACCACCTTGAAGTCAGTCACAGGCTCGCACGGCGCGTATTGCTCGGACATAGGCAGCTCGGCGTCTTGCCCCACCTTGCGGTATAGCCAGATCGTGTGGCTCTCATCGCGTGGCGCGTTTGCGGGGATGAAGATTTGCACGGTTTCGTCTTCCTCCCAAAAGAAGTCCTTCACGCAGCGCACCTGATCGAACGTCGGCTGCGAGAGCACTTGCTCTTGCGGTCCGTCGCGCTTCTGTCCTGGCACCTTTTGCAGTGTGCTGGCTTCGACTGCGGCGGTTTCCCACCCTGATTTAGATCCGTCGTTGACTGTAATGCTGAGGGTGGTGCCAGTGCGTTGGTTATTTCCGTCTGCTTCGGCTACGATAAACGCTCCGTTGCGGTCGCCCGTTTTTGATCCGAATACGATGTGGTCGGTAATGCGAGCGGCTTCGATTTGAGTTAGGTCTTTCTTCATAATATTTCGTTCTTTGTCGTTATTGGTTTCTGTTTTTATCGTTATTTCGATTAAGAGTGTTCCTTGAGCTTGCATCGCGCCCATAGCCTGAGCGGGTAGATTGCCCTGTCGTCAACGTGAGCAAGCAACTGCCGCTTTCCGTTACTACTGGGCACGTCGGCGTTGATTGCCTCGATGGTTTCCGCAACTGAGATCAACCTGAGCTCATTGGTGGACGCCACGAGTTCGACGTGCGACCTGCGCACGGTGTCGGTAATGCCCTGCGAGCAAATGTAGCAGTTCACCAGGGCGCGGTTTAGTTCGATGGCTTCGTCGTTGGTCATTTCCCGATCCTTTCAATTTTGATTTTGCGGGCGTTGTATTTCATCCCGAGGCGCGAAAGCCCGATCCGGACGGTCACGCAGTTCGATCCTGCCATAACAGCGGCGTGGCTAATGCGATAGCCGTCGTCGTTTACGAGTTCGATTACCCGCCTGCATACCGCTTCGGTCGCCGTGCCTTTGCGCACACGCGGGGCAAGGATCTTGATGCCGAACTCCCGCCAGTAGTTCCGCAGTGTCGTGTCAGATACTCCGATCTGCTTTGCGGCCTTGCTGGTATTCATCGACTGCTCATTCACTAGCAATGCGGCGTCCTCTGCGATCTGCCTGCGATCTGCCGCCGTTGCATGACGCGTGCCGCCCGTGCCAGTGCAGGGAGTCTGCTGGCCAATCATCCCAAGGCGCTCCATGTGCGGAAACCCCTTGTACCTGCCGCATTCACGCACGTTCTTGCCCTGCGCCATGCCTGCCATAAACTCGGCGTCGGTCAGGGTCGATCCTAGTAATGCGAGTGCGTCGTTACTCACTGTCGGCCTCCATTCTTTCGTCGATCTCTTCGCGGGTTAGAAAGTTGTCATCTAGGTTAATCACAACACCTCCGGCGTGGTTCATCAGCCATTCAAGCCGCGCCGCGTCCGCTCCCTCGTCTTCCTTCCACGACTTCAAGCAGGCTTCGGCACCTAGTCTTCGGCGCTCTTCCTTGTCGGCTCTCTCATTGGCTGCGTGCAGCTCGCATTCCAGCTTGTCCGCGAATGTTGCCATCCCTGCGAGTGCTTTGGGTAGTGGCAGCTCTAATGCGAGCTCGAATGCTGCTTCTGTTCTCGGTGCTTTACTCATGTTCGTTTCCTTTCAGTTGTTCTAGTTCGTTGATTGCTTCCCCGATCGAGACGGCGCACGGCACCGCCCACGAGTTGCCCAGTGCTTTGTAGCGTGGACCATCGGGGCATTCTTCCGCTGGCTTGTTGCGCCACGGTATTCTTGTGAAGTTATCAGGGAATCCCATCAGGCGCTCGCACTCGATCGGAGTCAGGCGACGCACCCGCATGTTATCCGCGAATACGCACGGAGCACCGTCGCCTTTGCCCGTCTGCCCGTTCTGCGCTTTCAGTGGCGGCACAACGTCAGAAGGTGCGCCCCGCCCGTTACGTGCGACACGAGGTTCAAACACAGCGACGGCGTGCCGATCTCCTGCGGTCAGGGGATTAGCCGGCGCTCCGTCTTTGCCGATGCCGAGCCCGTTGCCTTTCCCTGCGGTCTTGTCTCCATTCTTTCCAGCGTGTCGCGTGGCTTGGTCATGGATCGGTATCACGACGGCGTTCTCCTGCCCTGAGTTGCGCCCGAGTGTGCTCACACACTCGTCGTTAATGTCGGGGCCTTGCGTGCCGTGAATCGATGTTACCAGATCCGTCGCGTCTTTGTAGTCCCGCGCCTTCATCGTGCTCGCGCAATCGTCATCGGCATATTGCCCGAACGCTTCCATTCGGTAGCCGACGGCGTGCGGTCCACGCGCCACCAGCGTATCCATTGTCTCGCTCGCCTCGACGTGCGGCTCATACAGTGCGTTCTCGCCCTGATTAAATGCCGCTCGGTCAATTACGATTGGCCGTTCACGACTCGCAGCAGCGCCACCCGTAGCATTTCGGGCAGTTCCTTGGATCGCTTCTCTGCTCGGCGGAGTATTCCCGCGCAGGCTCTCGGGCTCAAATAATACCGCTGCGGCACGTCGCCAGTCTCCAAGGTATCCGACAACAAACACACGCTCGCGTCGCTGCGCCACGTCGAAGTATTGAGCGTCATACGTCCTGTATGCCCACCCATACCCGAGTTCTTCCAGCCCTCCGATGAAGGAGCCAAACGCCCGCCCTTCATCGGCAGACAAGACACCGCGCACATTCTCCCAGACCACCCAGCGGGGGCGTAGTCGGTTAAGAATGCCAAGGAAGACAAGTGCGAGGTTTCCGCGAGGGTCTGCCATGCCTTTGCGCAATCCTGCGACGCTGAAAGACTGGCAAGGGGTGCCTCCGCAAAGAAGGTCAATTGATCCTGGTTCGATGTTCCATTCTTCATAGCGCGTCATATCCCCGAGGTTTGGGATAGTTGGATAGTGATGATCTAGCACCGCACTCGGGAACGGTTCGATCTCTGAAAAGGCGACGGGTTGCCAGCCTAGTTGGTGCCAAGCCATTGTTGCGGCCTCGATGCCACTGCATACGGATAGGTATTTCATTCTCCGTCCTCCTTAATCCTCACCGATATGGTGAGGTGATTGCCGTTCATCCGGAACGAGGTTTCAGAGAGCAGCCGTGTTGCGATAGTGCCATACAGCCCGCGCACACGTATCTTTACGCGCTCGGCTGCGGCGTCCGCTTCTTCTGCGCAGATCCGTTTCGTCTCCGCTTCGATCCCCGCGAGGATGGTTTGCTGGAAAGTGCTCTGGTCGCGCACACCCTGCGTTTGATTTAAAGCTGGCATACTATTTTTCAGCTCCCTCCGCGTAGAGCACTTCGAAGTTAAGGCACTTTGCGACGGCGAGCTCCGCTTGGCAGTTTGCCGACTTCATCCAGCCGGGTAGCATGTAGATCGCGTGGCAAGTGAGGATCTGGTGGAACGAGGTGCGCATGTAAACGGCTTCAGGGGGCACGCCAGCGCCATCGCGCCCACCTCCCCAGTTTCGCCACGGGTTAATGACGTGGTAGCTGACTTCAAGCGTGCTTTCGGCCTGCTCGAATGCTGCGCGGTTGTTATCGGACTCGATGGACGTGGTGATTGGACCAGCGATGTAGATACATTTGATTTTACTGAACATTGTGATGTGTGTCTCCTGCTGTGTTGCGGTTGGTTGCCCTATGGCATTATTAGTTTCCATAGGATTAAGATGATCGGGAGCATGTGTCCTGGCCCTAAGAGTAGGAGTATGATTGCTAGTGTGAGTCTCATCGTATGGTTCGGTTTGCGTTAAAAAAAGTGGATCGGGCGGCGTGTCTTGATAGCGTGCTTTAAGCTCCTTTGTCCCGTCAGCGCACTCTCTGCGGGAACCCGATATGTGAGGGGTTTTACGTTCCCCTAAACTGGTGTTACAGTTCGACGCGGTTGGTCAGTGAGCGCACTATCTGGATAATCATTTGAATGCGGTCGTTATGAGCGTCGTCCACTCGGTTGCCTGTCCGCAAATGGTCTGCGAGATCAACCATCACTGGCAAATCGGCTGTGGGTGATACGCCACACGGGGGCTCGGGATCTTCTTGCGATACGATGGAGTGAATGCGCTGCCCGTGATCCACTAGGACGCTGTGCAGTTCATCTAATAGACTGTCGCGGTATTGACCTAATGCGGAGCGACCTTCCAGTTGCTCTGTGACTTGTGGCTGGCGTTCGGGTGCGGTGCAGGATTTTTGATTTCCGATTTCTGACATAATGTGTGTTTCTCCTTTGATTTGGTTGATGTGATGCTACGCGATTTGCGCAGCGGTTTCTAAGTAGGTGATGACTGCGGCGATATACTTTACCTCGCCGTCCTCCACTTCGGGATTCTGCTTTGCCCATGCGATTGCGTGCGCTTCGATCGCGTCGGCATCCACCTTTGCGGCGTCGTCGATTTGTGCGGTCAGGCGTTCGCGTTCCTTTGCGGCGGCGATGCGGTCGCGTTCCTCCTTTTCGGCCTTGAGGCGTTGCAAGGTGGCTTCTGCTTCTGCGGCATCGTCGGCGAGCTTCTGGCGTGCTGCCTTCTCGTCGGCTTCGGCTTTCACCTGCGCGGCGTGCTCAACAGTCGCACTATTAAGTAGGGTGGCGTAATCGTCGTCGCTCAGTTTAGAGAGTTGGGTGAATCCCACCACTTTACCGAGGTCGGCGAGTGCTTCCTGGCGACCTGCGACCAACTCGTGCTGCTTGCGCTCCGCTGCTTCAATGGCTTCGCGTGTTTCGCGCTCTTCCTTTGCTTTGGCGTCGCGCTTGTCTTGCTCGGCTTTGGCTTTAGCTGTGCGCTCGTCGGCGGCTTCCTGCTCCGCTGCTGCACGGTCGGCTTTTTCCTTTGCCGCCACACGGTCACGCTCGTCTGCTTCCGCCTTTTGCTTCGCTTCGAGTGCTAACTTGTCTGCTTCCGCCTTGTCAGCCTCGGCTTTCAAGCGTGCGTTCTCATCGGCGATGCGTTTGCGTTCTTCGAGGTCGTCGGCTTCTTTCTTCAAGCGGGCTTCCTCGGCGATGCGTGCAGCCTCTTTGCGATCCGCTGCCGCTTTGTCTGCTGCGGCCTTTTCGTCGGCTTCGCGTTGTGCCTTCGCTGCCGCCTGATCTTTCAAGCCTTGGATGCACTCGGCAAACTGCTCGTCGTTCATTGCTGCGAGGTTGAGCATCTGAGGATTGCCACCGAGATTGACGACTTCCTCAGTGCGTGCGATCATCTGCTTTTCGCGGAGGTCAGCGAGGTAGCGTTTCTCGAAGTCTTCCGACTCCTGCAAGTGCGATTCCATATCCTTGAATATGTCGCGCAGGTGGTTCGCCGCTGCTTGGATCGCATTGCCACGAGTGTTAATGTCCGCCTTTAGATCGACGCGCTTCTTTTCGACCAGCCCGCGAATGTGTTTGAGCTTCAACCGGCTTTCACGAGCCAGCTTCATGTCATCGACTTGTGTAATGTCGGTCACGTTGATCGCGGCGGCATCCTTCATCCACTGTTCGGCCTGCTTGTCGAAGTCCTCGAAGATAGCGGCAACCGTTGCTGCGCGTTCGCCTTGCAAGCCTGCGCCTGTTACGAGTTCGAGGATTGGCGATACGACTGTAACCGCTTCCGCTGGTGTCGCTAGTTGTGTTTGTTCTGCTGTTTCTGGCATTTTGATGTGTCTCCTACTGTGTGTTGATGGTGAATTAGAGTTCGATGGGATTGGAAAAATCGGCGGACTTGATGCTCGGTGTTGCCTGCGCAACGGGCTTGTCCTGCCAGATCGGGTGAATCGATCCGCTTTTCAAATACGGCCATACCTGTTTCCAGTGCCGGGGTTTAGCACCTTGCGGTGGGTTGTTCTTGCGCAGCACTGCGCGAGTGCTGCCTGATAGTTTGCTTTTACGTGCCATAATATGTGACGTGGTTTGGTTTAGAAGAAGCTGGCTTGCTCTTGCGGTGCCGCTTCAACTTCGGTGATTGTGATGTCCACCCGAGGGTTGAGCCTGTCGAGGTCGCCCCCCTTGAAGGTGGTCTTGATTAGATATTCGTCGCTGTCGTCTTCGATCCAGCCCGCTTCAACGAGTGCGTCACAAAAGAACTTCTCGTGTATGCACAGCACGTTGGCGCGGTCGGAGCGGCGATTGCTCGGCTTCCAGTAGGTGAACTCGATCGTGATCGGTGCCTTTAACTTCACAGTCGCCGCGAGCTGGTCTTTCATCGCGTCCTTGTAGGCAATCTTGATTTGATTGCTGATAATGTGCATCCAGTTGCGATAATTGTTCAGATTTAGGATCTGCTTCTTATCACGCATGGTTTTGCGCGGTAGAAAGACTGCCAGCGGCGATGTGAAGTTGTATTCCATACTAGACGGTAGTTGCGGCCTCGGGTTGTGGTTCCGCTTCCGACCATAGGCCGACGTGGGGTTCGCGATCGGCATCGAAGGCAGACAAGCTGTTCCATTGCACGATCTCTTGCCACGGGTCGTTGAAGTTGCCCGACTTGTAACACGCTTCCATGTCGTCGATGCCCATGTTCATGCGAGCGAGTCCCGCTTTCCAGTCGCGCTCGTCACCGTGCTTAATCAGCACCGAGTAAGGCCACTGCTTCTCGACGACTAGCCAGAAGAAGTGCTTAACCTGATGCTCAGTCACCCACTCAATCGTTTTGGTGTAGTGCGGATACGCCTGATAGTAGAACCGCTTTTTAAAGTCGGCATCCCACTTCATCATATCAGCGATGGTTTTGAGATCCAACACGTAGGCTTCGCCGTTGGTCAACGCATTGCCCTTCAAGTTCAGATAGTCCGTGCGGCATTGCACCGCGAATGAACCGTCGCCTTGCTCTGTCCGGAATACCACCTCGGGCAATCCGCCAGTCAGTAGGAGCGATGCCATTGGGCTGCGCTTGATCGCTGCGGCCAAGTGTCCGAGCAATTCCATATCATTCTCGGAGATCACCTTGCGGCCAGGATGCTGCGCGAAATAGCCCTCTATCTCGTCCTTCTTCATGCCTGCCAAGTATGCAACCTGCTCGGGCGGGAACGGATTCACCAGCAGGCTATTGAGCACCTGCACCGCATTCGCCTTATCGTCCTTGCTGCGATAGGCCAGATTCGGCGCGATGGAGTATTCCTTGTTGAACACTTCCTGCCCTTCGAGGATCAGCGTATGTGCTGCCGTGCCAAAAGCCATTGCCGCCGTTTCCTCCTGCGGTGGCAACTCGCCCGTGACGTGGCGCCCTTCAAAGAACTTACGGCGCTCCATGAACAAGCACACATTCGAGTGACTGACAGCAGGGTTCGCGTGGTAAACGTCGTTCGGCTCACCGAGGATTGCCCCGGTTTGTCCGCCCGCGTGAGGATCGTAGTTTTTAATATCCATGATCTAGTCCGCTGTGTTTACTAGGTCGCGCTCATCCAAAACGGAGAAGATGCGGGCGGCACGGTTGTAACCAATCCGCAGCTTACGTTGCAGAGTGGACGTTGTGACCGAAAGGACGGCGGGATCTTGCGCGATCTCGACCGCTTGGGGTAGCAATGGGTCAGCTTCCCCTGTTGGTCCGTCGTAACGATCGGAACTACTGAACTCCATAGTCGCCTGCATCGAATCGTAGGTGTCCTCAGTTTCGTCCTTGGCTGCTAGAGTGTAGCTAACCTTGGTGTTGATCTTTGCAGACTGTGCTCCCGCGTCCCATGTGGACTTGAATGCGATTGCGGCCTTCACTGGCTTGTCGCCTGTCGGGTCGCTCTCGGCGGCATACTCTTCGACTTTATCAAGGTGATCCATTACGAGCCCTCGGATTTGTTGCGCGATTAACTCGGCAATGCCTGCTTTGCGCAGGTGTGGTGTTATGTTTACTTCTGACATATATCGTTGTGTCTCCTATGTGTTGTTATTGTTGGTTGGTGAAAAATGGGGGAGAGGGGCAGTTGCAAATCTACCTATAAGCGGCTTCTCTTCCGCTTGACGTGCGTGTGATACTTAAAGGGGATGCTCCTTAGAACTTAATCGTTTGAAGTAACCCTACGCTGGGACTGCTCAATTCCCGTGCCTCTCCATAAGTTGCTGTAAAAAAGAAGACTCTGCCCACCCCTTCGCGCTTCCTGTGGGCGTAATACATGAGGGCAAAAATTACACAAAACCCCCCGAAGGTTTACAGAGTCAGATTCGTGTTAGCTGGTGGCGGCTTCTACGTCGCCCCAGGTGTTGATGAGTTGTGTCACGGTGGATACGGGCAGGTCTTTCACTGCTTTGATCGTCTTCGCCGTGCCCAGTTCGTTCGCGCAGTAGGTCAATAGCACCTTCTCGCTAACCTTCGCGTCGAGGATGCGGGTTTCCAGATCGTCGCGCTGCTCCTTTGCGTATTGCTCGGCGGCTTCGTCCACCTCTTCGACGGGAGCGGTTTCCGCTTTCGGCTCCGGCTTCGTCTCCGCTGCTTTCTTCGCAGCCGGTTCCGCCTTCTTCGCAAACTTGTCATCCATGTTGGACGCATTCGCTAGTTTCGGATCGGGGAACACATCGCTCAAGCGTGCTTCGCCGTCTTTGACTGACGTGCCCATGCCGATCAGCAGATCCAGCTTGTTAAGATCAATGTCCGCGAGTTTGTTCGCTTCCACCGATGCAAGGACGCGCTTCTCCATGTCCTTCGCGTTGATGTTCGATTCGCCGCCCATCTTAATTAGGAAGTTCACGATACGGGCAACCTTCTGATCCAGTGTGCCTTTGCCGCGAGCTGCGTCCTTAATGTCGGGCATGATCGCTTTGAACATTGCCTTGGGCACCACTTTGAAAATCGCGTCGCGCAGCACGATCGAGCAACCCGCATTGATCGCCAGCATAATCATGTCTTCGTCGTAGCCAGTCGCGCCGCGCTTCTTCTGCACCTTGCGCGTCTTCTCGACCGTGCTAGATACGTTGTTCTCCAAATCGTGACAGAACCCCTGACACGTCACCACGCCGTTGACGCGATCCACGTCAATCGGGCGCGATCCTGAGCGCAGGTTGCCATACGATGAGGCGAGGATTTCAGCAAAGCGAACGGACTCGCCTGTGATCGTCTTGCCGCCACGGGGTAGGGAGAAGAAACACGCACTGGCGGTTTCCACGTCCATCGTTGCGAGGGTCAGCACATTGTTGCGCACCCGTGAGAGTTCCCGAGGGAATTGTTTTGCGGTCGCGATCTGAGTGTTGATTTCAGAGGCGGTGATTTGAGCGATTGCGCTCTTAGGCGTTGCGTCGATTACTTCGAGTTCCATGTCGTTTCGGTGGTTGGTATGATTACTGTTGGTTGAGCGCCGTCACGGGCGGCTCAGTTGAAAGTTTGCTGCGTTGCACAGCGAAAAAGTCACGAGGCCGCACATGCAACTTGCGGTGGAGGTAGCGCCCTTCGAGTTCGCCAGCAGATACCCATCGGCTGATCGTCTCACGTCGCACCCACACACGACCGAGCAAACTAGCTGGCACCCATTCATCAGGTGCCGCCCCGATAGCTGCCATCGCTTCAAAGATCCGTTGCGACTCGGCGATATGACTGCGAATGCTATCACCCTCCGCGATGATTGCGTCTTTCATTGCCGCAAGCTGCTTCTCGTCACGCTCTAGCCCGTCGAGGCATTCACGCAAACGACGACTCGACGCATGTAACGATTCAGTTTTAGCCGGCTCCACCTTGCGGCGGGTTTGCTGCTTCTTCACTTGGCTCACTTGGCACCTTTCGACACTTCATGCTTGGATGCGTCATGGTCGCGCACACCCTGCTCTAAAAAACGAGCATACTGCACTTGGATCGTCCGACCCTCCGCTTTGGCGATCCGTCTTACGTCCGCAATGACTGTTTTGGGCAATGCCCGTGTTACTATTTGAAGGTCAGGTGAGATCATTGGCGCATGTTATGCCGAGGTTGCGCACACCCCGTCAATAAATTAATTACTTTTATTAAATAATAACGAAAAGTTGGCTTGATATTGTGCTGAATGTGCGCATGATTAGTCCTCCTTACGCAGTATATAACCAACCTCAACCAAGGACTACCAGTGCCAAATCAAAGAGATCCATCCAAGCAACACACCTCAATAACACTCCCGCGCACGCTCGTTACACGCCTCGACGCGATCGCTAAAGATGACGAACGCTCACGCGCTCAAGTCATCGAGCTCCTATTGCGCAAGCAGGTCGCCATTTACGACGACACCGAGCGCCTGACTGCGAATACCTCTCCACTCGGCGAACCGTCCGAAGAGGCGAAAGAGGCAGTCAGGAAGAAGCATGGAGGCGGTGCGCTTGGCAGTCCCTTGGAGCAATCAAAGTAATCAGGATACAGCAGCACGAAGGCAATCGCGGCAATGGTAGCTAGGTCGTTCACACGGGAGCCAATAGGAGCTGGGGCATTAGCCGCTGTTTTTGCGCAGCCGTCATGTCGGCCACCGCACGTCGCAAGCTTGCGACTTCGGCCTCCATGCGCACCCACTCAAGGGCGATGCTATTAAAGTGGATCTTAACACTGCGCATATAATCGGGCAGTGTGGGTTCGGGTAATTCGCCCGACTCGACCATGTGAATGTATGCGTTTAGCAGTTCTATATTTTGCAATTAATGCCTTTCATGCGGCTATAAGTAACTTGTATGCAATACTGTACAAGTATTAAGTTTAATTAAATAAATAACAATTACCCCGATTTCCGATGGTGCGCCTTGCCTGTCTTTTCCTGCTCGTCCCATCCCGGCTTCCAAAGTTCGAGTAACTCGTCGGGCATTTCGCTGTCCGCATAGCTCTTCGATGTTGTCTCAGGCTTGCGGTGTCCGCCTTGCTGTTGCGCGGCAAGCAATCCATCCAGCGGCACCTTCGAGCTGAACCACCACGCCCGCATCGTGTGGCACGGTTGACGCTCGCTGACGCCATTCTTTTGCAGCCACGTTATCAGCCTGCGAAATATCGCGCCACTTGTGCCTTTAATTGTGAGCCGTTCACGCTCGTCACCTTGCAGCACATACGGCGACTCGCTGGTGCGCATTGCAAGCAACTCGTCATATACCCAGCGTTGAATCAGTATCCTGCGGCCCTTGCCCCACTTAGGGACAAAATCACCATCGACACTCGGGATCTCAAACGCGATTGGCTCCGTCACACGGAACCATGCCCATTTCGCATTGCCCGCCTCAGATATGCGGCAACTAAAGTGCAGGCACATCAACAGCGCACGGTAAACGTCAGGATCGGACTTTTTCAGTGCCGCCGATTGCTCAAACACGCGCTTGATGATATTCGCAGGCGATAGCTGTCTAAACTTCTCAGCTCGCGGGAATGGCTCCACCTTGAGGAATGACCACGCATCACGATCAGGCAAGACGAGCCCGCGTGACTTGTAAAACTTGTAAGGCTTCGGAGCGAAGACACTGCGAGCCATTGCCATTGTTGAATTTGCGTTGATCTTCGCCGTCAACTCTTCTTCGAGGTCGTCGGTGCCATTAAGGAATGACGATTGCATGTCCTCCAATGTGTTTGCGGACAGGCTACTCACGCGCAGCTTTTCCCACGGAGAGAAATCAAAATTGCGCTTGCCTGATTGTGACACAAACTCATCGCCCTTATGTTCGGCCTCGGCTCGGCGGATCGCAAGAAATAGCTTCTTCTCATTGCTGTTCGCGCTCCCCGCAGACACCCATCGCTTGAACTCTTTCCGGTAGATCGCCAGCACATCGCCAATCGTCGCAGGCGTCACCTTGACCAGTTTCGCCGCTGCTGCGCGTGCCGCCTTCCTCGGGCTGAACAGTTCAATCGCACCCTCAAGCGTGTTGCACTGATCCTGCAAAAATAAATAGATACGTTCCGCCAGCTTCGCAGCTTTCGCCTTATCCGCTCCGAGCGCAAACGCATGAGCTTCCCCAGCGACGGACGGCCTATAATAGTAAGTCCGCGAGTGCTGAACCTCGCCCTTATACTTGTATGCTTGGCGGTAAATCGCCACGCCCCATTTCGATGTCTTATGTCGTATTTCATTTCCCATGAAAACATTCTTACCCCAATTCTTACCCTAGTTGCAAGCCCCTTTTTTACGTGCAGCTACGTGACGCACCTATCGAACCCCCATTCTTAAAGGTGGCGCACAGTAGGGCACACCAGCACAGATAACTGTTAATCACTTGGTCGCAAGTTCGATCCTTGCCCGAGCAGCCATTCAAGTCAGTATTAAAGCGGCTCCGCGAGGGGTCGCTTTTTTATTGCCCGCTCCAAAAACATTCTTACCCTTATTCTTACCGTGATCTTGGGAAACAATAAAACTGTGGTGGAGGCTCTTGAAAAAATCGACGCTGCGAAGCCGGGATTGATGGAGAAAATACCCGACGCTGTGAGAGTTCTGCTCCGCAAAGAATATAACGCGCTACGAACCGCTGCCCTGATGGGTGACGACCGTGCAGAGATCGTCATTACGATCGGAGTGGATCTTACAAAGGAGAAACTAGACTGCGCGATGAACGTCCCGATAACGTGGCCGCAACGCTCGTCTCGGGTTTCAATCAAGATGCCGTCGTAAACATGAGCCACGACATTCAGCTACTTCCCTGCGGCTTGACTGTCGAAGCGGTGCGCAAGCTACTCGGCACGCCTGATCCTGTCCCACGCGAGCTGGATAAATACGTTTACAAGGAAGAGCCTTACATTGCGCTACTGGGCGACCAGAAGACGCGCAATAAGCAGATACAATACGACATGCCCCTGACTCTCTTCCTCGGGCTGATGGATTTGCCGCATGAACGTATCGGCGCCGCCTTCGGAGTCTCCCGCCAGTGCATACGCAAGCAACTCGTCGCCATCGGGTTCAGTGCAAAGGACCGCATGAAGTTTGACGAATACAGAAGGCTCGGGATTGAAACATATTATGAGTAAACTATCACCATTTAAGCTACCCGAAGACCTTGAGCATCCTGTCCTTGCTGATTTCGATGTGCAGAAGTGTTGCTCGGACATGCTCTTTCAGTTGCACGGGATCGCACTTGCGGCAAAAGGCAAAGAGGTGGATGACCTGACCGAAATTGAAAAGCTGGCGATTTGTCATGCTGCCCACATTCCCTGCAAATTCGCACCAAAGGAAGGGAACATGATGAGAATGGCAATGGTTACAGATTGCAAAGTGGCGATTGTGAAGGACGGTGAAGGCTTTCACGTTTACTGGCAGCCTAACCCTTAGCCGCGCCTGACTTGCGCAGTATCCCGATCGTGAACCCGCGCAGGGTGAGCGGCTGGTAAATGCTCCGCGCCACCATGATCGCGATGCGGAACCTTCGGCCTCGCAGATTGAAGCGCAACACCGGCTGCGTGCGTGCGTTGCCGGGATATGTCTCTTTGACGCGGTAATGCCCTTCGTCGTTGAATGCGACCACGATTACATTGCAGTCCACGCCTTCGTCCATGCTTAGGCGGACTTCGCGCAGGGTCTTTTCTGCATTGGCGTCGCCTAGATCAATCATCGCGGTTTCCAATAGGCTCCACGTTCCTGCTGTGCGCAGTGCGGACACTTCGGTGCCCACTTGTGTCAGGTCGCCGAATACCACGCGCTCTGCCGTCTCGTGCGCTTCGACTGTGCGCAAGCCTAGCCCGAGGGGTTCGGAGTCTTTACGCGCAATGGTGCGGGTGCTGCCGTCAATGATCTCGCTGGTGTCGGCGTCCCATTCAAAGGCACTCGCCTCGATGGTGCGCTGACGGAATGCTTCTTGCGGTCCGCAGGATACGTTTAGAATGCCGTCGGCTGACATTGCTAGTAAAGTGGTCACGCGCTTGGGCCCGAGTCGCACGGAGGTAACAACAGCAGGCGCCACGCCCGTAATCGGACCCGTCACGCTTTTGTTCTGCTCGTTGTAGCACCACATTGCAGCGCCCCATCCTGCGGCATCGAGATCCGCGAACATGTAAATCAAGCCACGGTCGCGATCTTGGATGATGGTGCGCATGTCGCCGTCGGCATAGCCGGCCATGTGCTGCCCCCAGTCGCCAAACTGCGCAAGGGGGGATTCGGAGCGCGAGTCACCGTGTTTGTTGAACGGTCCGCCGCGAATCGATTGATCGTAGTAAAGCTGGTTGTCGCTAGCTAGGAAGTAGGCGCCTTGCCCTTCAGCGTCTTGCACGCAATCGGGATTCGGTGCGCCCGAGCTGACCGCGCTTGGCCGTTGCTCGGTCTTGAACCCGTCGGAGTTGGCTACGGAGTTATGCCCAAAGAGATCCACCACGCCGTCGTCAGTGTGTGCGCTGATGTAGTTATTCCAGCAGGATAGCGCGGTGATCTTGCTGGCACCGTCTAAGGTAATATCAGTGTAAGAGGTGTCCGAACTTTGGATGCCTTCGAAGAGTGGATATTCAACGCCAGGCTTATCGCTCTCCCATACGCGCATCGGGTCAGTTACGTTTCCCGCTGCGTAGATTTCACGGTTCACGCCCATGATGAATGAGGTGCAGGGCGGGAAGGCTTCTTTCGCACGGTCGGCTACGGCGGGATCTGCGTCAGGCAGCAAAAGTTCACATATACGTGAAGTAATGAGGTAGCGCAAATTCGCGTCGGTGCCGTTGCCGAGGTAGATACGGTCAGCAATCGGAGACGCATACCAGCGTAGCGACGGGTCGAGATCCGCAGTCAGCAAGGTGACGCCATTGGGTGCCCCACCGTTGACGGGTCCGGGGCATTGAAAGGTGGACGGTGCGATCTGCGCTCCGAGCCAGTTGTGTTTGACGGGGAACAGCATCAACGGCTTGGCAAGTTGCGAGCTCCACACGCACAGCAGGTCGTATTCGGTGTTGGCCGTCAGTTCGACCCTGACAAGGTGCGCTTTGCTTTGATCTTCTCCGGAAAGTGCGGCCTCGATCGTCGCCTTGCAGTCAGCTCGCACAATGTCGCTCGCGCTGGTTCTGCCAAGTTCGCCCGTCGCGCCTGTCCACACCATCGCAGACAGTGCGCCCGCAGGCCATGCCACTAGATTGTCAAGGGAGCGAAATTGCCCTGCTCGCTGGTCCGTCGCATCGACATGGGTGTTAATGCCGCGTAGGTCTTCGACTGGAATAAAGGATAGCATGATGCCCGAATCATCGACCGCTCAGGCTGCGCGAATCAATCGGTTGCATTCCATTTACCCGCCGCACAGGTTTCAGTGGCAAAGCCTAGATGGACTCCCGTAAAGCAATGTCATCGGCGTATAGTGCTGCCACCCTGCTGGCTTGGGCGGAGCGGTGACTAGGGCGGCGGAGCTACCGGTGATATTGAAGTCGATGCAGTGTCCTCAAGAACCTGTTACGCCTTACTCGTTTGAAACATCCAATTGAGAGGGTTATTGTACCATGTGTGTCAAGTTTCTGGAAATGCTTTGTTTAATAGTTCTTTTCTTTTCTTGCAGCCTCCGCATTGCTGAATGTTTGTGCCAGCCAACCCGTCTATCACTCTGGCTATGGGTTGTGCTATGCGTTCTACACGGTCGCCTAGGCCATTGGGACTTGGTATTTCTGCTGGATTCTTGGGTTCTGTTGAGGTCATTTCTTAAGAAGAGGATTCACTGATCTTTAGCAGAGGAACATATCCTGTTTCCTCATCCCCGTTGTAATTATACTTGAATTGTATTGAGGGTGGGCGACCACTGACACCTGAAAGAGAAAATCCACCATATGAAGTTGTAGTATTGTAAGCGGCTCTATGCGTCAACTCTCCTGAAAAAGATATCTGAAAATCATTAGCTACTGATACAGTTGTTGTTTTCCATTCCACACTAATTTCACTTAACGTGTGATCGTCATCATCATCTGGATCATAGGGTCTTGTAAATATAGGATACTCTACGCTATACGATCCTTCCTTTAAACCAGCCACCAAAATGCGAGCATGAAATTTTACACCTACACTCTTTACGCCAACTTCCCGAGTAGGGTTTTTATCGCCTAAATTTTGTGTCCATATTGAACCGTCTTCCCCACGAGTATGTCCCGAATGGGATAACGACGCGCCACGAGTAACACTTCCTGCATTATCCTCCCATTCAATTGCTAAATTATAATCAACCATTGCATCAGTATCACTGGTTGTTATAGGTGTAGTAAATGCACTTCCTTCTGGGATTGCTTGGAACTTCCAGTCAAACCATTCACCATCATCAGGTGCAATTGGTAATGGGTCTTCCTCGCAAGTTGGTGGAATCCTATAAACTGTTCGACGCTCTCGTGTGTCGCTGTCGTAATCTATGGCAAAATATTTTAAATCGTCAGCATCATACTTTGTTATGATGGCTCCTGCTCCTCGATATTCATGTTTAAACTCTAGGCACTCATTAAATGGCGGTGCAATCCAATCACTAGAAACACCCGCTAGGCTTACATTCTTATAGTGGCTCGTATCGCCAGAAGCGTGATAGTTCCTGAAGCCGACTGAAGCAACTGTACTTTCAACACGTCTACCCGCTATCATAGCAGTGCTAAAAATAGTGCATCTTGGTTTGTAGCTGGAACCCGCTGACCACGAATCAGGTATTGTTCCGAATGATTGCAAACCATACTGTATTATGTTTTCCCAAGCATCTGCCGTTGGTTGCGCTGGGTAGGTAGCGGGAAGAGTGAGTGTATCTGGAGCCCATACGCGAGCAGGGTATACTGGAGCATCAGAGTAACGGTCCAATAATGGTGTTGTCCCTGATATTAAGTCATCTTCTTTAAAACCTCTCCAACGAATGCAGCTAGGAATTATACTATATTCGCTAGCCATTATGTAACGTAGTAGTGGGTTGATCCACAACTGAGAAGAGTTGGATTTCCCATTAGAGTATTTCTAATAGTTCCAATAGCACTTCCATCTAGTTTCAGCCATCCAATTTGAATTCTAGCAAGAGTGGTAGTCTCTGTAAAATTGGTTGTTGTGATCTCAGCAGTTGTTACAGATTGATCACCTACATCTAGGGTCAACTTTAAGTAAACGTAAGTTAAGTTTCCCGATGTATCGAACTCGGTTTCATTTGAACCACCTATAACTTCAGGGGGCTCAACGGTATCGTTCACCACTCCAAATGCTACTTTAAATTCATTATCATCAGTTTTTATGATCTCAAAAAATCCATAATTAGCTTCACTAGCACCACCACCACCACCTTCCTGTATCGTATCGCCCGTGCCGACAGGTTCCTCGATCGGTAGAATGCCGCCAAGCTCGTAGGGTTGCTCTGACGAGACACCTTCCCGTCCAAAGGTATAGAAGCCATCGCCTTCAAGTGTTGTTAAGTCACCGTCCATTTAATTATCTCCCAATATACCGTGCCGTCGAGTGTCACAAAGACTGGTCGCGGCTTTTGATCGACGAGTCCTGTGGTGTTATAAGCTGCTGCATACGCGGCTGCGTCCGATCCGCTTGCGGACAGTATTGACTGCTGCCTAGAGGGTAAAGTCTGCTCGGTGCCAATTTTGTTATTCACCACCTCATACCATGCTCGCCCTATGTAGGAGATCTCGCCAGTTGCACCAGCGTTCAAGAAGTAATATCCGGGGTAATGTCGTAAAGCCACGGACGCACTAAACGCCTGACTGTATCCCGTGCCTGACATGCGATTGGTATCCGATCCCCATGTGACCGTTGCCCCTGCGCCTTGGCGTAGGTTCTGGTGCTTGACCGATACCGCGCAGTTAAGCGCGTCGATATTGAACGCTCGCGCTGTTCCTGCTGGCGGTGCGGTCGTAATTTCAATTGTCACTGTGACTCCAATCTCGGTCTTGGTCTTTGGCGTTACGTCCAGTTCTGCAATCGAACCCGTTGACGATGTGCTAGAGAGATCCAAGTCGATGCCAGTCATCGCAACCGTTTCTGCCTTACATTCAATGGTGCCAGGAACATCGATATTCACGAAATCATCGTAGGTGTATTTGACTCCCTCGATCGTCTTCGTGGGGTCGGCGGAGACTAGATAGGTGCGCGTGTAGCGAGCGAACCCGTTGACACCGCCATTGTTCTTGGCGACAAGCTTCGCCTTCGTATCGGGCATCGTTCCCGTTGATGCTGGCACCCATTCATCAGGATCAGGATCGGTGTCGATTACTGGATAAAATGGGACACCTTGCGAGACGTAAGTAAGTCGCTTAGTGCCTGGAAGACTCGCGGGGCCAACCACCTCAGAGGAATCAATTAGCCCTGGCTCTGCCCATCGCTTCACCACGACTGCCGACACTTTGCCGCGCTCCGCGAAGCCGTTCCCGCTAAGAATCAAGTCATTGATGTCGCCTGCTGCTCCCGTAGTGGTGCCAACATCGCCAGTCAGGACATGCCCTCGACGCACGACGAATCTTTGTTCGACTTGCTTGAGTCCGCTCTCGCTATAAGTGATTAAGTCGCTCCCGAGTTGCACAGTATCCACCAAATTGACGGGCAATTGAACGTAGGTGCGCACTAGGATGCTCTTCTGCGCGTCCACGCTTTCGGAGCCGTCAATGCCCTGACTCGCTAACAGGCAATCGCTGTGCTCGGGGTCGGGCGTCTCAAATGCAAGGTGAATCTCCGAGCCTTCAAGCTGCGCCTTAGTGGTGTATTTGCCCGTAACCTTGAACTTGCGCACAATGGTAAGCAATCCGCTCCCTTTGTCGTAAGTCTTGTCCGGCTCGCCGTGCTTCTCAATTTTTGTGCCCATAATATGTTACCAGCCTCGTTTAACGGAAATGCGGCCACCTGCGCGGCGTTGCGGCCTCGCTAGTTTGCGCAGCCTTGCCCGTGCCGTGTCAGCGCGTGCGATTAGAAATTTAGCGTTGTCGCCTCGGTAGTCGGGGAAGTTCATTGCGACGGCCTCGCGGCAGAGTGGCATAAACACCGCGTCGATCACGTCGGCGGGCAAATGGATCATCGTCGTCTCATCGGCAATGCGCGGGTTGATCGTGCCGCGAAACTCCACCGTAAGCGCATGGTCGGGAAACGGGTAGATCGTGAATCGCTGGCTTGGGTAGAATGCTGGCAACGGTCCTGAGTAAGTCGCGCCGTCGATTTCCATTGATTCGGATTCCTCCGTTTCAAGGGTGCCACTTGCATCGATCGGAGTCGGATACTGGTCGGGCATGACTGCCGCGCTATCAATGTAGTAATACCACGGGTCGCCGAGATCGTAACCACGCGGATTGCTCCGTGAATTGCGTCGATTGCTCACTTGCGAATACGCACTGTGCAACAGCCAAAAGTCATTGTTAGCGAAGCCGCGCAACATTGCCTCCTGCTCGTATCCTGCAATCGGATACAGCGGACCATGCTGCGGGCATTGCGGCGTATCTTCCACGCCCGTCACATCGTCGGGGATTGGCAACGCCACTTGGTAGAATGTTACTGAATATTCGCCTGTCACGCCATGCCACGCACTGAGAAGCTTGTCAGCTCCCGCGTAAGTGTAGAACGCCTCATCTACCAGGATGCGCTCGCCTGCAATGGCACTGCTTGATGCGCCGACAATATCAACCGAACCATTGGTAAGGGTGATCGTCGCTTGCAATGGCGCACGGAATGTCAGTGACAGTAGGCGCTCTGCCCACTTCGGGCGATGGCCGTCAGAGGGCAGGTAGCAACCCGTCAAGACTTCCTGCACCAGTTCGCGCAATGTCTCGGCGTCGCCGTCTGCGAGTTCGGATACAGGGTCAGTGCCACCCGCTCCGAGCATACGGGCGAGTGACTTTTCGATGGTTGCTACGGTTTTAGCCATTACGGGTTATTCAGATTTGGATTGTGCCAGTTTAGCATCAGCGACTTGTTTCGCTCTTGCTTCGATGATCGCGGCCTTTGCTGCAATGCGCAGGTTTGGCAGGTTCTCGCGTCGATCGAGGTCAACGCCTGTCAGCTCGCGAATGTGATGTTCGAGCGGCTTCTTAAACAGGAAGCCCGCAAGGTGATGGTCGAGCACGTCGCCTTCGAGTTCCAGTGTATTGACTGGGGATGCTGCGCGTTCGGCTGCGCCTTGCTCTTCCTTGTCGGCGAGTTCGTCGGCTGCGACTTCGGCTTCGATCTCGACACGGGCTGTTTCCGCTTCGATCAAGTCAACCGGCGCGGCGGGGATTTGCGTCTCGCCCACCTCGAAGGTATTGAAGAATGCGACTTGCCCCGCAAAGTAGGCGTTCGCCAGTTCGCGCAGGCCGTTGCCGCAATGTCGGTCATTGTGCGGGATGCCGAGCTCGTCGCAGATGATGCGCAAGCCGATTTCGTCGAGTCCGGAAAGGTCAGGCACAGCAAAGTCACCCAGCTTAATGAGGGGCGCCACTTCCATCAACTCGGGGTCGTTGAATACTGGCACCGCGACGCAATGGTTTTCGGACACTGCCTGCATGATGCCTTTTACCTGATCGTTCAGTTCCTCGATCGTATCCGCTTCGGTGATACACTCGAAGAAGCGTTCGGCGCGTTTAAATACGTGCTGCGTGCGCTTGTAGCGGAACTTGATCTGCGGTCGCTTGGCGGGAAAGTCGATAATTCGGAGTTTAAGTTTCATGGTGATTTAAAATTCGCGGGTGAACATGGTGTTAAAAAATGTGTGGAGGTGTCTGTTGGTGTTGTGAGGTTTCCTTAAAAGAAAAAGCCCCTCCCAGCTTGGATGCCAAGAGGGGCTTTGAAATCAATCTATGCGGCTATGCGCTTAGGACATGTCCACGAGATCCACGCCGGGAACGTCGTAGGTGTGCTCGATGACTAGGAAGCCATTTGCACGACCACGAGTGTCGCGGGGGCTCTTGTAGCCACGGATACCGAAGATACCACGGCTCTTTTCTGTCCACTCTTGCGTGCCAACGATCTTGAAATCGTCGCCATGTTCGATTGGCACAGCGTCGTGTGTTCCTTTGGCAAGGTGCAACGCATCAGCACCGAGAACGAGGGAGCGCATAAGCGGCACACCGTTCTTTGTGCAAGGGATGATGAACACATCACCGGTCGCAGTGTTATGCACGTTGCTGTAACGCGCATTACCAGTTCCGAGGATCGTCGCGACTTCGCGTGTCACCGTGCCAGCGCCAGCTCCATCAAGCGTGTTGCCATCGTTGGCAGCAGCATCGTAGGAGATGCCTTCATACTTCCCGTCGTAGGAATTATAAAGGATCGCGTAGTAGGTTTTCGCGTCAGCCGGTGCGACTTCGCCCTCGAACGTGCTCCAATAGAAGCCCGGGAAGTTGGCGAAGTAATCGAAGATCGCCACGTCGGTTTGAGTGCCGTCGTCGTTGTAAGCGCCCCCACCAGTGATGGTAGTGGATGCTGCACTAGGAAGGGCTTTACCGAGGTAAGCGATTGGTTCGAGTGCGGATTGCAAGCGACCGTCTGCGGTGTCGTCCACAAGGTCGCAGCTATAAACAAGCATGTTGCGCCAAGGGATCATTTCACCAGTGAAGAACGGATTCTGCACGCCACGGTCGCCAGCACGTCCAACGATTTCGCGCCACTTGGCATCGTCGTCGAGTGTGTAAGCGCCCTTCGATGGAGTGAAGACGAGGTAACGAGGGATTTGCGCCCCAGTGAACTTGTCTGTCTTCATCGACATAGGCTTGCCGCCCTGTGCTTGCATCTTCTGTTGCGCCATTTCGATCTCCGCAGTGGAGAGCGTATCGGCCAAGGTCAGATCGTCTTGCGACGCACGGTTGTTGACGCGCATGATGTTGCGGCCACTTGTCTCGAAGTAGGCAGTGTTCAACAGAACTTGGATGACATCATCCGTTTCCATTGCGCCCCACCAGTCAGAGCAAAGCGTATTCGCAAGCTGCTCGGGAGTCATGTTGGTGCCACTCATCTTGAGATACTTCAAGAGGTGATTCCAAGAGATACCGAAGCGACGTGCGCCGACCTTGAGTTGGTAGGTGCCGAAGCGGAACTTAGAGGTCTTGTCTTTCAACATTTCCTCGCCTTTCACACCCTGACCCTTGACGGACGCAGTAGTAGTGAAGGTAACAGTGTCGCCACCGCCTGCGCTAAGGTCTGTCTTTTCGCAGATAGGAGAACCCGATTTCTCGGAGCCAATAAACATCTTGAACGGATTGCGATTTCGCGCATCCATTTTGATGGTTTTTGACCAATACTTTGTAGCAAAGTTTGGGTCGTTCGCAATCGCTTCACTAAGAAGCGTGCGTTGATCGAGCTGAATTGAAGGAGGCATAATAATAATTTACTGAGTGTTTGGATGGTCCCGTCCTTAGCTCTTCCGCGCCTTGTGCATGTCAGCATCGAACGCTTCACGATCCGCAGGGGACATGTTCGAACGTTGCTCCAATAACTCGTCGAGGGAGGTTTCAGTCAGGGGTTTAGCGCCCTCATCAGCAGGTGCGGGGGCTTCTGAGCCTCCCTTGCCGCCGTCCAGTAAATCCGTCCGTTTCCGGCGGGCTTGTGATGTTACTGGTCGTTGTTGCGCAGGTTTCGGGTTGGTGCCGTCCTCGCTTGCGGCGGGACTTGTGGCACTTAGACCGTGCTTTGCGCTAAATTTTTCCGCCATGACCTCTGGCCAATTCGGATCTTCAAAAAGTTCGGGGTTCGCCGCGGCTTCCTTCTCGTTGAAGGCGTCGAAGGCCAGGCGCTCCATGCTGTCCTCGGATTCGAGTGCGGGGAACTTCGCCATCGCACGTTGCGAGCTGGACTCAAAGGTTGCGTCGAAGGACGCTTGCGATGTTGCTGCGTGTGCGTCGCGCTTGTCCTCCGTGCGTGCCTGTTGAATTTGCAGCGAGGTGAGCTTGCGGGTCAGCGTCATCGCCGTATCGAACTCAAGATCGTCGGTCGCTGTTTTGATTTCCGCCTCTAGTGCGGTGATCGCGTCCGCTCCCTCGGTCAGTGCGGTTTCAAATGGGCTGGACGGTGGGGCATCAACTGGGGCGACGGGTTCGGCCTTCGCTGCGGGTGCAGGGTTTTGGTCTGCGTAAATGCGTGCGGCCTCGGCCAGCGTGACTTTCTTCGCACGCTTGATGCTTAGGATTGCCGCGTCCTCGTCGGTATCGACGGTCATGCGTGCAGACTTGCCGACTCGAATGCCTTGAGCTGGCTCGGGTTCCGTTGCCTTTGGCTCGGGCTCCGTTGGCTCGGGTGCCGCTTTGGGTTCTGTGCCGAACTTGGCAATCAGGTCATCACCGCTGGCACCTTCGAGGATCGCATTTTGCACATCCTCACTCGACATATCCACGCCTGCATCTTGAATCGCTTGATACCCTGCGCTGGCATCCTCGGCGGACACTTCAACAACTGGCGGCGTTTCTTCAACGGCCTTTGGCTCGGGTGCCGGTTCTGCGACTGCGGGAGTCGCGGGCGCTTCGGCCTCAGTGACGACAGGCTCGCTGTCAGGGATGGTCGGGGTGGTTGGTTTGTCTGCCATGCCCCCAATTCAGAGCGAGGCTACAAGTGCGAATCAATCGGTTGCAAAAGCTGATCGGGCACAAAAAAGCCCGCAGCTATTAAGCTTCGGGTTCTAAAGTATCGATTGATTCAGCGGCTATGAAGGAAGATAGACACCAACAACTCCCTTACGACGTCTTAATAATCGAACTACTGAATCAATCAAAGTTTTGGATCCTGCGGCATTGCGACTTTAAGGCCGATCAGCTTCTTGAAGTGATACACGATCCAGCACAAATGGATAATTCGTTGCTGTCTCCATGTAAGGCTCATGGTGCGTCAGGACAATCGCTTGCCAGTCGAAACGGCGCCAACGGCAAAGATAGCCGATCCTACAACGCGGACAGTCTGCCCGAAATACGGAGCTTGAACGAAGCCTTGAGCTTCGGTGACGACGAGGCCGCCGCCGAACTTGACAACTCCAAGTAGGTTCAGCCAAGGCTCCTTGTGCTGGACAATCGAAGTTGGCATTTCCAGCCACCCGACATAGAACGGAAGCGCAAAAGCAGGGAAGAACACGATGATCGCCAGAACTGCCCTTAGCCAGACAGGGCTGCGCTTTGCGGCCGCATCGTGCGCCTTAGTTGTGGCCTCGACGTTTGCCCGCGACTGCTCATTGTTGGATATGGCAACATCCCGGAGCGAGCCAATCAAGCCGCCGCCCATCTTGAATACCTCAGAGATGAGTTGGAGCGATCCGCCGACGCCTGCGCCGACGACTATTTCTGTTAGAGTCGATGAGATCATAAAGTTTAGTCCTTCTTTTTGACGAGGTAGTAGTAGGTCACTGCACATGACGCGATTGCACCACAGCATAGCGATAAGATACTCGCGATCTCATGGGCGTCATTAAGGGCAATGCTAGTTAGCCTGGTGACTCCGAGGATCGTTAATACTTTGATGTGCGCGAATGTTTGGTCCATGTTGTTATGTCTTTTGGCGCCAAGCGTTTTGGCAGTGATCGAGGTCGCGGAATAGGAAATTCACCGCCCTGTAGAATTTTCCCTTGATCGGGCGATCAACTGCCCTCCAGTAGCCACAGTAGGCCGAGAAGGTCAGGTTCGCGTTGAGCCCCACGGTCGCCGCCAGTGCTTGACTGACCGCCTCCATCAGATTCCAAAAGTAATTCTTTCGTCTCGGCTGCGACGGGTCGGCTTTTATTGTGGTGCGCATTAGTCGAAGGTCGCGGCTAAGATTAAGAGGTCATCCACTTTTTGCTGTGACCATCCGAGGTAAGCCACCGCACCGAGGAATAGCGGGTGGTTCTTTTTAAACGAGTGCGCGTATGCCCAACCGTCGATCACGTCCTGATCGCCACTGTTAGCGACGAACGCATCCACTGCGATGCGGTCAGCTGGGTTCACATTCAAAGCCTGCTTGACTTGGTAGTTGGTCACTTCACGCGGCACATACACTGGCTCAGGTGGCTCAGGTGGTGCGGGTGGTGCGGGTGGCACTATAAGCTCCTGTCCAGCCGTAGCAATCGAGTCACGTAGCGCAATGTCATCAGCATAGATTGCCTCTAGGCGGGTGATTTGCTCTGCTGTCAGATTAGGCTTAGGTGGGTTCTGACTGTCGCCATCATTGATGACAGGAAGTGGAACGGGCAGTCCCGCTTCTGTTCCAAGTGCGTCCAAGTCTTCTGGGAAGCGGTAGAGCTTCACTGTGCTGTCTGGATACAGGTAATCCGATTGTGGTCGGAAGTGGAAGGACTCGATAGCTTTGTTATTATTACGCAAGACACCACCTGTTTCCAGCTTAGTAAGCAGTGCGTCCACATCTTCAATACGTGATTGAGAGCAAGCTGAACGGAAGCGTTCAACTGCGTCACGGAGTGGAACAAGAACAGTAAGCTCTGGTGTCTCTGTGCGTGGGATGCGGTTGCGGCCAAGATGGTTGGGTGTGTTTGCTGGGTCAGCCCCTGCCCATACGACTTCCTTTTCAGGATAGAAGGCTTTCAGTATCGCATAGCTCAAGGAGCTTGAACCTACTTTACCAATGTCGGCAATGTTAGCTGCAGGTGTAATTAGATAGTTTAGTTTCATATTCAACTTAATTAAGGATGAGGGTAAGGGATTTACTTGTCGCTAAAGCAGACAGTTGAGCTGCTGTGTATGTGACGCCATCCTGCAACACATTATTAATTTCGCAGGGATTTCCGTCTAGCTCCACAGTGGTCACTGGATTGGCTGTTATCATCTGGTCGAGCATTGAATAGACTGCATCCGTGAGGAGGTCGTTGCCTTGAAACTTCATACCCTGATGATGCCCGTAGCCGTGGAACCATGCTCCATCAAATCCCGTTGCAGTAATACTGGTGAGGCTGTTGTTTTGGCAATCCATCTCACCCAATGTAGTAATTCCACTCACATCTAAACTTGTGAGGCTGTTGTTGTGGCAACGCAGATGGGTCAAACTCGTTGCTCCACTAACATCCAGAAGACCAGTGAGACTGTTGTTGTGGCAATACAGATAGGTCAAACTCGTTGCTCCACTAACATCCAGAAGACCAGTGAGACTGTTGTTGTGGCAATACAGATAGGTCAAACTCGTTGCTCCACTAACGTCCAGACTAGTGATGCTGTTGTTGTTGCAATACAGATAGGTCAAACTCGTTAATCCACTAACGTCCAGACTAGTGATGCTGTTGTTGTTGCAACTCAGCTGGATCAATGCAGTTAAACCACTTACATCCAGACTAGTGATGCTGTTGTTGTTGCAATACAGATAGGTCAAACTCGTTAATCCACTAACGTCCAGACTAGTGAGGTTGTTGCTGCGGCAATACAGATTAGCCAAACTCGTCAAACCACTAACGTCTAGACTTGTGAGACTGTTGCTGCGGCATTCCAGATAGGTCAAATCACCTACGCGACCACTTGTGTCGCTATTGGCAGGCCAAATGTCTACTTGATGCGGAACACCTGCGCCTGCGGGTATGGTGATAGTTCGGTTAGAGTAGCCTCCAGCAAAATAGTTGCCTGTCGGTGAGCCGCCGTCGACACTGTAGCACCACCCTGTTGCGCCCGTGGAGTTTACTATGACGTTGGTAAGGTTAGCCCCTTTAGTGGTCACAAACCGAGCATAGCCAGCAGGGTTATCATTGTAATACTTCTCGATGATTCGGCTATTGCTGCCACCTTCAAAGCGTCGAAGTGTTCCGTCAGAGGCGAGCTTAAACAGTTGCCCGACTTTCACCGAACCAGCGTCAATGATTACCTGCATCGCTGATGCGTCGGCTACGGCAATGGTTGGTTCTGAGCCGCCGCCTCCGCCGCCGAGCAATCCCGACGCACCCAACTCAGAGAGCGGCACGCGGCCTGTCTCGATGACGGCACCCTCCGCATCGCGGTCAGTTAGAATTAGCTCATCCGTCCCTTGCAGGTCGGCGGCAGCTTTAAGCGGTAAATTTGATCCTTTCATAATTATTCGGCCTCTATGGGTTCGTTGTTTTCGGTCGTGAGTGCTGCCCCGCCTGGGTCAGTCCTTAATGTCAATGCCGGGAGCGACGGTCCAATCTTCCCCGCGGACCCTTCACTGGTTCCGCCGAGGCTCTTGCTTGATATTGCCCACGAAGTATTCATATTAGACAGTCGGTGTGACGGCTGGTAGTTGCAGGATGCGCACGGTTGGGTTGAGCGCGTCGGCGCCGCCGTGCACCATGTAGAGCGCGAAGCCATTGGCACTGAGCGCGGATTGGATGGCGGGGAATGGGATCGACTCGCCTGCTTGCAGCTTAATACCTGCGTTCGGACCGTCGGCGAAAGTCGTCGCGCCCGAAAAGCCAAAGGCCATTTCCTCGGTGCTGTCGTTCTGCACCATCAGCCAAATGCGCTTGCGATCGACGTTAAGGATTCGAGTGGCGGCATTGCCGTTCTCGGCGAAGTTCTTTACAGTTGCGGTGGACATGATGCCGCCAACATAAGAGCCGCGCCTTTAGGAGTTCCAGCGGTTGCGTTTACTGACCTGCCTCGCGCTCTGCCTTCTTGAGTTCTGCCGCAGCGCGTTTGCGGCCTCGGTCAATCAGCTTTGCAGGGTGCAATGCTTTGACGGCTCGTGCGCGTGCGGCGACTAGCACCTCGCGTTCGTGCGGGGCAGTCTCTTCGTTTAGGATCAGTTCGTCGAACTCCACCTTGAGTTGATACCGAAACTCATTGCACATGCTTTCAAAGCCAGCTTCGTGACTGAGTGCGTCGAGGCGCTTGAGTCGTTCACTCGGGGAGCCTTCGCGCCCGTCGTAGATGATTACTTTCGTTTGTTCTGCCATAAAGTGAACTTACCCGCGTGGACCCGATGCGGGGCTTGGTGCCTTCGGTGGCTTCGGCGTTTGATTCGCGTCCGCTCCGCCTTCGATCGGGTTGCCGTCCTCATCCACTGGGGGAGCCATTGCAAAGGCTTCGACCTCTTCGGCGCTTGGCACGGGTAACATATCCTCAACGTCTTCGTAGCCGAGTGACATAAGGCTCTTCTTGTAGAGTGGTCGCACGCGGATCTTCATCACTGGGTCATACATCGCGTATTTCGTAATGAGCTCTTCCGCTAAACGGTTCGCCTCGATCGTGATTTGCGATTGATCCTTGGTGAGCACCAGTTCGATCCCCACGTCCATGCCTTCGACGGCGCTGCGTTCGAGGTATTCAACAATGTCGTCGTTGCCGTCCGAGTAAGCGTATTGCGCTTTCTGATCCATCATTTCCAACTCGATCATTGCGAGCTTTTTGACGTGGCTCTGAAAGGCGATGATGATACGGCGGCTCCAACGCTTGCTGATCTTACTCGCCTCGCGCAGCATCATGTCCTGGCCGTATGCGGTCGGGTTAGCTGGCATCTGTGAACCGTCGCCCTGTGCTAAGTTGGATACGCCTAGCCATAGCTGCACGAAGTAAACCACGCGGTCGATCAGGTCTTTCGTATTATGCTCGGCGGTCGGCAATATAAAGGCTTCAAGGATTTCGGCCATTGATGCGTTGCCGGTCGGCGTGACGATTTCAAAAGGCTCTAAGTCGAAGAACTCCTTTTGTTCAACGGTCTTCTCGGGATCGTATTTAATGATCGGGTTCGTCGCAATCGCGTTGCGGTATGCCCAGCGGTTGAAGTGCAGGTCGATAAAGATTTGATACTGAGATAGCATTTCCACCATCGACAAGCCCCACCAGCGGTTCTTTTTCGCCCAAATACATACAGAGTCAAACGGGTGGCGCATCGTCGCACGCGGGAGGAGCGTAGCGGAGTATTCGTAATAAATGAGTTTCGCGTTTTTGAGATCGAAGAAGATGCACATGCGCTGCGGCGTGCCCGTGCCTTTAACGTCGCGGGTCAACCATACCTCGTGCAACGGGTGGAGCTGCGTTTCAGTGTCAAAGCCGAGCTCTTCGGCGTCGCGTGTCTCGTTTTCGTCGGAGTGCTCGGTGGCGTTGTTCGTCTTCGGTGAGGCGTTGCCCGCTTCATACACGTCCTTTGCATCCTTCCACTTCTCGCGGCCTTTGCCTTTGAGCCAGCGTTTTTTGACCCATGCCGTCGTGCGGTCGTATTTCTCCACCAGAATATCGGCGTCGTCGAGCGATTCCACATTCATCGGCGCGAGAAACTTGGAACTGTCCACCATGATCGACTTCGCACCTTTGCAAAGCACCTCCTGTTGAATGATCGGTTCGTCGAGCTCTGCCCACTCGTATTTGCCCTGCTCAAAAATTGGATCGCCGGGGGCTGCGCGGTATTCCTCGTCAGTCAGCTTTACGTCAGGTGCAATCGCGTTGCGCCAAATGATGACCTGTGCGCCTTCGGGATTTACGTCAATATCCTGCTGCCATTCACCCTCACCATACAGCACGTAAGTAATCTCGTCGTCGCCCGTTGCGGCATCGACCTTGCGGTGCATCGCGAACTCGCCCGCGGTCTTATCAAACAAAGCAATGCGGCCATGATCCTCCCACTCGTCCACTTCCTTCTTGTAGATCGCTTTGAGGATAACCGCACGCTGGGTAAAGATCGGGTGAAAGGTGCCGTTGAGTGCGTCGCGCAAACGGGCGTCGCTGTCCAGCTTGTCGCGCAGGAAGCGGCAGGTCGCCATTGCAATGTCCGGAGAGACGTTGCCCTTTGGTCGGTTATTGAAGAACGGAGCCGAGCCCGTGATTTCCTCTTCCGAGCGTGACGAGAAGTGATCCACCACCAGCGAAGTGAGCGGAATGCTAAGGTTCGACTTCTTGTAAATCGGGTCGTCGCGATAGCTCTTGTCGTTCTCGTAGTCCTTCTCCGACTTGCGATCCGCTTGAATGCGCTCGTCGTTGTCACGTTCCAGCGAGCTTATCCGCTGCGTCAAATACTGGATCAGTTCGGTTTCTTCGTCGGCGGATAGTCTGAGATTGCTTTCGGGCATGTCTCAAGCACGCAACCCGCCACACCTCGCCGAATCAATCGGTTGCGTTCTCTGTTTGCGCTACTGCTGCACGCGCTCTTTCTCATCTTCGAAGACTTCGCGCTGCGTTCGCGAATTACCCGCCCACACGCGGCCATTGAAGGTATCCACTTTGTAGAATG
The DNA here is from genome assembly GCA_937775295.1 of uncultured Opitutales bacterium. Classification (GTDB taxonomy): domain Bacteria; phylum Verrucomicrobiota; class Verrucomicrobiia; order Opitutales; family Coraliomargaritaceae; genus Lentimonas. The sequence goes on from CALKBZ010000048.1 coordinate 43,601, forward strand.
ACTTGGTATCTCCGAGCGGGCAAATTTCGTAGCGGTTGATGACGACGAATGCGAGGCCGAAGCCTAATGCGAAAGCGAGGGCGATGAGTGCGACTGGATTTTTCATAATCAAACCCTACGCGCACTCACCGCACTTTGCAATCAACTATACGCTACCGCAGCGCCCGTGGCGCCTTGAACCGCTTGACTGCCGTTTCCGTCAGGTCGTTGCGCTGCACTATCAAGGTATCTATGCGCGTGCGCTTCGCCTCGGGGCTCAACGAGCGTGACGACTTCACATTGTCGATCTGCTTCTTAATCTTGCTGAGCCTCGGTCTGAGTTTTTTAAGCATCGGAGCCATTGCGATTTCGTGCGCGTTTTCTTCCTTGAGTTCCCGCACTTCCTCGACATTCCCTGCTTTCAGTTCGTGCTCGATGCTCTTCATTAGCTTGTCAGTGCTTTGTGCCAGCTTGTAGAACTCCGTCACATACGATGAGCTGCGCGGGGTGGTGCTCGGGGCGTATCGGGCGAACACGTTCTTGAGGATCGGCCCGTCGCGGAATGCTGTCTTAGGTGCAGACGGGTAATCAAATGCGCGACGAGTCACTACGTCGGCAGTGTCCATCACGTAAGCGCCGAGCGTGCCAGTCATGCCGCGATAGACGTGCTCTAGCTTATTCGGGCTTCGCGTCCATTCGGGTGCGCTCCTTGGCATCGCCTCTGCAATTTCGCGAAGGGTCACTGAGGTGCGCAAGCTATACTGCTCTTCGGGCACGTCGTTCAGCGCCCAAGGGTTGACGATCGGCATTCCCGTGAAAATGTTTTTGTTCATTTCCAACTCAAGCACTTGCTTTGCTCCCTGTGGAAGCGGAAGCGAAGGCGAGGCACCTGCCATGATTCGCAGCATCTTGCCGAGCACTTCGTTTACATCCTCCTTGCCGCGCATTCCAGTGAAGATCGCTTCGGGAATCGTGCCAAACAACGCGCCCACCTCGAAGGGCTTCGGCACGCGAATGTGGCTGGTGGTGCCTGGGTTGAAGTGCCAGTAGTTATTGCGATCCCACTCGGGGAGCTTCCAGTATTCCTCGTCGTCCCAGTTGATCGCGAGCAGGCCAATCGATGCACCGGCTAGGATTGCGGCCTTCGTCGTAAAGGAAATGCGCTGGCGACGTGACTCTGCTGACTTAGCAAAGGTGGCCGACTGCCGAGCTGTGCGATACATACCCTGCATCGATGAATTAAGGAATGGAGTGATATGCACCAGCACGCGCATGATTTCGGAATTACCGTGCGCTTGGAAGTTAGTCTGATCGTGGGCTTGATAAGCGGCTTCCTGCATTGATCCGCCCTTTGCGTCAATCACGCGAGCCACGGCAAGGCGGCTGGCGTTCTCGGACATTGCGACTAGGTGCTCATAGCCTGTCCATAGCTGCTTCGGTGTCGCTGCGATGGAACGGAAGAAGCCCTTGCGCACGTTCTTGCTCATCGCTAATACGCCCTTCCGGACATCCTTGCTACTGAGGGAAGCGTCGCGCACTGCATCGTGAGAAGTGGAGCCAAAGCCAGCGCCCTTGAGCCTGCCTTGAAGTCTGTCTTTCGTCAGCATCAGCGCGGCCTCTTTCGCGCTACTGATACCCGGCACGAGGATTTCTTGATTCGTCACCCATGCAATGAACGCTTCACGCGATCCATTGGCCGCGATGAAACTCGGCTCGATGGTAATCGCGAATGTCAGTGCCCGCTTGGCGAGGTTAAACGGGTAGAGGAATTTGCGAAGTCCGCTCTTCCATGCGTCGGGGCCGATCGCTTCAATCGACTCCATTAGTAGCTTGTCCTTAATCTGCCAATACTGCGGCTTACCACCGACCATGACAGTCATAATGTCTTTGCCCTGCGGTGCCTTCATGCGCCAGAAGGTAATCTGACGTGTCAACTCGGCCTCGTCCGCGACGCCCAGTAGATCGTATTGACCCGCTGCGGCTGCGCTCTTTGCCATGTTGACGAAACGCTTGATGCTGCCGTGCGTCTTAGGTGGCAGTTCATTGGTGGCGAGCAGTTCGAGGTAACGCTGATGTGCGAGGCGTTCGATAATTTCCTCCTTAGCGATCTTGAACGGCGTAGGCACATGCTTGGCTTTTTCAAGAAACAAGGTGTTGCTGCCAAAGGCGTCCGTCATCGTGCGCTTGGCGATGTTGTTCAAGCTCTCCTGCATCAAGCCCTTGAAGTTCTCGCTAATACTTTCCATCACGGCCACGCGACCGTCACCACCCTTGAGGCGGCGGATTAACTTAGCGGCGTCCTTGGCGGTCTTCGGTGCGTTCGGTCCCTGCAACTCTTTAGCGAGCTCTTCGGCATTTTCGCGCACACGGTTAAACGGCACATACACATCCTCGTCCCACTTGGCGCGTTCTGATGGATTGATGACCCCTGACCCTTCGGCGAAGTCCAATAATGCCGAGTTCCATTTCAGATAGCGCAAGCGCACATCCTCGAAGAACGGGTATTTCTCTTTCAGTTTTAGCACCTCGTCGATTTCTTCGCGGGCACGTTCCTTACTCCAAAAGTCGGACTTCTGCACGTCCTCGCCTGCTGCGATCGCTTCCGCATAACCTTCGCGGTCAAAGCCAAAATTATGCTCACGTCCTTGCTCAAGTAGCACGTCCGCACGAACCGCAGTCACGTAGGACTCCCATAGTAGCGTGTGGTCTTCGTGGTTTACGATCAAGTCGCCCAGGATCGGGTAAAGCCCTTCGCTCCCTTCGACCTCATCGAAAGCACCACTCGGTAAAATCTTCGTTGCGCCAACAGTCATCCAGCTATCGTAATGGGCTGAGATGTGGCGCGTCGCGTGAAATGCCTTGATAGGGCTATAAACCGCATCCGTTGAAGCAGAGGCTCCTTTGCCAGCCGTCGCATCAAACGCATGTTCCACGCGCTGAAAGCCATCCACATTAGCCATTAGGAAACGAGATTTCGCGTCCGCCATGTTCGCTTTGTAGAAGTCGGCCATACGCATACGCATCGTGCGACGGTCCACCATATCCGTCGTGGTGTTCTTGCGGATCGCCTCTTGCGCGTCGCTGCCCTTCACCTCTTTCGGGGCTGCTAGAATGCTTGGGTTGCTGGCGTCGAACTCGCCGCTGTTATCGGTCGCGCTCTTGATCTGGGTTGGCTCGAATGCGATGATTTCAAGTCCATCTTCGACAATGATACCATCATATCCCTCTGCCTTGAACTTCTCAACGTCAGCCCTCGCTAGAGCCTCTTTCGCCTCGAAGTCATTGTCCTTGAATCCATCATACCGCTTATAAAATTCAGACCGCTCGAATCGCTTAGGGTTCTGGATTGAGAGATAGACGGCATCAGTAATTGCAACGCCACCGTATTTAGAAGCCGCGCCCTTCGCATAGAAGCCGCCTAGAATCTCACTGTTAGTGAAGAAAGACCCCATGACTCGCGATGGGTGGTTGTTCAGCCTCTTGACGCTTTCTCCACGAGTATCAAACCGAATGATCCCGCGATTAGTTCCGTGATACGAAATCATCGGCTCACCATTCTCATCGACCACCTTGGATTTGCCGAACCACTTTTTGAACTTCGGTGTCTTGGTCTGCTCGCTCGGTGCTCCGAGTGCCTTGCTCTTGAAGTTGTTGCGACGGCGCTCGTAGTCCTTGAGTGCTTCGTTTGCGGCTTCTTCGATCTGCTCGTCAGTCACGCCTTCCTTGATGCCCCACGTTGATGCTCTGGCGAATGCCCCAAAGCTCGGGTAGTCTTCACTTTCTAAGCTATTCGGCTTGTTCCAGCGGTTCAGCAAGTTGACTAGCTCTGATTCTTGATCTGGCTCCGCGGCATCATACTCGAAGTTGTCGGAGTCAAGCTGGCCGTAATCGACCTCTTCTCTCGACACTTCAAGCTCTGTCGCCTCGCCCTCGATCGTATCAAGCAACTCTTCCAGCTTCACATCCAGCTTTTCGGCTCTGTCAAAGTCGCCCTTGCTGTAACTCTTGTCGATCTGAGCTTGCAGCAATTTGACGCGCTTCTCCTGCTTGCTGAGTGGCTTGCCGCCTTTCGGTGGCGTCGGTGTGGTCGGTGCGAAACGCTCGCTTAGTGGGATCACGTTGCCGCCTGCATCGCGCACTACGGACTCTGCGGGCGTGTCGCCTGCAAAGAGCACTTCGCCCGCAGGCCAGTTGCGTTTAGCTCGTTCCATCGCGTGAGGAACGTTCAATCCCTTCATGCCGTCAACGAGATCCTTGGTGCCGTCCGCGAATTTCACCACAACGGTGATCTCCTTCGAGTAGTTGCTTTCGCTGTAACCTGTGGGCGCCTTCGTGTCGCCAGTGTATCCCATCAAGGAATCACTCACGTTCGCGTATCCGCTTTGCGCTTGTGGCGTTGCCGCCTCTTTCGCTGCCTGATTGAACAAGGTATTGACCATCGCCGTTTTGCCCTTCTTCACCGCGTCGAGGTAGAGCTTGTCGCGATTGCGCTCACGCTTTGTCAAGGTGCGGGGTTCCGCTGGTGCGGCCAAGCCACGGTCTGCGTTATCGTGCTGTGTCTGTCCGTAGCCTGCATTGTCGAGGCGTCCGTCCTTCGCTTGGACTAGGCGTTTGAGCTCAATCGCTTTGCGCTGCTTGGTGAGCTTGTTTAGGCGTTCCTGCAATACTGCGCCCACGTCCTCAAGGGATTTGCTGAAAACTCCTGCTACCACTTCATACTTATACCCCTCATCGACTCCGCTGTCGTCCTCTTCAACTGCGACCGCCTCCTGATTGTCGAAACGCTTCTCAGCTTTCTTGATTTCGGGATGCTCATCGCCGCCTGCTTCGTATTCCTCGATTGCTGCGACGACTTCGGCCTCCTTCGCAACCAGCTTCATGTAAGTCGGTGTTTTGGATAGCGCGGGATCGAGCAAGCTGGATACTGAGGGAGTCATTGCCTTGGCTCCCGCGATTAGTGAATCGGCGAGAATGTCGGCACTCGAAGGCGTTCCCGCTGCCGGGGCTGCTCCCTCGGCTTCTGCGTCGGCTTCTGCGCTGATGATCTCAGGTGCCACGAACTCCTTTTCTTCGTAAACCTCAAGCCCTTGGTCGTCCTTTACTTCGGTGTAGTTGATCGGCTCTTGCTCGCCGTTCGCGTCCTGCACCATGACGAACCAACCGCGTGCGCTCCACAAGTGACCTGTAACTTCGCGCTGTTTGCCGTCCACCACGATCAGCGAACCAACCGGAGTCGGCTGGCGCAACCATGACGGCGCGGGCACGGGGTTCATTTGAAGATCCTGTAACAGCGATTCAAGGAGCTTCGTCTTTTGCTCTAACTTCTTCGCCTGCGCGAATGGCTCGGCTGACGCTTTCTCAAGATTCGTGATTGAAGCGTTGTTATCTGCGATCTGCGTTGCGTAGTGCGCTTCCTGTTTCGGGATTAGGCGCATTGTCGCTTCGAGACTAGCAAGCGTGCCCTTGAATGAGTAGTCGCGCCCGCTGGGTCCGATGATGTTAACACTGGGGAATGGTGTGCTGGCGTTCATCACCATTGATCCGTATAGATCAAACCCGAGGAAGGTGCCGAATTTCTTGCCGCGCTTACGGGATTCGTATTCTGGCAGCGTTTGAAATAATGCCTCGAATGCCGCATCCACCTTTTTGCGGTTCTTGTAGGTTTTCTTGCCCACTTGGATTGAGAAATCTTCACCCTGCTTTTCCTTCTCCGCTTTGTAGAAAGCAATGTCTTCCGTCACTTCTTCTAGCCCTGACCGTGAGTATTCGTTTGCGGCGTAGAGTTGGCGGACCTTGCGTTTTGCGTCCACCACACCCTCGGAGTGTAGGCGTTCGCGGCGGTTTAGTTTCTCAATATCTTTCTGCGCTTTGCCGATTTGCAGCAAGCGCGGGTCGCCTGTCGCTTCGGACAAGGTTGAAAGCATATCATTGGAGCCTGCATCATCCGTATCGGCTGCATCGCCTTCAATGATTCGCTCGGTGCCGTCAGCTCGTAGGAATGACTTGATAAAGCGATCCTTGATGACAAGCACCTGCCAGCGGCGACCGTCAATGCCCTCGGTGACGTAGCGCATCTCAAGCACGCTGTTCCACTTGTTGCCTTGACGGTGGCCGCGACCATTGCGCTGCTCAAGGTCGCCAGGGCGCCAAGGTGCATCGAGGTGGTGCATTGCCCGTAAGTTCTCCTGCATGTTCACGCCTGTTCCGAGCGTGCCCGTCTGTCCGATGACAATGCGGATTTCGCCCGAGTTCACCATGTCGGCGATCTTCTTGCGGTTAAGCTTGGTTGTCTTGCCGTCAACAATCGCGATTTCCTCACGAGGGATTCCCTTTAATACGAGTTTTTCGATCAGGTCTTTGACGACGTTGTGCTTCGGGATCTTCTCGAAACGCTTCTGTCCAGTGTCGGGGTCACGCCCGAGAGACTTCTTGCCCCAGTCTGAGAAACCGCGCTCCATGAATACCACTTGCCCCGCCTTTTCGTGCGAGTTGTAAATCTCAACAAGATTGTCCACTGCGGCGTGAATTTTCGACTTCTCATAGTCAGGGAGCGTCAAGTCGAAGAGTCTTGCGTCTAGCCCTGCGTTACTCGCGTCTGTCTCCACGATGACGGGCGACTCGGGGTAGCCCTTGTCCATAATCGTCTTGCGCTGTTTCTTGCTCGCATTTTTGAATGTCTTCGTGCGTCGCGCCAGTAAGCTGCGGATCTCCTTTTGCTGTGGACTCATTTCAGCCACCACCGTTTTGATGATCTTGTAAGGTCGGCCTTGCGGGTTCTCTGATCTGCCCTCGGTCAGTTCCAGCTTTTCCGCCGTGGTAATGTCAGCCGATGCCATGTTCTTACCGTTCGCGGTTTCGCGTGGGATAAACTCTGGCATGTCGTCCGCAAATACGGTGTCCATGTATTGGCCCACCATCAAGCGGAGCTCAGGGACATTGACGAAACTAGATAGGCGCGTGACTGCCTCATACTCTCCGGCTGCTGTCACCTCAACGTCAGTGTTCTGATCGGCGAAGGTGTTAAACCATGCGTCCCAATGTGCCACGCCGTCGCGCTTCATTACGTCGCCCATGACGAAACGCATCATGTTGTAGATTTCGTTTAGCGTGTTGGTGATCGGCGTGCCTGTGAAGAGGTGGACGCCCTTGCCGTTGTTGATCCCGCTCACGTAGTTCAATAGGAACATCATGTTCACACTGCGATCACTGGCTTGAGTATTCAGCCCGCGCATTTGCATCTTGGTAGCGATCGGTGGTTTTTTGAACTCGTGCGCCTCATCGACAATAATCATGTCAACCCCAGCGTCTTCGAGTCTGATAGCATCCTCGGATGACTTCTGCGACATGCGCAAGATTCGCTCCTTGATCCGATTGCGAGCCTTCACCATTTCTTTGGCGCGTGGGCTGCGCAGGCGGAGCATGAGCTTAGACTTCTTATCCCGCTCGGAGTCCTCCATCGCCTCTTCAAGATCCTCCGCACTCACTCCGTCCTCTTCCGCTGCCTCATGTGCTGCGGCTTCGAGCTCTGCGATTTCCTCCGCTGCCAATGCCGCGTAGGTTTCGTCGCGCAGTGCGAACTTATCAATCATCGAGTGCGGCACCACTACGGCGTCCCAGTCGTCGTTCTGAATTTGAGCCAGCTTGATCGCTCTGTCCTTCGCTGTGAAGTCGCCGACATAAAGGATCTTTGCACCCGGATACATTTCATTGAACTCGCGTGCGACGGTTGCGCTGTTCGCGTTGTGAGCGAAGATCAAAGGTTTCTTGGCTTTCCCGTAGCGGCGGGACTCAATCGCGATGCCTGCCATCGTGTAGGTTTTACCGGTGCCGACTTCGTGCGCGTAGATGCCGCGCCCTGAGATAACTCCGCGTGCAATCGCATTGCGCTGGTGCGATCGGAGGTTGAACGGACTTTCGCCGCGTTCCAGCATCATGCCTTCGAGTGCGAGGAAGTCGCCGTTATAGCTCGGCAGTGCAACCGAGTTGAACACCTCATTGTAGTTCTTCTCTAGCTCGATTTTGCGCTCTGCATCTTTCCATGCCCATTCGGTGAAGTGCTCGCGGAGGATGGTCGATTTCTCGTTCGCGGTGGCGCTTGCCTTCTCATCGACGACAAGGTTGCCGTTCATGTCCTTGCTGCGGATCGTGATTGTCGCGTTATTCATCGCCGACTGCACGAGTTTGCTAAATGCGTAATCTGGCACACCCCATTGCGTTGTCGCCTCTGGCTTGTGATTAGTCGAGCGGTCGTTGAATTTAACCTTCCATCCTTGCGGGCCCATACCGACCTCGATGCTTTCGCGCTCGGCTTCGTTCAGTGCGAGCATGTCGGAGACGAATTGCTTGTAATGCGCGGCACTTGTCCAGTTATTGCCCAGCTTGGCCTCGATGTTGAAATATGGAATATCATCGGGCACCACTTTTTTCAGTGCTTCGATGTTCTGATCCATGCCTTCGACACCATCCTCTTTGCTTGAAATCGCGTCGCGTAGCTTCTCGCGCACGTTTCCGGAGAGGTAAATGTCAGCGTGCTCATATCCACCAATGGGAGTCTTATACAAAACACCCGATTCGACTAACTCCGCGGTTACGGCCTCGGTGGTCTTGTTTGAAAGTTCGGCGATGCGATCCAGGTCGATCTCCATTCCCTCGTTGCGCTGGAATAGATACGCATCATTGGTGCCGAGGTTTTCAGACTTCGGCTTTGAGCGCATCGTCGAGCGATACAGGATAGTGGACGGGCGATAATTCGGCGGATTCGCACGAACCTGCTCTTCGTTGTACTCGAGTGATGCGAGTTGCGCGAATGACGGATCGCTTGCTTTGCCGAGATACTGCAACGCCTTTGATTTATTAATCAACCCGTGCGCTTCGGTGAAGTTTTCGTATGCCTCGCGCAGTTCCTTGCGTAGCTCTTCCGTGTTCTCATCGCCTTCGCGTTGTGCGTCCACGACTTGCCCGAGTAGCTTCTTGATACCTACTAGGTCTTTCAGTTGGGTGAACCGCGCCTGAGTTTCCTTCTCACTTTTGATACGGATCGCAACCACGTCCTCAAGTAGTGCCATGCGTTCGCCGCGTGAGATGTAAAGTTCGCCGTCGTCGCCGACTAACACGGAGTTGAGGCGGTCGGCGGCGTTGTTCGATACATAGCGCGTGGTGTCGATCTTCGCACGCTCATGGTATTCGCCAGGCTTCACCTCTTCGGCGAGCTTAGTTAAGCGACTGCCGAATGTGCGCTTGCGAGTGACGATCATTCCAGCACGCCCAAAGGTGGTGCCGTTGCCAAAGTCCAGCGTGCCCAATACGTTCTTAGGGTTGTCGGCGTAGAACTGATTAACGCGGATCTCTGGACCTGCAGGAGTCTTTACGTTCGTCGTCTGCACCCATGTTGGGATTGCCTCGAGCGCTGTTTGCTCTGGCTTCTTCCGGAGAATGATAATGTCAGTGACAACGGCGGTGCCTGCATATTTGCCGAATGCTCCCGTAGGAAGTCGGAACGATGCAACTAGGTCGGCCTTCTTCGACATTTCGAGACGAGACGCTTGCCCCGACTTGTCCATTGTGCCCGAGCTGGTGATGCCGATAACTAGCCCGCCTGCGCGAACCTGATCCAGTGCTTTGAGGAAAAAGTAATCGTGCAGGGTAGGGTTGAGCTTATTGTATCGACGGTCGGACGGTGCTTGCGCAGCGAAAGGCCAGTTGCCGACAACAAGGTCGTAGAAGTTGTCAGGTGTCTGACTCTTCTCGTATCCCATGACACTGATGTTCGATCTTGGGTAGAGCATTTGCGCCATGCCGCCCGTAAGCTCGTCCAGTTCGATACCTGTCAACTCGCTCTTTACGCGCAAGTCAGTCGGCATTAGGCCAAAGAAATTGCCGATGCCCATTGCAGGTTCGAGCACGCGGCCACCCTTGAAGCCCATCTTGCGAACCATGTCCCACATTGCTGTGACAGTTGGGGGATCGGTATAGTGAGCGTTGATGATCGAGCTTTGCGCACTCTCCCATTCGGATTGCCCGAGGTGGTCACGTAGCCATTTATCCTCAGTCTCCCATCCTTCCTTTGGACGTTTGCGAGCCCAGTCGCCGTTGAATAGCTCCTGTCCGAATGAGCCCCATCCAATGTAAGATGCGATTGCGTCGCGTTCGGCCTCAGTCGGCTGGCGGTTCTCGCTCAATACCGTCTGGTAGGTTTCGATCGCTAGGCGGTTACGCTTGAATTTTGTCTTGGGTCCGCCACCGACTAGAGATTCGGGGTTGGTGATCTGGTAGTTTGGCAGGCGAGTTTGTTCGCCACCATCTACGCGATCTCCGTCTGACTGTCCTCCGTCTCCGGCTCCATCAGATACCACTCCTTCTCCGCTTGTTCCACCGAGTCCGTCCTTGGCATCGTTCCGTGTTGGCTTGCGACTTGTGCCATCGCTTTCTGTTCCAGCACTCTCGCTAGGCTCTTGTGTAGATTCTGCGCTTTCAGTTGTGCCAGCATCTTCGGGCGATTTGCCTTCCAGTAGTCCAGCATCATTTCCTGATCCCTTCCCCCCTCGCCCAGTTCCCACTCGGTCGTTGCCGCTGCTTCCTTGCGAATCCAGCTCGCTAGTCCCTGTTGTGTCTTTGGAGTCTTCATTGTTTTGCTTCTCTTGGTTAACTTCGGTTGTTTGCTGCTCGTTGTCAACAGCCGCGAACACTTCCGCCCAGTCGTCGGCCTGTGGTAGCGTAGGATCGACGGCGCGGAATACTGAGTAAAGGGAGTCGGCTAGGACTCGTGCGGCCTTTGGCTTGCCTTGTGCGACTGCGATCTCGTCGAGCAGCGTTACAATATCGGCCTGCGTGCGGTTGTCCTCTTCGATGAGGATTTTGATTGTTGGCTCTAGCTTCCCGAGCGTGGCAAATGGGATGCCTTTCTGCGTGACTTCTTCGGGTGAGAATAGCCCCTCAAGTGCGTCGCCCAGTGCCTTGCCTGCGTCGGAGAGTCCTGACGCTTCGGGTGCGGGTGCGGGTTTTGGCGCGATCTTTTTAGCTGGTGCCTTCGCTTCGGCTTTTGCCTCGGCTAGTTCCTCGGTGGTCTTGAACTTGTCCTCGCGTGGGTTTTGCACGATCTTCGCACCAGCATCGCGGGTCGGCACGATACTGACAGACTCGCTTTCGCGAATGCTTCCAGTCGCTTCGAGTGAGCGAACCCCTGTTGCAGGGTCTTGCCATAGCTTCTTGCCTTCGGAGTTTACGCCGATTGATCCGTCCGCGTTAAAGAGGCGGGCAACGTCGGCATCAAATGGCAAGTTTTCCTCTTCGGATGCCTCGAACGGTCCGAGCTCTTCGAGGCGGATACGTGCGTAAGTCACCTCGTCGCCTTTGATATTGAAGCCGTTGCCATTGCCGTCGGACAGTGCGTATTTAGGCACAGCTCCTGTTGACACGTTTTCGAGTTGGTTGAAGCCGTCCTTGATTACAGAATCGATGAACTCGACCTTATTGATTTCGGGTCCACCGTCGCGGCGTGTCTTCTCGCTTTCGAGTCGGTCGATCAGGCGTTCCTTGTCTTTCGCGTCCGCTTCTGCTTTGCGCTTCCCTTCGGCATTCGCGTCAATGTCGGCGCGTTGCTCGGGTGAGATTCCTGCCCATACGTCAATCGCGTGGCTGATGCCTGCGATGTTCTTCGGGAGCTTCTTTTCGATCAGCTTGAAAAAGACCTTCTTCGAACCCTTGTTCGAGTCGCGGCCTTGAGCCAGTAGGCGCAGCATGAAATCAGCGTCCTTGGCTTTGAATGCTTTGGCGAACTTCTCCCCGTAAGGAAGGAAGTCTTTTACCGAGGAAGTCTTTTTAGATTCCGCTGGAAGTGAATTGTAAACCGAGGTGGCGAGTAGCTGCGCGATGCCTGCCTCTGACTTGGTGTCGTTTGATCCCTTGCGGTCTTCGCCGAGGTTAGCGAGCGCATCCTTGATGTTGTCCACGCGGCGTTGAGCACTCTCTAGTCGCGATTTGCTTTGTGGGGTTTTGTCGCGATTGTTCGCTCTGGTAGCTCCTTCGAGATACGTGTTTGCCTGTTCGAGTCCTTGTTTTAGTTGGGATTCGGTCAGGGTCGGGTCGAGGAATTTGCTTACCCAGTTTGGCTCCTTCGGCGCTGCTGGCGCGGCGGCTTGATATTCGTCTTTAAGTGTTCTGAGTATCCAAAGTTTTAAGTCTCGCTCAATCCTCGCTCCTAGTCGCGCCTCTTTCTGGCGCTTACTGATCTCCTGCGAGTCGATGCTGTTGCCTCCTTGCCATTCGGGGATATAATTAGTCGCTTTATACGGGGCGGTTTCGCGTCCTTGTGCGGTAGTCCCATCCTCCGAGTTTGCGAAAATATAATACCAATATGCAGTGTAACCGCCTCTGTCTGACTTCTCTTGCTTTGCTGTGATCGTCTTCGCTTGCGTTAGCACCTCTTTGGTGATCTCCCCCTCCTTGCTCTTCCCCTCGTCAAACTCGATACGGTATCCTTCAAGGATGCTATCTAGTCGCGCCCAGAAGGTTGCTACGTTTTCGCCGTCTGACTTTCCGTGCTTCTCCCAGTCTTCAAAGTTTTCTTGCAGGATTTTAGGTATCGACCGCTCCGCCTTTGCTGGCGCGGGTTGCTTGCTTGACGGTTGTTTGACCGACTCTGTTTTCGCTTCGGGCGCGATGACCTTTTCGGCGACCACTGCATTCGGCGAATACGCTCCGAGGATGTTGGAGATAGCGGCGTCGAGCTCCTTGGTCGATACATCGGCGGTGCCTACCCACTTTTGCAGCACCTCGCGGAACTGCTTGACGAACTCCGTCACCTTCGAGGCGAAGTCCTGGCCGTAGTCCTTGGCTAGTTGCTGTTCGGATACCTCGCCTTTGAGGGCGCGGAACCCTTGGAACGCGAACCACTCGTGACGAGCTGCGTGACTGTTGGCTAAGTCGGCGTCGCTGGTGGTGTCAAAGTCGGTGCCGTATTGCTTGGATGCCTTGCGACGTTGCTCGGGTGAAAGTTTCTGCCATTCGGTTTGCAGGAATGACGGTGCGCCGTCTTGTCCCGCCTCATCAAGCAAGCGCCCAACTGAGTGAAAGCTTTCGTGCGTGGCGGTGGCAACGAGGTCGTTATCGCTGGCGTGCTTGTAGTCGGCATTGAAGGCGACGACGATCTTGCCGTCCTTCATGTAATTAATTGCTGCGCGGTCTGCGAGTGCCGGCGCTCCTTGCTCAGTGGCAAGCTTGGTAAACTCAGCCTTTGGTAAGACTTCGACACTGGCGCTGCTGCCTCGATCGGCGGCGAACTTCTGCGCGGTGTTGAAAATATCAGCGATCGGGCGCAATGCCTTCTTGCTCGCCTTCATTGCTTTGACCACCTGCACGGCGGCTTTCACGTCGGGGTGATCCTTGTAAATTTCCTCCTTGGCGCTGACGCCTGCCGCTTCGACGTAGTTCAATGCGCGTGCGCGTTTCTTGTCGGCGGGTGCTAGTTTCTGAGTGGGTGCTGGTTTATTAGATTTAGTGCCAGCTTGTCCGCGTCCTGCTGCGTCACTGTCGTTGGCGCTGGCAGTGTCAGTTGCATCGACACTGTTTCCTCCTGCGGTTGGTAGTTTGGCTTCGGGCTTAGATCCTTCATTGGCTGCGGCTGGTTTAGGTTCTGCGGCGACGGGCTCGTTCTTGATTTTGGACATGACCGGCTCGAAGCCGAAACTCTCCACGTCCGCCTTTGCTTCCGCTAAAGTGGCTTTGGTCGATTCCATTTCCTCGCCTGTCGCATCTGTGAAAGTCCACTTCTTGAGCGGCGTTTCCGGGATCGCGTCTTCGTCTTCGGTGGCTGGCTCCTGATTAGCTTCGCGCTCCGTCGTTCCGCTCTGGGACTCGGGTGCACTAGATTCTTGACTAGCATCCTGGCTAGCTTCGCCGTGCTGCTCGGTAGTCGTTTCGCCATCAACGGTGCTGGTCGTGGTGCCTGTCACGGTGGACTTCGGTGGCTCGGTGGCGTTTTGGATGCCGTCGATAATCTGTTGAACTTCTGGAGGTAACTCGCCTTTCCCTTCTTTGGAAATCTCGCCCACCTTGTCGAGCAATGGTTTAGTGATACCACCTGCGATACCACCAATAATGAACATTTTGAAACGCTCATCAATTGATTCAGCATCCCATAGATCGCGATCTTCGTCGTAGAAGAATTGAGCCATCTTGTCGGTCACATAGGACTGCACGGCCTCAGTCTCGCCCTCGGCAATAAAGCCTCCGACGATCTGCTTCCAGACTGAACCTTTAGTAAGCTTATCGATTAGTTCCTCGGTCGGGATGCCTTTCTTGTTTCCAAGTATCTTCGAGCCAAGGACGTTCAAACTAGCACGCTCAATCGCCATATTTACCGCCGCGCTCGCGAATGCAGCTTTCGCAATGTCGTTGCGGTCGTCCTGCGGCATCTCGTCGAACTTCTGCCCCATCGTCTGCTCTGCATCTGAAATCTGCTCCGAAAACATCGATCCGAACATAATGGCATTACCCGCACCGCGCTTAGTAGCATTTACATAAGCCAATACCTTTGAAATCCCTTGCACTGTCTTCGCCCTGCCAGTGTTTACCATTAGCGCAATTTGCACTGGCATTTGACCTAATAGCACGCCTGCCACTTGGTTTTCGAGTCGTGCATTCTCGACTTCAGACAGTCCGAAGCTTTCGCTGTCTCCGCTCAGTTCTGCTGTGAGCCGAGCGATAGCAGGAAACATGCCTTCGCCCTGTGCGTAGCTGTCCCCGAAAAACGTATCGTCGATCCATTGGGATTTAATATCTGCGGCTCTCGCTGTTCCCGATATGCCGGAATACGCATAACTAGATGCTCCTGATGCACCAGATTGAACCATCGCTTTGATTCGTCCAAAGATACTAGGGTTTAGCTCTTTGCGTTGCTCTGGTGTCAATTGGCGCTCGAACTTGGATTGTGATGCGGATAAATATCTAAGCTGATCGGATAGAAACTCTTTATGCTCTGGTTGGATGTTTTCGCGTTCCAGTGCTTTCTCGATTGCCTTGCGGTTCTCTTGGATCGTCGCGGCGATGTTGATAGGGTTAGCACCCGATTGCTCCATGTTATCGATGCGCTCTTTGAGCATGAACTTGCTTTCGCCGTCCATGCCAGTTTGTGCAAATTCTTCGATCGCTTGCTGTTCCTCTCCGTCCAGGCTCGCGGCCTTATTCTCCACCGAGCGACGGGCGCTACTGGCTGGCATTGAGTCGGCGCGTTCGGTTAGCTCATTGCGATGAGCGCGAATGCCCTCGATCTGTCCTTTAATGAGTGGCCCGGCTTCCTCAAGCGGCACGTCGCGCACGGTTGCGCTGCCGTCGTCATTGCCTTCGACGAATCGATGATGCCCTGCGACGCCTGCTCGGGGCGCTTCGTCCGCTCCGACGGTTTCACCTTTGTAGGGTTGCTCGCCTAATGGATCTTTCGGAGCTCCACCGACGACGCCGCCGTGATCGTCCACCGCCTGATACCATTCGGGACTGCCGATTTCGGGTGCGCCTGCTTCGGCCTCGGGTTGTAGTGGCGTTTCAACTACGGGCGCGGGTTGCGTGAATCCCAAACTAGACTCTGCCAGCTTGCCCTCTTGGATGGTCATGCCGTCGTAAGTGGCTTGGTATTGCTGCTGCTCTTCGAGTATATTGCGGAGTTGCTGTTTCTTGGCCTGACGTGCCTTGATCTCGATGGGGGTGCGTTTCTGCGATGACGGGAACTGCTCTTCGTAGTCAATGAACCGTCCTTGCTCTTCGTCGAAACGAATGACTGGTTCATTGTCCACCTCGTCCAAAAGGTCGGCACCATCGCCAGTAAGATACGCTTCGGCCTGCTGCTTGCGCCCGTCGAGTATCGTCTTTACGAGGCTCTGTTGCTTGCGCAGTCCCTTGAGTTCTTCGTCGTAGGGGTTAATGACTTTCGCTGGCGCCGCTACTGCGACTTGGGGTTGCGTGTCCAAGGTCGATCCACTCGGGTTATACGGAAGATTGCGGCGTCGCTGATCGAAGCCACGCGGGTTCGCGAACGCACGCGCAGGTCTGCGGACAGGCTGCTCAGACGTCGCCCGTCCCGGCAATGGCTGTGCGGGGTTCGGGTTGTTGTAATCTGGGTCGTTGCGCGGGGTTGGTTTTTGGAAGCTCATGTGTGTGATTGGAAATTATTGGGAGTAGCCGGTTTCGCGGTTATAGGTCAGTCCGTATTTGGCTGCTTTCTTCGCGTTCAACTTGTGGATGCCTTCGTTATTGCGACCGTCCTCCTTGAACTTATTGAAGGTGTAGTTAAACCGCTCGGCGTCGCGTGTCCTGGTCGCAGTGTTCTTTGCTTCCGACTTAGCTTTTGACTTCGAATCCTTCTGCGATTTCGCCTGCTTTAGTTCGGCTGCTCTGGTTGCACGCTTCGCGTCTTTCGCGCTTTGTGCCGCTGCATTTAAATAGCTATTAGGTGCGGCATTTGGTTGATTAAATGGCACGGACACTGGCAATAGCGGCTTGGCCTTCACGTCTTTCGCAGTCGGCACTTTCAATGCTGGAACGCTCGCAGGCTTAGTGCTAGCAGGCTCTTCCAATGTCGCAACGCTCTGCACGTCTCGCGCATTCTTCTCGGGTGAGGGGAGGGCGGCACGTTCGACAGGGGGGGGTGGAGCAACCGAACCATCGCCCTGTTCTATGGCAGACTGGGCGGGTTCTTCGGCTCGGTTGCTCGTAGATTCTCCCTGACGCGCAAGGTGTCCGTCTTCTGCTCGGATACTCTTAAATTTATCATGCACGTCCTCATTCGCGCCAATTGTTCGCATTGAACCATCCGGCATTCTGAATGATGCAGTGCCGCCGCCCTCGGGCTGGTTCGATTCAGTCAGTTCGGCCTCGGGCTCTGGATCGACGCTTGCCGCTTTGTTCTTCTTATCCAGAAATGGTTTGCGATCATATCCAGTCTTCTCATCAAAAGTGGTGCCGGTCGACTTTGCGTATTCGTGCGCCTGCGCGACTTTCTCGGGGGTCATCGTGCCTGCCGATTGAGCTGCGCGAAAGTTGCTCTGTGGGCTCCCTGCTTTAGTTCGGCTGGTATGGGTTGCCCCACGAGGATCAACGGCGGTTTGCGCTCCTGCGACGATCTCCGTATTTGTGGTCGGCGTCGGAGTCGTTGAGGTGCCTGCCGGCTGCTTGAATGTCGAGCCCGTCGGGTTGCGAGGGTCAGGCATCTCACCAGCGTCCGCACGCGCAAGACCTGCGGTCGAACTCTGATACGACGCGAGGCGCTTTGCCTCCTTGGGTGTAAACCCGTCTCGCCGAAAACCTGCCGCACGCACATCATGCGGAATGAATTTGCCCTGCTTCGGTGGGTTGAAACTCGAAGTCGAACCGTTGCCAGCTCCCGCACTTCGAGCCGCTGATGCCGCCGCATAGGAACCGCCAACGGGTGCCGTCGGTGATTCGGCCACACGCGCACGCGATGTATTTGTAGGATGCGTGCCTTCGGCGTGCCAGGTTTTAGGTTTCTTCTTCTCCGACATGATTCAGCGATTACCGACTATTTCGCGTCTGGATCAATCGGTTGCGTTCGCTTCGCGGCTATCTCGTGCCGGTTCGTATAGTTGCGATATGCAATTTGGAGTCGTCGCCACGTCTCGCGCTTCTGCTCTTCGGGCGTCATCGGCTTCTCTAGCTTTACGCCTAGTTCGGACTGGCTCATGTGGTTACGATTGTGAACCCGTCGGGGAGTCTGTTCTGGTTGCCACGAGCGCGAACCCGCTTTAATTGCGAATACTCCTTTGCAAGCCCGAGGTTATAGAATCCGATTGCCGCAGAGATTACCGCGTCGTCCTTCTCGCCCTGCATCGCTTCGGCCTTGCCCTTGTCGTTCACCATGAATCGCTCGAACTGATGGTAAACGTCAGGATCGGATAACTCGATTTCACTCTCGCGAATCGGCTTTACCAGATTGTCGATGATCCATTTTCGAGTCGTTACAGTCGTGCGCCAGCCGTATGCCTCCACACGTTCCTCTGCCGTCTTCTTCATTATGTTCACGTCCGCTTTGCGCTTGAACACGGGAATCGTTTTTTCAAGTAGGAGCTTGATGACGTGCAAGCCTGCTTCGCCGTTCACCTCCGGAACCACGGGGCATTTTCCGTAATACAGCGACATTGCTACAATCACCTCCACCAACATATCAGAATCAACCCGGCTGCTATGACGCGCAACCATGCGAGGGAATACCCAACACTGCTCGTTCACGTCCAGATACCCGCGGCGCCACACTTGCACGTCATGCTTATCGGGGTCTGCGCTCTTGCCGCCCATCTGCTGATCTTCGCCCGAGCAAGTATCCACCGAAATCACATAATGGCATCCCGTGCGCACATGCTCGAACATGCGAATATCGCCCGCCTTCGGATCGCGCAACCACTGGGCACGCTGCGCACCGTCCTGAGTAACCAATGTGCCCACCTCCATGTCTAGCCGAGACTCCGCAGCACGTTTCAATTTCGCCAACTCGCCTAGAGCGAATCGAGGCCGTGAAGAAAGCATGAAGCATGAAATGTCGTCCGACGGATACTCCTGCTGGAAGCGGATAGGGTCACCCTTGCATAAATTCTCGATCGTATAACGGCGCCAGTTCATGTGCTCCAAACTGATTTGCCCTTTGAACCGCTCCATTTCCTCCACCTCCTTTTCGTCCATCGATTCAGCGAAGGCGCGTTTCTCATCCTCGCCCGAGAAATATATCATCGAGTCATCAAACTCAAACCACGCCGCAAAGATTTTCTCCCAGTCGTTGCGGTCATTACGCCAATCATCGAAAAACGCGCCTGCGGGTCCATTCGCCGTGGAAGTCCGCATCCCTAATGCCAACGGCTGTGTTGACGCGAAACTCTGCAACGCTCCTAGCATCGGATCTCGGTCGCCTGTCCTAACGTAGAAGCATTCTTCGTCAAAATGGGCGCACTGCACCGTGTTACTTCGACCCGCGTTCTTACTCCCAGCAGTCGCACGCTTCATCTTACTCCCATTCGTTAAAGTCGCCTCCTTCACCTGGTCGCCCTCAAGAGCGTAATTCTGGCCGATAACCTTCCCGTCGCCCCAAGGGTATAAATCCTCCTGCGCATAAGTTCGGAATAGGTCAAAGACCGTCTCGCTCGTGGAATCAATGTCGCCCATCAGCAATGCCTTTAGCCCGCCATTCATTCGTAGATGGTAATACATCAAGCCCTGCGCAATCGTCGAAGCACCCTTCTGCCTTGGCTTTAGAATCATAAACAAACACGGCTTGTTCTGCGCACGACACTTCCGATAGTAGCTGAACACGTCCCGCTGCAACTTGTTAGGCTGTGGACGACGCATCATCACGCCACTCTTAGGGTTAATCACACCAAACGTGCTCCACCAAAACTCAGCGTCACGAGTCATCATCCTACTTGCCAGTTGTTCTCTATTACTCATCTCTTTTTTTTAGCGGAACTTTTTTTCGGAATTTTTTGCGCGATTTTTTTTTTGGAAATCCATCCATACAAAACAAGGAGGGAAGGAGAAGGGGCAGGGATCTATACATTACTCATCCTCCGGGATACAGATACGGGTGATCTGTTGGGGTGTGGCGGGGGTGTGAGGCGGGAAGGGCGGCGGATGAGGCCGAAGCGATGCGGTCATAGGTCAGTGCATTGCCCTCGACCTTCTCAATATTCTCTCTCGATCGCTCGGACCTGCTCGGATCTGCTGAAAGTTGCTCGATGTTGGGTAAGAATAAGGGTAAGAACTTGCAAATCCATGCTAAACCTGTTGAGAATGGGCATTGGAAGGCACTCAGCAGGTGATCGGTTATCACTTGGTTGCTGTTTTCGGGGTGATTTCGGCAGCAACTGGGATCACGTCGAGCACATCGGCTGCGATGCGACGGAGCAGCGCAGGGTTGTTGAGCGCCATTTTATCCAGCTCGTCGTCGGTCAACTGCCCATCCTCGGCCAATTTCGCAGGAATCTGCTGATGTTGGTGCTTCACTGCCCTCGGAATTTCGATTTCGAAAATTGCCTTGGCTGCGGCGAGACGTGTTTTGTTGTCTGGGACGTCCTCGTAGTCGCCTCCACCTGCCCTCACTCGCTGCTTTGCGGTCAACATCACGGATAAGGTGGCTGCTGCCCTCTCAATGATGTCAGGGACGTGCTCGGTGAGGTGTTTGGTGTTCGCTGCCATAATTAACCCCTCCCAAAGTGGTCGAGTGGATGCGTAACCGAGGAAAAA
>CALKBZ010000049.1 GCA_937775295.1 uncultured Opitutales bacterium
AGAAGAAAGAACCCAGATTTTTAACCGCTTATTTTCGCTAATTTACGCTTATCCAGCACGACGTGTCACAGAAAATCAAATCTCAGTAATTAGCGTAAAATAAGTGGTCACCAGCGCTGCTTTTTTCTAGAAAAAGGATGTTGAACGAATCCTGATTCTAACCATCTTGAACCAATAAAATTGAATTTAAAAATGAACACTGAAGCTATGGGACAGATTGAGCGCATTGGGCGAGTCGAAGTGTATATCCAGTCAGAGCTATCAACTCCGTTCGCTCGTCCCTCGCTCACTGCATCATAGTCCTCTACGTTTACTAAAATCTAAAATCACAAAATAATATGAAAAAAAGTTTAAATGTATCAATTGATGGCTGGAATAACGGAGAACATATTCCTGCTAAATTTGCCTTTGGTAAAATCCCCGAAACAGGGCACTTTGAACTAGGCGGTAATACTAGTCCAGCTATTGCATGGGACGGCGCCCCGGAAGGGACTAAATCATATGCCATCATTTGCCATGACCCGGACGTACCTTCTGTTGCTGATGACGTTAACCAAGAGGAGAAATTCGTTTCAGCTGATTTGCCCCGAGTGAATTTTTACCACTGGGTATTGGCAGATATTCCAGTCGATATCACAAGTTTGGCAGAAGGTGTGGCTTCTCAAGCAGTCACTCCAAGAGGAAAACCATCAGGAAAAAAGGACTATGGATTGGCCGGTCTGAACAATTACACCCAATGGTTTGCTGGTGATCCTGATATGGAAGGTAACTATGCTGACTATGATGGCCCGTGCCCTCCGTGGAATGACTCCATTGTTCATCATTATTACTTTACGGTCTATGCTCTGAACACAGAGAAACTAGAATTAAATGAAATATTTGATGCAAACGACGTGATCAAAGCCATCGAAAACCATGTGGTTGCTGAAGGTTCATGGATGGGGACATATTCCATGAATCCGGACGTCGAAGGCTAATGCTCTTTCTGAGTGCTTATCTAATACCGTTACCCTCCAGCGGAAGTCGAGACATTGGGGCACTTCCTCCTTGTCACGGGGGGGGCCAGGAATAAGCCAATCGCTACGTTCGGGGCATGGCCTCGGGTCATCGTTGCGAGCGGGCTTATCCCGCGATTTAATCGTACCCCTCGCCGCTGCTGCAAGAAACTGGCGGGCTCTAAACTGGCGGGCTCTAAACTGGCGGGCTCTTGCTCTGCCAGGTCCCCAGCGCCCCGCCAGCACGCGGCAACGACGGCGCGTTTCCCTCAAAAAAATGCCGACGGGACACCTCGATCACCCCGCTGCCGAGTCGCGCTTGCGCATCCAGCGCACTTCTTCGCTGCCGAGCGGACGACACGGGTACGACTGCTGCGGCACGCTCGACTCCAGCGTATCAAAATCGTTGCCGAACAACGCTTCAATCTGATCCGCGGTAATTGGATGCGGTGGTCCCCCTTTTCGGTAGTCCTTCACCTCACGAAAAAACACCGCGAGGTAATGCCCGCCGGGCTTGAGCGCCTGTAGCACGGCTCTGACATACGCCACGCGTTGCGCAGGATCCAACGCACAGAGACATGTGTGCTCTACCAGCGTATCGAATTGCCCATGGTAGTGCTCTGCTAGGTTCAAAAAGTCAGCCACCTCGAATCGCTCGTCTCCGACTGCTGCAACCGCCTGCGCCTTTCGAACCGCCTTCGGCACAATATCCAGACCCACCACCGAAGCACCCTGCTGCGCAAGCAAACGCACATCATGCCCCAAGCCACAGCCAGGCACTAATACCCGCCCACGAATCGGATGTGTCTCTAAAAACGCCCGCAGCGGCGGCGCAGCAACACCTTTGTCCCATGGAGTATCATCGGCTTCGTAAGCAGCATTCCAGTCTTTAGTCATACTATTATTCATCCCAATACCAACACTCCGGCAAAGTAATTCGCAACTCAGAATCAGAAGTTCTAATGTATTCGCTATATAATGTAGCGAGGGTGGCCCGGCCTGGTGGTTGATTGACGTGGGCGAGTCGCCCACACTCCTGTAGCGGTGCATTACAGTGAAGCGTTTTCATCCTATGGCACCATTACTGGATAAACCCGCTCGCTACATGCATCTGGGTATAAACCTCACTTGCACACTTTACGAAAAAGCATTCAACTCTGCACATGGAATCGGAATCGCTCACACGCACCTTGCGTCAAGAAATACTATCTGCCCGCCGCCGTATCTACGAAGTTGGCCAAGCGACGCCACTCGAATCGATTGAGTTCGAGGACCTCTCCATCTTCGTCAAGCGCGAGGACCTCTCACCAATCCATGCCTACAAATGGCGCGGGGCCTACAATCGCATGGCCCAACTCACCCCCGACGAACTCAAGGCAGGTGTCGTCACCGCCTCTGCGGGCAACCACGCTCAAGGCGTCGCACTCGCCGCCAAGAAACTAGGTACTCAAGCGACTATTTTTATGCCACTGGCCACTCCTCGCATGAAGCAAGTCGCCGTCAAAAAACACGGCAGTGACCATGTCGAAATCCGCTTAACTGGAGACACCTACGATGTCGCCAGCAACGCAGCGCATGCATACGCCAAAGAGCAAAACCTGACCTACATCCACGCTTACGACGACCTCGCGGTAATGGCAGGCCAAGGCACATTGGCCGACGAAATCGTAATGTCTGGCAAAGGCCCCTTCGACGTCGCCTTCCTGCAGGTCGGCGGCGGTGGTATGGCTGCGGCCACTGCGACATGGTTGAAAATGAGTTTTCCTGATATTCACATCGTCGGTGTCGAAGGCGTCGAACAAGCGTCCATGGCAGCGGCGATCAAAGCAGGTCACCCCGTAGCGCTAGATAAGGTCGATATTTTTTGCGATGGCACTGCGGTTCGTAAGGTCGGAAAACTCACCCATCAAGTCTGCGCCGAGATGGTAGATGAATGGATGACTGTCAGTAACGATGAGGTGTCCGCTGCGATTCAATTTTTATGGGAACAGCTGCGCTGCATCCCAGAACCTTCAGGTGCGATGGGTATGGCTGGCATCCTAAAACGTCGCGAATCCCTCGCAGGTCAACGTGTGCTCAGCGTACTGTGCGGCGCGAACATGGACTTTGAGCAACTCGCTAGTATCGCACGCCGCTCAGCAGTCGGCGCAGCTCGCCGCCGCTTCCTGCGAATTGAGATCAAGGAAACATCCGGCGCGATGTCTGGACTTCTCAAAGCGCTGCCTGACACCGTTAATATCGTCGATTTTCAATATGGCAAAACCGATGCCGAGGGTGCGACTCCCGTCATCGGATTCGATGTCGATCCGATGCAATTCGACGTATTAAAAAAGTCACTGCGCGACGCTGATTTTGCATTCACAGAAGTCACCTGCGAGGCCGATGTGGCATTCCGCCTGATACACTATGAATCGAAGCTCCTTCGCACGCCCTACTTCATCACGCTTGAATTCCACGAGCGGCGAGGCGCATTGGGGGACTTACTCCGCACTGTCAGCCCGCACGCAAACTTGTGCTACTTTAACTACGTATATTCAGGTGAGCTCGTCGGTCGCGCCCTACTCGGCTTCGAATTCGACAGCACTGATCAGCACGATCAATTCACCAGTGTCCTCGACTCAGCCAAACACGCCTACCGCGCATATGAGCGCGTCTCCGAAGCGACGCTGGAGCGCATTATCGGTTAAGCACATCGCTCTGAATGAATACCACACAACTAGTTTTCTCAGCAGTCCTCCCCATCTTCTTCGTCATTGCGGCAGGCGCGCTGGCGCGCCGCCTCGGTTGGCTCGATACTGAAGCCGACCGCAGCTTGATGACCTTGGTCGTCAACCTGCTCTATCCTGCGCTCATCTTTAGTATCATCCTAGGCAATGATGCACTACGCGAGCCTTCGAACTTGATACTACCACCACTCGTCGGGCTCACCAGCGTCGTCGGCGGCTTCGGACTGGCGATGCTAGTCGCGCGCAAGTTTAAGATCGGCGACCAGAAGGAGTGCCGCACCTTTGCCTTTACCACTGGCATTTACAACTACGGTTACTTCCCCGTACCGATCATTGCACTGCTATTCGACCGTGAAACGACCGGCGTGCTTCTCGTCCACAATCTTGGCGTCGAAGTGGCTATGTGGGTGCTTGGCGTCGGCTACATCCTCTCACGTAACGATCCAAAATCGATCTGGAAGCGAGTCTTCAGCGGCCCCGTGGTTGCGATTCTCATCGCGGTGCCGATGAACTATTTCAAAGTTGATCAACATCTCCCGAACTCCGCCATCGAGACGATCAACCTGCTCGGCCAATGCGCGATCCCGCTAGGCCTGATCCTAATCGGCGCCACCTTCATGGACCTGGCAAAAGAGATGAAGCTCACCAGTCGCATAAACATCCCAATCACAGCCTCGGTGCTGCGACTCGGCATCCTTCCCGCAGCCTTCCTGTTTATCGCATTTATATTGCCACTCCCAACCGAGCTCAAATGCGTGATCGCCGTGCAGGCTGCGATGCCTTGCGGCGTCTTCCCCATCGTGCTCGCACGCCACTTCGACGGCTCACCCGAAGTCGCACTCAAAGTCGTGCTCGGCACCACGATTATTAGCTTCCTGACCATTCCACTCTGGATCGCATTTGGCATAAAGCTGCTCGATCTTTAAATTTAATGGCTTCGTAATCGATCTTCTTTCGATGAAAACTATCGAACAACTCATCGCAAGCGGCGGCACTCCCTCAATTTAGGTCAGCCAACTTAGGTCAGCCAAATACCGACGCTGCCACAGAGCATCACGAGGGCAGGACAAAGAAATGTCGCCACTGCATCCGTCGCCGAAGGCGTCACTCTCACTGCATCACTCGCCGAAGGCGTCACTCGCCAAAGGCGCTAACGCGACTGTAAGCGAATCTTGTTCAGCTTGTTACTGCGGCACACATCCATGACCGTGGTGACATACTTGAGCGGCACCTCCTCGTCAGCGACCAGCAAAATTGGTAGGTTGGGTGTCAATTCGCCTGCGAGCTTGATCGCGTTTTTAAACTGAGGCATCTCGATCAATTGGTTATTCAAATAGATCTCGCCCGCTGGGCCCAGTGCGATTGTGATCTGCTCCTGTACTTGATTCTTACCTGCCGTTTTGATTTCGGGCACGGTGATGTTGAGCGAACTGATCTGCTTGAACTGCATCGTCACCATGAAGAAGAAAAGCAATACCGTGAGCACATCGACCAAAGGCACGATATTGATCGAAGGGTTGCGACGTCTATGTGACACTAGGCTGCTCATCGGCTGTTATGTTGACGTGTGCAAAAAGTTTCTACGCCTGTGGGCGTTTACGTGCGAGTTCAGTCAAACACTCCACACCGACGCTAATGCGTGCCGCGAGCAACTCAACACGACGCAACAAATACGCATGTGCCGCTAGAGCTGGAATCGCAATAGCGAGCCCAAGAATCGTGGTATTCAAGGCCAACGCGATGCCACCGATAAAAGCACTCGGATCAACCAGTCCACTGTCGGCAAAGAAATTACCAAACACCCGGGTCAAACCGGTCACCGTGCCCAGCAAGCCCAACAACGGCGCGGCACCAATCACGACTTCGAGCAGAAACAAGCCACGCTCCATACGGCTGACCTCTAAACGGGCAAAGGCTTTAAGCGCTTCGGGATCCGGGTGACGGTCGCGATAAAAACTAATAATACGCCCAGTGACCGAGCCGAGGTTCGCCTCCACCTCATCTAAATCCCCGTTCACAAACGCATCCACCAACCGTTGCGGGATAACTCTGGAGCTACGCAGCGCAATCAATCGCTCAACCGTGATAAAAACCGCGATAAAGGAGCACACCGCTAAGGGGTAAAGAAAGATGCCGGAGTTTATCAGTAAATCCATAAGAAAGGGAAAGTGTAGGTTAGATAAAAAAGGCGCTACCTTATAGGTTGCGCCTTTTGTCATTCAATAAGAATCAAAGTCCCAGAGCTTAAGACTGCTGCATGTAGGGCAATGCATCCGTCACCTTAATGACATCTGCGGCACCTTGAAGCAGCTCATCGAGTGGATCATAGGTGCCATTGAGCAAGCTCTCACGAGCGCCTGCCTTAATGTCGCACTTGATGAATTCGTCACCAAAATGAATCTTATGATCTTCAATATCGATGGTGATCTCAAGATCAGGATTACGCTCGATCGCGTCTACCAGAATCTGACGATCCGCATCGCTTGCAATCACGCAAATGACACCGAGGTTAGTCGAATTACCAAAGAAGATTTCGGCGAAGCTGCCTGCGATGACCGCATTGTAGCCAGCGCGGAGAATCGACTGTGGTGCGTGCTCACGTGAACTGCCGCAACCGAAGTTGTTGCCGCTCAGAATTATCGACGCATTCGCAAAACGCGGATCATTGAGGTTATGCTGCTTAGCTTCGCCAGACTCAGTCTTGCGAACATCACGGAAGAGATATTCACCGAGGCCATCGAAAGTGATACACTTCATGAAGCGAGCAGGAATAATGCGGTCTGTATCGATATCGTCGCCAGTGACGAATACGCCCTTACCGGTAACTTGTTTGATCGGAGTGGATGCCATGATTTTTAAATTTTGACGTAGCGCGAATAGCGCGGAGATGGTGAACCGTCTGCGGTTTGCCCCGAGGGGGGTAACTGAAACGGGTGCCCTTTAGGGCGTTGAAGGAACAATTAAAATGTATTAACGAACAATGTGATTAGCCCGCGACCCCAAACACTTCGCGTGCGTCGGAGACTTCACCAGTGATGGCAGCGGCGGCGACCATGAGCGGGCTCATGAGCATTGTGCGTCCAGTCGGGCTACCTTGGCGGCCCTTGAAATTACGATTTGAGGAACTCGCGCAAAGCTGATCGCCGATCAACTTGTCAGGATTCATCGCCAAGCACATGGAGCAACCCGCGGCGCGCCATTCGAAGCCAGCTTCGATGAAGATCTTATCGAGGCCAAGCCCTTCAGCAATCTTCGCCACGACCTGTGACCCGGGCACGATGATCGCTTGTACGCCGCAAGCGACCTTGTGCCCCTTGACGTATCGTGCGACTTCTTGGAAGTCAGACAGACGACCGTTGGTGCAGGAGCCGATGAATGCGACATTGATCTTCTTGCCCTTCATCGGACTGCTACCTTCGAACTTCATGTATTCGAGGGCTTCAGTGATCGAAGCTCGGTCGGACTCGGTGACACCATCAGCGATGGCCGGAATGTTTTCGTTGATGCCAACACCCTGCGCTGGAGTAATTCCCCAGGTAACAGTTGGTTGAATCTCAGCTGCATTGATCTCGACCACATCGTCAAACGAGCAGCCTGGGTCAGAAGCGAACGACTGCCATTCCTTAACAGCAGCATCCCACGCTTCACCCTTAGGAGAGTATGGACGGCCCTTGAGGTATTCAAAAGTGACTTCGTCTGGATTCACGTAGCCCACACGTGCACCACCCTCGATGGACATGTTACACACCGTCATACGCTCTTCCATCGTGAAACCCTCAATAGTCGAACCCGCATATTCATATGCGTAGCCCGTGCCAGCTTGAGTGCCGAGCAGGCGGATGATATGTAAAATTGCATCCTTAGCGTAAACACCAGGAGCTAAATTACCGTTTACATTGATGCGCCGAATTTTTAACTCGTTCAAGGCGATCGTCTGCGTTGCGAGCACGTCGCGCACTTGACTGGTACCGATACCAAACGCAATCGCGCCAAAAGCACCATGCGTCGCCGTATGCGAGTCACCACAAGCAATGGTCGTACCTGGCTGTGTGATGCCCTGCTCGGGACCGACGATATGCACGACACCCTGTCTACCAGTGTTGGTGTCAAAGAAAGTGACGTTGTTCTCCACACAATTATTGCGCAGCTCCTCGATCATCCCCTGAGCGAGCGGATCGCTATAAGGCTCGACCGATTCATTGGTCGGCACGATGTGGTCCACCGTTGCAAATGTGCGGTGCGGGTACTTCACCTGTAGGCCTTTGTCACGAAGCATACCGAATGCCTGCGGACTCGTCACCTCATGAATGAGGTGCGTGCCAATCAATAATTGCGTCTGTCCGTTTGCCAACTGGCGAACGGCGTGCGCATCCCATACTTTTTCAAATAAGCTTTTGCTCATAATAGTGTCCTCATTAGGAGGGTTAATCTCAAAAGCGCCTCAATAAGGATACCATTGTGGGGTCTGGCAATCGCAAAGAAGCATTTTGGTCATTCTAGCACGGAACCAAGGCACATGCGAACCACGCATACTTAGAAACATCGGCAAGTTAACCTCGATTTCAATACTCATACATCGTGCCCGCCCACGCTCGATGGCCGAGACCACTCTTAACAGCCCTAGCCTCAATCGACAAAAAAACCCGCAGCCTAAACTGCGGATTTTTAAAAGCTTAATTTTGGGGTAAAAATTAAAGGATAGCCTTGAGGCCCGCTCCTGCTTTGAACTTAACTGCCTTGGAAGCCTTGATACGAATCTTATCACCAGTCTGTGGGTTGATACCATCACGAGCTGCGCGCTTAGTTACGGAGTATGTACCGAAACCGATCAGTTGGACATTTTTGTCCTTCTTAATGCCCTTTTTGATACCTTCAAGAACTGCTTGAATCGCACGCTCTGCGGATGCTTTGGATGTATCTGCGCCTAGTGTTTTTTGCACTTCTGCAATAAGTTCTGCTTTGTTCATATTTTTGTATATTTCGTTTAAGGTTAGTTGGCCTATATGACCGTGCAAGAAAACACGCGTTGAATTTAGAATCGTCAACAGTAAATCCCTTTGGATAGGCTATTTTTTCACGTTTCTAGCCGACAGCCATGCGATTCGGCACTCTCAGAGCCAGATCAGCTTCCCTGCTGCGCCTCAACCACCTGTTTTAATAGGATTCCAACCGCCTCAACAATTGAAATCTTTCGATCCAACGCAATTTGTTCGGCTCGTTTTAAAAGCTGATAAGCCATCGTTTCAGCCTGTTCGTCTGGCGCTCCCATCTGCAAAAATAACGATTTTATTAAAATCAATTCGTCTGGCTCGTCTGGCATTATTCTGCCCCCCCTTGGATCGACTGAAACAGTCCTTCGATTTTCACGCTGCCAGCCTCATGATTGAGCGACTCGCCAACCACCGCATAACGGGACTTTAATAAAGCTACACCCTGCCAGCCATTGTCGGTCGAAAAGGCGCTGCGCAACTCCCCGATTTTCTTCGACTCCCCGTTATATAATGCAATCGGGTCATTCGGCGCACTTCCTGAGCCTGAAATTCGGAACAATCCACGCTGCGGTCGGCCCAAGTTATACATCCGTGAAACCACCTCCTGACCAAGATAGCAGCCCTTTGTCAGCGAAACGCCATTGCCCACCAATGCGCCCTCACCAGGTAGATCCCCGGGGCCGATCTCACTCGGCACACTCGCCACTCCCGCAGCGATGCGTATTAATTGCACCCGCTCTCTAGGGATAAAATCCACACCTAGCTCGATCAGACGTACCTTCAACTCGGCAATCGTCGCCGCACTGCCAGACCATAGTTCAAAACTCAGCTCGAGTGAACGACGCCCCCGATAAATCGTCACTCCACGCACAGTCGCAAATGTTCCGACCGCCGGCACGGGAAAGCCTACAGCCTCAAGCGCTTCGACCGCACCCTCACCAATTAAAGCCAGCGCCGCACCAGTCGGCTGCGCCTCGATCTCTACATCATCAGCAATAATATGCTGCTCCAACTTCTGCGCGATCACAGCCGCAGCTGAATACTCACTCAAAATACGAAAATGCTCATCCCCCTGGCAGAAAACCACACTATCAGCGATCACCTTGCCTTTGACATTTAACCATAGCCCATAAGTGCACCGCCCCACATCAAACGGCCGTAGCTCATTTGAAAACTGACTCTGCAAAAAATCGGCCGCATCCTCATCCGTCACCAGCAGGTGCGCCGCAGGCTCATACTCATATCCAAAAATAGACTTCATTGCGGCAACTTGTCCCGCATTGTATTATTTTTCAATCGGAGAATTCGAGTTTCACGCCCAGACTAGAATTAT
Source organism: uncultured Opitutales bacterium (assembly GCA_937775295.1). GTDB lineage: Bacteria > Verrucomicrobiota > Verrucomicrobiia > Opitutales > Coraliomargaritaceae > Lentimonas. Next base: position 10,046 of record CALKBZ010000049.1, read on the forward strand.
GGCTTGTTCAAGCACGCTAGGTTAGTTACATCTCCACGCTTGTGAAAAAAGTCACCGATATCAACATCTCTTCCAAAACGCTCCTACCGACGCCTCTCGCCCTGTGTGAGGAGATCGAAAAAACGGAAGCCGCAGGCAAATTCGTCGCCGAAAGTCGCGAAGCCATTAATAAAATCATCTTTGGTAACGATCGTCGGCTACTCATCGTCGTCGGCCCTTGCTCGATCCACGACCTGGAAGCAGGCCGCGAGTATGCACACAAGCTTGCCGCTCTTGCCGAAGAGGTTAAAGACCGCATGCTGCTGGTGATGCGCGTCTACTTCGAAAAGCCTCGCACCACCGTCGGTTGGAAGGGGCTAATCATGGACCCGAATCTCGATGGCACTAGCGATATCCCCGAAGGCCTGCGCATCGCGCGCCGCTTCCTCAACGAGGTTATCGACCTCGGGGTGCCAACAGCCACCGAGCTGCTAGACCCGATCACACCGCAATACATTGCCGACCTCATCTGCTGGTCCGCTATCGGCGCACGCACCACTGAGAGCCAAACCCACCGTCAAATGGCTTCCGGACTTTCGATGCCCCTCGGCTTCAAAAACGGCACCGACGGGGGACTCACAGTCGCAATCAATGCGATCAAAGCAGCCAGCCAGCCACAAACATTTCTCGGCATCGACAACGAAGGTAAGGCCAATGCGCTCACCACCAACGGCAATCCAAACTGCCACATCGTGCTACGCGGCGGCTCCAGCGGGCCAAACTACAGCGCCGCAGACGTCAAGCAAACCAGCAATCAGCTAAAGGCGGCGAAACTGACCGCAGCGATCATGACCGATTGCAGCCACGCAAACAGCGGCAAAGATCCTTCCCGTCAGCCCGCCGTCTTCAAAGAACTGATTCAGCAAAGCCTCACTGATCCAAGCATCATCGGAGCCATGGTCGAAAGTAACATCAACCACGGCGCACAGTCCTTCCCTCAGCCGATCGAAGACCTCCAATACGGCGTCTCCATTACTGATGGCTGCATCGATTGGGACACCACCGAGGCGATGATCAAACAAGCCTACCAAGCACTCGCACCAACCTTCGAAGCTTAACAGGCCAGTTAGACCCACCGATTTGATCCAACGCACCAATGAGTTTTTCTTAATTAGCTAAACTTCATCACTGAGCTTAAAGAATTCTCTCAATCATCCGAAATCGAAAAAAATCATGAGTAAACAACCTATTCGCGTCGCAGTCACCGGAGCAGCCGGAAACATTGGCTATGCCCTTCTCTTCCGTATCGCTTCCGGCGCTATGTTTGGCCCAGACCAACCCGTCGCACTCAACCTAATCGAAATCCAACCGGCACTCGATGCCCTCAAAGGCGTCGTCATGGAACTTGATGATTGCGCGTTCCCACTGCTTAAAGACGTAGTTGCAACAACTGACCTCGACGAAGGCTTTAAAGATGTCAACTGGGCCTGCCTAGTCGGCTCGGTCCCACGCAAGGCCGGCATGGAACGCGCCGACCTACTCAGTATCAATGGCAAAGTCTTCACTGGACAAGGCAAAGCAATCGCGCGCAACGCTGCTGCTGACGTCCGCATCCTCGTGGTCGGCAATCCTTGTAACACCAACTGTCTGATCGCAATGAACAACGCGGAGGGTATCCCCAATGATCGTTGGTTCGCAATGACCATGCTCGATGAAAATCGCGCCAAGACACAACTCGCTCAAAAGGCAGGCGTCGACGTCACCGAAGTCACGAACATGACTATCTGGGGCAATCACTCCGCCACACAGTACCCTGACTTTTACTCTGCACAAATCAGCGGCAAATCCGCAGCCGAAGTCATCAACGACGACGCATGGCTCAAGGACGAATTCATTCCCAACGTGCAGAAGCGCGGTGCAGCTATTATCGCAGCACGTGGCTCGTCATCTGCCGCATCCGCGGCCAACGGCATCGTTGACGCGGTTCGCAAGATCGTCACACCGACACCTGCTGGCGACAGCATCAGCATGTGCATCTGCTCCGACGGCAGCTACGGTACTATACCAGGCTTGATCACGTCCCTTCCGGTACGCTCCGACGGTCGCAAGGTCGAAATCGTCCAAGGCATCGAGATCAACGAATTCAGCCGCGCTAAAATCGACGCCACTGTTCAAGAGCTCGAAGAAGAGCGTGAGGCCGTCAAAGACCTGATTTAGATCCTCAACTTCAATCGTTTTAAAGCAAAGCCCGACGTCCCTCAGTACGTCGGGCTTTTTTTGCCTCGGCCCATCGTATTACCACGCATCAGAACACAATCGTTCGATTTTCAATACACGCGGCAAAGTGTGGACGCATAAACAACGATTCACCCCTCACTTCTCACCCCTCACCCCACCCATCATTCCCGATCTGCACAGATTGATCCGCACCGAAGACGGCGCGAATGTTGGCTCAGGCAAAATACGCATGGCCTGCGATGGATCAGGCCGGATACAGCTATTTAAGTAAAACCTCATAGACCCAGAACCCAAAAGGCCACTGGCTGCTGGCACAAAATCCATAAAGCCAGACTTGCTATTTAGCACAAGCTGCGTGATGATTTAGATCGTTCTTTGAGAGAACCTCCGCAAAAGCGGACCAAGTTCTTTCCGTAATCCCAAAATCGAGTCAGTTCGTCGTGTGATCACCGTCACTCTTCCGCACTCACTCTTCATTATTTTCAGGGGGTGTCACGGATTCGACCTTGTGTCGTAATGCGAGGCTGCATGTCGGAGATAATGGAGGCTCCGTATCAATCCATTACAAATAATAATTGGCGAAGAACAATTCGCTCTTGCTGCTTAAAGCGGCAACGTTTCACCCTAGACACCTGCTAAGGGAGTGAGGCGTCGACTAGCAGGCATAACTGATAATCTGGCTTCCGCTTATCAGTTGTATTTAGGAAGCCTGGAAACTGGATAGCTCGCATTTAGGCGATTCAGCAACGACAATAAATTGAACGCTAAGCATGTAGATGCCACGTGAGAAAGCACGAGGGACGCGGGTTCGACTCCCGCCACCTCCACCATTTAAGGCCACTCTTCGGAGTGGCCTTTTTTGTGCCTTCATGCCGATGACGGAGAACCCTGGTCAGCCGCAACATGCGAGGATAGGCCTGCGCGAGGACCGCGTTTCCCGAGCTAAGGGCCTTCCGCTGGGCCGCTTTCCAAGCTAAGGGCCTCCGCAAGCGGAGACGCCTCGATTAGGAGACGGTGATGCGCGGAGGAAATATGTATAAAAGCTCTGAAGCGGTTGTGAATCAAAAAACGAGACAAAACCAGAGGTCAAAGTATCAAAAGAAAAATTGAAAATATTAGGTATTTAGAGAATAAGCAATACTATCGCAGTCCGCTCATTTTTGAGCGGATTTTTAAGACATTGAATCGGTATTCACGTCAAAAAGATTCGCGAGGGCGGCAGGTATTCCGCAGGGATTGGGAGTTCATAGCCATTACGCTGTTTGGTTGCGTGTTGTCATCCATGCAAGGGTGCGGCATAGTATCTTGATGCGTTTTTTGAGATCAACTCGAAGGGCCGGAACGGCGGAGCTTTTTGACCCGTGCCGTCGTTCGATGAATGCGGCTACGTAATAATCGTGCCTTTGCGCCACTCCGAACCCAAATGCTGCGTCATCCGTTTCACAGGTGACTATAGAGAAATTCGATCTTGTAGATTTCCTGCATGAGCAAATTACAACATGCCCGCCACCACACCAGCCCGCCTCGCTACGCCGAGACTCAATGCCCCAGCATCACCGCGGCGATCGCCGATGCCATGGGTTAAGGCAGCCGACGTCTGCTTGCTCGGACTGGAGCCCAATGGCACCGAAGGTATCTGCATCCGTATCGGTGCCGACACACCAGCAGCCCTGCAAGCCGCACTCGACGAGGCCGAAATCATCGCAAGTCTACTGCTGATAAAAATGATAAGCAGCGGTTGCTGGCCCGCAACCATTTCTAAAGGGAAGAAAAAGGCACCACTCCAATGTTTGATAATTTAACAAGATCCAGTTGGAATTCCCCCCGTGCTTCTTCTGACGGCAGCGGTTAACGATACTGTAAATAGAAGACGTCGCTCCCATGTTTAAACGTTCGCCTATCCACGCTGTGGCGGAGTGCCTTAGTGATGAGTTACAAAAAGCCCGATTTCGCGGATATGGCTAAAACCGAGCGGTGATGGATAATGACTAATAATCGTTAATTTCATCAGTCAAGAATGACCTCAACAAACGACCACGGCTGCCCGGTCACAGAGCATTCGGCGCGGATGCTCACTCCCCCACTTTTTTTGTTGTTTGTTGTTGCGCTCATGTATCGATCGGGAATAGTTGGCGAATGTTACGTTTTTTAACGTTTTTTCTATCGATCGCACTTTTAGGCAATGCGGGTGCTGCTACGCTTGGCCTGTATACCTACGAGATCAATTCCGATAACGTCTCGGTGTCGATTACCGACTACCCGACTGATGCCATTGGCGCGATTGAGATTCCAGCTACTATTGACGGACGGAGCGTCACCATTATCGGGGAGAATGCATTCTTTAGTTGCAGCAGCCTAACGAGCATCACCATTCCCAACAGCGTCACCAGCATCGGGAGGAGCGCATTCGCTCTCTGCACTGGCCTGACGAGCATCACCATTCCCGACAGCGTCACCAGCATCGAGTGGGGTACATTCTATCAATGCTACAGCCTGACGAGTATCAACATTGCCGACAGCGTCACCAGCATCGGGAGAAGCGCATTCTTTCGCTGCACGAGCCTGACGAGCATCACCATTCCCGACAGCGTCACCAGTATCGGGGGAAGCGCATTCTCTGATTGCATTCGCCTGACGAGCATCGCTATTCCCGACAGCGTCACCAGCATCGGGTGGAGCGTATTCGATGGCTGCAGCGGCCTGACGAGCGTTTCCGTTGGCAACAGCCTCACCCGTATCGAACATTACACATTCTCTGGCTGCAGCAGCCTGACGAGCATTACCATCGGCAACAGCGTCACCAGCATCGGGGAGAGCGCATTCGATGGCTGCAGCAGCCTGACGAGCATCACACTTCCCAACAGCGTCACCAGGATCGAGTGGAATGCATTCGATGGCTGCAGCAGCCTGACGAGCATCACCATTCCCGACAGCGTCACCAGCATCGGGGGTGGTGCATTCGCTGACTGCACTAGCCTGACGAGCATCAACATTCCCGACAGCGTCACCACTATCGGGAGTAGCGCATTCTCTGGCTGCACTGGCCTGACGAGCATCAACATCCCCAACAGCGTCACCACTATCGGGAGTAGCGCATTCTCTGGCTGCACTAGCCTAACGCCCCCCCACGCCCATCGAGCCACATTCCCAACAGCGTCACCAGTATCGGGAGTAGCGCATTCGCTGGCTGCACTGGCCTGAAGAACATTGTGGTTGCTGACGACAATCCAAATTACAGTTCGATGGGGTCACTGTTGCTCAACAAGCATGGCACAGAGTTGATTACTGGCCTAGGTGCTAGCGGTCAGATCATCATCGCCAACAGCGTCACCAGGATCGAGCGGGATGCATTCGCTGGCTGCACTGGCCTGACGAGCATCACCATTCCCGACAGCGTCACCACTATCGGGAGTAGCGCATTCTCTGGCTGCACTGGCCTGACGAGCATCACCATTCCCGACAGCGTCACCAGTATCGGGGAGGGAGTATTCTCTGGCTGCACTGGCCTGACGAGCGGCTCCGTTGGCTCCGGCCTCACCAGTATCGGAAATTTCGCATTCTCTGGCTGCACTGGCCTGAAGAACATCACACTTCCCAACAGCATCACCCTTATCGGGAAGGACGCATTCTTTGGCTGCACTGGCCTGACGAACATCAACATTCCCAATAGCGTCACCTTTATCGGGGAGAGCGCATTCAATCGCTGCAGCAGCCTGACGAGCATCACACTTCCCAACAGCATCACCCTTATCGGGAGGAGCGCATTCTTTCGCTGTGCTGACCTGACGAGCATCAACATTCCCAATAGCGTCACCAGTATCGGGAGTAGCGCATTCGTTGGATGCACTAGCCTGACGAGCATCACCATTCCCAACAGCGTCACCAGTATCGATATCATGTTCGATGGCTGCAGCAGCCTGACGAGCATCATCATTCCCGACAGCGTCACCAGCATCGGGTATGTTGCATTCGGTGGCTGCACTAGCCTGACGAGCATCACACTTCCCAATAGCGTCACCAGTATCGGTGATTTCGCATTCGATGGCTGCAGCAGCCTGACGAGCATCATCATTCCCGACAGCGTCACCAGTATCGGGGGATACGTATTCGAGAACTGCACAGGTCTGACCAGCATCACCATTCCCGACAGCGTCACCAGCATCGGGCCTAGCATATTCTCTGGCTGCACTGGCCTGACGAGCATCGTCATTCCCGACAGCGTCACCTTTATCGGAGGTAGCGCATTCTCTGGCTGCACGAACTTAGCATCTATACGTTTAGAATCGATGGCCGCCCCGGGAATTAGGGAGCTTGCTTTCGGTGGAATCTCAGCCACTGCAATGATACACTATCGCCAAGGAGCTACAGGATATGAAGCATCCTATGACGGCGTGCCGACGCTAGAAGACAATTTTGCTTACTTCACAGCTGGCGAAGTCGCCACTGCGGTCGCCACTGCGATCAAACAAGCCCAGCAAGATGTAATTGCCGCCCCCGCCAGCTACAGTCTCCATACCATGGCCACTGCAGAGGCGGAGTTGATTGACATGCGGACAGGCTCCACGATGCTTAATATGGTCGATTCGAATGCAGTGCTACAGCTACAGATTCAGCGCAGTGACGATCTCAACACATGGACCTCGAGTTCAGACGACTTAATCGAAGTCAAACTGCCCATGCAGCAAGGCAAGGGGTTCTACCGCTTTGCAATGCCTCAGGAGTAAGCGAAGCAACCGATTAGCATACACTTAGACAGGCGACTAGCAGGCCCCTTGCGGCCTAGGAGACCGCAAGGGGCCTGTCCCAAAATTCTCCACGGCATCGAATGCATCGCATTGCCGGGCATATATCGGTTGAACACATTGGCACTCGGTGTAGCACAATAATGGCAACTGATACGAAATAGAATTTTAACACAAACAAACCTAAATCAATCAATGGTAATACGAGCCTCTTTTAAAGTGAAATTGTAGCCCGCTTCGAAGCAAAATACCAGAAACGTCAGGCCGAGATCTGGCCGGAGCTCTCAAAGGTTCTGACGGCAGCGGTTAACGATACTGTAAATAGAAGACGTCGCTCCCATGTTTAAACGTTCGCCTATCCACGCTGTGGCGGAGTGCCTTAGTGATGAGTTACAAAAAGCCCGATTTCGCGGATATGGCTAAAACCGAGCGGTGATGGATAATGACTAATAATCGTTAATTTCATCAGTCAAGAATGACCTCAACAAACGACCACGGCTGCCCGGTCACAGAGCATTCGGCGGGGATGCTCACTCCCCCACTTTTCTTGTTGTTTGTTGTTGCGTTCATGTATCGATCGGGAATAGTAGGCGAATGTTACGTTTTTTAACCATTTTTCTATCGATCGCACTTTTAGGCAATGCGGGTGCTGCTACGCTTGGCCTGTATACCTACGAGATCAATTCCGATAACGTCTCGGTGTCGATTACCAACTACCCGACTGATGCCATTGGCGCGATTGAGATTCCAGCTACTATTGACGGACGGAGCGTCACCAGCATCGGGTGGGTTGCATTCGCTGGCTGCACTAGCCTGACGAGCATCACTATTCCCAACAGCGTCACCAGCATCGGTGAATTGGCATTCAATAGCTGCAGCAGCCTGACGAGCATCATCATTCCCAACAGCGTCACCAGCATCGGGGGTGGCACATTCGCTGGCTGCAGCAGCCTGACGAGCATTGTGGTTGCTGACGACAATCCAAATTACAGTTCGATGGGGTCACTGTTACTCAACAAGCATGGCACAGAGTTGATTCTTGGCCCAGGTGCTAGCGGTCACATCACCATTCCCGACAGCGTCACCAGCATCGGGTGGCTCGCATTCTCTGGCTGCAGCAGCCTGACGAGCATCACTATTCCCAACAGCGTCACCAGCATCAGGGATAACGCATTCCTTGACTGCACTGGCCTGACGAGCATCACCATTCCCAACAGCGTCACCAGCATCGGGGGTAGCACATTCTCTGGCTGCGATAGCCTGACGAGCATTGTGGTTGTTGACGACAATCCAAATTACAGTTCGATGGGGTCACTGTTACTCAACAAGCATGGCACAGAGTTGATTGTTGGCCCAGGTGCTAGCGGTCACATCACCATCCCCAACAGCGTCACCCGCATCGGGGATAGCGCATTCCGTGACTGCACTGCCCTGACGAGCATCACCATTCCCAACAGCGTCACCAGGATCGAGCGGGATGCATTCGGTGGCTGCACTGGCCTGACGAGCATCACCATTCCCAACAGCGTCACCAGCATCGAGCGTGGCACATTCGCTGGCTGCAGCAGCCTGACGAGCATCACCATTCCCAACAGCGTCACCAGCATCGAGGGTGGCACATTCGCTGGCACATTCGCTGGCTGCAGCAGCCTGACGAGCATTGTGGTTGCTGACGACAATCCAAATTACAGTTCGATGGGGTCACTGTTACTCAACAAGCATGGCACAGAGTTGATTGTTGGCGCAGGTGCTAGCGGTCACATCACCATCCCCAACAGCGTCACCAGCATCAAGGATTACGCATTCTATAACTGCACTGGCCTGACGAGCATCAACATTCCCAACAGCGTCACCAGCATCAAGGATTACGCATTCTATAACTGCACTGGCCTGACGAGCATCAACATTCCCGACAGCGTCACCCGCATCGGGGATAGCGCATTCGCTGGCTGCACTAACTTAGCATCTATACGCTTACAATCGAAAGTCGCCCCGGTGATAGGGCCGTCACAATTCCTGTGGAGAGGGCCGAAAACATTCGCTCGCATCTCAGCCACTGCAATGATACACTATCGCCAAGGAGCTACAGGATATGAAGCATCCTATGACGGCGTGCCGACGCTAGAAGACAATTTTGCTTACTTCACAGCTGGCGAAGTCGCCACTGCGGCCGCCACTGCGGTCAAACAAGCCCAGCAAGATGTAATTGCCGCCCCCGCCAGCTACAGTCTCCATACCATGGCCACTGCAGAGGCGGAGTTGATTGACATGCGGACAGGCTCCACGATGCTTAATATGGTCGATTCGTATGCAGTGCTACAGCTACAGATTCAGCGCAGTGACGATCTCAACACATGGACCTCGAGTTCAGACGACTTAATCGAAGTCAAACTGCCCATGCAGCAAGGCAAAGGGTTCTACCGCTTTGCAATGCCTCAGGAGTAAGCGAAGCAACCGATCAGCATACACTTAGGCAGGCGACTAGCAGGCCCGCAAGGGGCCTGTCCCAAAATTCTCCACGGCATCGGATGCATCGCATTGCCGGGCATATATCGGTTGAACACATTGGCACTCGGTGTAGCACAATAATGGCAACTGATACGAAATAGAATTTTAACACAAACAAACCCGAATCAATCAATGGTAATACGAGCCTCTTTTAAAGTGAAATTGTAGCCCGCTTCGAAGCAAAATACCAGAAACGTCAGGCCGAGATCTGGCCGGAGCTCTC
>CALKBZ010000050.1 GCA_937775295.1 uncultured Opitutales bacterium
CCCCCGTAGCCGACTCCGACTACCGCAACGCCTTTCAAATTGAGCGCGACCGCATCATCTTCTCATATCCCTTCCGACGCCTGCAGTCGAAGACACAGGTATTCCAATCTGGTGAATACGATTTCTACCGCACACGGCTGACGCATTCGATCGAAGTGGCCAAGATCGGCCGTTCCATCTGCGAATACCTACGCGCCAGCTCAGACAATCTCAACGATCGCTTTTACATCGATGCCGACCTGACCGAAGCCGTCGGCCTCGCGCACGACATGGGCCACCCGCCCTTCGGCCACATTGGCGAACGCAAACTGAACCAGCTGATGGCGCCCCACGGTGGATTCGAAGGTAACGGCCAGACCCTGCGTATCCTCACCGAGCTGATCTACGAACGCCCCGGCGCCACCAAAGGCATCGCCCCCACCCGCGCCTTCCTCGACGGCGTCATGAAATACAAAGCGCTGCACCGCGAATGCATCGGCACCAAAGCCGATGGCTCGCCCGACTATCCGGAGCACCACTTCATCTACGACGAGCAAGCCCGTTGGCGCAGCACCATCTTTGGCAGCGAGCAACCCCCAGACGAGCTAAGTACTCCGACAGCGCTCAACGCCTTCAAAAGCATCGAATGCCAGAGTGATGGATTGGGCGGATGACACCGCCTACTCGCTCAACGACATCGTCGACGGCATTCACGCTCGCTACATCAACGTCGGCAGCATTACCGAATGGGCCGTAGAACAAGACCTCGACGCCACACAAACCGCCTTGATCGACAAGCTCTGCCAAGTCATCCGTGAAGACCGCTACGAGTCTCACTTCGGCGCACGCATCGGTCGCTTCGTGCACGGCTGCACCCTCACGCCACGCAGCGGCTTCCTCAGCGACCGCACTAACCGCCATGCCTTTGACCTGACCATCGCCGCCGACGTCAAAGCCGAGAGCGCACTTTACAAGCGCATCGCCCTCGACCTTATATTTCGCTCGCCGCAGCTCCAACAGATCGAGTTCAAAGGCGGCCATATTTTGGAAAAACTCTTCAGCGCACTGTGTCAAAACTGCGCCAATGCCGACGGCAGTGGCCTACGTATTCTGCCTCTGCAAATACAAGAATTGATCAAGCAAGAGACGACTACCACAGGCCGCCACCGCCGCCTCTGCGACTTCACCGCAGGCCTCACCGACAGCCTCGCCGTGCGCACCTACAAGCGCCTCTACGATCCAGACTTCGGATCCATCGCGGAACTGCTCTAGATCCAAGAATACAGACCTGGCTGCCCGCTCTTAAAGTAATACAGACATTGCGACGCCACTCCGGCAAACCTCCGGCCAGTCTGTGCTCCCCGAAGAAAGCCAAGTAAGCATGCCTGCGCCACTGTTTAACTAATTACTCGGCCCGAGACTTCCGCGCCACCGACATGCGGCGCACAAACAAACTTGAGCGACATCACCGTCACGTAGAGGCCGAGCAGCATCATACACAGCGCAATGCCGCCGAGCATACTATTCACCCCATGCTGCACCACCATCATGACCAGCGCCATGATTGGCATCACCACCATCACCGCGGCTGGGATCAACGCAAAACCGAAGGCGATACGACGATGCTTCAAGAACACCACAAACGTGATTAATGCGAGCGCGGCGAGCAGCTGATTGGTCGCGCCAAACAACGGCCAGATCGCTTTCCACACCGGCAACACCGAGCCGTCTGGCGCAGTAAATGTACCAAAGGCGGCAGCGCCAGGTAGTGCCAACACCAGCAGCGTGCCGAGGTAGCGACTCCCTGCCCCACGCCAATCAAATAGCTCCTCCACCAGAAAGCGGGTCAGTCGGGTGCAGGTATCGAGTGTCGTCAGCAAAAACGTGCTCACCGCCAAAGTCGCAAAAGTCAGCCCCACGTCATGGGGAATGCCGAGCGAACCAAAGAACACTGCCGAGCCACGTGCAAAGGTTGCCACCGGCCCACCTTCCATACCGCCAGACACTCCGACACAGGCCAAGGCAAACACCGCCAGCAGCCCCTCGACTAACATCGCGCCATACGACACCTTCTTCACATCGCACTCCGTTTGAATCTGCTTCGAAGTCGTACCACTACTGACGATACTGTGAAAGCCGCTGCATGCACCACACGCGACCGTGATAAACAAAAATGGCACCATGTAACTCCAGTCCTTCGGATTAAAACTGGTATAAACTGGCAACTCGAATCCACCGCCGTGAACGGCCAGCCCCACCACGCCGAGCAACATGATTGCATACAAAAACGTCGCGCTCAAAAAGTCACGTGGCTGCATCAAGACGCCGACGGGAAGAATCGCTGCGCAGTAGCAATAGATCAGCACCGCCGCCATCCAGAGCTCTTTACTCACTGTCGGAGCCGGAAACTCGACGCCAATCCACAGCCCGAGATACGTCAGCACCACAAACACGGGAATCACGATCTTATACGAAATCCCTGACTTCCGAGCCACCAGCCCAAAAGTCAGCGCCACCAAAATAAACCAACCCGACGCAGTCGCTACCGCAGGTTGGTTCACAAAGCCCGCCACCGTCAGATCGAGAAACACCACGATCACATAGACCAGTGCGAATAGAACAAAGATCAAAAACAACTTACCCGTCGTCTCGCCAATTAGATCGCGACACGTCGCCGTGATCGAGCGCCCGCGATAGCGTAGCGACATCAGAGTGCTACCAAAGTCGTGCACACCCCCCACAAAAATGGAGCCGACTATAATCCAAATCCATGTCGGCAACCACCCAAACACCGACGCCGCAATGATCGGCCCCACAATCGGTCCCGCCCCCGCAATCGACGAAAAGTGATGCCCAAACAGCACCGAGGCCCGCGTCGGCACATAATCGACTCCATCATTGATCTCACAAGCAGGCGTCTCCCGCTCAGGGTCTACCCCGCAGCGCGTTTCTAAGAAGTGACCATAAAAGCGATACGCCACCGCAAGCAGCAGCGCAGAGAGAATGAGAAGAGGTAGTAGCATAATCAGTAAGTAGAGACGCCCAAAGAAAAGCGCAGACCACAGGTTCGCAATGCTTTAGATCGAGCTCTCAGTTTTGATATTAACATACCATTGACAGTATATACTAAAATAGGTATATTTCACTTAATCAATGGAAGCCTCCGACATTTACAAGTGTATCGCCGACACGCAGCGATTGCGTATTATCAACCTTTTAGACGAGGGTCCGCTCTGCGTCTGCCACCTACAAGAGATACTCAATGCGACCCAAGTTAAGATGTCCAAGCAACTCGCGGGCATGAAGCAATTGGGAATCATTGAATCACAGCGCGAAGGCACTTGGATGATTTACAGTCTCACCCAACCTCTCCACGGACTGATCCAATTCAATCTCGATTATCTACTCGGCGCAACATGCGCCGAGTGCAATCAACTGCAGCAAGATATCTTCAACCGTCACAAAATCGTCGATGCTCTGGCAAAAAACGCCAGCGATTGCCCAAAATCCGTCTGCGGCGACAACGCCTGCTGCTAATCCTCAGCCCTCACTCAAATGACCGATTCATCTAACAACCCACTCAAGCCAAGCGATGCCCCAAAACCAGGCTTCTTCAAACGCATCCTCACTAAGGTCGATACCGCGATGAAAGAAAAAGCCGACGAGCAAGCCAAGGACAGTTCATGCTGCTCAGGCGACGATAAGGGCAAAGGCGGCAAGTGCTGCTAACGTATGCAGGGCTCCGAGCGTAGCGACACTCTCCGAGCCAATGCTCCGTCATTTCCACCACGAGGAAGACACGGCAACGACAGAGTCGTTGCCCTCCAAGAATCACATCACACCAAATAACATGCTCACAGAATTCATCGACCTACTGATCTACGGTTGGGCGGGAATGGACGCCGAATCGCGATTCGCAGCCGCGGTCCACTTCTTCCTCTACGACACGATCAAAATCTTCGCTCTACTCGCCGC
>CALKBZ010000051.1 GCA_937775295.1 uncultured Opitutales bacterium
TGGCGGGGAAGCGTTCGAGGTCGAAGTCGTTATAGAAAGTGTTCTTCATGCGATTCTGGCTTGTTTGCCGAGCTTAGTCAGCGTACAATCATGTCTTACCTCAATCATGAAATATCCAAAGTCTTCTTTTGTCCTCGGCCTGTTGTGTGCCGTGGTAGTGTTATCTGCTCTCAGTTCGACCGCTGAGGCTCGGATCGGCGAGCGCAAAGACTCGATTGAGCTACGTCTATTTGCTTCCGGTGGTATCATGTATCGCGACGATGCGGTGGAAGAAAGTCGTCGCAAGGGCATGCCGTATCTCAAATATATGGAGCTGATTGCTGATTCGACTGACATTCGCATCTATTACAAGACCGCGGATGGCCGTCGTCCGTCATCCAAGGAACTGGCAGGGAAACGTATGCTGCCTGGCTGGGATATGCACGTGCTATATGTCAATGGTAAGTCTGCTGTCGAAGTGTATAAGCGCAGTCAGGGGATGACCGAGTATGAATTTAATCAGCTCCTAGCGGTTCAGTCGAACGGCTCCTATTGGAAAAAGAAGGCAAAGGGCGCGAAAACAGCAGATGGCAAGCCCGTAAAGGACCCGTCTGCCTTCGGCTACGAAATGCAGACGGATAATGGAACGGTGCGTGCTAAGAAAATGGGAAATGGGATAATATTTTTTGATCCCAAGCTCGATGTGATGCTGGCAGAGATGAATGACTCTGATCAGATCGAGAAGGCTCCGGTCAGTGTGAACGGTTTTTAGGCGCCATATTTTTCATTTGCGGGTTGAAAAATTACGTAAGCATGGTCCTCTATGCCGCACCCTCTAGGATGCAGAGGTCGCTGTTTGTGTGCGACGCCTGAGTTTTAGTTTTTTTAATTTCTCTATAAGATTATGGCAAAGGATTGGCTCGAAGGTATCGAAGAAGAATATGACGTGGTCGTCATCGGCTCCGGCTTAGGCGGATTAACCGGCGCGAACTACCTCGCGAAGAACGACCACAAGGTCCTCCTGTTGGAGCATCACTATCAATTTGGTGGTCTAGCCACATGGTTTAAGCGTCCTGGTGGGCATATTTTTGACATCTCTTTGCACGGCTTTCCCTACGGCATGGTCAAGTCCTGTCGTAAGTATTGGACCAAGGAGATCGCTGATTCGATCCACCAGCTCAATGATGTGCGCTTTATTAATCCGCAGATGAACGTGTGGACGACGTTCGAGCGCGATGATTTCACCAATATTTTGGTCAACGACTTCAAGGTCGAGCGTGCCAAAGTTGAAGGCTTCTACGATCATTTGCGGGCGATGAACTTCTACGACGACAACACCCAAACCACGGGTGAAATGTTTGAAGCGTTCTTTCCAGGGCGCACGGATGTGCATCGTCTCTTGATGGAGCCGATCTCCTACGCCAACGGCTCGCACATCGATGATCCTGCGATCACCTACGGCATCGTGTTCTCAAACTTCATGAGCAAAGGCGTGTTCACCTTCCAAGGTGGCACCGATACTTTGATCAAGAAGATGGTCGCCGAATTGAAGAACAATGGCTGCGAAGTGCGTAAATGCGCGCTGGTCGAAGGCATTGATGTCGAAGACGGCAAAGTCGTCGGTGTGCGTGTGCGCAGCCAAAATACTGGTGGCGACGAATTTCCGATTCGCACGGTTCGCTGTAAGGCAGTGCTGTCGAATGCCAATGTACGTAATACCATCGAGTATCTGGTCGGTGAGGATAAATTTGCTGAGGAGTTTGTCGCAGAAGCGAAGGCCGTGCGTAACAACACCAGTTCCTGCCAAGTCTATATGGGCATCAAGAAGGGCGAAACGATCCCGAATATCGGCGACTTGGTGTTCACTTCTAGGGCGCCTGAGTATACCATTGATGAGCTGACTTCGATTAATACCTCCAGCCATACGTTTTCAGTTTATTACCCAGAAACACGTCCGCATCTGAATGAAGAGCGTTACACGGTGGTGGCTTCGCTCAATGCGCAGTGGGATGAGTGGGCGAACCTCAGTGATGAGCAATACGAAGCCGAGAAAGCCCGCATGTGTGAAGAGTGTGTTAGTAGTTTGGAAACGTTCATTCCCGGTGTGCGTGATAAGATTGACCACATCGAGGCAGCCACGCCGCGCACCGTGAATCACTACACAAAGTCGATGCAGGGCACTTCCTTTGGCACCAAGTTTGAAGGACTCAAGGTGTCGATGGAATTGTCGAATCAAATCGAAGGGCTGTACCACGCGGGTTCCGTCGGCATCATTATGTCGGGTTGGTTGGGCACCATGAACTACGGGGTCATTACTGCCAATAAGATCGATAAGAAGCTGTTCGAGATGGCGAAGGGGTAATTTTTTGAATCAGTGGTGCACGCCGCCTGTTGGCGGAGGTGCGTCCGCTCGTCGTTGATTTTGTCGGCACACTTGAGGCCGAAAGCCGCGGCAATCCAACTGCCTTACAAGTCAGCTTTATCGGTACTGGATCTGAAATCCCGGTCATGGTTGGTGTAGTTGATGCCGAGCTAAGGAGTTGCGGGGGATGGTATCTTTTTTGGTAGCCTACATAGCCGACGGTGAATGCCGCAAAGGTGCGTTTAAATGTGTTTTTGCAGCTAGCTTGGCCTGAAGTGTTGTTTTGTGATTCATCTTCGACGCTGCTGTGGCTGAATGCCCTTGTGCCATCTATCGCGAAGCCAGCTGCGCCGATGCCACTGGCGAAGTTGCCTTGATCGTATGCGAAACCCAATGTTGCCGCGCCACTAATTTTAAGGTCACCAGCCATAGCTAAAAGCGCCGATGCCGGAGTTTCACTCGGCATAGGCGATCGATGCGAGCGGGGATGCTACTGCAATTGCAGTGATATGCTTGTAGTTCATCATTTAGTATTTGAGGCTTAGTTGATACTTATTTAACGAAAAGATACCATTCGATTAGTTGTTAGTCAGGTGGAAGTTATTTATTTCTAGGGTCGTTATGTCATTGCCTGTTAATATAAAGGAAGGGCAGGTGCGGAGGGTGTGGCACTTCGGGAGATGACTTGAAGTGTGTGCTGTTGGAATTAATATGGGAGCGGGCGGTGTTCGAGAGAGGCTGTTTTTAGCGTGCATTTCGCGGGTTTAGTCATTCACTCGCTGGCATGGACGAAATTCTCCGCACTATTCCGCACCGCCCGCCGTTTCTATTCATCGACGAGATCGTCGAAGTTCGAGAGGACGGCGCCACTTGTAAGCGTACAATCCGCATGGAAGAGCCTCAGTTTGAGGGCCATTATCCAGGTAATCCGATTATGCCAGGCGTGTTGCTTTGCGAAGCCTGTTTTCAGGCGGGCGCGGTTTATCTCGCCAAGCAAATTGAGAAGGAAGGCCGCTCTCTTGCCGATGTCACGCCGGTGCTCTCGCGCATCTCTGATGCACGCTTTAAGCAGATGGTGAAGCCAGGCGACGAAGTGATCATCGAAGTGACGATGAAAGAGCAGGTCAGTAAATTCTTCTTCATGAAGGGCAAGGTCCTGAAAAACGGTAAACCTGCACTGACGATTGAGTTCGCGCTGGCGATGCTCGAACCGGAGGCTGGCAAGTGAGTTTCCTCGCACTCGAAGGTAAGCGCTTCCTCGTAATGGGGGTGGCGAATCGCAAAAGCGTGGCATGGGCGATCACCAAGTCGCTCGAAGCCGAAGGCGCTGAAGTCATTCATAGTGTACGCTCCGAGGCACGTCTTGAGAGTTTGCAAAAACTTCTCGGCGACCGGAAGGCCTACATTTGCGATGTCGAGTTTCCCGAGCAGATTACGGCATTGGCCGCACAAGTGAGCGCCGATTACGGCCCGCTGGATGGTATTGTGCATTCGATCGCCTTTGCTAATTATTCCGAAGGCTTTAAGCCGTTTCACGAAACGCTGCGTAAGGATTTTTTACAGGCGACTGCGATCTCGGCATTCTCATTGGTCGAGGTGGCGGGTGCGTTTAAGCCGCATTTGAACAATGAGGCGTCGGTCGTTTCGATTGGAATCTCATCGACCGACGTGACTGCGGAGAACTACGGCTATATGGCCCCGATTAAGGCGGCTCTGGAGACCTCGTCATATAACTTGGCCAAATCCTTTGGTGCGGATACGCGTGTGCGTTTCAATACGGTCAACGCGGGGCCGCTTAAAACCAGTGCTTCGGCGGGTATCCCCGGCTATTTGGAGAGCTATTTGTACGCCGAGAAACTGACCTTTCGTAAGCAGAACCTCACCACTCAGGAAGTGGCGAACACCGCGGTCTTCCTCCTCAGTCCCGCTTCGAGTGGCATCAACGGCCAAGGAATCGTGGTCAATGCGGGCATGGATCGCAACTACTTCGATAAGGAAGTCGTGAGGCTGGCAATGCGCACCGAGAATAAGAAGTAAACGGCGGTCTCGAGCGTCGGACAGTGAATTAGCGGACGAGACCAAAAGATCGCCCCTCTCTTATTAAAAATTACTGCAATGAATTTTAAAAATGTAGCTATAGAATCGCTCGCGTATGCGCTGCCGGATGAGGTGTGGACCTCGGCGGACGTGGAGGCGAAGCTGGCACCGGTCTACGAACGTCTGCACTTGCCGGAAGGTCGGCTGGAGCTGATGACCGGAATTAAGGAGCGCCGTTTCTTCCCTGCGGGCAGTCGTGCCTCAGAAGCATCCGCTCTAGCGGGTGAGGCGGTTCTGAATAAATCAGCCTTTGATCGCTCAGAGATCGATCTGTTGATCCATTCGGCGGTGTGTCGTGATCGACTCGAGCCGGCGACAGCGGCGTATGTGCATGGCTTATTGGGCCTGCCGGGCAAGACGCAAATCTTTGATGTGTCGAATGCCTGTCTCGGCTTTTTGAATGCGATGGTGATCGCGGCGAGCATGATCGAGTCGGGTCAAATCGAGCGTGCGCTGATCGTGTCTGGCGAGAATGGTCGGCCGTTGGTGGAGCATACTTTGCAGCAATTACTCAACCCTGAGCTGACGCGCAAGTCGATCAAGCCGTATTTCGCTAATTTGACGATTGGTGCCGGCGCAGTGGGGGCGGTGCTGTGCCGCAAGGATCTCGCGCCGAAGTCGTGCCCGTTGGTGACGGCGGCGGTGGTCGAGACCGATAGCTCGGCGAATGAACTTTGCCAAGGCGACAGCGCCGGCGATGCGATGGAGATGTTGACCGACTCGGAGGAGCTGCTGGCGGCTGGCATCGGAGTGGCCACTCGTGCATGGGCGCGTTTTGTGGAAGCGACGGGTTGGACGGCGGAGACGCCGGACCGTGTTATTACGCATCAGGTCGGTAAGGCGCACTCGCGTGAGCTGTTTAAAGCGCTGGGCCTCGATTTGACCAAGGATTATACCACCTTTGAAACCCTCGGCAATGTTGGTTCTGTTTCCTGCCCGATTACCTTAGCGCGAGCGATTGAAGACGGCGCATTTGTTGCGGGGCAGAAGGCAGCGTTGCTGGGGATCGGTAGTGGTCTAAGTAGTTTGATGATGGCTGTGGAGTGGCCCAAGCATGATTAATTCAAGAGCTTCTCAATTACCGCCTGAAGTACGTGTCGAGTATCCGTTCGCGGGCAACTTATTTGATCAACCAGCGACGCCGAAATCCGACGGCCCGGTGCAGATGCATTATCTGGATGAGGGCTCGGGGCCAGTCGTGGTCATGCTACACGGTAATCCGACCTGGTCGTTCTATTACCGAAATCTGGTCAATATTTTAGCTGCGGCGGGCTATCGCTGCATCGTGCCAGATCACGTGGGCTGTGGGCTGTCTGATAAGCCGAGCGATTATCCTTACACGTTGAAGCGCCGCATCGAAGATGTGGAGCGCTTGATCGATCATCTCGATATTTCTCAATTTAGCCTGGTGGTGCACGATTGGGGCGGGGCGATCGGTTGCGGGCTGGCTGGCCGTCGTCCTAAGGCTTTGGAGCGGTTGGTGCTGTTAAATACGGGCGCGTTTCGCTCGAAGCGCATCCCGTTGCGGATTGCGGCGATCAAGGTGCCACTGATTGGCGAGGCGATCATTCGCGGCCTCAATGGATTCGCTGGGCCAGCGGCAAATATGTCGGTTCAGATACCACTGTCACCGGCGGTGAAGTCGGGCATGCTCTGGCCCTATCGTAGCTGGGCGGATCGTGTCGCAGTTTGGAATTTCGTTAAAGATATCCCTTTGCGTGAGCAGCACCCGAGCTATGAGACGCTGCTCGAAGTAGAAGCGGGGTTATCAAAGCTCGCCGATAAGCCGGTGCAGATTGTCTGGGGTGGTAAAGATTTCTGCTTCAATATGCACTTCTTTAAGCGTTGGTGTAAGATCTTTCCAAACGCCGAGGTGCAGTTGCATAAGGAGCATGGTCATTACATCCTCGAGGATGGGGAGACGGCCGTCACTGCGCAGATCCGAGCCTTCCTGCAGTCGGCGTAGCGCTCGGAAGTCGGGTTGGAGGCCATGTTTGAGCCATTGCACTCTGCGAGTATAATAAACCGCGATCGGAGTGTGGGCGACTCGCCCACATTGATCCTGTTTCGCGGCAAAGGAGGGCGAGTCGCCCTCCCTCCTTTAGCGACGAATCGGCGATGAACCAAAAAATACCCCTGCGAGCCGAGGCTCGCGGGGGTACTGAAATCAATGATCTGAGCGTTCGATTAACCGTCGATCTGCTCTTCGAGGAACTGGATGAGTTCGTCTTCAGTCACGCGGCGTTGCTCGCAAGTGTCGCGGTCGCGTAGAGTGACCGTGCCATCCTTTTCGATGGTGTCGAAGTCGATGGTAATGCCGAAGGGTGTGCCGATCTCATCCTGACGACGGTAGCGACGACCGATCGCACCGGAGGCGTCGTAGAAGACATTCCAGCGGCGTTGCAATTTCTTGTAGAGTGCCTGGGCGCGCTCGACTAGCTCTGGCTTGTTCTTAAGCAGTGGGAAAATCGCGGCTTTGACGGGAGCAATCTTGGGGCTGAACTTGAGTAGTGTGCGCGGCTCGACCTTGCCCTTATCGTTGGGCACTTCGTCGATAGTGTAAGCGGCAGTGAGCACGGCGAGGATTGTGCGGTCGACGCCGAGCGAGGGCTCGATGACATGTGGCACGAACTTCTCCTTGCTGGCTTCGTCGAAGATGGTCATCGACTTGCCGGAGTGCTCTTGGTGCTGTTTCAAATCGTAGTCACCACGGCAGGCGATGCCCCAGAGTTCCTGTTCGCCGTGTGGGAACTGGAACATTAGGTCGGTGGTCGCACGTGAGTAGAACGCGAGTTTGTCTTCTGGGTGGATGTCTTCGGTGATCGACGCGCGCGGCAGGCCGATCGAGACCAACCAGTCGATACAGGTATCGATCCACTCGCGGTGCAGGGTTTTCCAGTCGGCACTGGGTGAGATGAAGTATTCGATCTCCATTTGCTCGAATTCACGCGAGCGGAAGATGAAGTTGCGCGGCGTGATCTCGTTGCGGAATGCCTTACCAATTTGCGCGATGCCGAAAGGGATCTTCACACGACCGGTATCGACGATGTTCTTATAGTTGGCAAAGATGCCTTGTGCGGTTTCGGGGCGCAGGTAGGCGACCGCTGATTCGTCTGCCAGTGGCCCGACCTTAGTCTCGAACATCAGCTTGAACTCACGTGGTGCGGTCAACGAGCCTGGCTTGCCAGTCGCTGGGGAAGGGACGAGGTCGTATTCCTCAGGCTTCGATTCGGTGTAGTCCTTGAGCACAATCGGCTCGAGTGTGCCTTGTTTGGCAGCTTTGCGCTTAATGTCGGCAGCGGCCTTTTCTGCGATTTCCTGTTGCTCGGGGCATTCGACCACCGACACGTAGCCGATGGTTTCGCCTGCGACGATGACGGGGGCGAAGAATAGCTGATCGGCACGGTAGCGCAGCTTAGACTCACGGCAGTCGACCATCGGATCGGAGAACCCATCGACGTGGCCAGAGGCCTTCCAGATGTCTGGGTGCATGATGATGGTCGAGTCGAGGCCTTCGATATTGTCGCGGCGTTGTACCATGTCGCGCCACCAAGCTTGTTTGATGTTGTTGCGGAGTTCGACGCCGAGTGGCCCGTAGTCGTAAAACCCGTTGTAGCCACCGTAAATTTCGGAGGAGGGAAAGATGAAGCCGCGGCGCTTGCAGAGGCCGACGATTTCTTCCATGAGACCATCACTGGATGCTTTTGCTGTCATAAGCCGCAAAAGATGGAGACAGGCATATTTGGGTCAAGGTTGGAAAGCGCAGTTCGGATCTGGGGGGGAGGCGGCGTGTCTCTATTTACAAATCGATGCGCTAATTCTCTATAGGGATGAAGTAAATAGCTGGGCGATCTGCGTGAGAATTAATTTCGATTAAGAGTCTGTAGATTTGGGTGATACGGGAATTGCTATGCGCGCGGATTGCAGATTTTCTGTCTGGCATGAAGGAGCAACAGAATCTAGATGAATCAGCACCCGCATCGAGTGGGGCGACGTTGCCGAAAAAACTACAATGGCAGCAGCGTTGTGTGCTTAGTGTGCTTGGTGGTGTGATACGTCTCTGGGCGCGCACCTTACGCCTGCATATACGAGCCGAAGAGCAGGCGTTGATCGGCGAGCCGTTGCAGCCGGCGGTTTGGATTCTTTGGCATAATCGCTTATTTGTGGCACCTGAGTTTTTCCGTCGATTTGCTCCCGAGCGAAAAGCATCTGCGATTATCAGTGCGAGCAACGATGGTGCATGGCTTGCTGGGCTGTTTGAGCAATTGGGGATCAAGCCGATTCGTGGCTCGCGCCATGGTCGTGCGATTCAGGCCTTTCGTGATATGCTAAGAGCCAATCGTGAGGGCTACGATCTGGGCGTTACACCAGATGGCTCGCGTGGGCCGATGTATGAGATGAAAGCGGGAGCTGCCACTTTGGCTCTTCGGACCGGCGCACCCATCGTTTTGATGTCGTATAACTTCAGCCGAGCATGGCGTTTGAAAAGTTGGGATCGTCTTTATATTCCGATGCCGTTTAGTCGAGTGGAGGTGAGGCTTGATCGCATTGAGGACGGTAAGAATCTGGCCGGCGGTGATACTAAGCAAGCGGTAGTACTGCTTAGAAAACGCTTAATGCGGATCACCGAGGACGACGAGTATTTCGAGGCATAATGTGCGGTGATGTGCGGTGCGTCGTGGCCCAAAATAGGCGGTCGTCGATTTTTCAGAAAGGAGCGTGGGCGACCCGCCCACGGAATCTACGCATCCTACAACGAGGGCGGGTCGCCCTCGCTCCTTATCAGGCAATCGCCCTCCACGAATTGCACAAAAAAGCCCTCGTTTCGCCGAGGGCTTTTCGCAGAATGTAGTCGAATCGGCAGAAGCTAACTCCAAATGAATGTTGGTGAGCTGATTGATTCACTGCCTGCTCGTAGCGAAATGTTTTCGCCTTCGGCCCAAAGCTCATCGTTGATGAGGAACTTGAAGGTTACGTTGCTCTTCGCATCCGTGGATGTGAAGGCCCACTCGTATGGAGAGGTGTTCTTCAGTGCGGTGCCTTTTTCCCAGCTCAGGCCAGCGCCTTCGCCACGAACGTAGAGCGCGTTGCCGAAGCCGGCGTCAACGTGTGCGATGATGCGGTTCTGCGCGGTGGTCTGTTTCGCAGGTGCCTTTTTAGCTGTCGTAGCTGCTTTCTTTGGAGTTGGCGCTTTTTTAGCTAGCGAGACCTTTTTAGGAGCGGCAACTTTCTTAGCCGGAGTCGCCTTCTTAGCGGCAACTTTCTTAGCCGGAGCAACCTTCTTAGCCGGAGCAGCCTTCTTAGCCGGAGCAGCCTTCTTAACGGCAACTTTCTTAGCCAGAGTAGCCTTCTTAACAGCAACTTTCTTAGCCGGAGCAGCCTTTTTAAGAACTGCGATCTTTTTGGCAGGGGCCTTTGCAGCGACTGCTTTTTTAGTGGTTTTTTTGGTAGTGGTTTTTTTAGCCATGAGACTGATTTATTCGATTTTTAATGTAGTTAAGTGGTCGAGATCGATTGTGCCTTTAGGGCGTAATTAATCTCAACATAAGCTTACATAGCAGAATGAAGACCAGAAGGATACAGGAAAGTTAGACTTAAATAATAGATTTAATTAGAAGACGTTAGTGCAGTCGCTTAAAAGTGTGATTATTTAGGCCCGTCGAGCAGGTAAATTACTTCTTCTGCCAGGTTTTTGGCATGATCTGCGATACGTTCGATCGATTTTGAAATAAATACTTTTTGAAAGCAATTGGGAGTTTGAGTGCTGCCGTCAGGTGCGCAAATGGTGAGCGTTTCAAAGTTCTGTTGGTGTAGCTCATTCACTTTTTTGTCGCGCAGAATCACTGCCTTGGCCAACTTAACGTCTCCTTCGACTAATGCGGAAATGGCATCGGCCATCATCGAGCAACTAAGTAGGCTCATCTGTCCGATGGCGACGGTGTCGCCTGAGCGGCCGTCGGAGGTGAGGATTTCTTTCGCCCGTAGTGCGATGCTGTGCGCTTCATCGCCAGCACGTTCGAGGTCGTGACTAGCTTTAATTGCTACGAGAATAGAGCGGACATCGCTGGAGACGGGCGAGCGTAGCGTAATATAACGGACCGAGGCCTGGTCGATTTCGACTTCAAGAGCATCAATCGCATCATCCAGTGCGAGGGCCTGGTCGATTTTAGCTAGGTCATTTTCCAGTAAGCCGTCGACGGCGATGCGAGCCGCTTCGTTGGCTTTCTCGCCAATGAGAATCAGCTTGGTGCGTAGGTTTTCGAGTTCGTGTTGGTAGAATAGTTTCATAGTCTTGGCAATTAGGGCGTTGTCGGCGTTTGTAGCGGAATCAACCAAAACGCCCGGAAATATAGGCTTCGGTTTGTGGATCGCGCGGGTTCATGAAGATCTGGTCGGTCTGTCCATACTCGATGAGCTTGCCTAGGTAAAAGAAGGCGGTGCGATCGGAGACACGGGCGGCTTGCTGCATGTTATGCGTGACGATGACGATGGTATAGTCCTTTTTTAACTCATGGATGAGTTCCTCAACTTTCGCAGTGGCGATAGGGTCAAGCGCGGAGCAAGGCTCATCCATGAGGAGGATTTTTGGGCGCACCGCTAGGGCACGTGCAATGCAGAGTCGCTGCTGCTGGCCGCCTGACATCCCGAGGGCGCTTTCGCTGAGGCGATCTTTGACTTCGTCCCACAGAGCGGCACTGCGTAGGCAGCGCTCGACGACTTCATCGAGGATGCTCTTCTTTTTTACACCTTGAATACGGAGGCCGTAGGCGATGTTGTCATAAATCGATTTTGGAAATGGATTTGATTTTTGGAAAACCATACCGACGTGCTTGCGCAGCTCGATCACATCGACTTCTTTATCGTAGATGTTAACCTCGCTGATCTTGATTGCGCCACTCTTAATACGGGCGATTTCAATCAAATCGTTCATACGATTGAAGCAGCGCAAAAAAGTAGACTTGCCGCAACCGGAGGGTCCGATGAAGGCGGTCACTTCTTTTTCGTTAATATCCATGTTGATATTAAACAGTGCCTGCGAGTCGCCGTAAGCGAAATCGAAGTCGCGGATCTTGATGATCGGTGTGCCGGTGCCTGCGCCTGCGATTTTGGAGGGGATTGATGTGCTCATAGTCGAGTGTGTCATTTAAATGTTGTAAATTCGAAAGCCAGAGAGCCTACCACTTGTATTTCTTGCGGATCTTAATGCGCAGGATAATACTGCTCAGTGCGAAGAATCCGACGATAAGTAAAAAAACAAAGGCTGCACCGTATTGCATATTACGGGTGTATTCGTTTTGCGGAATTTTGGCACTGACCACATAAATATGATAGGGCAACGCCATCACGCCTTGGAAGAAGAAATCGGTTGGTTTCTCCAGCCCTTGCCATGGCAGTTGATCGCGCAGAGCGAAGGCAGCAGTGAACATGATCGGCGCGGTTTCGCCAGCGACACGAGCCACGCCCATGATGGAGGAGGTGAGTATGCCGGGCAGCGCGTAGGGCAGGACGTTAGTGCGCACACTGGTCCATTTCGATGCGCCGAGTGCTAGCGAACCTTCGCGGAAGCCTTTCGGAATGGCGCGCATCGATTCTTCACTGGCGGCAATGATTACGGGCAGGGCCATGATCGCGAGTGTGAAGCAACCGGCGATCAGTGAGACGCCCCAACCAAAGAATAGCACGAACATGCCGAATCCGAACAGTCCAAAGACGATCGAGGGCACGCCGGAGAGGTTGAGTACGGAGAGGCGAATTAATTGCAGTGTGCGGCCAGGGGTGCTGTATTCGCTAAGGAAGATGGCGCAGAGGATGCCGAGTGTCAGCGCGATGGAAATCGAGCCGACCACGAGTAAGCAGGTGCCGACAATTGCAGGGCCGATGCCGCCGCCACTGTAGGCGTAATTACTGTATACGTAGTGCTCGATGTTGGGCTCTTCGGCGAGCGCGCGGTAGGCGTCGTCGCCATACATGAGGCGGCCTGCTTTGCGCTCGATATCGAGTGTTTTGATTTGTTCTTCGAGTGTTTCGATTTGTTGTTCGATCTCATCGGCGGCTACGATTTCGCCCGAGCCTAGATTACGACTATTCGCTTCCAGTTTGACGACCGCTGCTTTGATTGATTTCAGTTCAGTATCAATTACTTTGGGTTCGAAGACGTGCAGTGTCTGGGGCTTTTGAGTGAGGAACTCGACGTTGATAAACGGCGCTTCGGTGGTGAAGACTGCCTTCGAACCGTTAATCGAAATATTAAGAAAGATGTAGCCCGCGCTGATGATGACTAGGTAGGTCGCCAAGCGCAACGCTCCGGAAATGGTGGCTTCGAGCGTCCCTTGCGTGGAGCGGCGCTTAGAGAAGATGTTTTGCGGTTTAAGTGAGTCCATTGGAAATATGGTTAGCGGATATGCTGCTTAGTCGCCCAGTTTGCTGTATTTTTTGACGACCCATTGGGCGCCGTAATTGATCAATAGCGATGCAAAGAATAATACGATGCCAACCATGAAGAGTGCGCGGTAATGGAGGCTGCCGTGCACGACTTCGCCCATTTCCTGGGCGATGATGCCCGTCATGGTGTGGACGGGCTCGAAAAACACGCCCGAGCCCGCGGTGAAGTCTGGGATCTTGATGCGGTTGCCTGCGCACAGTAACACCACCATGGTCTCGCCGATCACGCGGCCGAAGCCGAGCATGATGGCTGAAATGATGCCGGAAAGTGCCGTGGGAACGATCACGCGCATGGTTGTTTGGAGGCGGGTGGCACCCATCGCATAGGAGGCTTCTTTGAGGTGGCGGGGGACGTTGTTAATCGCGTCCTCGGCCAGTGTGAAAATCGTCGGGATTGCCATCAGTGCAAGCAAGCAACCTGCGGTGAAGGCGTTGAGGCGTTCTTGCACTGGGAAGAAAGGCACCCATGAGAGTGCATCTATTTGTGAGAGTAGGCGAATCGCCTCGCCGAACACGACTACGCCAAAAAAACCGATCACGACGGATGGAATGGCTGAGATGAATTCGATGTAGGGCTTGATGGAGTTGCGCTCTGTGGAACCTGCGATTTGATTGACGTAAATGGCTGCGCCGACGCCGAAGGGAACTGCAAAAAAGAGCGCGATGGATGAGATGAGTAGCGAGCCAGTGAGTAGAGGCAGGAGTCCATACCAGTCTTGCTGGTCGCTCGCGGTGACCCAGTTTTTACCCGTCAGAAAGGCACCGAGGGCACGCGAGTTGGCGATCGGCTCGTGTTGATCCCAGTTGGCGAGTTGTTTGCGGTGTGCTGGGATTTGACTGAGATATAATACGTTGAGCCCTTTGAAGGTTTCAATGCGTTTGTTGAGTGCCGCACTGCCGAAGTCGATTGCGTCGGCCTTGGCCAGCACTTTGTCAATGGAGAGGTCGAGATCCGTGAGGATGTGGGCGTAGCGTTCTTGCTCGTCAGTGACGTTGAGGATGGCGGCATCGAAATCGACGGGCTGAATACTCTTGGATAGCGCGGCATGCTCGGCATTTAACAGCTCGAGATAGTGGGCGCGTTCTTCGCTGCTAAGTGTGTTGTTGCCCTCGATGGATTCGGCGCGCTCGGTTTGATCGGAGTTGCGCAGCAGGAATCTGAGCTTAGCGAAGTCTTCTTGGTTTAGTCGGTAGGACGGGGTCTCAATATTTGCGATGCGGGTGGCGAAGTGATTGAGGGTTTCGGTGAGATTCTGATTGGTGGTGTGCTGGTCGCGACTCACGATGGCGACGTCCATTTTCTGCTTAACAAATTGTCGCAGGTCGGAGCCGACTCGCATATAGCCGAGGAATAAGCCTTTGGCCTCTGGGCTGAATACTTTCTTTGAAATCTCTGCCTGGGTGAGTCCGTCTGCTTTAAGGCCAATCATCCATTCGGCTTTGATGTCGTTGAGGTAGCGATTGAGCTCGGTGTAGTCATCGCGTTGCTCTTTGAGGATGTCGACATACTCCAAGCCTGACATACGATACTCTTGCAGACTCTTGTGATAGAGGCCAATGAATCCTGCACCTTCTTTAAATAAAAAGAGGGTGATCAGAGCGAGCACGACGATGGCGACCATAGCATTGCTGCCAAAGAAGATCTTAATGATACTGTCTGAGTCTTTACCTAGAAACAGGGCCCGGCGTTTGCTGAATGCTGGTTTAGGATTCGGTGAGTTGTGTGAGGAAGCTGCCATGTGAGAATCGTAAAATAGATACAGAATCGATTATGCCAAGGTTACAAAAGGCGAGATTCGTTACAATTGTGTGACGGCGTGAATACCAAAAACGGGCCGTTGCTGAATGCAACGGCCCGTAAGCGACATTGAAATGTGGGTGAACTCTAGTTGATCGAGAGGAAGTGCACGCGCTTGACGATCTCTTGACCCTCAGGGCTGAGGCTGAAATCGACGAACTTCTGAGCGATCGGGCTAAGTGGCTTGCTCGCGTTGGTCAGGTAGTAGAGCGGGCGAGCCAGCGGGTAGTTCTTTGCGTCTGGTTGCGCGCCATCCACTGGTAGGACTTTGACGCCCGGAGTGTGGATGTAAGCGAGGCCGACGTAGCCGATGCCGTTCGGGTTACTGGCGACTTCGGAGGCGATTTGCTCGTTGCCGGCCATTTTTTGCGTGTCGCTACCATAGTCGCGGGAGTCCATCGCCATCTTTTGGAAGACGGCGTAGGTGCCGGACGATGTGTTGCGGGTGTAAGCCGAGATGCTACCAGTCTGAGCGGTGATGGCTGACCAGTCGGTCACATCGCCGGAGAAGATCATGCCGATTTCCTCGAGTGAGATGGATTCGAGTGGGCTGGCTTCGTTGACGATGAGCGCGATGCCGTCTTTGGCGACGGTGATCGTGTTCATGTCGACGCCTTTGGATTTCGCTTTCGCGATTTCCTTTTTCTTCGGATCGCGAGAGGACATGCCGATTTCGGCGGTGCCGTCGATGACCGAGGCGACACCCGTGGAGGAGCCCTCAGCAGCGATTTCAAAGGAGACCTCGATGCCTTCTTTCGCCATTTGTGCTTTAAACTCTTCAGCGATTTGCGGCACCATCTTTGCGCCGAGTGTATCGGAGCCTTTGATGACGATTGTTTCAGTCGCGTTGAGTGAAGCACCGATTGTTAGTGCTGCTGCGAGTGTGACTAGATTACGAAGTGATTTTGTTTTCATATTTTAAATTAGTTCTCGTGAACTTTGTGAATGATAGCAGTGCTGAGTTACAAAATGACGCCGCTGTCGTTACAACGGCGTCACATATTAAAGGAATTACCAAGAAATGCGGATGCCGGATGTGAAGGTAAGGCCTTCGTATTCGTCATCGTCAGTGAGTGTGTAGCTGAAGCCGTTCTGCCACTTGAGCTTGTGGCCGTAGAGGTAGGTGTTGAGGCCTAGATAGAACTCGTCAGCGGACTCTGTTTTGCCTGTGGCTGTATTTTTCGCGTATTTTGTAACGCTAAGGACGGCGTCGTCGGACTCGATATGTGTGTAGCTGGCTGCGATCTGGAATGTATCGTTTAGATCGTAGAACGGCATGATTTGCAGCGCATAGATCTCGTTGCCGTCGAATTGCTCGGCGTAGGCAAGGTCAGTGTGGATGTGCTTCTTGCCGTTGTCGTATTGGAATGACAGCGAGATGATGTTTTCGTGTTTTGCTGTGCCGACTACATCGAGCTCATCGTTTTCGTCCGGCTCGTCTTGGTAGACGTAGTCGAGGCGAAGGAGTGCTTTGTCGGAATCGAATTGCTCTGCGAAGTCGTAGCCTATTGAAGTGAGGACGAAGTAGCTGTTATCGAATGTTTTATCGAATTCTTCAGTTTGAGTGTTGGTGAAGACGCCAGCTTTCCATTGCCATTGATCGACATCGCCAGAGGCGGATGCACCTGCAAAATACTCGTTTTTGAACCAGATGTTATCACCGATGAGGCTACGCTCGGTGCGGTAGAGCTTCTTAGAGGATGTGGCGCCGTCGAGTGTGAAGCCTGCGGATTGCTTGCCAATCTTGAGTTTCCAGTCGTCGGTCGGGTGCCAGGCGATGTAGGAGTCGGTGAGTCCGGTGTAAAGTGGCTGTGGATTGCGAGGATCTAGGTTTGCCTCGGAGTGGACGGTGAAGTCGTTGAAAACCGTTGCCTTGAAGCCGACGCGGACGCGGCGCCATGCGGTGTTGCTGTCTGTCTCGCCTGTTTCATCGTTTTCGGTCGTGTAGTAGTCGCCTTGGAGGCGGCCACTGAGTGCGAACTTTTGGATGACGCTGTTATCCGCGTTCTTATAGAGAGTGGCGTGGCTCCAGATATTGCCGAGGTCTTCCTTTAGGTCGGTATTGTAGTCTGGGAGGGCAAGCGCGGTATTTGTAGCTAAGATGGCCGCAGAGAGGCCGAGGATTTGAGTTGTTTTGTTCATTTTGTTTGTTGTTTGGAATGTTAGATGCCTCGCGGCGTGTTTGTTGCGTTGTAATAAATACACCTAGTTTGTGACGGAATTGTGGCTAAAATGTTACAGTTGCGTGAACTGTTACGGAATTGTCGGTAATGTGGCGGAATTAGGGCATTTTAC
>CALKBZ010000052.1 GCA_937775295.1 uncultured Opitutales bacterium
TATCTATATGGAAGGCAGTCGACTATTCAAAGAAGACGGTGATAATGAAAGCACCGTGAAAGATGAAACTTCCACTCATTCGCGTTCACTTCGTCGCACTCGATAGACCTCGAATCATGTTGCCAAAGAACAGAGAAGTCAGAGCCCCAGACCAGGCACGTCTTGCGCTTGCGCTTGCGTTGTGCGCACTCAACCCAGCAAGCACACTCCACGCCGCCGACTCCAAGCTCGACTCCAAGCTCGAATCCAACAGCCCGTTTTTACCTACCGGCTATAATACCAAGAAGCCTAAAGCACCGACACCACCACCAAAGGTCAATGGCCCGCTCTCACGCGAACTTGAATTTCGCGGCATTGTGCAGATGAATGGCATCTACGAGTTCAGCCTATTTAACAAAAAGCTCAATCGCGGCTATTGGATTGCAGAAAACAGCGCCGAAAATGGTATCAGTGTGCGTAACTTCGACCTCGATGCGATGCGCATCTCAGTGACGCTGAATGGTCGCACGGAGCAACTCACTTTAATGACAGCGACAGACAGTCCCTTGCCTGTTGCAATCTCCGCAACAGCAAAGCCAACAAAACAGCCAAACATCCCAGGGCTGACCAACAACACGACTAAAAAACCATCCACAAGCCGTGTAATACCACGTCGGCGTGTGATTCTTCCCAAGAAGAAGTAGGTTTGTAGAAGAGAGTTGAAACCTGAGGGGTGAAGTCTCTGTGTGGCGTCTGAGCTTGCTCAGGCCAGTCGCATATCGGCCCGATGATGCAGATCAATGGGATGCCGCTATCACTTCCAGGGCCCGAGCAAGCTCGGACACCACTGCCGTGCTTGCGCACTCACTAAAGTGCTCAATCCAGAATCACAGTCACGATCACGCTGGCATGTATGCCTAGCCCACGACCCACATCGTTGAGCTGCTCACCAGTCGTTGCGGTGATACACACATCGGCGATTTCGAGCCCTAGCAGGCCTGCCACCGACGCACGCAGCATCGGCACCTTCGGGTCAATTTTCGGGCGCAGGCACTCCAACACAATCGATACATGCGTGAGTCGCCAATCACCAAGGCTTTCGAGTGCAACTGCCAAATAAGCTTTACTGTCAGTGATACCATCGCGGCACAGCTTGTCTGCCACGGCACCGATGACGGTAACACCCGTGACGCCACTGATGGCGTCGGTCACAGCATGCAGAATGACATCTGCATCGCTGTTACCAGACAAGGCGGGGGCATCATTAAAGATGACGCCCCCGAGTATCAACGGCTTGGCCGAATCGCCTTCAATAAAGCGATGACTATCCAGGCCAAGTCCAGTTTTTACCTTCACAGCTTAAAGCTCGGGAAAGAAACGTGTCTTTTCAGCTGCAGCCGACTCAGGGCTGTCTGATGCATGCACCACGTTGTGCATCATGTCGGTGCCCAAATCGCCACGGATCGTGCCTTTCGGCGCCTCTTGGGAATTGGTCGGTCCGAGTAGTTCACGCACCTGAGCGATGACATTCTCACCACGTAGGATCATTGGCATCACTGGGCGTGAGCTCATGAAGGCTTCGATTTCAGGAAAGAACGGCAGATCCGCCACGTGGGCATAGTGCTCACGCAGGATTGGTCCATCTAACTGAGTGACCTTAGAGGCGACGATCTCGAAGCCGGCACTTTCGAAGCGTGTAATGACCTCGCCTGCAATGCGTTTTTCCATGCAGTCGGGTTTGAGGATAATAAGTGTTTCTTCCATAAGTCTCTTGCTAAAAAAGTCCTGCAATGTCTGAGCGCATCGGCGATGACAAGTATAAAGGGTGCAACATCGGAATTCCTGCCTGTTATTTAACTGAACCACAGGCAGAAATACCTGTGTCGCGGCATCGGATCAGACCTCCGCTTGTACTGAATTCTTCAAACTGCCGATACCAGTAAT
Organism: uncultured Opitutales bacterium; assembly: GCA_937775295.1. Lineage (GTDB taxonomy): Bacteria > Verrucomicrobiota > Verrucomicrobiia > Opitutales > Coraliomargaritaceae > Lentimonas. The sequence goes on from CALKBZ010000052.1 coordinate 1,924, forward strand.
TTCAACCACTACCTCGTCACCGGGGTTCAGGAAGCGTGGCGGTTCAGCTGCCATGCCGACGCCAGATGGCGTGCCAGTTAAAATGACCGTGCCAGCAAGTAAGGTCGTACTACCACTTAGGAACGCAATAATCTCGGCAACGCTAAAAATCATATCGCCGGTATAGGATTCTTGACGTATGTGCCCATTTAGAATCGTCCGGATCGGTAAGATTTGTGGATTCGGAATACGGTCCGCTGTCACCAAAATCGGCCCAAGTGGACAAAAGCTATCAAAGCTCTTCCCTTTCACCCATTGCCCGCCGCCATGAAACTTTTGCCAATCGCGCGCACTGACATCGTTGCCACAGGTATAACCGAGCACGTAGTCCAGCGCCTCTGCGACAGATACGTTTTTACAATCACGGCCGATCACTACCGCGAGCTCACATTCATAGTCCACTTGGTCGCTGTGCAAGTGACGCGGTAGAATGATCGGGCAGTTTGGGTGCTGCACTGAAGTCGGACTCTTCATGAAGACCACCGGGTGTTGCGGTACTCTGGCTCCGACCTCAGCGGCATGTTCGTGGTAATTTAGACCGATGCCATAGATCGCTGTCGGCACCACCGGAGCTAAACGGCGCACTGGATGTAGTAACACATCCGACTGGCTAAACGTACCATATAGATCACCTTCTAAGCGATACACTTGATTGCCAACCTCACAGCCATAGCAAATTTCTCCATCCACAGTTTCGACTCGAACAATCTCCATAATCCGTACTGTCAATAGATTCACATTATCTTCAAATTTATTCGTCAGCGAAGTTCTAAGGAGTGAGGGCGACCCGCCCTCATTTACATCAAATGGGCGACCCGCCCTCATTTACATCAACTGGGTGAAACGACCAAATTTTGCAACAATCTAGGCGAGTCGTCCGCGCTATCATTACAGTGTGTAAAAAACAAAAGCCCAACTCCTGGAAAGGAGATGGGCTTTTTTGCTTCTCATGGTAGGCGCGGAGGGACTCGAACCCACGACTTCCACCATGTCATGGTGGCACTCTAACCAACTGAGTTACGCGCCCATACCTAAGAAGATTGGCAATAAGTAAGGCGACTCGATCAATGTCAAGTCGCCTTTAAAACAATTTGTTTTTTCTCTAAAATTCAGCCAGGCGATCAAACACACCAATGCGCAAATTTGCAGCCAAGCTGACTAGCCGCTAACAGCACCCTATATTTGCATCAAGGCGCGCGCAGTTTTTTTATATTTCTCGTTGCCCTTTTCAGTTTGCCGTTCAAATTTCCGTTTTCGGAGCGATGCACCTCATATAGATGTGTGCCTGCCAGATTAAACATGAGCAACAGCCTTACCTGGACCCGAAAAGACCTGATCGGTATCGAACCTCTCTCGCGAGAGGAAGTTGAAACGATCTTCACTGCAGCCACCGCATTTAAACGTGCAATGGAGGCTGATGATAAAAAGCAGCCCTATTTGGATGGCTGCACGATCGTAAACCTATTCCTCGAACCGAGCACTCGCACACGCTTGGCCTTCGAAGTTGCCGCAAGCCGACTCGGCGCTGACATCATCACCATGACTGGTAATGCCAGTAGCTTGACTAAGGGCGAGACACTGCGTGATACCGCGCAAAACATCGCAGCATTGAGGGCGGACATGATCATTATGCGCCACTCTGCCTCCGGCGCTCCCAATTATTTGAGTAAAGTGGTCGACATACCGGTGATCAACGCCGGTGACGGTTCGCACTCCCACCCAACCCAGGCGCTGCTCGATTCTTTCACATTGCTAGAGAAGTTCGGCAGTCTCGACGGTAAGAAGGTCACGATTTTAGGAGACATACTGTTTAGCCGAGTCGCGCGCTCCAATATCATTTGCCTACAAAAACTCGGTGCTCAGGTCACCGTCGCAGGCCCCAGCACCTTGGTCCCCAGAGCCTTCGAAGCAATGGGTGTGAAGGTTTGCCATGATTTACGCGAAGCCTTGGAGGATGCAGATGCCGTGATGCTGCTACGCATCCAGCACGAACGCCAAAGTTCGACACACTTCCCTTCGCTCGGCGAATACACCAGCATGTTTGGGCTCAACAAAAAACGGGTTAAGTGGCTCAAGCCGAATGCGGTTATCATGCACCCCGGACCGATCAATCGCGGCGTCGAGATCGACTCGGAAGTCGCCGACTCGGAGCAGTCCGTAATCTTACAACAAGTCACCAACGGCATCGTGGTGCGCATGGCCGTCCTGCACCTCTGTCGTTGTGCCTATAAAAATCAGCCCATCGAACTCCCTGCTTAACGCACTAGCTGACTGCTTCATCTTAATTACAACTCCATATGCCTAACATACTTTGGATAACTGGCGGTCGAGTGATCGACCCGGCAAACAACCGCGATGCGATCGGCGACGTCTGCGTCATCGACGGAAAGGTCTCAGCTGCTCTCACTGAAGATCAACAGCGATCAGCAAATAAGATTGATGCCACGGGGCTCGTCGTCGCGCCTGGATTAGTTGATATACACGTCCATTTTCGCGATCCTGGGCAGACGCACAAGGAGAGCATCCGCACTGGAACCGAGGCGGCCGCGGCTGGTGGATTCACCTCAGTCATCTGCATGCCGAACACGAGTCCTGTCTGTGACAACGCTGGCACGATCCAGCGCATTATGGATAAGGTCGCGAGGGTGGCCGTGGTTAACGTCTACCCGACCGGCTGCCTCACCCTTGAAATGGAAGGTAAACGTCTGGCACCGACGGGGCAGTTGAAAACTGCCGGAGTCGTCGCGATGACAGATAACGGAAAATGCGTGCAGAGTCATGAAATTATGCGCCGCGCAGTCGAATACGCCAAGATGTTTGATCTCACGATCATGGATCACTGCCAAGACGAGACGCAAACCGAGGACGCAGTCATGAATGAGGGCGAATGGTCCCTCCGACTCGGCCTGCGCGGTTGGCCCAAATTCGCTGAAGACATAATGGTCGCCCGTAACGTCTTACTCGCAGAATTGACCGGCGCCCACATCCACATGCAGCACATCAGTTCGGCGACCTCGATCGACATTATTCGTCGTGCAAAAGGGCGAAATATCCGCGTGACTGCTGAAGCATGCCCACATCATTTCGAGTTCACCGATGCAGACCTCAAAGACTACGACACGAATCTTAAAGTCAACCCACCGCTGCGCACGGATGCCGATCGCGAATCGATTATCGGTGCACTTAAAGACGGTACGCTGAACTGTATCGCTTCTGACCATGCACCGCACACACCAACCGAGAAAGATTGTGAATTCGATTACGCCCCACTCGGAATTATAGGCCTAGAGACCTCGCTAGCCGCCTCATTGCACGCACTCTACCATAGCGAAAGACTGACCTTAAGTGAGGTGGTGGCACTGATGACACATAAGGCCGCGGAGATCTGCAACCTAGATGCCGGGACACTAAGTATTGGCGCAACGGCCGATATGTGCCTATTCGACCCTGATGAAGCTTGGACAGTTGATGCGGATAAGTTCTACAGCAAGTCGCGCAATTGTCCATGGCATGGCAAATCGCTGAAAGGTAAAGTTAAGGCGACTTATGTAGCAGGTCATGCTGTTTTTGACGGCCAATCTATTATCATTTAAGATGGCTGTAGAACTAGACTCGGCCGCGATACTCGCGGGGGCAATTATTGTCGCGATCCTATTTGCTAGTGCCGCACTCTGGATCATCCATCTGCAGCGCGATCAGCACAAGTTCGCCTGCGAAACGGGTGTGCCAATTTGGCCAATTGGTTGGATCAACTTCGGCATCTTTATCTGTGCATTGGTTATTAGTGTTGTCGTCGTTCAACTATTCGCAGCTGAATTGACTCATTTAAGCGATCCCATCGAAGCGACGGCCATCGACAATGAGGTTGAACTAGAAAATTCCGCTGATTTGGTGAGCAGCGACGAGACAGCGGCATCCGAGCGCCCAGCACTGACACCGTGGATGGCGGTACTAGCGGTACTGCTGTTGCAACTCCCATTGCTGGCGACCTTTTACGCGCTGCGTCGATTTTACCCAAAGTATTTTGCCGGTCGACTCAACAGCCAATCTTTAACGCTCTGGCAGTCACTCACTCAAACGATACCGCAATTCATCCGATATTTACCGATTATTTGGATCGTCAGTTTCGCATGGTCAAAATTACTCGCCGAACTGCTGCGGCGCGGCTTCATCGAGGATTTCCCTCCCCAAGAACTGATTAAACTGTTCACTAATGGTGGCGATCTTACGGCAATTGCACTGCTCGCGGTCATTGCTGTGGTGCTCGCACCACTCGTTGAAGAAATTATTTTTCGAGGCGGGATCTATCGTTTTTTTAAAAGCCAGTCGACCGTCCTACCTGCTCAAATAATTAGCGGCGCCTTGTTCGCCTTGATGCATGGCAACCTAATGTCATTTTTACCACTGGTCGTCGTTGGTATTATCCTCGCACGTGTGTATGAAAGCTCGGGAAACATTCTAATGCCGATTTGCTTCCACGCCTACTTTAACGGATTCAGTCTCCTCATGTTATTGATTATGAGTAAATCGTCCCTTCCCATTAATTGAATCTAAAGGTAGAATCATAGAACTTGTCGTTACAATCCGGTTGCATTAGCGATCATCTACAACAGCTGTTTAAATGCGGATAAGATTAAGCTACCAAGTGGCTACCATGGATGCGCCTTTGTTGCTGATATTATTGATAAAAGGTCCGGGTAAGTCATTTATTGTGACTGCGCTAAGCGTAATCTGCTCGACTATCTCACGCCCGCAGAAAATGAACAGCGTGCTCGCGATGCTGCCGTCGAAGTAGTTGCTACATTCCAACGCAAATAATTTTCCAACGATCACTTTTACACTCAAAGCTGCTGGCTCAAATCCAGCAGATTTTTTGTTGTTCCACCCAACTTTGTATCAGTAAATCAATAACTGAGATGGTCTACTTTGCCTCGCCGCAGGTAACAATCTCGGCATGAAATCTCAACTTGCCAGTCCAGATGGTTTCAGTTCCTCTATCAATTATGGAAATCCATCCTTCAACGATCCCACCCGCTTCACCCACACTCGTCATCGATGGTAGTGGTTCAGTGGTCTTTGCGGGCGTACTAGGATCAAGTGGCAATTGGCTCGCCCGCTCAGAGCAGATGGGTGCCCCACTGGAGAGCCTCTTCCCCGCAATCGAAGCGACACTCGAAGCAGCTCAACTGACTCTGGCGGACATTCGCAGCTTCATCTACTGCGAAGGACCTGGCTCGGTACTAGGCTTACGACTTTGCGCAATGGCGATAGAGACTTGGAGTCGCTTGTACCCACAATCGGCGCACTACTACGCCTACAATAGTCTACAACTGGCCGCCGCACTCATTTGCGTAGACACACCGGGTCTTGACCAAGCGCTGCTGATATCTGACTGGAAAAAAAGCACTTGGAATGCCGTTAAGATCCGCAATGGACAACCGTCAGTTACGGAAGTCGCTAACGACGACACCATTGCGAATTGGCCCGACTCACTCTACCACCTACCTCAACGCAAAGGCTGGCAACAGGCTCCTGCCAATGCGACTGCTGTTGAGTATCGCCCCGAACGACTTACGGAAGTCCTCCACCTGCCGCGGCCAACCGAAACTGTTAAGCTGTACGCTTCGGGCGTGAACGTATTTCAAAAATGGATACCCGAGCGTCACCGTGCTCCGACTCCGAGCTGAAATTCCGAATTGCTCCACGCTCGCCGATAGACTCAAATTTTAACCCGTAATCTTTAACTCACATTCCAAATTCCATACAACGCTGTTGGGCTGAGATCAATCTCGCTGCATTTGAACGAAACTTGAAACGCATACAAGCTGCGTTGCCATTGGACGTGCGCTATGTCGCTGTGGTAAAGGCAGATGCCTATGGGCACGGGATGCCGCAAATGGTGCGTCGCTTAATGCAGAGCGGCGTTGATTATTTCGCAGTCGCCAATGTGCACGAAGCCGCTGACATCCGCCACATGGGCAAGGGCTGGCCAATTCTCATACTCAGCCCGGTACTTCCAGAGGAAGACGAGTTCTTAGTAGATTACGATCTGATCGGCACAGTGAGCACCCTAGAGGAGGCCGTACGATTTAGTACACTTGGTGCGTCTCGTGATGTACCGATTAAGGTACATTTAAAAATAGACACCGGAATGGGCCGACTAGGCATTTGGCACGAAAACGCCATCGCCCTACTTCGCACGATTCGTGAATTGCCGAACCTTAAGCTCGAGGGAATCTACACACATTTTTCTAGCGCCGATACCGAACGTATATTTACCCGTATTCAACGCCAGCGTTTCCTAGCGATACTCGACCAAACAGATACCACTGGCTTATTGATACATGCAGATAATTCGGCCAGCCTCGCGACATTGAGCGGCGATAGCCCTTTTAACGCGGTTCGCATCGGATTACTTCAATTTGGAGTCCGCCCCTATCCAGAATCTTTGCTCGGTAGTGTTGAAGTCGAGCCTGTCTTTAGCTTTCATACTCGGGTTGGCATCGTTAAAGACCTGCCTGTAGGTACAGACATCAGTTACGGTCGCACCTGCTCGCTCAAACGCGACACACGTATCGCTGTGCTCACTGCAGGCTATGCGGATGGTATTCCGCTTAAGTTAAGTAACACTGGCACTGTCCTATTAGACGGCCAGCACTGCCCTATTCTTGGGCGTGTCACCATGGATCAAACCATTATTGATGTCAGTGACATTAAGCGAACAATCAGCTCAGGCGACCACGTGGTTTTGATCGGCACGAGTCAAGCAGCCGAAATTACGACCAGTGCATTTAGTCAGCTCGCTGGAACAATCCCTTGGGAGACGCTTTGTTCCATTACAAAACGTGTGGTACGTATCTACATCGGTTCGAGGGAAATCTAGGATTTTGTAGGGAGTTATTAATTATTGATCAAGCAGTCACAGTAGATGTGACTGCTTCGGCCAAAGCAGCCTGTATTCCAGCACTGCATCAGTGAACCAGTCACCTCAACGGCGCTGTTCGAGCTGATTAATATCCACGTCTAACGGCACGTATTCCTTTTTAGGCTTAATTTTGTTGTCGATACATACCGAAGGAAAATACCTATAGAAACACCGTTTTTATAGGTCCTTTTATTATCTTCTAGCCACCACTCGGGCGACCTAATACCTTTGCTGATATTTTTCTAAAAACCACAGTATAAAATCTTCGAATAAGGTATGAATAAAGTTCAATTCAACAATAATGTGCTTCGTGATGGGCACCAAAGTCTGGCTGCAACACGTATGCGGACTGACCAAATGCTGCCAATCTGTGAACGACTCGACAACTGGGGCTTCGGCGCATTGGAAACATGGGGCGGTGCGACAATCGATACAGGCCTGCGCTTTCTCGACGAGTTTCCTTTTGATCGCCTCGATGCCTTAAAAAAAGCCTGTCCCAAGACACCGCATATGATGCTTTTGCGCGGACAAAACATTGTACAATACGCACACTTCCCTGACGACGTGGTCTCCGCCTTTATCAAGACGAGTGCAGACCACGGCATGAACATTTTTCGCATCTTCGATGCGCTCAATGATACGCGTAATATGAAATGCGCGATCGATGCGACTCGCGCTGCTGGCGCACAAGCGCACGGCACCATCTGCTTTACCAGTAGTCCGGTGCACTCCACCCAAAAATTCATCGACATGGGGTTGGAACTTCAACAGTTAGGCTGCCACGCAGTCGTGCTTAAAGACATGGCGGGCCTCGTCTCTCCAATGGTTACCTTTAGGATCATCGAAGGACTTAAAAAGACCTTAAATATACCTGTCTGGATGCACACACATGACACCGCTGGACTTGGTGCAAGCTCTTATTTATCTGCAATTGATGCGGGTGTTGATGCAATCGACCTCTCCATCAGCCCATTTGCAAATGGCACTGGCCAGCCTGACACCACGCGCATGCTTGCCTTGCTCAATGGCCATGCGCGTTGCCCTGACGTGAGCTCAGAGCAGCACCAGGCACTCAAAGATATTCGCCACTCCCTGGAGGGTCCCTACGACGAGCTCAGTGAGTTTACCAACCACAAGAACGAGGTGATCGATACAGATACACTCGAGTACCAAGTGCCGGGTGGCATGCTTTCCAACTTCCGTGCTCAGCTCAAAGAGCAAAAAATGGAAGATAAATTCGAAGAGGTTTTTCGCGAAATCCCAGTGGTACGCGAAGCGCTCGGCTGGATCCCGCTCGTCACACCGACCTCGCAGATTGTCGGCATGCAAGCTTTTCTCAATGTGAAGTTTGGTCGTTGGAAGCAAATCTCACCACAAGCCGCAGATATCGCTCTCGGTTACTACGGCCGTACGCCTGCGGCAGTCTCTACCGAACTGCAGCAACTCGCATCCAAGCAGGCAGGCAAAGCGCCAATCACTTGCCGACCCGTCGAATGCTCGGATGCGAAGCACAAGCACATGGACGACCTTCGCAAGGAGCTTAAGAAGATGAACATGCCTAGCGACGATGAGCACTGCATTATACATGCAATGTTCCCACAGCAGCTCGCTATACACTTTAAAAACAAAAGTAAATCAGCAACGGTCAGCGTGCCAACCGCCAAAGTCGCAACGGTAACCCCTGTGGGTAATGGTGAGATCAAACGTTACGCCCTTAATCTGAACGGCAAACGCATTGAAGTCGGCGTCGAAGAATTGGCGTAGTCTCAATTTCGTACCAACCGCTGCCGCGCAAAAATCGACCCTTTTTTTGTACATTCGGTAGTCGTTCAATCCGTACTGGATTCAACCACGGCATTTTAATCTGAATCGGTTTACAGTGACCTATAAAATACTGCCTGCATAAAAGAAATGAAAATAGAAGCCGCCAACACAGACGCTTGGAATATAGCCAAAGGTAAGAATCCGGAGCAGCCTACAGTCATGCGCTTCAGGCCAAGTTTACATGACCATTTGGGCAACGAAGACTATCCTAGGAGGCTGGTGATCATCTGGCAATTTGAGGCAGTCGATGCGACTGGCATGCCATCTGACACTCAGAGTGCCGACATGAAGGACTTTGAAGACATGTTGATTGATACACTCGATCCAGATCGACTAGCGATACTCGCTTTCGTCTTCACTAGTTCGGGGTCAAGAGAATGGAATTTTTATCTCTCAGACGTCAGCGAAGTTGGAATCCGGATCAACAAAGCCCTCTCAACCATTCCACAATTGCCGATCGACTTAACCGTCGAGCATGACCCAAATTGGGACGAATTGAGGCAAGTCTTTCAGCTATGCCAACGGTGAAGCTAGGCAAATTACCCCTACGGGGTTGGCTGCCTGATGCATCATCCGTCTGACACCCCTCGCTACCACTGCCCGAGGATAGTGATTCCTATCAATCGCGATCCAATGCTGGGATCCGGGCATCATTTGAAATATCGTCCAGCCCAATATTGCGCATTTCCGAGACTATGAGTTGCAATTTTCCGATGTGAATGAAGTCTATACGTCTTATACTCTTCGCGATTTGTAACTGTGGGCTAGCTTGTAGCGTCGGTTTCATATGGCACTCCCTTTAAGAAAAACTACCCAATATATTTTTATGCAACCAATCGACCTCGACGCCCATTGGGGCGAGATCCGCCACGAAGCCAGCCAACTCGTCGTTCGAGAGCCAGCGCTCAAGCCGTTACTGGACGAGACCGTCCTAGATCGTAGCTCGTTTGCTGAATGCCTCACTTATCGCCTTGCCCGCAAATTGGTTAACCGCTCGACCTCAGTCAAAGTACTGCACGAGGTGTTCATTGACGCCTTCATGCATGATCCCATGATTTTACAACATGTCGCTCGTGATATGATTGCCTTCTATGAGCGAGATCCGGCCTGCCCAGATGCGCTCACTCCGCTACTCTATTTTAAAGGTTTCCAGTCACTGGTCTGCTACCGAGTCGGCCATCACCTCTGGCAACACGGCCGTAAGGAGCTCGCACTTTACCTACAAAGTCTTATTTCTGAGACCTTCGCGGTGGACATTCATCCAGCGGCCAAAATCGGCTGTGGGATTTTGCTAGACCACGCGACAGGCTTCGTCGCAGGCGAAACCACTGTGATCGAAAGCAACGTATCGATCCTGCACGCAGTGACTCTCGGAGGAACTGGTAAGGACCGCGGCGATCGTCACCCGAAAGTGCGTTCTGGCGTGCTGCTTGGCGCAGGGGCCAAAATCCTCGGCAATGTTGAAATCGGTGAAGGGGCGAAAGTCGGCGCTGGCAGCGTGGTTCTCAAAGATGTGCCACCTCACACCAGCGTAGCTGGCGTACCAGCGCAAGTGATCGGCAAAGCTTCCGATGTATCGCCAGCCTTGGGTATGTGCCATAGTTTCGAGATTTAAGTACGCGGCGTGTTGCTGCCAGTTGAACGCGTTGCACCTGGAATGCGAATGATTCACCGTGTCAGGGATGTTTAGGACTTAAAGTAAGATTGGAAGTTACACTTAAAACATGATATGATGATACCGTATCTCGCAATGGCTACCACTCAACATTCACTCTGGGCACTCTGCCTAGCGGTCGGTGCGGGTTGTTTACTCACAGTCTTATCGCGTCGGCTTCATCTGCCGACAATCGTACTCTTATTGCTGGGTGGATTTGTGCTTGGAGCTGAGGGCCTGAATGTGCTGCATCCGAATGAACTAGGCGAATTATTGCCGATGATTGTTTCGCTAGCAGTCGCGTTAATTTTATTTGAAGGCGGGCTCACGCTCGATATTAAGGACTTCTCGCACACTTCAACTGTCATTAAGCGCTTACTCACCGTCGGTGTGCTCATCACCTGGCTGGGATCCGCGCTCACGACCTTTCTTGTATTCGACATCTCGCCCTCCTTCGCGTTACTGATGGGCAGTCTGATTATCGTAACTGGGCCGACTGTGATCGTACCCTTATTACGCAGAATACGAGTCGATCAAAAGATTGGCAGCATCCTGCACTGGGAAGCGGTGTTGATTGATTCAATTGGTGTCTTCATTGCTATTCTTTGCTTCGAATGGGTAGTCGAAGGCGGCGGCACAGTGGCGTTGCCGAATTTCTTGATCCGTATCGTCAGCGGTATGGGCATCGGCTTCCTCGGTGGCTATCTGATCTACTGGTTCATGAAACACGACTGGGTACCGGATAACATTGTCAATGCCTTTGCCTTGGCCAGTGCCATGCTCATCTTCGGTGCGACCGAGTTGATCAAACCGGAAGCAGGCCTACTCGCCGTCACCATTGCTGGACTGATCGTGGGACTTAACAAACCGCGGCAGTTGCGCGAGGTCAAAGCCTTCAAGGCTGAGATCGTTGATTTACTCATCGGTCTGCTGTTCTTGTTATTGGTCGCACGACTTGAGCTGCAACAGTTTCTTGATTTTTTCACTGCCGGCGGCGGCTGGGTGTTATGCTCTGTGATCTTATTGATTCGGCCGATTAGCATCGCCCTCTCCTCTTGGGGCACGACGCTAAATATCCGTGAGAAAGCGCTGCTGAGCTGGGTGGCGCCGCGTGGCGTCGTGGCCGCGTCGATGGCATCGTCATTCGCCTTGTCACTTCAGGCGAAGGGCGACACCGAGGGCGCCGCGCTGATGGAGTCTTTCGTCTATTCCATTATTTGTGCGACCGTCCTAATTCAGGGGCTTTCAGCGGGACTCGTTGCAAAATTGCTCCGTGTGCAACGCCCCGCGCCGAATGACTGGGTCATTATCGGCGCACATCACTTTGGCCGCGAACTCGCGCGTCAACTGATACGTGTAGATGAGCAGGATGTCATCCTGCTAGATACCAATGCGCGAAATATTACCCTTGCTAGGAAGGCAGGCATACCGGCCCTGCATTGCGATGGCATGGAAGCAGAAAAACTATACGAACAGGAACAAGTACTGTTTGGCACTGGCTACGTGCTAGCCTTGACTGACAATGTTGAGCTGAATCAGCTCCTCATGCAGCGCTGGGCGCATGAGCTTGATAATGAGAAAGTCTTCGGGTGGATCCCGACAGATAGTCCGACCAATAAAGACCAACTTACGGGGCTATCGGTGTTCGGCGATCTGTCTCGTCCTGCTGTGATCGGCAGCGAACTGCTGCAGGAGGAAAGTAGTTTCGAATCTGTCAGATGGGAGGATGGTATGACACTCCCCTCGGGCGATTGGCATCCGCTCTTTATTCGCCGCGGCAAGCAGCTCAAAGCAGTGCCGCAAGACACTGCCCTCAAGGAGATGGTCAAGCAAGACGATGAAGTGATCTGTTTGCGCCGCGCTGAGGGCTTCCTGCTGCGCGCGCTTCAAAGTGGTGGTCATCTCTCAATTGAGTGTGAGACAATTGAGCAACTCTATCAAAAACTGGCACATCATGCGACCGAAGCCACCGAAGGAATTTCAGCAGAGACGATTCTAGATGACCTCAGTGCACAAGGTGAGATCTTCCCGGCCTTCTTGGGCCACGGCATCGCAATTCCGCACGTTTATAGCGCTGAGCTGAACCATCGTATCTGCTATGTCGCGACACTGCCCAAGGGCCTTGAAATAGGTGGACAGGTGGAGGCGATCGATTTTGTCTTTTTCCTTCTCAGCCCGACAGGCGACACGCAAGGCCATCTCTCTACGTTGGCTGAAATCGCCAAAAGCTGCCGCTCTGAGCGACGCCGCGAGCAGATTAAATCCGCCCAGCGGATCGAAGATGTGATCATCGCGATTGATAACTAATGAGCCACTTGACCTTGACGGCAGAGCCAGTGCGTAAACCCCTTTTACCATAATAAGGTAGGATGATCTTCAAACACCTCTAACCGCCCTAGTCCTGAGCTGCCCGCTCAGCTCACTTTCGACTGCCGCGATCAGCGTCAGTATGGGGTAGCTGTTTTTCCGGATCGCACCCGCGTCGATTAATCCGCGCATCAGCGACTTCCATGCGTACATTCATCGCTCATCGCTCACCGATTTGTGATCAAAGGAGGTCCCCAATCTGCCGTATTTAACCAGCATGGATTACTTCCTACTCGGATCAACATTAATGGCACTCTTATGGCTTATCAAAGCGGTCATCGTCCGTCACGTTGGCAGTCGTGGCAACGATGCTAAAGCCCTGCCCCTGAATAACATTTTTCGCTGGAGCTACCCGCTACCTTTTCTCGCACTACTGGGGTTCGTCTTGATGCGAGAATCAATCGTTCCTGAAAAAAAGACATTCTTTTCAAGCAGATATTGACAAGCATCAAACTAGAAGCCACATACAGCATCTTCAATTTTGTGCTGTTTTTTTTCATCTCTAAGGCGAAGACTAAGCAATCTGACAGCCCTGCTAATTTTATCAATTAGCAGAATTGACATCATGGTCCGCAGAGACCACATACATACTTTTTATGCTTTTCTTCTGCTCGGGTGGTGAAATTGGCAGACACGCCAGATTTAGGTTCTGGTGCCGTAAGGCGTGAGGGTTCAAGTCCCTCCCCGAGTAGTGAAGGAAAGGCCGAACTAATGTTCGGCCTTTTTTGTGTCTATAACATTACTGTGCCCGGGACCCTACGGGTGTTCAGTTTACCGAGTGAACTCCGCCAAAGACTTATGAGCTTATTTGCCAGATCGAGAGCCGCAGGCGCACGG
>CALKBZ010000053.1 GCA_937775295.1 uncultured Opitutales bacterium
TTGATTGGGGGCCGACAAAGCCCGAATCGATACTTTTTTCTTTCTTGCTCGAATTAACGATGCATTACTCAATTTGTGCAGCGATCGATTAGCCAGAGAATGCCTTATTTATTTTACTGTTCCTATTTAAATGCTGAAGATTGATAAAACTCATTATGCCTACCTCTGAAGAAGTTGAAGTTCTCGTGATTGAATCGGTGCGATTGTTAGCCGAAGATTTTGATTTAGTTGCATTGAAGCATCCGCACGCGGAATCTGCGCTCTATGGCAACGATGGAGTGCTAGATAGTATGGCGCTGGTGAACCTGCTTGCGGATGTGGAAGATGCCGTGTTTGAGCAATTCGGAGCAGCGATTGCACTGGCTGATGAGAAAGCCATGAGCGCGCGTAATTCGCCGTTTTTGACTATTAAGACACTCGCGCAAGCCGTGTTAGAAAGGATCGAAGCGTGAAGCAGATCGTTATTACCGGCACGCGTAAGGGGATCGGCCGATCGTTGGCTGAGCATTATCTGGCTGAGGGCTGGGGAGTCATCGGCTGTAGTCGTGGCGAGTCGTCGATTGAGCACCCTCAGTATCGGCACTATGCATTGGATGTGAGTGATGAGGCCGCCGTGATTAAAATGGCGCGTGAGGTAAAGCGACAAGTCGGTACCGTCGATGCGCTGCTAAATAATGCTGGGATCGCCTCGATGAACCATTGTTTGTTAACGCCGGGTTCGACGGTAAATGCTATTTTGCAGACGAATGTGGTCGGTACGTTCTTGTTTTGTCGTGAATTTGCCAAATTAATGCGCAAGAGCGAGCAGCCGCGGATCGTGAATTTTACGACTGTGGCGCATCCACTGAACTTGCAAGGTGAGGCAGTTTATGCGGCCAGTAAAGCCGCGGTGGAGAGCTTGACGCGTATCATGGCGCGTGAGTTGGCCGAGCTACGCATTACGGTAAATGCTGTGGGGCCGACGCCAGTGTTGACGGATTTGATTAAGGGGGTGTCGTCGGAAAAGATGGATGCGTTGCTCGCGCGGCAGGCGATCCCGCGCTACGGCAAGGCGGCGGATGTGATCAATGCGGTCGATTTCTTTCTGAGGGATGAGAGTGACTTTATCACTGGGCAAGTGCTCTACTTGGGTGGAGTGACTTAAGTTGTGAGCTGGATTGATCAGCAGTTTGCCGAGTTCGGTGCCAAGGTTGCTTGCTATGAGCATGGGCGCACTTGGACGTATGCTGATTTTGTCGATGAAGTGGATCGAATGGAGGCGTTGCTGTCTCCTGCGATGGGCCAAGCGCCAGCGGTGATTGCGATTCAGATGGCAGGCACGATGCATGCGCTGGCTGCGGTTTTGGCAATCGTACGCTTGAAGCAGATCGCGTTGCCACTATCCGCAGAGATGCCGATGGCAGAGCAGGCCGAGCAGCAGCGTATTGCCGGCGCGACGTTTCTGCTGAGTGCGGCGAGGCCTGCGCTCGCCGCCGCCGCGTGCCGAGTGCTTCGAAATTAATCAATCAGCTATCGGCGCGTGGGCATGCGGGCTTGATTCTTTTTAGTAGTGGCACCAGCGGTGAGCCAAAGGGGATGCTGCATGATTTAAATGCGCTATTGGAGCGGTATCGCGAGGTGCGTCCGCGCTCGGATTGCACGGTGCAATTATTGTTGGCGGATCATATCGGCGGGCTAGACTCTGCGTTTCGCACATTATTTTCTGGTTCGACCTTGGTGGTGCCGGAGGCACGCAGCCGCAGTTGCGGTGGGAGAGGCGGTTGAGCGGTATAATGTTAATATACTACCAGCGTCGCCGACGTTTTTAAATCTCATGCTGTTGGCGCACGTTGCAGGAGAAGTTCGATTGTTCGAGCTTGGAGGTGATCGCGTATGGAGCAGAGCCGATGTCAGCTAGGCTAGCTTAGGCGGTTGGTTGAAGCATTCCCGAAGTGCGGCATTTCAACAGAAGTTTGGCACCAGTGAAACTGGAGCGATTCGTATCAAGAGCCAGCGCACCGACAGTGTATATTTCCGCATTGAGGATTCCGGCGTCGAGTGGCGCGTGCAGGATCAAGAGTTGTGGCTGAAGACGAGCTCGCGGATTTTGGGTTATTTAAATGCCGATGAATCGTCGTTGGAGGCCGATGGCTGGTATCGAACCGGAGATCTGGTGGAAGAAGCCGAAGGAGGGTATCTACGTATTATCGGCAGGCGTAGTCAGTTAATCAATGTGGGTGGGCAGAAGGTGCACCCTGCTGAGGTGGAGCAGGTAATCGCTGAGATTGAAGGTGTTGAGGCTTGCTCGGTGTATGCTAAGCCCGCTGCAGTCACGGGAAGTATGGTTGCGTGCGTGATCGTGCCCTCATCGAACCAAGATTTGCGTACCTGGAAACGTTTGATCCGCCAGCATTGTCGCGGGCGCATTGCAGATTGGAAGATCCCAGTTGCGATTGAGTTGCGCGCTGAGCTGTCGATGACCGATCGTTTGAAGCGTGGTTAGCGTGAAGCACGCTAACTCCGTTTAATTAGATCTATGTTGAATCGGCTCAAAATGGCTCCTCAATACCTGAAGGGTTTGATTCGTCATGGGTTTGATGCCCCGAAGCTTGCTTCGGCTTATTTTGGAGGGAAACGCTCTGTCGTTTCCTACGACAGGCCAAGCGAATCCAGCCCGACGTGTGAAAACGACAGCGCGTTTCCCTCCAGCCGAATGGCTCGGGGCTTGCCCCGAGGATAATGACCGAAGAAGCACCGGAGGAATTTACCCCCCCCGTTAAAAGTTACCTTTTAATGTTAACTAATTTTTCTCATGTCATGAAAGAAAATTAGATACTTAAATTCTTTTCCGTTGTTGTAATGGTTGGGTGCTTTTTAACTGTGAGCGCCGATCAGGCTGTGCTTGAACTGGAGCAGTCCGAAGACTTGATTGTTTGGGATCCGGTGCCGGTGACGGCTGCAATGCTGAGCGAGGATGGAAAGATTAACATGGGAGAGTCAGCTCAGACGGGTTTTTTCCGTATGCGAATTGAAACGGTGCCTCTGCCTTTGGCTGGTTTCGTTTTGGTCGAAGGGGGCACACTGCCGTCTTCCTCCGGGCTCGGTGCGGTGTCTGTTGATACGTTTTACATCGGCACTTACGAGACTACTTGGGGAGAGTGGCAGACGGTGCGCACTTGGGCGGCACTCAATGGCTACGATATCGGCAGTCGCGGCGCGGGCTGCGCTGACAATCATCCGGTGCATTCGGTAGCGTGGTTTGACGTGGTCAAGTGGTGCAATGCGAAGAGCGAGATGGAAGGCTTAACGCCCGTTTTCACCTGCAGCGGACCGACCTACAAAACGGGCGAACCGACGCACACTTCGATCTTGCAGAACCTTTCGGCTAGTGGTTATCGCTTGCCGCAGGAAGCGGAGTGGGAGTTTGCTGCTAGGGGCGGGAACCAGACCAACGGCACTACTTATTCCGGTAGTAATACCATGAGTGATGTGGGTTGGTGTCGCGATAATAGTGGTGACGCGGCGTGTGGTTCATTTTGGTGGAAGGGCGGCACTTGGCCAGTAGGAGCTAAGTCGGCGAACGAGCTTGGGCTGTATGACATGAGCGGTAACGTTTTGAGTGGTGCTCTGGGATCAAGATGGCTCCAACCGCAGCGTCCGCGGCGGCTCCTGGGACGGCGACGCGTCCTACTGCACCGTCTCGCTTCAGATCTACATCGGCCCGGGCAACACGGACATCTACTTCGGCTTCCGTCTCGCCCGCAGTACTGGAAACTAGAATCCTGAGCTCAAGTCAGTATGAACAAGCACAAGCACCAGTATAGCCCAGCAGCCGTAGCGAAGCTGGCGGAGCGAGGGACGATGTAACAACGAGGGGATTTAGAAGGGGAGTCTTCCCCTTTTGTCGCGCACTTTTTTGGACGCCGATCGGCCTCCACGCGATTCTGGCCCGCGGCGAGTTCGATTTGCCTGTAGATCGTCCCTCTTTCCGGATCGACGGTCTTGGCTCTGCCTCTTCTTATAATTTTGTCGGCGGCTTAGGCATCGATACTGGATCCTCCAACTACTTCGGCACGGGCGTGGCACTCTCGCCTCACTGGGTGCTAACGGCCGGGCATAATGTGGACTTCGACGATAACGGCAGCGCAGATCCTGGGCTCACCATTGAAATCAACCTCCTTGTGTTGAGCTGATTTCAGCAGGCAATTCTCTCGTCGAAATTTCGTTTGAAGGGGCTTCGTAGGTCACTGTCCCTTGCAATTAAAAAAGCACCTGTCCAATTTTCCATGTTTTTCGAATCTTTGCCGTTTCTTCGGGCAACTGAACAACTGGCAAGTTCTGGAGTTTGTCGAGGATTCTCCGTAAAATGGGCTTTCACTTTGGCACGATCCTTCGCATTGTTCGTGCTATGGCAAAAAGCAGTTTTAATCAGGTTCAAATTGGCGGGGTCGTTACCTGTGTGCCACCTTTGGAGAAATGTATCGATGATGAGATCGATCTGTTCGGCGGCAACGAGAAGCAAATCGCACGCTTGAAGAAAACCATTGGGCTGGATCGGCGGCGTGTCGTCGAGCCGGGCACGACCGCGGCGGATCTATGCGAAGCAGCTGCCCGACGACTATTGAAAGGCATGAGTCTCGAGCCTGAGGCGATTGACGCGGTGATTTTTGTGACGCAAACGCCAGATTATTTGCAGCCGTGTAATGCTGCGGTGCTGCATGGGCGCCTGGATTTGCCAAAGAGTTGCGCTGCCTTAGATGTGAATTTGGGCTGTTCGGGCTATGTGTATGGTCTGTGGTTGGCGCATATGATGGTCAGCGCGGGTGGTTGTGGACGAGTTTTGTTACTGGCAGGTGATACGATCAGTCGGATTGTGAATCCGAAAGATCGGGCTGTGGCACCGTTGTTTGGAGACGGGGGCAGTGCGACATTGATCCAGCGTAGCGAGTGCGAGAGTGCTGCGTGGTTCAGCCTTGAGACGGATGGAAAGGGTTTTGATAAATTGATCGTGCCAGCCGGCGGTCAACGCATGCCGAGTTCGGCAGAGACGCAGGCCGAGGTGGCAGATTCGAGTGGCAACGTGCGTTCACTTGAGAACCTCTTTATGGATGGCGCGGAGATCTTTAATTTTTCGATAGTCGAAGAGCCTAAGGCGGTGCGAGATTTAGTCGAGTATGCTGGGTTGGATTTGGATGGGGTGGACTATTTTGTGTTCCATCAGGCAAATCGCTATATCCTCAGTAATATCGCGAAGCGTTTGAAAATTGCTCCCGAGAAAGTGCCGATGCAGACGGTCGAGCGCTACGGGAATCAGAGCTCGGCATCGATTCCGTCTGCGATGTGCGGAGAATTGCAAGATGTGCTGTGTGGTGCCGACACGCAGCGTGTATTGCTCTCGGGGTTCGGAGTCGGCCTGTCGTGGGCCAGTGTGATCCTCGATATTGCCGAGTTGGCTGTCTGCGAAATTATTGAATCTGCGCCGAGTGAATAGAAACTTGTTAGGCGCACTTAGAGTCGGTATTGATCTTTTAAATACACCCCATGAGTTTAGAAAAATTTATTGTAGATTTCGAAGAAGCGGTCGAGGACATCGAGCCCGGTTCACTAACTGCAGCGACCAAATACAGGGGGCTTGAGGCGTGGGATTCGTTGGCAGTCTTGACTGTGATTGCGATGGTCGATGCGGAGTACGATGTGCGCCTAAAGGCTGACACATTAAAAAACTGTGAGACGCTTGAGGCGTTGTTCGCTCAAGTCAGTGGGTCATCTTAAGTATGAGCGGTTCCGATAAATTTAAGAATAAACAGATTCTGATCGTCGGTGCGACTGGCGGATTGGGTTGTTCGATTGCACGTCATTTAAAGTGTGAAGGTGCGAATTTGGTTTTGTCTGGGCGTAACGAAGCGAAGTTGAACGGACTCTCTCAAGAGTTGGGAGCGGAATCGCTGTCAGTGGATTTGAGTGACTCTGCTGAACGCGCGCAACTGGCCGATACGATCGGCACGGTTGATGGAGTTGTCTACGCCGCGGGTGTGGCGCCTGTGGCTCCTGTACGCTACCTCAAGGACGCAGATCTCGAGGCTTGTTTGAATGTGAATACGGTGGGGCCACTGCTGTTGATTCGCGATTTACTGCGAAAGAAAAAGTTGAACCCTGGTGCATCGATTGTGTGGCTGTCTTCGGTGGCATCCGCGCGCGGCGCGGCTGGTTACGCTGCATATGCGGCTAGTAAGGCTGGGCTGGAGGCCTCGGCGCGCTGCCTTGCACTGGAATTAGCGGCGAAGGGGATGCGTGTGAACTGTATTGCTCCGGGGATGATTGAGACGGAGATGGCCGCCAGTACTGCGGAACGTATTTCAGGTGAAGCACTTGCAGCGCATTTAAACGCGTATCCACTTGGAGCTGGGCAGCCGGCGGATGTCGCTGCTGCGGCTTCTTTTTTGCTTTCGGGGGCGTCCCGTTGGGTGACGGGTGTTACCCTTCCCGTCGATGGAGGCTTTTCTATCCAGTAGCGCCTAATTGTTGATCTAGCCGAATATGAAAAAACTGATTATTGTAGGGGCAGGAGGTTTTGGGCGTGAAGTCTATGCGTGGGCCAGTGATCATCCAGATTCCGGCAAAGCTTGGGAGCTTGCAGGGTTTATAGATGATGATGTGGATGTCCTCGATCGGTATAAGTATCCAGTAGGTGTGATCGGTTCGATTGAGGCGCACCATCCTGCTGCAGACGAAGTGTTTGTCTGTGCGATCGGAGCACCGTTGATTAAGAAAAAGGTCTGCCAGGCATTGATGGAGCGCTCGGCGGAATTTATTTCACTGGTGCATCCGTCCGCCATTCTTGGTGAGAACATCCAGCTCGGGAATGGTGTCGTGCTATGTCCGCGAGTGACGCTGACTGCAGACATATCGATCGGCGACTTTGTTGCGATCAATTGCCATAGTAGTGCGGGGCACGATGTGGTGATCGGCGCTTGGGCCACGATCAGTGGGCATTGCGATCTCACTGGAAACACTCGTTATGGTGTCGGCGCCTTTTTGGCAACAGGTGTTCGAATTGTGCCCGGCAAGTCCGTTGGCGATTTTTCCTATGTGGGCGCAGGCTCAGTGGTGATCCGCTCGGTGAAGAACGGACAAAAAGTCTTCGGAAATCCTGCGCGCGGGCTCGCTTAGAGTTGTCCGACTTCGATTGAGCCCCCGAGGCCGAGGGCAGAAAGGCTGTCGAGGATTTGATCGACCCCCGCTGTTTTCTTGAGCTGTTCGAGGCTCTTGTTGCTGGACAGACGAATGAAGAACTGCTCTTGGCGCAAATCTAGACCGTGGTGTTTTATGTCAATCAGCGCGCCAAAAATATTATGTCCACCTTGTTGCTTGTAACCAAAGGCGGTTCCTCCTACAAGATGCCAAAAGTAGACTTGTTGGGCACTCTCGTTTTTCTCATACACACCATACTCGGCTGGTTGAAATTGCGCGTCGCCGTGTTGGAATGGAACGCTGTATTCACGCTCTGTGCAGGTCCATCCG